>NZ_JBVUAC010000002.1:0-350294 GCF_055791005.1 Leucobacter holotrichiae
CGCGACCGACACCGCTGGGTTCCGGCAACTCCTCGACTGGGCTGGGACCTTCGGGAGGATCATCTCGTTCGGAATCGAGGGAACCGGCTCCTACGGGGCAGGTCTCACCTCGTTCCTGCGCCGGCAAGGCCACAAAGTCGTCGAGGTCTCACGCCCCGATAGGCGTCTCCGCCGACTCAACGGGAAGTCCGACACCCTCGACGCGGAGAACGCCGCGAGAGCCGTGCTTGCGGGATTCGCGACCGCGACCCCGAAAACGATGGACGGGGCGGTCGAGATGATTCGACAGCTCAAAGTCGCCCATGACACCGCGGTCAAGCAGAAAGCCGCGACGATGGTGACGCTCAAAGCGATGCTCGTGCACGCACCAGAACAGCTCCGCACCGAGACCGCTCGGAAGACCCAGCGGGCTCTCGCGCGTCACTGCGCCGCATTCCGGCCGCGCAGCCTTGAGTCTCCCGAGGACGCGAACCGGCATACCCTGCGGTCGCTCGCGAGGCGTTGGCTCATGCTCGATGAGGAAATCAAAGAACTCAACGGCATGATCGAGGAACTCGTCCTCGGGCGTGCTCCGCACCTGCTGGAGGAGCTCGGTATCGGCGTCGATACTGCTGCCGAGATCCTCATTGTTGCTGGCGATAATCCCGGGCGCATCAAGTCCGAGGCTGCGTTCGCGAAACTCGCCGGCATCAGCCCCGTCCCTACAGGGTCGGGTATGACAAGTGGGAAGCATCGCATCAACCATGGAGGACACCGACAACTCAACGCCGCGATCTATCGGACCGTGATCGCGAGAATGCGATTCCACCAACCCACCATTGATTACGTCGCCCGCAGAACCGCCGAGGGCAAGAGCAAACGAGACATCATCCGATGTCTAAAGCGCTACGTGATCCGAGAGCTCTACCACCTGATCAAAGTCAATCCAAGAACCGGGGAAATCATGAGTTGACAACTATAGGAGCATCAACGCCGATGAGGATCGTGAAGAGCGGGTTGATGAAGTAGCCGAGCGAGGTCTCGAGCACGTGCCCCGTCATCACGCCGATCACGAAGAGCTGCCAGTTCGCGTAGAGCAGCAGCGCTGAGAGGGTGAACCAGCCGAGCAGTCGCGGCGAGCGCAGGATCGCCCCCACCTGGCCCCAGCGACGGGTCGCGGAGACGAGGATCACGCAGAACGTGAGGGTCGCGCCGACCCGCCAGGGCACCACCTCGAACGGCCCGACCACCGCGATGAGGCCGAAGAAGAAGGGGAAGACACCCCAGATGAGGTAGGCGCCCAGCCCGTATCCCAGTCCTGAACGAGTCATGCGCACCGGATCAGGCTACTCCCGCTCCGGTGCGCGGTCTCGTCGGGGCGGGGTCCGCGCGTGGCGCCGCCCGGGTGCCGGCCCGGGGAGGGGGGAGCTCGCCGGTCTCGGACGGCGCGCCGCCCGCGGGCGCCGGCTACTCCCGCGCGAAGACCTCGCGGAACTGCTCCCCGCGGTCGAGGCGGTCGACGTCGGGCACGAGCCCGAGACCCGGAAGGGTGGGCGCCGCTGCGAAGCCGTCGCGCACCACGACGGGCGCGAAGCCGAACTCGAACGGCTGCGGCGGGATCGGCCACTCGAAGTAGCGCGAAGTCGGGCAGGGCAACATGGCGTGCAGATTCGCGAACTGGTTGACCGCGAACCCCCACGAGTGGAACTCGCACCGCAGGCCGAAGGCCTCCGCCAGCGCGCTGAGCTTCCGGCCCTGCGTGATGCCGCCCCAGTTCGCGACGTCTCCCCGCACGATGCTCCATCCTCTGCCGGCGATCGCGTTCGCGTTCGCGAAGAGGGTCGCATTGGTGACCTCGCCCGTGGTGATCGGGATCTCGAGCGTCGAGCTCAGCTTGCGGTACCCCTCTTCGAGGTAGTCCTCCATCGGCATCTCGAACCACTCGAAGCCGGCCGACTCGAGTGCTCGTCCGACCCGCAGCGCGTCGGTGTAGTCGTAGTGCCCGACCGCGTCGGCGAGCAGCACGGTCTCGTCGCCGACGCGCTCCCGCAACTCCTCGACGAGGCGCAGGTCGTCCCGCACCCGACCGGAGAGGTGGATCTTGAAGGCGGTCAGCCCGCGCTCGCTGCGGTAGGCGTCGATGAGCTCGACGTGCTCCTCGACGGTCGGCAGATGCGGGAGCGAACCGTACACGGGGATGCGTTCGCGGCCGCCGCCGAGCAGGCGGTAGACGGGCTGCTGGGCGAGCGTGCCGATCAGGTCCCACAGCGCGAGGTCGAGGGCGGCCGCGGCCTGAGGCGCGGCGTAGAGCTTGATCACCCCGAGGGCGCGCTTCCAGAACCCCTCCGTGTCGAAGGGGTCGCGCCCGAGCAGCATCGGGGCGTAGGTGCTGAGGGTGGACTCCACCAGTTCGCGCCCGTTGCCGTAGGTCGACGTGCCGCCGGTTCCCCTCGCACCGGAGTCGGTGACGACCTCCACGAGCAGCAGTTCCTGCCCGAGGCGAAACCCCTCTCCGAGGGAGAACGACAGCCCGTCGGCGTCGATGATCCGAACGACGATCTCGCGAATCTTCATGGTGCACGTTCCGTTCCCGACCCGTTGCGGGTCATAGCTTGCGAAGGATTTCGAGTTGCGAGCGCGCGACGTCCGCGACGTTCTCGCGGGTGACCGGCTCGAGGGCGGCGCCCGTGATGCTCTGATAGAGGTCGCGAGCGGAGGGCGAGAACTCGACGGCGCCCCGGGGGTCGATCCCGCCGATGCCGTCCAGCCGGGCGGCTCGCCGCTGCTCGGCTGCGAGCTCGCCCTCGTCCCAGTCCTCGGGCAGGGCGAGCCGCACCGAGCCCTCGGCGAGCTCGACGGGATACCCGCCGACCATCCCCAGCGGACCGGCCATGAGGCTGCGCCGCGCGGGCCCCTGCCCGAGGAGTGTTTCGAGATCCTCGACGATCGAGGTCGCCGTCCAGGTGTGGGAAGCGGCTCCGCGCGGCACGGCGGCCCCGGCTCGCCTCAGCAGTGCGCGCTGCTCATCCGCGCCCGGCCCCTCCGGCGCTCCCCGCCCGGTGATGCTCAGCCGCCACCCCTGCGGCAGCTCGGGCTCCCGCATGAGCAGGTTCCTCACGTGCACGTAGTGCGCGCTCAGAGCGATCTCGAGGTCATCGCCGGCTGAACCGGCGCGCTCTGACAGCGCCGTGCGGAGTCCGGGCTCGAGGAGCCTGATGTTCCCCGCCCCCGCGGGGGCGAAGCCGTGCCAGCGGGCGAGCAGCGCGTTGATGGCGTCGGGGTAGGCGGCGTTCATGAACAGCGGTCGGGGTTCGCTCGCGCCGACCGCTGAGGCGACGGCCGAGGCGATCACCAGGTGCAGCGCCAGCCAGGGCCCGAAGCCGAGTTCGTTGAAGCCGCGGCCCACGTCCTGCCTCCCGGCGATGGCCCACCACCGTTCGACCGGCAGCAGCGTCGCGACGTTCACGACGGCGTCCGCTCGGGAGGCCTCGATGAGCGATCGCAGGCCCTGCTCGTCGAGCGCGTCGAGAGCGATGCCCTCGACGTGGGGCGAGAGCGCGACGGCCAGCGCTCGGAGGCCCGCGACCGCCTCGTCGACGCGTTCCCGGTCGCGATCCACGAGCGTGATGCGCCAGCGGCATCCGCGGATTCTCGCCGCCGCCGCGATCTGCTGGCCGAGTCCGCCGGCCCCGATGATGATGACTGATCTGTGCATGGGCTTCTCCTAGGCGTCGACGTTGCTCGTGCTCGGCGAGTACGAGAACCGTGCGGGGGCGAACGGCATCAGGATCGGATCGGGCTCCCCCGTCATCACCTGGCGTGCGATGAGGTCGCCGACGTACGGCCCGAGCAGGAAGCCGTGCCCGGACCACCCCGCCGCGACCAGCAGGCGGTCGGCCCCGTCGATCGACCCGATGATCGGCAGGCGGTCGCGGGACTCGTCGATGATCCCCGCCCAGGAGTCGACCACCCGCGGCTCGCCGAGACCCGGGAGCGAATGCCGGAAGGCTTCGAGCACGAGAGCCGCCTCCCGGTCGGACACGCCGTCGTCGACGCGGATCAGGTCCTGTCCGAGGCAGCCGAACTGCAGCTCTCCGCGCACGTTCTGCCGCAGGAAGAGCTGGGCGTCCCAGTCCTGGAAGAACTGCGCGAAGCGCGGCTCGACGGGCGCCGAGCGCAGCGTCACGACCTTGGCGCTCATGACGGGGAGCGTGAGCCCCGCCGACTCGAGGATCCGCGGTGCGGCGGCTCCCGCCGCGAGGATCAGCCAGTCCGACTCGATCGGTTCTCCACCCGCGAGCGCGAGTCCCCAGCGGCCGGCGCGCTGCTCGATGCCCGTCACCGCGGCGCCGGACCGGATCTCGACGCGGCCGTGGGAGCGCACGAGCTTCGCGACCTGCTGGGTGGCGAGCGCCGGGTCCACCTGGCCGTCCTCGGGGCTGAGCAGACCGAGTTCGACGTCGTGCCGGATCCACGGCATGAGACCGCGGATCTCCTCGCGCTCCAGGAGTCGCGTCGCGCCTCCCCCTCGAGCCGCGCGGGCGTGCTTCTCCCTCAGGTCGGCGACGTGCTCGGCCGAGGATCCGACGAGCAGCACGCCCCCCTGCCGGATGCCGACGTCGACGGAGAACCGCTTCTCGAGCGCGCGCCAGTGCGCGAACGCCCGTTCCGCGAGCTCGGCCTCCGCGTCGGCGCGGCCGGCGCGCCGCAGGGCGCCCGCCGCTCGGCGGGAGCCGCGCTGCCCGAGTTCCGTCTCGCTCTCGATGAGCACCACGCGCCCCGCGAACCCGTGATCCATCAGCCCGAGGGCCGCTCCGAGCCCGGCGACGCCTCCGCCCACGATCGCCACGGTCTGCTGCTTCGTCATTCCTGCCTCATCTCTCGGATCACCGTGCGCACGCACTCCGTCATCAGCGCCACTCCGCTCTCGAGCGCGGCGGGCGAGCAGTCGAAGCGGGCGCTGTGCGCGTCCGCGAGACCACCGGTCGCCAGGAGCCCGTAGGAGCCGATCCCGCCGCCGCGCTGCGTCGCCGCCATCAGGTCGGCCGCGTCGTCGCTCGCCCCGAAATCGCGTACGTCGACGACCGGGAGGCCGGCCCGCTCCGCCGACTCGCGCATGAGGGAGGTCCCGGGGCCGTCGGAGCCGCCCCCGATGCTGCGCCCGACGGTGTCGACGCGCGCGATCACGCCGCGCCTCGCGGACTCCTCCTCGACGATCCGCGTGAAGCGCTCGCGCGCGCGGACGACGGCCGCCCACTCCACCGCCCTGATCTCGCACTTCAGCTCGGCGTGCGCCGCGATGACGTTGCGCGCCTCGCCGCCGGCGAGCGCGTTGCACGAGACCGTCGCGCCGTCCCAATCGCAGCCCCGCAGCGCCGCGTAGATGTCCACCGCCGCCGCGAGGGCGTCACGCCCGAGTTCCGGGCTCTCCGCGGCGTGCGAGGCCCTGCCGGTGAGCACGACGTCGAGCTTCTCGGTCGCGAGGATGCGCCGCGTTCCGGGGACGACCGTTCCCGCGGGCAGGCCCTCGAGCGCGTCGAGGTGCAGACCGAAGAACCACCCGGCGCCTCGGAGCCAGCCCGCATCCACCAGGGCCGCAGCCCCGCGAGTGCCTTCCTCTGCGGGCTGGAAGACGATGCGGACGCCGAGTCCGAGGGGCAGCTGTCCGACCAGCCGGTCGACGCGACGCGCCACCCCGAGACCGATGGCCGCGTGCCCGTCGTGCCCGCAGGCGTGGGAGTAGCCGTCGATGCCGGAGGCGAACCCCTGCGCGACCGGCGCGTGAACCGGGTCGTCCGATTCCCGCACCGCCAACGCGTCGATGTCGAATCGGAGCACCAGCCACCCGCCCCGACTGCCGTCGCCGAACTCGCACACGACGCCGGTTCCGGCGTCGGCGAGCTCGGCGATCAGCTCCGCCGGGCACCCGGCCTCGACGGCGCGACGGGCGAACTCCCGTTGCTGTTCCGGCTCCACGCCGAGACGCCGCTCGCCCAGGCCGAGGGCGCCGCCGTACACGACCCGCGCGTGCTGCAGCAGGGCGAGTTCCTCGATCAGGCGCGCGGTGGTGCGGAACTCCGCCCATCCCGGCTCGGGGTGAGCGTGCAGCTCCCGCCGGAAGCGATCAACCGATGTCGTGGCCAGCGCCCTCACCCGCCATCCTCAGCAGCCGCCGCGGGACCACTGCGGCGATCAGTCGGCTCTCGTGATCCCTCAGGAGGAACTCGGCGTCCGCGCCGGGCGCGCAGACGAGGTCGTCGCGGGCGTCGTCGTCGGACACCGGATCCTCCGAGAGGAAGCGCGCGGGGTTGCGGCAGAAGACCCGATCCGCCAGTCGTCTCCCGAGGCGCGAGGCGGCTCGCTGGTAGCAGTCGGCCAGCATTCCGATGGGGTGGTGCTCCACCTGCAGGAGCCCGGTCTCGAGCCGATGCGACGTCGCGCCGTTCGAGTCGGACGAGACCGACACCCGATCCTCGGAGCGGAGCACGGGGAGCAGCGCTTCGAGGGCCTCCTCGGCGGCGTACGACCCCGCGAAAGTGTCGGGGCGGATCGCCGCCGTCATGTCGACGTGGCAGCCGAGTTCGTGCAGCTCTCGCCCGACTCCGATGTGCGCTCGGCTCCAGTTGAGGTGGGTCACGACGACGAGCCGGCGCAGCTGTCGAGGCAGCAGCGTCAGCAGCTCGATCGCCGCATCGGCGTGCCGCATGTCGGTGCCGAGGTGCACCATGAACCGCGGCACCCGCCCGAAGTCCCTCGCGAGCGCCACCTCCCGCACGATCTCGTCGCGGAGCTCGGCAGGGGTCGCCGTCGGCGAATCGTCGTCCAGGGCGATCTTCCTGCCGATCACCCCCGCCACCAGGGCGACGTCCAGCGAGTGGTCGCCGAGCACCGAGGCGGGCAGCGGCCCGAGACCGCCGGTGAACATCGCGGCGGCCACGCCCCCCTGCTCGATCGCGGCGACGCTCCGCAGCATCTGCTGGCCAGCGCCCTCCCAGGCCTCGCGGCCGATGCATCCGAGAGCGCGCGTCACCCCGGCGCGCAGCAGGTCGTCCGCGCTCAGCGGCTGCGGCCGGGAGACCGGTCCGAACGCTCCCCCGCCGCCGCTGAGGTGGCAGTGCAGGTCGATGAGCCCGGGCGACACCCGGGCTCCCGAGGCGTCGAAGAGGAGATCGGAGGGGGCTCTGGGGCTCGCCTCCGCCACCTCGACGATCCGGCCTCTGCGGATCACGATGTCGACGAGGCCTTCGTCGTCGCGTCGCCTCACGCCGGCGACGGTGCCCGAGATCGTGGGCGCGGTCGGTGTTCGCATCGCTGTGCACCCTCCCTCAGACGTGACTGCTCAAGAGCTCGGGCCCGTTCGCGGTGACGGCCACCGGCACGCCGTACCCCATGTGCCGGGCGCCGTCCAGGGTGGGCGCCCCGGCGAAGAGGAAGAACGTCATGCCCGGATGCAGCTCGTACTCCTGGCTGCGCTTGATCCTGAGCCCCTCGAGCCAGGTGGGCGCGAAGCCGATCCCGGTGCCGTACCCCACGTGGCGCCCGACGCGGCCGCTGCCGGCGCGCACCAGCCGGTCGTGGATCGATCCCGCGACCTCTGCGGCGTTCCTGCCGGGAACCAGCTCTTCGACGCCGGCGAGCACGGTGTCCCGAATCGCGCGATACTGGTCGAGGTACGCCCGAGGCGCACCCTCCATGAAGTAGGTCTGGAACGCGACCGCGTGATACCGCTCCTTCGCGGCTCCGAGCTCGACCGTGACGATGTCCGCCTCCGGCACGGGCAGCGGCTTCGCCGAGAGGTGGGTCTGAGCCAGGGTGCGGCTCCCCGCCGAGATGCACGGGGGCACGGAGGCGGGATCGCACCCCTCGGCCAGCAGCGCGGCGAGCACGGCGCTGCTCAGCTCGGTCTCCAGCACCCCCGGGGCGATCCTCTCCTCCACCGCGAGGTAGGCGCGGTCCAGGGCGCGACCCGCCGCGCGCATGAGATCGAGCTCTCCGTCGTCCTTGACCTCCCTGAGGGCGAGCACCACTTCGTCGCCGCTCTCCAGCGAGATGCCGCACGACTCCGCATGCAGGTAGAGCTCGCGCACGTAGTCTCCGCGCAGCGCGTGCGAGGCGAGCTCGACGTCGATCCGGTCCGCGCCGGACTCCCGCGCCCAGCGCATGAGGGTCGCCGTCGGCGATTCCCGATCGTCGTCGAGCCAGACGCGCACCTCGTCGATGCCCACGCCTCGCGCCATGAGCTCTCGGTCGGGCGCCCTGCAGATGCCCTGCACCGGCTCGGACTCGGACGTCGGCACCCACACCGCTTGGAAGACCCAGTACCCGAGCTGGTCGTATCCGAAGAGGTAGAACATCGAGGCCTGATCGAAGATCAGGAGCCCGCCGCTTCCGCGTCGGCGGAGCGACTCGCGCACTCTCGCGAGTCGCGCGCGGTAGGTCCCCTCGTCGAAGGGGTACGGGAGGCCGAGATCCTGCCGGGCGTGCGCATTGATCGTGCGCCTCGTCGCAGTCCCGGGCTGCGTGCCGTCGTGTCCGTTCATGGTTCAGACCCCCGATCCCGCGGCCCGCGTACTGCCGCTGGTCGTCGACGAGAGCTGTCTGCGCTGGCGGGCGTCCCACGAGAGGAGCCGCTCTGCGATGCCGATGGTGGCGAACAGCAGCCCGGCGAGCACCACCAGGATGATGAGCACGGCGAAGAGGGCCGTGGTGTCGAGCGTCGCGTTGTAGTAGACCAGCAGGTAGCCGAGACCGCGGTCGGACGCCATCCACTCGCCCACGATCGCACCGATCACCGAGTTCGTCATCGCGAGCTTCAGACCGGCGAACAGGTACGGGATCGACGACGGGATCTTGACCGTGCGGTAGATCTGGCCCTGAGAGGCGTTCACGGATCTCCCCAGCGTCACCAGGCCGCGATCGGCGGATTCGAGGCCCGCCACGACATTGATCAGCACGGGGAACAGCGCGAGGAGCGCCACGATGATCACCTTGGGCGTCAGGCCGATGCCGAACCAGACGATCAGCAGCGGCGCGATCGCGATCTTCGGAGTCGTCTGCAGCGCGAGGATGATGGGGTACAGCGTGTTCCGCAGCACCTGCGAGACGTCGAGCAGCACCGCGAGCGCCACGCCGATCAGCGATCCGATGAAGAACCCGACGAGGATCGGGATCAGGGTGTCGAGGATGTGCGGCAGGTAGATGCCGAAGCGCTCCCCGAGGTTCTGCGTGATCTCGATCGGCGAGGGAAGGATGAACTTCGGGATCGAGAACCACTGGGTCGACAGCTCCCAGAAGACGAGCAGCAGCAGGATGAGCAGGACGGGAGAGAGCACCCCCTGCAGGAAGTTCTTCGATTTAAGCATCGGTGCGCTCCTCGGTCTCTGCTCGCATCAGTTCGCTGTGCAGCACGGATTGGAAGTCGGAGGTCTCGTGGGTCTGGCGGCCGAACGGCTCTCTCGGCCTCACGAGGGGGTTGACGTAGTCGGCCTGGATCCGCCCCGGCCTCGCCGACATCACCACGATGCGGTCGGAGAGATAGGCGGCCTCGTCGATCGCGTGCGTGACGAAGACGATGGTCTTCTTCGTCTCCTCCCAGATCCGGAGCAGTTCGACCTGCATCTTCTCCCGCGTGATGGCGTCGAGCGCCCCGAAGGGCTCGTCCATCAGCAGCACCATCGGGTCGAGGATCAACGCCCGGCAGAGGGAGACCCGCTGCCGCATACCGCCCGAGAGCTCGTGCGGATACGAGTTGAGAAACGCCCCGATCCCCACGAAGTCGGCGATCTCCTGGATCTCCGACTGGCCGGGCCGCTGCCCCGCCAGCTCGGAGAGATAGGCGATGTTCGCGCCGACCGTTCGCCACGGCAGCAGTCGGGCCTCCTGGAACACGTTGCCGATCTTGCGCTGCTTCCGCACCTCCTGCACGGTCTGCCCCGCGATCGTGACCGACCCCGACGTGGGCTCCAGCAGAGCCCCGATCGTGGAGAGGAGGGTGCTCTTCCCGCACCCCGATGGGCCGATGAGGCTCACCAACTCTCCCTCCTCGATGTCCAGGTCGATGTGCGAGAGCGCGTGCACGGACTTCGTCTTCGTTTGATACGTCAGACTCAGATCCTTGATCGCGATGTAGGTCATGAGGGGGTCACCACAGCTTTCCGTGTCGTTTCGAGGTCTCTCGGTCGCGCAGCCCGCTCAGTCGAGCGGCTGCGGCTTCCAGGCGTCCTCGGGCAGGTAGTCGTTCGTGTAGATCTCGCTCACCGAGACCTCGGATCCGAGCACCTCGCCCGCGAGCAGACTGTCCGCGAGGGCCTGCCAGGCGGTGTCGTCCATCCATCCCCAGCCGTGCTCGTCGGTGCGGTCGCTGTACATCAGCTCGTGCGACGCCTCCAGGGTCTTCAGCAGGAACGCCGCGTCCGTCTCCGGGCGCTGCTTCACGTAGATGTCGACGACGGCGTCGAGGTCCTCTGCGGCGGTCTCGTACCCGCGCATCGTGGCCTCGAGGAAGCGCGAGACGGCGTCGGCGTGATCGGCCAGGTACGCGTCGTTCGCGAAGATCGAGTGGCCGAGGATCGGCTGCTCCTCCGTGCTGAAGGAGAGGAATACGGGGTCGACGCCCTCGTCGGCGAACTGGATCACGTGGTGGTTGTTCTGACCGGTGCAGGCGTCGGCCGCCCCGGAGAGCACCACCGTGCACTTGGCCTGCGGGTCCACGAACGAGAGCGCGAGATCGCTCTCCGAGTCGAGGCCCGCCTCGGCGAGCTTCGATCGGAGCATCGCCTGCTCGGGGCTCGCCGCGGCCGTCGAGACGGTCTTGCCCTCGAGGTCCTCGAACGACTCGATGCCGCTGGCGGCCGGCGCGATGACACCGGAGGAGGTGCGCTGCAGGTGGTTGGCGACCACCGTGAACTCGAGGCCCGAGTCCACTCCGCTCAGGATCGTGTCCGGGCCGGCGAGGCCGAGGTCGCTCTCGCCCGCCGTGACGGCCTGCACGGTGGCCGTGGAGCCCGAGAGGAACTGGAGCTCGACATCGAGGCCCGCCTCCTCGTAGTATCCGAGCTCATCGGCCACGACGATCCCGTCCCACTCCGCCACGGGGTAGGTCCAGTGAAGCGCGAGCCGCAGCTTCGTCGGCTGCTCGCTCTCGGAGTCCGGGGCGGGCGAGCCGCCGCCGGAACAGGCGACGGTGGCTGCGATCAGGACGCCGGCGAACACGGCCCCCACTGCGCGGATGGTTTTCATGGTTTCTCCTCATCATCGAGTTTTGGCTACCAAATTCGTATTGTGTATACAGTAAAGCATAAATGGATCGCAAATGTTACACTTTTATTAAGAGGCCCGAACGGGCTGGAGCGATAGGAGAACAGTGAGCAGGACACGCAGCGGGACCACCGACGAAGACGTACTCGAAGCGGTCCGCGATCTCCTGACCACCGGTCAGCTGCGCCCCGGACAGGCCATCCGGCAGGTCGAGCTGGCGGAGCGCCTCGGCGTGAGTCGCGTGCCCGTCAGAGAGGCGCTCAAGACCCTCGAAGCCGTCGGGCTGCTGCAGCACACCGCGAACCGCAGCTACATCGTGTCCAAGCTGAGCTTTCGCGAGATCGAGGAGATCTACCGGCTCCGGGAGATCCTCGAATCCGACGCCATCCGCCAGACCCTCGCGCAGGGCGCCTCCCGGCAGCTCATCTGGAAGATGGAGCAGGCGCACGAGCGAGAGCTCGCCGCTCCCGGCGGCGACATCATCCTGAGCACCAAGCTGAACCGCGAGTTCCACTTCCCCGTCTTCGACGGCGCGACCGCCGCGCAAGTGCGACTGATCAGACAGCTCTGGGACTGCACCGACCCCTACCGCATCCTCTACTACGAGAACCACGGGCACCTCGAGAGCGCGCTGGCCGAGCACACCGAGATCCTGGAGGCGGTGAAGACCGGCGACGCCGAGCTCGTCATCGCGCTCTCCGACAGCCACCGCCAGCGCGGCATCACTCAGCTCGCCCCGATCGTCGAGTAGCGGCCGGCGGGCCGGGCCGCTCCTCGGCGCACGCGAGAAGCGCCGCCTCTGCGAGCCGCTTCCGATCCACCTTGTTCGCCGCGGCAAGCGGGAACGCGTCGAGCGACCAGATGCGACGCGGGTGCGCGAACGGCTCGAGCCTGCCCAGCACGTGCTGCTGCAGGGCGCGCTCGTCGAATTCGAAACCCGGGCTGACCAGCACGAACGCGACCGGCTTCCGCCCCTTCAACGCGTCCGGCACGGGCAGCACGACCGCGGAGAGGACCGCGGGATGCGCCTCCAGCGCCTCCTCGACCGCCTGCGGGTAGACGGTCTCGCCGCCGCACTTGAAGACGTCGTCCTCGCGCCCCGCGAACCAGAAGAACCCCTGGTCGTCCACCTCGAACAGATCGCCCGTGTGATGGAACCCGTCGGACGTGACGGGAGGCACGAGATCCGGGCGATTCCGATAGCGCATCATCATCGACGGACTGCGCACCTCCAGGACCCCTCTGCCGCTCGTCGGCTCGCCGTCGGAGTCGACCAGGCGGATCCGGGGCACCCGCCGCGCGGCGCCGACCGACCCGAGGGGCGTCGGAAGGCCGTCCGGGTGGGGGCCGAACACCCCGGGCCCCGACTCCGTGGTGCCGTAGGAGGTCGTCACCGACGCTCCGGGGAACCAGCTCTCGATCTCGGCGAGCATCTCGTGGGAGGAGGGCGCAGAGCCCATCGTCACGCGCGCGACGCTCGACAGATCCAGCTCCCCGAGGAGATCGTGCTCCCTGCCCAGCATCGCGAACATCGGCGGCACACCCGTGAGATCGGTGACGCGGTGGCGCTCCACGGCGCCGAGGAAGGCTCGCGACTCGAATCTTGGCATGACGACCAGGGTTCCCCGCTGCGAGACGCAGGACAGGGCGAACATGAGCGCCGCGATGTGATTGAGCGGAGCCGCCACGAGCATCCGCGTCTCGGGCCGGGCGACGACGGGCGCGACGGTCTCGACGATCCACCTCAGCGTGCGATTGCCGAGTTCGACACCCTTGGGCTGCCCCGTCGAGCCCGACGTGTAGAGGATGAGGCCCAGCTCGTCGTCCGGGCGCCGCACCGCCTCGCCCCCCGCACCGCCGCTCCCCCGCTCTTCGGCGTCGCCTGGCTCCAGCAGCGGCAGCGCCGAGACGCCCCACTCCGAGAGCGATGCGATGCGCGGTCGGTCGGCGAGCACCGTGTGCAGGTCGGCGTCGGCGACGATGAACTCCACGCCGGGCCGAGGCAGCTTCACGCTGATCGGCACGGGCACCGCCCCCGCGTGCACGACCGCGGCGAAGGCGGCGATCCAGGCGATGCCGTTATCGGCGAAGATGCCGATCGCGCGGCCCGGCCTCAACTCCGCCGAGTACTCCGAGAGCATCCGGTCCCGCAGCAGAGCCAGTCGGCGCAGCGTGCAGCGGTGCTCGCCGGTCTCCGACATCTCGATGACCTCCGCCTCCGCCGAGTCGGGGATGAGCAGCCGCTCCCACGCAGTCGATTCGTTCCCGGTTCCCATCTCTCGCCTCTCCTCGTCCCGCTTCACCGCGCGATCGCGAAGGTCGCGAACGCGCCGCTCGCCATCGCGACGAGCACTCCGTCCTCTCGGAGCACTCGCGCCTCCGCCACCGTCAGCGTCCTGCCCTTCCGCACGAGCGAACCCGTCGCCGTCAGCGGTTCCTCCCGAGTCGGCGCGAGGAACCGCACGTTCAGGTCGACGGTCGGGGCGGCCGCGCCGAACGCCGCCATCACGGCGCACTCCGCGGCGAGGTCGAGCAGCGCGGCGATGACGCCTCCGTGCGTGTGACCGCCGTCTCCGCCGTTGCCCCAGCTCGGCACCCACTCCGCTCTGAGACACACCAATCCGTCCGGGTCGATCCCCGTGAGCCGGGCCGGGAGCCACGCCTGGAACGGAGCATCGTCGATCACGTCCAAGATCCGTTCGAGGATCTCCGCCTCGTTCTCGGCCCCGCTCATCGGTCTTCGTCGCCCCAGGGATCGATCAGGATCTTCCCGATCACCTCGCGATCGCGGATCCGCCGGAGTCCCTCGACCGTCTGGCTCAGCGGCAGCACGTCGCTGATGCAGGGCTCGAGGCGCCCCTCCGACACGTCGGCCAGCAGCGCGACGATGTCCTCCGGACCGTATCCGTTCGAACCGATCACCTGAAGCTCGTAGGTCCAGATGTACCGCAGGTCCTCCTCGGGGGCGTATCCGGCGGTGGCTCCGCACGTCAGGATCCTGCCTCCGAGCGCGGTCGACTTCAGCGTCGGGCGCCACGTGTCTCCGCCGGTGAAGTTGATGACGACGTTCATGCCGGAGCGGTCGTCGAAGCGGCTCGGCTTGCCGTGGTGCTCCACCACCCACGCGAAGATGTCCTCTTCGCGGTAGTTCAGCACTTCGTCGGCCCCGAGCTCCAAGAGCGCCCGGCCCTTCTCCTCGCTTCCGACGGCGGCGACCACGTGCGCGCCGAGGCGCTTCGCGAGCTGCACGCAAGCGACGCCCACCCCGCCGGATGCGCCGAGCACCAGCACGCGGTCCCCCGCGCGGATCGCCCCTTTGCCGATCACCATGCGGCGCGCGGTGCCGTAGGCGACGGGCAGCGCCGCCGCGAGGTGCTCGCTCACGTCGTCGGGAAGCCTGATCAGCAGGCGGGCGTCGACCTCCACGTACTGCTGGAGGCCGCCGTCGTACACCTCTCCGATCAGGCCCAGCTCCGGCAGAGAGGCGAGCCAGGGCATCACGACGACGCGGTCTCCGACCGCCCACTCGGCGGCGACGCCCTCGCCGACCTCGACGATGCGGCCCGCCACGTCGATACCGGGCACGACGGGCATCGGTATGGTGATGCCCGGCATCCCGCGGACGGTGAAGATGTCGTGGTAGTTCAGCGACGACGCGCCGACGCGCAGCACCACCCTCCCGGGCCCGGCTGCGGGTCTCGCTCGGTCATCACGGATCTGCAGAACATCGATATCCCCGTGCTCGGGCAGGACGACAGCGCGCATTCAAAACTCTCCTTCGAGTGGCAACACCCGAAGAATACATCACTTTTAGAAAAATAAATACTGATACTTAAAACTGAATACTCTTTACCTCGACCGCGGGAGACCCTCCGGCTCGGGCGAGGCTCCTCGCACACGCATACAACGAGGCCGGGCCCCGATCCATGAAGGATCGGGGCCCGGCCTCGTGCGGGAGGGAGCGCTCAGCGCTCGACGACCGCGAGGATGTCGCGGGCCGAGAGGACCAGGTAGTCGTCGCCGCCGACCTTGACCTCGGTGCCGCCGAACTTCGAGTAGATCACGATATCGCCGACGTTGACGTCGAGCGGGATGCGGGTGCCGCTGTCCGCGACGCGGCCGGGGCCCACTGCGACGACCTCGCCCTCCTGCGGCTTCTCCTTGGCGCTATCCGGAATCACCAGACCGGACGCGGTGGTCTGCTCTGCCTCGACCTGCTTGATGACGATACGATCCTCGAGCGGCTTGATGGCTACCGACACGGTTGACCTCTTTCCAATGTCTGAAGGTTCTCTCGCGCTCGCCCCGTGCGAGCGCGCCTACAGCAGAGTTTAGGACCCTCGTTGGCACTCTCGCAAGGGGAGTGCCAATTCGCGACCCGAGGATCGCCGAAAGCGAACGGGATCCGCGTCCGCCCGACGCGCCCCGCGCCCTCCGCGACCGCGCCGCCTACAATCGAAGGGACAGCCGATGCGCCCCGGGCGGATCGGGAGCCCGCAACCGCTCGAGGAGCAGTCATGACCACCCCGAACCCTCCCCAGCAGCCAGAACGCAGCGCCCCGTCCCCGACCGCGCCGCAGTACTCGCAGACCCCGCAGGGCGGCGCGCCCCAGGCGAGCACGGCGGCACCCCGGTACCAGCAGCCCGCGCAGCAGGCCCCCTACCGCCCGCAGCCGGCCACCGCGACGACACTCGGCGCCACCAACACGTACGCCGTGCTGGCCGTCATCTTCGGCTTCCTGGTGCCCATCGCCGGCATCGTCTTCGGGCACATGGGCCTCTCCCAGATCAAGCGCACCGGCGATCCCGGCCGAGGCCTGGCGCTGACCGGCCTGATCGTGGGCTACGCCTACTTCGCGTTCATCGCGATCTTCATCGTCGTCTACATCGGGTTCATCGCCATGATGATCGCGGCCATGGGCAGCGCCTTCTCGAGCAGCGACCTCTACTACTGATCCGACTCTCGATCCGGGCCTCCCGCGCCTCTCGAAAGGAACATCGCAGTGTCCCAGAACCAGCCCTCCAACGGCGACGACGCCCAGCCCGGCCACGCACCCTCGCAGCCGCAGTACGCACCCCCGCAGCCGCAGTGCGCACCTCCGCAGCCGCAGTACCAGCAGCCCTACGGACAGCAGGCTCCCTACCAGGTCTACCCGCCGGCCGCGCCGACCAACGTCCTGGCCATCGTCTCGATGATCGCCAGCATCGTCGGATTCTTCACCTTCGCGATCTTCGCCGTCGCCGGCGTCATCATGGGGCACATCTCGCTGAACCAGATCAAGCGCACCGGTGAGAACGGGCGAGGCATGGCGATCGCAGGCCTCATCGTCGGCTACGCGGCGATCGGCTTCTGGGTGCTGATCCTGCTCTTCTACGTGCTCATCATCGTGGTGGGGCTCGGGATCGCGGGCGCATCGAGCGGCAGCTTCTGAGCGGGCGACGCTCCCCCGAGATGCCCCAGCGCCCGAAGAGCGCGGCCTCCTCCGCTTCTCCGGGATCCGCCCCACGCGGCGTGCCTCAGGAAGCCCCGGGCTGGCGACAACTCGCCGTGCCGGCGGGTGCCGCGGTGCTCGAACGCATCTCAGCGGGTATCGCAGCCGGTCGCACGCTCGATCAGCTCTCCCGCTCTCTGCGCGCCGAGGGTGCCGATCCGGCGCTGCTCGCCGCTGCGCTGACGCAGACCGAGCTGCGCGGCCGTGCCGTGGCGAAGTTCGGGGAGGCCGCGAGCTCGATGCTCTTCACCCGGGCCGCACTCGAGCAGGCGACCCGGTCGCGCGTGGCCGGGCTGCATGCCGAGCGATTCGTCTCGGCGGGCTGCCGGTCGGTAGCCGATCTCGGCTGCGGTATCGGCGCGGAATCACTCGCGTTCCTGGCAGCCGGCCTCGCGGTTCGCCCCGTAGAGCTCGATCCGCTCACCGCTGAGTTCGCGCAGCACAACCTCTCAGCAGCAGCCGGCGCTCGCGGCGTCGCCGCTCCACTCGTGCTCGTCGGCGATGCGGAATCACTGGGGCCGGGCGACGCCGACGCCGTCTTCCTCGACCCCGCCAGGCGCACCGCAGGCCACAGCAGCACCCGCAGGCTCGCCTCGCCCGACGATTACTCGCCGTCTCTGGACTTCGCGTTCGAACTCGCACGTCGGCATCCCGCGGGTATCAAGCTCGGGCCGGGTCTCGACCGGGAGCTGATCCCGGAAGACGCCGAGGCCCAGTGGATCTCGATCGACGGCCAACTCGTCGAGACCGGCCTCTGGTTCGGCGATGCGGCGCGCCCCGGCGTGCGCCGCTCGTCGCTCGTGCTGCGCGGGGCCGAGGAATCAGCAGAACTGACCGCGGCGGACGATGCCGAGGACGTCGCAACGCGGCCGCTCGGCGAGTACCTCTACGAACCCGACGGCGCGGTGATCCGCGCTCGCCTGATCGGCACGCTCGCCGAGCGGCTTCACGCGGGCACGGTCTCCGACGGCATCGCGTATCTCACCGGCGACGAACTCGTCGAGACGGCCTTCGCCGACGCCTTCCGCGTCATCGAGCGACTGAGCTCGCGGGAGAAGGATCTGCGCCGCGCACTCGCGGCCCGCGACATCGGCGCGCTCGAGATCAAGAAGCGCGGCGCCGACATCGACCCCGCGGCGCTGCGGCGCAGGTTGAAGCTCCAAGGATCTCGGAGCGCGACGCTGTTCCTCACCCGCGACGAGCTCGGCAAGCACGTCGCTCTGCTCGCCGAGCGCTGCTGATGCCCCGACACCCTGGGCCCACCCCGTGCCCACCCCGTCCCACTGCGGGGATCCACACGGGGTCCTGGCACCGAGACCGCCTCTCGCAGTAAGCGCCAGAGGCCGTCTCGGCGGCAGGAGAGCGTTTCTACGGCGGGAGGCGGTTTCGACGATGGGAGAGGGAGCTGGAAGGGGTGAACGGCGAGCGGGGCGGGTCCGGATCGATCCGGACCCGCCCCGCTCGAGGCTCGCTCCCGCGGCTCAGTAGTTCACGTCAGAGCAGGAGACCGTCTGGCCGGCGATCTCCACGAACTCGGCTCCGTTCATGCACTGCTGCACCGCGTCCACGCCCGCACCCAGCGCCCAGATCACGGTGATGGTGACGATCGCGCCGATGATGAGACCGACGACGGAGGTCACGAGGCCCGTGATCGAGAACGCCTTGGGCTGCTTCTTCACGAGGGCGATGATGCTCAGCACCAGACCGACGAGCGCGAGGCCGACGCCGAGGAACGGCACCCAGCTGAGCACGAGGCCCGCGATGCCGAGTGCCATACCGGTGATGGCGAGTGCCTTCTTCGGCTGAGCCGGAGCGGCTCCGTAGGCGGGGACCGCAGGCTGCGCGGAGGGAGCCGGCGGCATGGGAGGGACGGGGTTCGAGGACGGCTCGTTGCCGGGCTGCGTATCAGACATGTTGCTCCTTCGATCAAAGCTCGACGGGGCGCTCCCCCGATCGCCCTTCAACAATAATGAAGATCGGCGGGCAGTCGCGACCCCGAATCGGCGGATCACCCGCCGGCGCCGGTCCCCGACAGTGTCAGCGCACCTGTATCTCCGTCACCGGCAGGGTCGAATCCGCGCCGAACCCGAGCCCCGACGGCTCGTGCCCGGCAGCGACCAGCTGCGCCCCGATCGAGGCGATCATCGCGCCGTTGTCCGTGCACAGGGAGAGCGGCGGCACACGCAGTTCGACGCCGGCCGCGTCGCAGCGCTCGCGGGCGAGTTCCCTCACCCGGGCGTTCGCGACCACACCGCCGCCGAGCAGCAGGCGAGGCACGCCGAGGTCGCGACAGGCGGCGAGCGCCTTCGTGATGAGCACGTCGGCGACCGCCTCGCGGAAGCTGGCGGCCACGTCGGCGACCGGAACGGGCTCTCCGCTCTGCTCCTGCTTCTCGACCCAGCGAGCCACCGATGTCTTGAGCCCCGAGAACGAGAAGTCGTACCGGTGTCGCTCGAGGTCCTTCGGCAGCGTAAGACCGCGCGGGAATCGGATCGCGGTCGGATCCCCGTCAGCAGCGACACGGTCGATCTGCGGGCCGCCGGGGTACGGCAGGCCCAGCAAGCGGGCGACCTTGTCGAAGGCCTCGCCCGCGGCGTCGTCGATCGTCTCCCCCAGCATCTCGACGTCGCCGATGAGATCGCGCACGAGCAGCAGCGAAGTATGCCCGCCCGAGACCAGCAGCGCGATCGTGGGCAGTTCGAGTTCGCCCACCGCCCCCACAGCCTCGCGCAGGCCCTCGCCCTGCAGCAGGTCGGCCCCGACGTGCCCCACGAGATGATTCACGGCGTAGAGCGGTTTGCCGAGCCCGACGGCGAGCGCCTTCGCCGCCGCGACGCCCACCATGAGTGCCCCGGCGAGGCCGGGACCGCAGGTGACGGCGACGGCGTCGAGGTCGTCGAGGCTCACCCCGGCCTCCCGCAGGGCCCGCTCGATCGTGGGCGTCATCGATTCGAGGTGGGCCCGGGCCGCGACCTCGGGCACTACACCGCCGAAGCGCGCATGCTCGTCCATGGACGAGGCGATCGCGTTGGCCAGCAGTCTGCGCCCCCGCACGATGCCGACTCCGGTCTCGTCGCAGCTGGTCTCGATGCCCAGCACGAGCGGCTCCGCGGTACTCATATGCCTTCTCCAAACCATCGTTTCGGCGTCGTCGTCCTGCGTGAGTTCGCGAATCGCAGGCTCCCGCGATCCCGCGGCGCTGCGGCATCGCTCACGAGCGGCGCTTCCGGATCTCGAGTCTCATGATCACCGCGTCCACTCCGTCGGGCTGATAGTAGCGGGGCCTCACCCCGAGCGCCTCGAAGCCGAGCGAGCGGTACAGGGTCTGCGCGACCGGGTTGTCGGCGCGCACCTCGAGGAAGACCTCGCGCACCCCGGCGCGCTCCGCCTCATCGAGCAGCGCGTTCATGAGGCGTCGGCCGTGGCCCTCCCCGCGCGCCCCCGGGGAGACCGCGATCGTCTGCACGTCTCCCTCGGTTCCCACTGCCAGCAGCCCCGCGTAGCCGAGCACCGCGTCGGAGCCGTCGACGAGCGCGAGGTAGCTCCGATGCGGAGCAGTGAGCTCCTCCCGCATCATCTCCCGGCTCCAGGCCTCGGCGCCGAACACCGAGCTCTCGATCCCCCAGATCGCGTCGAGGTCGCTCTCGGCGGCGGCGCGCAGACTCAGTTCCGAGGCTCCGCCCCTCTCCCGCCCGGCCTCGGTCTCCGCGTTCTCGGGCTGAGACCTCGCGTTCGACTCGGCTGCCTCGGTGTCCCGATCATCGCTCACGTCGATACCCGTTTCGGAGCGCTCGGCTGCTTGACGTCAGGGGCACGCAGGTACACGGCCCGGTCGGGCTCGAAGTCCCTCCCCGAGAGGAGACGTCTCGACGCGAGGCGCACGAGCGAACCGGTGGGGATCCGCTCGGGCCACAGCTCGTTCGGCACCGCCTCGTAGTCGGCACGAGCGACAAGCCGCGGTCCCGAGGAGCGCTCGGGAACGCCCGCCCAGTCGAGCCCGGAGAACTCGCTGACGAAGAGTTCGCGCCGTCTCGCGTCCTGCACCACTCGGACGCCGCTCGTAGCTCCCTCGAGTGCTACGAGGGCCACGGCCTCGTGCCCCTGTAGCGGCAGGAGCGGCACCCCGCGAGCCAGGGCGAATGCGTGCGCAGCGGCGATCCCGACCCTCAACCCCGTGAACGGCCCCGGACCGATACCGGCGACCACACCCGTGACCGCCGCGGCCGGCACTCCGGCCGCATCGAGCACCGCGGCCAGCAGGCCGCCGATCGCCTCGGCGTGCCCCCGAGGGTCGTCGCTCGAGACCTCGAAGACCCGCCCCCCGACTCCGAGCGCCACGCTCGTGCCGATGGCCGTGTCGATCGCGAGCAGCACTCGGTCGCCGAGTTCCGGCGCCTCGGCCTCGCGCACGCCGAGCCTCCCGGCGCCCCGAATCGACACCCTGTCGCCCGTCACCGCGGTCCCCTCTCGTCTCCGTCGGTCCGGGAGTCATGCGCGCTCAGGCCGATGCTCTGCTCGGAGATCGATCCCAGCGGATCCGTCTCCCCCGCGACCCACCTCGGCCCGTATCCGGTGACGGTGACGCTTCGCGCCTCGACCGGAGCCTCGGACCAATCGGGTTCCGCGGCAGCCGCGTCGACGCCGCTGCCGACCGGGCGCTCGATCACCACTTCCATCCATGAGCCGCGCGGCTCGACCATTCCGGCGCCCCACTCCGCGACCACCACGGATCCCTCGAAGTCGAGATCGAGGTCGTCGAGCTCGACTGCACCGGAGCCGTCCGACTCGACACGATCCGCGGCGCCCCCGTCGGCGCCGACCCGCTCAGCGCCGCCGATCCGGTAGGCGTCGACGTGCACGAGCGGCGCCCCTCCCACGAGCGACGGGTGCGTGCGGGCGAGCACGAAGGTCGGGCTCTGCACCGGGCCCCGCACGCCGAGGCCCTCGCCGATCCCGCGGGTCAGCGTCGTCTTGCCCGCGCCCAGCGGGCCTGTCAGCAGCACCAGATCCCCGGCCCGCAGCAGACGCCCCAGTCGCACCCCCAGCTCGTGCATCGCATCGGGATCCGCGATGCTCAACCGCACCGTGTTTCCGGCGTCGTCACCGAAGCTCATGCCGGTTCCTCATCGACGGGGATCCGCAGCACGCGCGGCCCGACCCCCACCACGATCTCGTAGTTGATGGTGCGCATGAGGCCCGCCCAGGTCTCCACCGGCGGATGCCCCAGCTCGGGGTCGCCGAACAGCACCACGGGTTCGCCGAGGCTTACGCGACCGGCGAGCGGCCCGACGTCGACGATGAACTGATCCATGCCGATTCGCCCAACGATGGGGCGCGGCTCCCCGGCCACCGTCACCCACGCACCGGAGCCGTTGAGGGCGCGGGGCATGCCGTCCGCATAGCCCATGGGCACCAGCGCGAGCGTCGTGGCCGTCTCGCACACGTGGTTGAAGCCGTAGGAGACCCCGGTGCCCGCGGGCACACCGCGCAGGGCGACGATCTCGGAGCGCAGCGTCATCGCGGGCACGAGCCCGAGCTGCGCGGAGGTCTTGTCCGCGAACGGGCTCAGTCCGTAGGCCGCGATGCCCACCCTGACGGTGTTGTAATGGAGATGCGGGGACGAGAGCGTCGCCGCGCTCGCGGCCAGGTGCTTCATCTCGGGATCGACACCGACCTCGCGCAGCATCGCGATCGCCCGGTCGAACTGCGCGGCCTGCGCCCGATCGTGCTCGTCACCGGCGTTGGCGAGGTGGCTGAAGATGCCGCGCACGCGCACCAGGCCCTCTTCCGAGAGCTCCGCGGCGCGGGCGAAGAGTTCGGGCCATTCCTCGGAAGCCGCGCCGTTGCGGCTGAGGCCCGTATCGATCTTCAGCTGGGCCGTCGCCCGACGCCCCACTCGCCTCGCGGCATCGGCGAGCGCCTCGAGCTGCTGCAGGTGGCTGACCCCGATCTCGATATCGGAGGCGACCGGCTCCGCGAAGTCGACCCGAGCGCCGTGCAACCAGCACAGGATCGGGGCTTCGATGCCCGACTCCCGCAGCGCGAGCGCCTCCTCGAGATCGGCGGTCGCGAGCATCGCGGCACCGCCCGCGAGCGCGGCCTCGCCCACGATCCTCGCGCCGTGCCCGTAGCCGTCCGCCTTCACCACGACGATCACCGAACCGCCCGTGAGGTCGCGCAGATGCGCGACGTTCCGCCTGATGGCGGGCAGCGAGATCTCCGCTACGCGCATTGCACCCGTTCTCATCTGGACTCCGATCCTTGATCCGTCGTCGGAAGATCGGCCACCGATCGTTCCGCTGCCGACGCTGATGCGACTCTACCCGCCCCCTCCGACATCGACGCTCCCGCGCCGGCCTCGCGACGCGATCCGGTCTCCGCACTTTCCACGATCACGAAGGCCGTCGCCGCACCCGCGTCATGGGTCATCGAGAGGTGAACGCGGTCCGCTCCACGATCCGCGAGCGCCATCGCGAGCGCCGGCGTCATGACGAACGCGGGCGCCCGATCCCGGTCCCGCACTACCTCGAGATCGTGCCACCCCAGGCTCCCCGATCCCCCGAGCGCCTTGATGAGCGCTTCCTTCGCGGCGAAGCGGGCCGCCAGCGAAGCGAGCGATAGCGTTCCCTCCGCACCGGTGAACAGCCGCTCTCGCAGGGCCGGGGTGCGCTCGAGCTGACGCTCGAAACGCGCCATGTCGACGGTGTCGACCCCGATGCCCCGAATCATGAAACTCCCGGTGTGCGGCGGCTGCGATCCCTGCGTTCACTCGTTCCGAGCGCGCGAGCTTACTCCACCGTCACCGACTTGGCGAGGTTGCGCGGCTGGTCGACGTCGAGGCCCTTCGCCGTCGAGAGTTCGAGCGCGAACCACTGCAGCGGTACGACCTGCAGCAGGGGCTCGAAGAGCGAGTCGGCCAGCGGGAGGCGGATCACGTCGTCGGCGAACGGCAGCACCGCAGTGTCGCCCTTCTCCACGACGGCGATCACGCGAGCGCCCCTGGCGCGGATCTCCTGGATGTTCGAGACGACCTTCGAGTGCATGAGCGGTGAGGTGCGCGGGCTGGGCACCAGTACGAACACGGGCTGACCGTGGTCGATGAGCGCGATCGGGCCGTGCTTCAGCTCGCCGGCGGCGAAGCCCTCGGCGTGGATGTAGGCGATCTCCTTCAGCTTCAGCGCACCCTCGAGCGCGACCGGGAAGCCCACGTGGCGCCCGAGGAACAGCACCGAGCGGGTATCGGCCATCCAGTGCGCCAGCTGCGCGATCTGGTCGTGCGTGTCGACGGCCTCGCGCACCTTGGCGGGCAGCTCCTCGAACTGCTGCACGGCCTGCGCCGAGTCCTCCGCCGAGAGCGTGCCGCGCACGCGCCCCAGGTGCAGACCGACGAGGTACAGAGCCGTGACCTGGGCGATGAACGCCTTCGTCGAGGCGACCGCGACCTCGGGGCCCGCGTGGGTGTAGACCGCGGCGTCGGACTCGCGAGGGATCGTGGCGCTCTGCGTGTTGCACACCGAGACGGTGGTCACGCCGCGCTCGATGGCGTACTTCACGGCCATGAGGGTGTCCATCGTCTCGCCCGACTGGCTCACCGAGATCACCATCGTGCGATCGGAGAGCACGGGATCGCGGTAGCGGAACTCGTGGCTCAGTTGCACCTCGACGGGGATGCGGGCCCACTGCTCGATCGCGTAAGCGGCGACCTGACCGGCGTACGACGCCGTGCCGCACGCGATGATCACGATGCGGTCGATGCCGCGCAGGCGCTCGTCACCGAGCTCGGTCAACTCGGGGATCTCCACCCCGTCGGCCGAGATACGGCCCCGCACCGTGTTCTCGACGGCGTCGGGCTGCTCGTTGATCTCCTTCGCCATGAACGACGACCAACCGCCCTTGTCGGCCGCGTCGGCGTCCCACTCGACCTCGTACTCGGAGAACTCGACCGGGTTGCCGGCGAAGTCGGTGATGCGCACCTCGTCGGGGGTGATGACCGCGATGTTGTCCTCGGCGACGGCGACCGCGCGGCGGGTCGACGAGACGAACGCCGCGACGTCGGATCCGAGGAAGTTCTCACCGTCTCCGAGACCCACGACGAGCGGCGAGTGGTGCCGGGCGGCGACGACCTTGCCGGGCTCGTCGCGGTGCATGGCGAGCAGCGTGAACGTGCCGCTGAGGCGGGTGACCACCGTGCGGAACGCCGTCTCGAGGTCGCCCTGGCGCGCCACCTCGCGCCCCACGAGCGCCGCGACGACCTCGGTGTCGGTCTCGCTGATCAGCTCGATGCCGTCGGCGTCGAGCTCGGAGCGCAGCTCCGCGAAGTTCTCGACGATGCCGTTGTGGATCAGCGCCAGCTTGCCGTCGTCGCCCAGGTGCGGGTGCGCGTTCGCGTCGGTCGGGCCGCCGTGGGTCGCCCAGCGCGTGTGGCCGATGCCGGTGCCCGTGGCCCGAACCGGGCTCGCCTCGAGCAGTTCTTCCAGGCGGGCGAGCTTGCCCGAGCGCTTCCGCACCGCCAGCTCACCGCTCTCATCGATCACTGCGATACCCGCGGAGTCATAGCCGCGGTACTCCAGGCGGCGCAGACCAGTGATGAGCGCCTCAACCGTATCGTTGGGGCCGACATATCCGACGATTCCACACATGACGCTCAGTTTAGTGGCACGATGGATGAATAATGGCCGAGTACAGCACCCCGGATCCTGCGCGTGTCGAAGACGCCTCCCAGGAGCCCGCCGCACTGAGCACCGATACTCAGGCGCTCATGCGCCCGGAGTTCACGTCTCCATTCACCGAGATCGATCGTGCCGAGTGGGCGAGACTGGCGGGTGAGACACCGATGCCGCTCACCGAGCAGGAGATCGATGCGTTCCGCGGGCTGGGCGAGCCGCTCGATCTCGCCGAGGTCTCGGAGGTCTACCGACCGCTCAGCCGGCTCATCAACCAGTACGCGATCGCGACGCGCGAGATGCACCAGCGCACGCGCGGCTTCCTGCAGCGCGACGGCGAGCGTCAGAGCCCGTTCGTCATCGGGATCGCCGGGTCGGTGGCGGTCGGCAAATCGACGGTCGCGCGTATTCTGCGGGATCTACTGGCACGCTGGCCCGAGACCCCGAACGTGCAGCTGATCACCACCGACGGCTTCCTGCACCCGACGCGCGAGCTCGAGCGGCGCGGGATCGTGCACCGCAAAGGATTCCCCGAGTCGTACGACCGGCGCGCCCTGCTGCGCTTCGTGTCCCAGGTCAAGGCGGGCGTCGAAGAGGTGCACGCACCCGTGTACAGCCACCTCGTCTACGACATCGTGCCCGACGAGTACATCGTCGTGCGGCAGCCTGACATCCTCATCGTCGAGGGGCTCAACGTGCTGCAGCCGGCCTCGATGCAGCACCCCGTCGCGGTGAGCGACCTCTTCGACTTCTCCGTCTACGTCGACGCGCGCATCGCCGATATCCAGCGCTGGTACCGCGACCGGTTCCTGCGCCTCAGGGAGAGCGCGTTCGCGAACCCGCGCTCCCATTTCCGCAGGTTCGCGACGCTCAACGACGAGGCCGCGATCGCGGTCGCGGACGAGTTCTGGAACAACATCAACGAGCCCAACCTGATCGAGAACATCAGGCCGACGAGGGCGCGGTCTACCCTCGTGCTGCGCAAGGAGGCCGATCACCGGGTGCAGAAGGTGCTGCTCAGGAAACTGTAGGGGTTCTCAGGTCGGGCCGGCCTCTCCGAGGATCCTTGCGGTGTGCGCAACGCAGACCGAGGTCGAGCAAGTCTCCGAGGGACTCAGCGAGTTGTTCCCCGATCACGCGTACGCGCGCTTCGACCTCGGCTACAGGTTCGGCGCATAGCGCCCCGAACAGCTCGACGCACGGCGCGCCCGAACCGGGTCACACTTCGAAGCGACGCGCCCAGTCCCGCAGCATCGCCGCGAACTCCGGTGGTTGCGCCGAGAGCACGCGCGCTTCGGATATCCCGACGAGGAACACGGCCCACTCGAGCGACGACGCCTCGATCTCGACCCGGCAGCGATCCGGCGCCAGGGCCTCGACCCGGGCCCAGCGACTGACACGGTCGCGCACCGCCTCGGCTGGGCGATCCAGCTCCGCCGAGGCGGTCACCTCGGACGGACCGTGCACCCCGGCCCGCACGAAGGCTGCGGGATCGCCGTCGCCCGGCAGCCGGCGCTGACGGAAGCGTGCGCCGATGCCCTGCAGTTCGCTGATCCGGTCCAGCCGGAAACTCCGCCAGTCGCCCCGATCCAGGTCGTAAGCCACCAGATACCATCGCCCCGAGAGCGTGACCAGCCGGTGCGGTTCGACGCGCCGCGAGGACCGGGCTCCCTCTGCCGAGACGTAGGCGAAGGAGATCCGCTCGTCGTCCCGGCACGCTCGCGCCGCCGCGACCAGGGTGCCGGGATCGATGGTGCCGCTCGACCACGGCGACTCCGCGCTGACTGTCGCGGCGCGCAGCGCCTCGACCCTGCCGTGGAGCCGGGCAGGCAGCACGGGCACGACCTTGGCGAGCGCACGCGCGGAGGTCTCCGCGGTGTCGGCCAGCGGCGACCGTGCCGAGAGCAGGAGCCCGACGATGACTGCGACCGCCTCGGCATCGTCGAGCATCAACGGCGGCAGCGAGGCACCGCGTTCAAGGCGATACCCGCCGCCCACTCCGGGATCCGCGCTCACCGGGTAGCCGAGCTCCCGCAGGCGATCCACGTCCCGGCGCAGCGTCCGCAGCGAGACGCCGAGCCGTGCGGCGAGGTCGGCGCCGGCCCAGAAGCGGCGCTCCTGCAGCAGGGCGAGCAGGCTGAGTGCCCGCGATCCGGTCGCCGCCATTGCATCCCCCGCTCGTTCCGCCCGATCGGTGACAGAAACTGACCGCTATTGATTCTAGCGTAGGTGCTGCCACCCCTTCGAAAGGACCGGCATCATGCTCAGCACCGACACCTCCGCTTCGTCCCCCGCCGAGACCGCGCCCGCAACCGGCCGGCTCGACGGGGAGCGCTCAGACCTGCTCGCGAGCCTCGCCCACGCGCGCTTCTTCCTGAAGCACACCGCCCGCGGCCTGACGACCGAGCAGGCCGCCCTGCAGCCCACGGCGGGCACGCTCTCGATCGGCGGGCTCATCAAGCACGTGACGGCGGTGGAGCGGGGCTGGATCCGGTTCATCCGGGGCGGGGCCGAGGCCATGATGGATGGGCAGAAGGCCTTCGTCGACTGGACCGCGGAGGACTTCGCGGCTCGCGAGCGGGAGTTCCAGCTGCAGCCGGGCGAGACCCTGGAGGGCGTGCTCGCGGTCTACGACGAACTGGCGGGCGAGGTCGATGCCCTCGTGCGCACGTTCCCCTCCCTCGACACCGCGCACGAACTGCCGAAGGCGCCGTGGAACACCGATCGCGAGTGGTCGATCCGCCGGGTGCTGCTGCACATCGTCGCGGAGACCGCCCAGCACGCGGGGCACGCCGACATCATCCGCGAGTCGATCGACGGCGCCCAGAGCATGGCCTGAGACGAAAAGACGAGGGGCGGGGATCCCGCGTCAGGATCCCCGCCCCTCGTCGGAACAGGAGCGCTCAGACCGCGAGCCGCTCCTTCACGATCTCAGCGAGGTCGTCGGCGAGGCGCTGCGCCTGCTCCTCGTGCTCCGCTTCGACCATCACGCGCACCACGGGCTCGGTGCCCGAGGGGCGCAGCAGCACGCGACCTTTGCCGCCCAGCGCGAGCTCTGCCTGGTGCACCGCCTGCTGCAGCACATCGTCTCCGGAGACCCCGGTGCGGTCGACGCCGCGCACGTTCACGAGCACCTGCGGGTACACGGTCATGCACTGCGCCAGTTCGGCGAGCGACTTGCCGGTGCGCTTCACCTCGGCGGCGATGTGCAGGCCGGTGAGGATGCCGTCGCCCGTGGTCGCGTAATCGCTCATGATGACGTGCCCCGACTGCTCGCCTCCCAGCGAGTAGCCGTGCTCGTTGATCGCCTCGAGCACGTAGCGGTCGCCCACCCCGGTCTCGACGACGTCGATGCCGTTGTCGGCCATCGCCAGCTTCAGCCCGAGGTTCGACATCACGGTCGCGACGAGCGTGTTGCGCTCGAGCTTGCCTCGGGCCGACATCGAGAGCGCGAGGATCGCCATGATCTTGTCGCCGTCGACCACGTTGCCGTCGCCGTCGACCGCGAGACAGCGGTCGGCGTCACCGTCGTGGGCGATGCCGAGGTCGCCGCCGTGCGCGCGAACAGCGGCGATCAGCGGCTCGAGGTGGGTGGAGCCCACACCGTCGTTGATGTTGAAGCCGTCGGGGTCGTTGCCGATCACCGTCACCTTCGCCCCGGCATCGCTGAACACGTCCGGCGAGATCCCGGCCGCGGCGCCGTGCGCGCAGTCGAGCACGACGTGCAGCCCGTCCAGCTTGACGCCCTCGAGCGTGCCGAGCAGGTGCACGAGGTACCGGTCCTCGGCGTCCGCGAAGCGGCGGATCCGGCCGACCTCCCGGCCCGTCACCGCGATCCTGGTGCCGTTCATCGCGGCCTCGATCTCGTCCTCGATGTCGTCGGCCAGCTTGCGGCCGCCCTCGGCGAAGAACTTGATGCCGTTGTCGGGCGCCGGGTTGTGGGAGGCCGAGACCATCACACCGAAGTCGGCTCCGGTGTCGGCGACGAGGTAGGCGGCTGCGGGAGTCGGGATCACGCCGGCGTCGAGCACATCGACGCCGGCAGCGGCCAGGCCGGCCGAGACGGCCGCCGCGATGAACTCACCGGACACTCGCGGATCGCGAGCGACCACGGCTACAGCGCGACGGCTCTCGCTCCGGGCTGAACGCCCGAGAACGAGAGCCGCTGCGTGGGCGAGGTTCATGGCCAGCTCGGCGGTCACATCGACCCCGGCCAGACCACGAACCCCATCGGTGCCGAACAGGCGTCCCATGAGAGGGTGCTTCCTGCTTAGCGCTTCGAGTACTGGGGCGCCTTGCGGGCCTTCTTGAGACCGGCCTTCTTGCGCTCCTTGATGCGGGCGTCGCGGCTGAGGAAGCCGGCCTTCTTGAGCGTCGGGCGGTTGTGCTCCGCGTCGATCTCGTTCAGGGCGCGGGCGATCGCGAGGCGCAGGGCGCCGGCCTGACCCGAGGGGCCGCCGCCGACGATGCGGGCGATCACGTCGTACGAGCCGTTCAGCTCGAGCACGGTGAAGGGATCGGTGATGAGCTGCTGGTGCAGCTTGTTGGGGAAGTACTCATCGAGCTCGCGCCCGTTGACGGTCATCTTGCCCGAGCCGGGGATGAGGCGCACGCGGGCGATGGCCTGCTTGCGACGGCCCACGGCTGCACCGGGAACGGTGAGCGCGGGGCGGGGGCTCGACGCGGTAGCCTGCGAGGCGGGCGTCTCGGTGGTGTAGCTCTCGGGGGCCACGGTCTGCTCTTCAGTCACTGTGAAGTCTCTCTCTTAACGTCTCGTTGCGCCGCGATTACTGCGCGACCTGGCCGAAGGTGTAGGGGGTGGGCTGCTGAGCCGCGTGCGGGTGCTCTGCCCCCGCGTAGACCTTCAGCTTGCGGAAGATGTCGGCGCCCAGGGAGTTCTTCGGCAGCATGCCGCGGATGGCCTTCTCGACGGCGCGCTCGGGGTTCTTCTCGAGCAGTTCGGTGTAGCTCACCGAGCGCAGGCCGCCCGGGTAGCCCGAGTGGCGGTAGGCCTTCTTCTTGGCCGCCTTGCCCGCGGTCAGCACGACCTTGTCGGCGTTGATGATGATGACGTAGTCGCCCATGTCCATGTGGGGGGCGAACGTCGGCTTGTGCTTGCCGCGGAGCAGAGCCGCCGCGTGCGAGGCCAGGCGGCCGAGCACCACGTCGGTGGCGTCGATGACGAGCCAGTCGTGCTTCTGCTCGGAGGCCTTCGGCGAATAAGTGCGAGTCACGAGAGTGCTGCTTTCTGTCGAATTGGAGGTGTTCGTGGATCCCGCTCCGATGCCCGGTCCCCTATGGGTGCGCGAGCGATGGAGGGCTCAACAAATCGGGTGCTTACGCACCAAGGATCAACTTTAGCACAGGATCGCGGAGCCTCTCCGTGATCTCCAGGGTCTTTGTTGCAATCTTCCCAGGCCGCCTCTGGAACAATCGAGACGGCCCATTCCTACCGAGCCGGGCTGCAATTCACGCGAATTGCAGCCCGGCTCGGTACTTTGAGGCCGACTCGCTCGCTCGCCCGGGATCACCACTTCACGAAGGCCCGTCATGGATCCGCGGCGTCGGCGGTCTGCCGTAGGCCAGCAGGCGTCAGCCGTCGAGCAGAGCCCGCTTCGCCCGCGTCTGCTCTGCGCGCGCCGCGAGCGCCTCGTCGGACGGGTACGCGATCTCCTCGAGTGACAGCCCGTGAGCCGGCATGACCGTGAACCTGCTGGATCGCGCACGGGCGTCGCGCAGCCGGATCAGCTCGTCGTGCCCGATCCTCCCGCTGCCCACCGCGACGACCGCCCCGACGAGCGCCCGCACCATCGAGTGGCAGAAGGCATCCGCTTCGATGCGCGCCGCATAGGCGCCGTCCTCGGCCTCGCGCCACTCGAAGCAGAGCAGATCGCGCACAGCGGTGGCCCCCTCGCGCGCCTTGCAGAAGGTCGTGAAGTCGTTCAGGCCGAGCAGTTCGTCGCTGGCGCGCTGGATCGCCGAGAGATCGAGTCGCCGCGGCACCTCGGCGGTGAAGCGCGCGGTCAGCGGATCGCGGCGCATGCCCTCCCCCCGCAGCCGGTATTCATAGCGGCGGCGCAGCGCCGAGAACCGCGCGTCGAACGCGTCGGGCACGATCCTCACTCCATGCACCGCGATGTCGTGCGCACCGCGCTTCAGCACGCCGTTGAGCTTGCGCGCTCGGATCGCGGACTCCTCGGCCTCGGTGCGATGCGTCTGCCCGCGCCGAGCGCTCCACTTCGCGAGCTGCGCGTCCGTGACGTCGAGGTGCGCGACCTGACCCCGGGCATGCACGCCCGCGTCGGTGCGGCCTCCGACGGTGAGCCGCACGCCCTGGCTCTCGGGACCCGTGCGCAGCAGTAGACCGAGGGCCCGCTCCAGCTCACCCTGCACCGTGCGCAAGCCCGGCTGCACTGCCCACCCGGAGAAGTCCGTGCCGTCGTAGGCGAGGTCGAGCCGCAGCCGGGTGCGCTCCGCGGGCCGACCCTCGGTCGCAGGGGCCGGCTCGGCGTGCGGCCCAGCGGGGGCAGGCGCGTCGGACCCGGCGTGCACGGCAGAGGCGTCGGGTTCGCCGGGCACGGGACGGTCGGGCTCAACGTGCGCGGGGCGGTCGGGTCGATCGAGGATCACTCCTCGATCCTGCCAGATCCGCGGTCCGCCGTCCCGACCCGTCGGACCAACCAGCCCCCATCGAGATGACACGTTCGGCCCTCATATCGCCGTGCGAGGGGCAGAACGCGTCATCTCGGCGAGGAAGGAGTACGGAAAAAGAGGAAGGAACACGGGAATGGCGGGAAAAGCCGGGATGACGAAGGAGAGCGGGGCGGGAATGCACGGGAACGGACCGCGGGAGAGGACGGCGAAGCGCCCCGCGTTCCTGGTCGGATCGCGGGGCGCTTCGTCGTGCGGGAGTCGAGAAGTTACTCGGCCTTCTCCTCGGCGGGAGCCTCGGTCTCGGCTGCCTCCTCGGCGGGAGCCTCGGTCTCGGCGACCTCGGTCTCCTCGTCGGGGGTCTCGACGACCTCCTCGGCCTTGGGCTCCTCGGCAGCGGCCTTCTTCGCCTTCGGCTTCGGGTTGACCGGCTCGAGCACGAGCTCGATCACCGCGAGGGGCGCGTTATCGCCCTTGCGGAAACCGGTCTTGATGACGCGGGTGTAGCCGCCCTCGCGGTTCTCGACGAGCGGAGCGATCTCGGTGAAGAGCTCGTGCACGACGCTCTTGTCGAGGATCTGTCGCATCACGCGACGGCGGGCGTGCAGGTCGCCGCGCTTGGCGAAGGTCACGAGGCGCTCGGCCACGGGCTGCAGGCGCTTCGCCTTGGTCTCCGTGGTCTGGATCCGCTTGTGCTCGAAGAGCTGGGACGCCATCTGGTTCAGCATGAGGCGCTCGTGTGCGGGGCCGCCTCCGAGGCGGGGGCCCTTGTTGGGCTTGGGCATTGTTTACTCCAGTAAGTGTGCGATCAGGCGAGCAGCGCCGGGTCGTTAGTTGTTGTCGTCTTCGTAGCTGTAGAACTGCGCACCGTCGAAGCCGGGCACCGCGTCCTTCAGCGAGAGGCCCATCTCGGTGAGCTTGTCGCGCACCTCGAAGACGGACTTCTGGCCGAAGTTGCGGATGTTCATCAGCTGCGCCTCGGAGAGCGCGACGAGCTCGCTCACCGTGTTGATGCCCTCGCGCTTCAGGCAGTTGTAGCTGCGCACCGAGAGATCCAGGTCCTCGATCGGGATCGAGAGCTCACCCTCGGCCACGACCTCGACCGGCGCGGGGCCGATCTCGACGCCCTCGGCGGCGGTGTTGAGCTCGCGGGCCAGACCGAACAGCTCGACGAGAGTCGAGCCGGCCGACGCGATCGCGTCGCGGGGCGTGATGGCGGGCTTGGTCTCGACGTCGACGACGAGGCGATCGAAGTCGGTGCGCTCGCCCGCACGCGTGGCCTCCACGCGGTAGGTGACCTTGAGCACGGGCGAGTAGATCGAGTCGACCGGGATGCGGCCGACCTCGGCGTCCTCGTTGCGGTTCTGAGCAGCCGAGACGTAGCCGCGGCCGCGCTCGATGGTCAGCTCGAGCTCGAACTGCGCGGTGTCGCTGAGCGTCGCGATGACGAGCTCGGGGTTGTGCACCTCGACGCCCGCGGGAGCGGAGATGTCGGCGGCGGTCACCTCACCGGCGCCGGTCTTGCGCAGGTACGCCGTGATCGGCTCGTCATGCTCGCTCGAGACGACGAGATCCTTGATGTTGAGGATGATCTCGGTGACGTCCTCGGTCACACCGGGGATCGTCGTGAACTCGTGGGCGACGCCCTCGAAGCGCACGCTGGTCACCGCGGCACCGGGGATCGACGAGAGCAGGGTGCGACGCAGGGAGTTGCCGAGCGTGTAGCCGAAGCCGGGCTCGAGCGGCTCGATGGCGAAGCGCGAACGGTACTCGGAGATCGATTCTTCAGTCAGAGTGGGTCGCTGTGCAATGAGCACTGTGTGTGGTCCTTTCGCTGGAGTCCGCTATATGACTCATGCGTTGATGGGAAAGGGAAGGACTGAAACAGCCTCGGCGACCGGCCGCAACGGGATTCCATTGCGGCCGGAAGCCGCTAGCATTCGCCGATGTCGATCTGGGTGCCTCGATACCGCGGAGGGCGGCAGTCGAAGCCGACCGCAGTCGGCATGACAATCAGTTCAGACGCGACGGCGCTTCGGCGGACGGCAACCGTTGTGCGTCTGCGGGGTGACATCGGTGATCGACCCGACCTCGAGGCCTGCGGCCTGAAGCGAGCGGATCGCGGTTTCGCGGCCCGAGCCCGGACCCTTCACGAAGACATCGACCTTCTTCATGCCGTGCTCCTGCGCCTTGCGCGCAGCCGACTCCGCGGCGAGCTGAGCGGCGAAGGGGGTCGACTTGCGCGAGCCCTTGAAGCCGACGCCGCCCGAGGAGGCCCAGCTGATCACAGCACCGGTGGTGTCGGTGATCGAGACGATCGTGTTGTTGAACGTCGACTTGATGTGGGCCTGGCCCACGACGACGTTCTTCTTGTCCTTGCGACGCGGCTTACGAGCCGCGGTCTTGGGTGCAGCCATTGAGTATTCTCCTGAAAAGCTCTGTGTGTTCGGTCAGTGAACCGGCGGTTACTTCTTCTTGCCGGCGACGGTGCGCTTCGGGCCCTTGCGGGTGCGAGCGTTCGTCTTGGTGCGCTGACCGTGCACGGGCAGGCCCTTGCGGTGGCGGAGACCCTGGTAGCTGCCGATCTCGACCTTGCGGCGGATGTCGGCTGCGACCTCGCGGCGGAGGTCGCCCTCAACCTTGAAGTTGCCTTCGATGTAGTCGCGGAGCGCGACGAGCTGGTCGTCGGTGAGGTCCTTGACGCGGATGTTGCCGTCGATGCCGGTGTCGGCGAGGGTCTTCAGCGCGCTGGTGCGGCCGACGCCGTAGATGTAGGTGAGTGCGATCTCGACGCGCTTATCGCGCGGGATGTCGACTCCTGCGAGACGTGCCATGTTGGCTCTCCTTGCGGATCGTGGAGGTTTGGTGCGCATCGGGGGTTCGGGCCTCCGACCCGAGGTGTCCCCCGCGCTTCGGCAGACGGTCGGCCTGCGCCCGTGCGGGCTCTTCGATGCGCTGGATCAGTTATTGAGTTGCGTGTTCTGCTCGAGCAGCCTCGTCATCCTGCATGAGCTTGCGAACGGCAGGACCTCGTATGAGAGTCTGCGGCTTCTTGCTCGCGCAGTATGACGATCCGCTAGCCCTGACGCTGCTTGTGGCGCGGGTTGCTCTTGCAGATCACCATGACGCGGCCGTGACGACGAATGACCTTGCAGTGATCGCAGATCGGCTTGACGCTGGGCTTGACCTTCATGATGTTTCCTTCATAGTTCGCTGTCCTCGTACTCGCGGGGTGCCGCGAGCCGTTACTTTCCAGCGACCTACTTGTAGCGGTAGACGATGCGGCCGCGGGTCAGATCGTAGGGCGTCAGCTCCACGATCACGCGGTCCTCGGGGAGGATGCGGATGTAGTGCTGGCGCATCTTTCCGGAGATATGAGCGAGCACCTTGTGTCCATTGGTCAGCTCAACGCGGAACATCGCATTGGGCAGAGCCTCGACAACCTGTCCCTCGATCTCGATGACGCCGTCTTTCTTCGCCATAGCCTCACTATCGCTTGCGTAGGTTTGTGCTGGTCTTGCGAATGCCCTGAACTTGCCTGCGAGCACGAAGCGGAACTTCCGCCGCGAACACGAAAACAGGCGCAAAGCACCAAAGATCAAGAGTACCCGGGCGTGGCGCATTTGTAAACCCGAGGTTTACGACACGCCGATGCGGCTACGGGATCGACAGGAGTGCCTACGGGATCGGAACCGGGGTGATCCCGAGCGGCTCGAGTCCGCTCGCTCCGCCGTCCTCAGCGGTCAGCACCCAGATCCCCTTCTCGTGCACGGCGACAGAGTGCTCCCACTGCGCGCTCATCGAGCCGTCCGCGATCGTGACCGTCCAGTCGTCGTCCTCCACCACGGTGTCGATCCCGCCCGCGGAGATGATGGGTTCGATCGCCACCACGAGGCCGGGCTTCACCTCGGGCCCGCGCCGCTTCACCGGCACGTTGAAGACCGGTGGATCCTCGTGCATGCTGCGTCCGATGCCGTGGCCGATGTAATCCTCGAGCACGCCGAAATCGCTGTGCGAGCGGACGTAGGCGGAGACGGCCTCCCCCACCTCGTTCAGGTGGGATGCCGATGCAAGCCTCGCGATCCCGCGCCACATCGCGGCCTCGGTGACGTCACTGAGCTTCTGGATCTCAGCGGTCCGCTCGGGCCGCGCGTGATCCGGCAGCACTGCGGTGATGGCGGCGTCTCCGTTCCAGCCCTTCACCACGGCCCCGGCGTCGAGAGCGACGATATCGCCCGGCTCGAGCGGGCGATCCGTCGGGATCCCGTGCACCACGTGCTCGTTGACGTTCGCGCAGATCGTATGGCGGTAGCCGGGTTCGAGCACGAAGTTGGGGGCGCCGCCGCGCGAGCGGATCGCTTCCTCGGCGAGCGCGTCGAGTTCGAGCGGCGTGATGCCGGGGCGCACCGCCTCGCGCATCGCCGCGAGGGCCGCGGCGGTCGCGAGTCCCGGCTCGACCATCAGCCGCAGCTGCGCCGGCGACTTGTAGATGGAACGGCGCAGGATCCCTCGACGGGCCACGGCCTAGCGCTCCACCGGAGCGGCAAGCTTCGCTTCGAGCCCCTCGGCGATGCGCTCGGCGACTTCCTCGACGGTGCCGAGGGCGTCGACCGTCACCAGGACCCCGCGCTCCGAGAACAGCGCGATGAGCGGCGCGGTCTGCTCGGCGTACACCTCCTGGCGGTGGCGGATCACTTCTTCGGTGTCGTCGGCGCGGCCTTCGATCTCAGCGCGCTTCAGCAGGCGGGCGACGACCGCGTCGACGTCGGCCTCCAGCAGCACGACCGCGTCGAGCGACGAGCCGTCGAGCATGTCGTCGAGCGCGTGCACCTGATCGACCGTGCGGGGGTACCCGTCCAGCAGGAAACCGGCGGCCGCATCGGGCTGCGCGAGGCGATCCTCGACGATCTCGTTGGTGAGCGAGTCGGGCACGAGCTCGCCGCGCTCGATGATCGCCTGCACCCGCTTGCCGAGTTCGGTGCCGCCCTTGATGTTGGCTCGGAAGATATCACCGGTCGAGATGGCCGGCACCCCGTAGCGCTCCGCGATCGCGGAGGCCTGGGTACCCTTGCCCGCACCTGGCGGGCCGATGATCAGCAGTCGAGTGGTCTGGGTATCGGTCACTTGAGAAGCCCTTCGTAGTGGCGCTGCTGCAGCTGAGCGTCGATCTGCTTGACGGTCTCGAGACCGACACCCACGATGATCAGGATCGAAGCACCGCCGAACGGGAAGTTCTGGTTGGCTCCGAAGAAGGCGAGCGCGATGAGCGGGATGAGCGCGATCAGCCCCAGGTAGAGCGATCCCGCGCTGGTGATACGGGTGAGCACGTAGTTGAGGTACTCGGCGGTGGGTCGCCCGGCGCGGATGCCGGGGATGAACCCGCCGTACTGCTTCATGTTGTCGGAGACCTCTTCGGGGTTGAAGGTGATCTGCACGTAGAAGAAGGTGAATCCGATGGTGAGCAGGAAGAAGACGAGCATGTACACGGGCTGGTCGCCGTACACGAGATTGTTCTGGATCCAGACCACCCAGGCCTTCGGCTCCTCGCCGATCTGCGGCTGATTGAACTGAGTGATCAGCATGGGCAGGTACAGGATCGCGGAGGCGAAGATGACCGGGATCACACCGGCCATGTTGACCTTGATCGGGATATAGGTGCTGCTGCCCCCATAGGTCCGACGCCCCACCACGCGCTTCGCGTACTGCACGGGAATACGGCGCTGGGACTGCTCGACGAAGACGACCGCGGCGACGACGACGAGGCCGACCGCGAGCACCAGGATGAACACCTCCCAGCCCTTCGACTCCTTGATCATCCACATGGCGCTGGGGAAGGTCGCCGCGATCGAGGTGAAGATGAGGAGCGACATGCCGTTGCCGATGCCGCGCTCGGTGATCAGCTCGCCGAACCACATGATGAGACCGGTGCCGGCCGTCATCGTGATGATCATGATGAGGATCGCCCACCACTCCTGCGAGACGAGGTTCTGGCATGCCTGGTTCGCCACCGCTCCGAAGAGCTGGCCCGAGCGGGCGACGGTGATCAGCGTGGTCGACTGCAGGACCGCGAGTGCGATCGTCAGGTAGCGGGTGTACTGGGTCAGCTTGGCCTGGCCCGCCTGTCCTTCCTTGTGCAGCGCTTCGAAGTGCGGGATCACCACGCGCAGCAGCTGCGTGATGATGGAGGCGGTGATGTAGGGCATGATGCCCAGCGCGAAGATCGACAGCTGCAGCAGAGCGCCGCCGCTGAACAGGTTGATCATGTCATAGAGGCCCGAGGTGCCCTGCGCCTGATTGGCGACGAGGCAGGCCTGCACATTGTCGAACTGAACGAACGGTGCCGGGATGAAGGATCCGAGCCGGAAAAGGGAAACGATCGCGAGCGTGAAGACGATCTTCCGCCGCAGATCAGGGGTCCGGAAGATCCGTCCGATGGCGCTGAACAAAATCTGCCTCCTGGGAACGTCGTATGGGCCTTCGCCTGACGACGAGAACCGATTGCACCAGCCTACATGGATGGTGGGGCCTGAAAAACAGGGACCGGCCGAGCGGCGATCCCTCAAACGAAAAGCGGGGGCGAGGCGGGGCGGCACGTGTGCCGACCCCGCCGCGCCCCCACTACCCGAGTCATGCTCGAGTGTTCGAGTCCTGACGGACCCTTACTTGATCTCTCCGCCGGCGGCGACGATCTTCTGCTCGGCAGAGCCGGAGACCTTGTCGACCGACACGGTGAGCTTGACCTGCAGGTCGCCGTCACCCAGCACCTTGACGGGCTGGTTCTTGCGGACGGCGCCCTTCGACACGAGATCCTCGACGGTCACGTCGCCACCCTGCGGGTAGAGCTCTGCGAGCTTCGCGACGTTGACGACCTGGTACTCGGTGCGGAACGGGTTCTTGAACCCGCGCAGCTTCGGGGTGCGCATGTGCAGCGGCATCTGCCCACCCTCGAAGCCGGCCTTCACCTGGTACCGGGCCTTGGTGCCCTTGGTACCGCGGCCCGCGGTCTTGCCCTTCGAGCCCTCGCCGCGACCCACACGGGTCTTGGCCTTCTTCGAGCCCGGAGCCGGACGCAGGTGATGCGCCTTGAGCACCGGCTCGCGCTCCTCGTTCTTCTCGCTCATGCGTCGATCTCCTCAACCTCTACAAGGTGAGCGACAGCGCGCACGTAGCCGCGGTTAGCCTGGGTGTCCTCACGAACGACCGACTGGCCGATCTTCTTGAGGCCGAGGCTGCGCAGGGTATCGCGCTGGTTCTGCTTCTCACTGATAACGGACTTCGTCTGCGTAATCCTCAGGCTCTTCGCCATTACGCACCTGCCTTTGCCTTCGCGGCAGCGTCGGCCGCGGCCTTCGCCTCGGCGCGCACGATGCGAGCCGGGGCGACGCGGTCGAAGTCGAGGCCGCGGCGTGCTGCGACGGAGCGGGGCTCCTCGAGCTGCTGCAGCGCCTCGACGGTCGCGTGCACGATGTTCAGGGTGTTCGACGAGCCGAGCGACTTGCTCAGCACATCGTGGATGCCGGCGCACTCGAGCACGGCGCGGACCGGACCGCCGGCGATAACACCGGTACCGGCAGCGGCCGGGCGCAGCAGCACGACGCCGGCTGCGGCCTCGCCCTGCACCGGGTGCGGGATGGTGCTGCCGACGCGGGGCACGCGGAAGAAGTTCTTCTTCGCCTCCTCGACACCCTTGGAGATGGCGAGGGGCACCTCCTTCGCCTTGCCGTAGCCGACACCGACGGTGCCGTTGCCGTCGCCCACCACGACGAGCGCGGTGAAGCTGAAGCGACGGCCGCCCTTGACGACCTTCGACACGCGGTTGATGGTCACGACGCGCTCGAGGAACTGGCTCTCGCTGCGATCGCGTCCGCCGCGCTCGCCACGGGTACCGCGGTCACGGCTGCCGCGACGCTGCTCGCGGGGCTCGTTGCGGTGATCCTGAGCCGGCGCCTCGGCGGCCTGAGTCTCAGCAGACACTTCCTGCTCCTTCGTTTCGTTGCTCACAGGGCCAGCCCCCCTTCGCGAGCGCCATCGGCGATCGCTGCGACGCGGCCTGCGTACTTGCTGCCGCCGCGGTCGAAGACGACTGCCTCGACACCGGCGTTCTTCGCGCGCTCTGCGACGAGCTCGCCGACCTTGCGCGCCTTGGCGGTCTTGTCGCCGTCGAACGCGCGCAGATCGGCCTCCATGGTCGAGGCCGAAGCGACGGTGACGCCCTTCGAGTCGTCGACGATCTGAACGAAGACGTGGCGAGCCGAGCGGTTCACGACGAGGCGGGGACGCGCCTCGGTGCCGACGATCTTCTTGCGCAGGCGGGTGTGGCGACGGATGCGAGCAGCCGTACGACCCTTAGCCCGAGATACTGAAGCGGCCATGGGTTACTTACCAGCCTTTCCTGCCTTGCGACGGACGTTCTCACCGGCGTAGCGAATGCCCTTGCCCTTGTAGGGCTCCGGCTTCTTCAGCTTGCGGATGTTCGCAGCGGCCTCGCCGACCGCCTGCTTCGAGATGCCGCTCACGATGATCTTCGTGTTGCCCTCGACGGCGAGCGTGATGCCCTCCGGTGCCTCGACGTTCACCGGGTGCGAGAAGCCGAGCGCGAGCTCGAGGCCCTGGCCCTTCTGCTGCACGCGGTAACCCGTGCCGACGACCTCGAGCTGCTTCGAGTAGCCCTCGGTCACACCGATGATGTTGTTGTTGATGAGCGTGCGGGTCAGACCGTGCAGCGCTCGGGAGTCGCGCTCGTCGTCGGGACGGGTGACCAGCACCTGGCCGTCCTCGAGAGCAACGCGGATCGGTTCGGCGACGACGAGCGACAGCTCGCCCTTCGAACCCTTGACCGTGACCTTCTGGCCTTCGATCTTGACGTCTACACCACCGGGAACGGTGATGGGAAGCTTACCAATACGTGACATGACGGCTTACCACACGTAAGCGAGGACTTCCCCGCCAACGCCCTTCTGCTCAGCCTCGCGGTCGGTGAGGAGCCCCGAGGAGGTGGACAGGATCGCGATGCCGAGGCCGCCGAGCACGCTCGGGATCTCGGTCGAGCGCGCGTACACCCGGAGACCGGGCTTCGATACGCGCTTGATGCCCTCGATGGAGCGCTCGCGGTTCGGGCCGTACTTCAGCGACATGGTGAGGGTGGTGCCGACGCGAGCCTCCTCCACCTTCCAGTCCTTGATGTAGCCTTCGCGCTTGAGGATCTCAGCGATCCGCTCCTTCAGCTTCGAGCCGGGGAGCGAAACGTCGTCATGATGCGCAGAGTTGGCGTTGCGCAGCCGGGTCAGCATGTCTGCTACCGGATCAGTCATCGTCATGAGTGACTCTTCTTTCTCGCCTGGTATCACACACCGTTACACGGAGTGTGACCTGGGTGACACACGGATCGGGTGCCCGGGAAACTCCCGAGCACCCTCACCGTTTGGACTATTCAGTTATTCCGACTTGAAGGGGAAGCCGAGCGCCTTGAGCAGCGCGCGACCCTCGTCGTCGGACTTCGCGGTGGTCACGACAGTGATGTCGAAACCGCGCACTCGATCAATCTTATCCTGATCGATCTCGTGGAACACACTCTGCTCGGTCAAACCGAAGGTGTAGTTGCCGTTTCCATCGAACTGCTTGGCCGAAAGACCGCGGAAATCGCGGATTCGGGGCAGCGCGAGGCTGATCAGGCGATCGAGGAACTCCCACGCGCGGTCACCGCGCAGGGTGACGTGCGCGCCGATGGCCTGGCCCTCGCGCAGCTTGAACTGCGCGATGGACTTGCGGGCCTTGGTCACCATGGGCTTCTGGCCGGTGATCTTGGTGAGGTCGGCGATCGCGCCCTCGATCACCTTGCTGTCGCGAGCGGCGTCGCCGACACCGGTGTTCACGACCACCTTGACGATGCCCGGAACCTGCATGATGTTGGCGTACTCGAACTCCTCGCGCAGCTGCGGAACGATGTCGTTCCGGTACTTCTGCTTGAGACGGGGCTGAACCTTGGTCTCAGTCATTTAGAGGTCCTTCCCAGACTGCTTGGCGTAGCGCACGCGAACGGTCTTCTTCTTGCCGTTCTTCTCGACCTCCTCGACGCGGAACCCGACGCGAGTCGGCTTCTTCGTCTCGGGATCGACGATAGCGACGTTGGAGACGTGGATCGGGGCCTCGACGGTCTCGATGCCGCCCTCGCGGGTGCCTCGATCCGACTGGCCGACGCGCACGTGCTTCGTCACGAAGTTCACACCCTCGACGACCACGCGGTCGCTCTCGGTGAGCACGTCGATGACGCGGCCCTGCTTGCCCTTGTAGCCGCCGCGCTCCTGCGACGGGCCCGAGATGACCTCGACGAGGTCACCCTTCTTGATCTTTGCGCCCATAGGACTAGATCACCTCCGGTGCGAGCGAGACGATCTTCATGAACCGCTTGTCGCGCAGCTCACGGCCGACCGGCCCGAAGATACGGGTGCCGCGGGGCTCCCCGTCTGCCTTGAGAATGACGGCTGCGTTCTCGTCGAAGCTGATGTACGAGCCATCGGCACGACGGGTCGACTTGCGAGCCCGGACGACGACGGCCTTGACCACGTCGCCCTTCTTCACGTTGCCGCCGGGGATCGCGTCCTTCACGGTCGCGACGATCGTGTCGCCGAGACCGGCGTAACGACGCTTCGAGCCCCCGAGCACACGGATGGTGAGCAACTCCTTGGCGCCGGTGTTATCGGCGACCTTGAGTCGGGATTCCTGCTGAATCACTTGTTACTCCTTCACTCAGTAAGCGCGAGGCTTACTTCGCCTTCTCGAGGATCTCGACCAGACGCCAGCGCTTGGTGGCGCTCAGCGGGCGGGTCTCGTGGATGAGCACGAGATCGCCGATGCCTGCGGTGTTCTGCTCGTCATGGGCCTTGACCTTCGACGACCGGCGCATGACCTTGCCGTAGAGCGGGTGCTTCACGCGATCCTCGACCTCGACGACGATGGTCTTGTCCATCTTGTCGCTGACGACGTAACCGCGGCGGGCCTTACGGTAGCCGCGCTGTTCCTTCTCGACCTCAGCCATTCTTAGGCCTCCTTCGTCTCAGCGGCGGCGTCCGCCTGCTCGGTCTTCTTGCTGCTCTTCTTCGCCTTGGCGGGAGCAGGGGCGGCCGCCGGGGTCACCCGGAGACCGAGCTCGCGCTCGCGCAGCACGGTGTAGATGCGAGCGATGTCGCGCTTCACCTGGCGCACGCGGCCGTGGCTCTCCAGCTGGCCGGTGGCCGACTGGAAACGAAGGTTGAAGAGCTCGGCCTTGGCCTTCTTGAGCTCCTCGGCCAGACGCTCGTCCTCGAAGCTATCGAGTTCGGTGATGGCCAGTTCTTTGGTACCGATCGCCATTACGCGTCGCCCTCCTCGCGCTTGATAATACGGGCCTTGAGCGGCAGCTTGTGGATCGCGCGGGTCAGCGCCTCACGAGCGAGCTGCTCGTCGACGCCGGCGACCTCGAAGAGCACACGGCCCGGCTTGACGTTGGCCACCCACCACTCGGGCGAACCCTTACCCGAGCCCATACGGGTCTCCGCGGGCTTCTTGGTGAGGGGACGATCGGGGTAGATGTTGATCCACACCTTGCCGCCGCGCTTGATGTGACGGGTCATCGCGATACGAGCGGACTCGATCTGACGGTTCGTCACGTAAGCGGGGGTGAGGGCCTGGATACCGAACTCGCCGAACGCGACCGTGGTGCCGCCCTTCGACTGACCGCTGCGGCTGGGGTGGTGCTGCTTGCGGTACTTAACTCGACGGGGAATCAGCATGCTTACTTCTCCGCTCCTGCTGCAGCGGGTGCAGCCTCGGCCTGCGCGCCACGGGGCGCGCGGCGACGATCGCCGCGGTCGCGCGACGGCTTCTGGGCCGCCTGCTCGCGAGCGAGTTCCTTGTTGGTGAGGTCACCCTTGTAGATCCAGACCTTCACGCCGATGCGGCCGAAGGTGGTCTTCGCCTCGTAGAAGCCGTAGTCGATGTTCGCGCGCAGCGTGTGCAGCGGCACACGACCCTCGCGGTAGAACTCCGAACGGCTCATCTCGGCGCCGCCGAGACGGCCGGAGACCTGGATTCGGATGCCCTTGGCGCCCGCGCGCTGAGCGCCCTGCAGACCCTTGCGCATCGCGCGACGGAACGCCACGCGAGCAGCGAGCTGCTCGGCGATGCCCTGAGCGACGAGCTGAGCGTCGGCCTCGGGGTTCTTCACCTCGAGGATGTTCAGCTGGATCTGCTTGCCGGTGAGCTTCTCGAGGTCGGCGCGGATGCGCTCGGCCTCGGCGCCGCGGCGGCCGATGACGATGCCGGGACGAGCCGAGTGGATGTCCACGCGGACGCGGTCACGGGTGCGCTCGATCTCGACGCGGGAAACGCCCGCGCGGTCGAGCTGCTTCGTCAGGTGCTGGCGGATCTTGATGTCCTCGGCCAGGTAGTCGGCGTAGCGCTGACCCTTCTTGGTCGAGTCCGAGAACCAGCGCGACACGTGGTCGGTGGTGACCCCGAGGCGGAAGCCGTAGGGATGAATCTTCTGGCCCATACCGTTAGGCTCCCTTCTTCGCGGCGGCGAGCTCGTCAGCGGTCTGCAGAACGACCGTGATGTGGCTCGTGCGCTTGTTGATGCGGAATGCGCGCCCCTGCGCACGAGGGCGGAAACGCTTGAGCGTCGCTCCCTCGTCGACGAAGGCGCGAGCAACGACGAGCTCGTCCTCGTTGAGGCGCAGGTTCTCGTTGTCGGCCTTGACACGCGCGTTCGCGATCGCCGATGCGACGAGCTTGAACACGGGTTCCGCGGCCGCCTGCGGGGCGAACTTCAGGATGGCGAGGGCCTCCTGAGCGTTCTTTCCGCGAACCAGGTCAACAACGCGACGGGCCTTCTGGGGGGTGATGCGGATATGACGCACGCGTGCGATCGACTCCACCATTTCTCTTCCTCCTTCACGTCACCGCTTAGCGGCGACGGCCCTTCTTGTCGTCCTTCACGTGGCCACGGAAGGTGCGGGTGGGCGCGAACTCGCCCAGCTTGTGACCCACCATGGTTTCGGTGACGAACACCGGGATGTGCTTGCGACCGTCGTGGACCGCGATGGTGTGCCCCAGCATGGCGGGGATGATCATCGAACGGCGCGACCAGGTCTTGATCACGTTCTTGGTGCCGGCTTCGTTCTGGGCAACCACCTTGTTCAGCAGGTGGTTGTCGACGAAGGGGCCCTTCTTGAGACTACGAGGCATCTTCTACTCTCTCCTACCTGCCGTTTAACGCTTCTTGCCGGTCGGACGGCGACGCACGATGAGCTTGTCGCTTTCCTTGTTCGGGTGGCGCGTGCGGCCTTCCTTCTGACCCCAGGGGCTGACCGGGTGACGACCGCCCGAGGTGCGGCCTTCGCCGCCGCCGTGCGGGTGATCCACCGGGTTCATGACGACACCGCGCACGGTCGGGCGGACGCCCTTCCAGCGCATGCGGCCGGCCTTGCCCCAGTTGATGTTCGACTGCTCGGCGTTGCCCACCTCGCCGACGGTCGCGCGGCAGCGCGCGTCGACGTTGCGGATCTCGCCCGAGGGCAGACGCAGCTGGGCGTAGGGGCCGTCCTTCGCCACGAGGCGAACCGACGCACCGGCGGAACGAGCGAGCTTCGCTCCCCCGCCCGGCTTCAGCTCGATCGCGTGGATAACCGTACCGGTGGGGATGTTCTTCAGCGGCAGGTTGTTGCCGGGCTTGATATCCGCGCCGGCGCCCGACTCGACGATGTCGCCCTGCTTCAGCTTGTTGGGGGCGATGATGTAGCGCTTCGTGCCGTCCTCGAAGTGCAGCAGCGCGATGCGCGCCGTGCGGTTCGGGTCGTACTCGATGTGCGCGACCTTGGCGTTCACGCCGTCCTTGTCATTGCGACGGAAGTCGATGACGCGGTACTGGCGCTTGTGTCCACCACCGATGTGACGGGTGGTGATACGGCCCTGGTTGTTGCGGCCGCCCGTCTTGGGGAGCGGGCGGAGCAGCGACTTCTCAGGCGTCGAACGCGTGATCTCAGCGAAATCAGCGACGCTCGAGCCGCGACGACCCGGGGTCGTCGGCTTGTACTTGCGAATAGCCATATTGTGTTCCTCTTCGCCCCTTCTACAGCGCAGCCGTGAAGATGTCGATGGAGCCCGACTTCAGCGTGACAATGGCGCGCTTGGTGTCCTTGCGCTTGCCCATGCCGAACTTCGTGCGGCGGGTCTTGCCCTTGCGGTTGAGGGTGCGGACCTTGTCGACCTTCACGCTGAAGACCTGCTCGATGGCGAGCTTGATCTCGGTCTTGTTCGCGGTCGGCTGCACCTCGAAGGTGTACTGGCCGTTCGCGTCGATGAGGTTGTAGCTCTTCTCCGAGACGATCGGGCGGATGATGACGTCGTGTGCAGACTTAGGCAGGCTCACTTCGCGCCCTCCTTAGCGGTGTTGGTGTCAACCGTGCGGCCGGCGACGAACGCGTCGAAGGCTGCCTTGGTGAAGACGAGATCGTCGCTGACGACCACGTCGTAGGCGTTGAGCTGATCCTGGAACAGCACGTGGACGTGCTGCAGGTTGCGAACGCTGAGCGCGGTGACCTCATCCTCACGGGTGATGACCACGAGCACACGCTTGCCCGGCGCGACCGATGCGAGGAACTCGCGAGCCGACTTGGTGCTGGGCTTCTCACCGATGCCGAACGACTCGACGACGTGCAGACGGTTCGCACGAGCGCGATCCGAGAGCAGGCCGGTGAGCGCGGCAGCGATCATCTTCTTGGGGGTGCGCTGTGCGTAATCGCGCGGCACGGGACCGTGCACGATACCACCGCCGCGGTGCTGCGGCATGCGGACCGAACCCTGGCGGGCGCGGCCGGTGCCCTTCTGCTTGAACGGCTTGACACCCGAACCGGAGCGCTCGCCGCGGTTCTTGGTCTTGTGCGTACCCTGGCGCGCAGCTGCGAGCTGAGCGGTGACCACCTGGTGGATCAGCGGGACGTTGGTCTCGGCGCCGAAGATGGCCTCGGGAAGATCGACCGATCCGGCCTTCTTGCCCTGGGCATCGAGCACCTCGAGCTTGGTAGCGGTAGCCATGAACTACGCCCCCTTCACTGCGTTGCGAACGAAAACGAGACGACCGCGAGCGCCGGGAACCGCACCCTTGACCAGGATGAGACCCTTCTCGGCGTCGATCGCCTGCACGGTGAGGTTCTGCACGGTGACACGATCGCCGCCCATACGGCCGGCCATGCGCTGTCCCTTGAAGACGCGACCCGGGGTGGCTGCGCCACCGATCGAGCCCGGCTTGCGGTGGTTGCGGTGCGCACCGTGCGAAGCCGAAACGCCCTTGAAGTTGTGGCGCTTCATCGTGCCCGCGAAGCCCTTGCCCTTCGAGGTACCCACGACGTCGATCTTCTGACCGGCCTCGAAGGTGGCGTCGACGGTGAGCTCCTGACCGAGCGAGTACTCGGCCGCGTCGGCCGTGCGCACCTCGGTGAGGTGACGGCGAGGCGTGACGCCCGCCTTCTCGAAGTGACCGGCGGAAGGCTTGTTGACCTTGCGGGGATCGATCTGACCCGCGGCGATCTGAACGGCGCTGTAGCCGTCGACCTCGGGGGTGCGGATCTGGGTGACCACGTTGGGGGCCACCTCGATGACGGTCACGGGGACGACGTTGCCGTTCTCATCCCAGACCTGCGTCATACCGAGCTTGGTGCCCAGAAGACCCTTCACGTTACGTGCTACTGACATGCTGCGGATCCCCCCCTTAGAGCTTGATCTCGATGTTGACGTCGGCAGGCAGATCGAGACGCATGAGCGAATCGACGGCCTTCGGGGTGGGATCGACGATGTCGATCAGGCGCTTGTGCGTGCGCTTCTCGAAGTGCTCGCGGCTGTCCTTGTACTTGTGGGGCGAACGAATCACTGCGATCACGTTCTTCTCCGTGGGGAGCGGCACGGGGCCGATCACGGTCGCACCCGCGCGGGTCACCGTGTCGACGATCTTACGTGCGGAGCTGTCGATGACCTCGTGGTCATACGACTTCAGTCGAATGCGGATCTTCTGTCCCGCCATGACATCTCTACTTTCTACTTGCGTCGTACCGCTGCGCTCCCCGAGCTTGTCGGGAGGCGCGCCGGCATTGGACGTCTTGCGTACCAGCGCCCTGGCACACGCGCTCTGACGAGCGCTCCGTGCTGGGTCTCTGTTCACCTGTCAAGAACCGCGCCTGCGACCTGCGCAGAGGCGGCCCCGCACACATGAAGCGACCGGGCTTTCGCCGAGCCGCTTCGATGCACGGGTGGTGTTCGCTACCCGCGGCCTCACCCGCTCCGGACGAACCCGAGCGATGATGCACTGCCTGGCAGTGATCCGCGCAAAGGCGCGGAGTACTGAACCTGTCTATTCTCGCACGGGTGCGGGAGTTGATGCAACCCGGGCGTGTCGCGGTTCGGGATCGCGCGCTCGCTAGGCAGGGAACCCCGCCGCGTCTTCGCTCCGCTCAGCCGCGCCAACCCTGATGCGCTCGCTCTCCGCGATCCCTCACCGCCCGAGAAGCAGGCCCCGATGCGCGCAGAACTCCAATCCCCTCACCGCCCGAGGGAAGAGCGGCCCTGATGCGCTCGCTCTCCGCGATACCTCACCGCCGCGGTTCAGACGCGGCGAGGAAGCAGACGGGGAAGGAGCGTGTAGAAGACCACCACCGCGAGACCGCCCACGAGCAGTGCGAGCGTGCCCCAGAGGCCTGTGAACAGCGACACCAGCCCGAGCAGCGATGCCAGCGCGGTGCATCCTGCCGTGATGAGCGAGGCCTGCACATGCGTGTAGCCGAGCTGCTGAATGCGCTGGTAGGCGTGCTCCTTGTGCGGCTCGTCCCACTTGTGGCCGGCGCGCACGCGCTTCACGAGCGTGACCCCCACATCGCCGAAGTAGATGACCATGGGGCCGATCGTGGCGAGGAACGGCACGCCCGAGACGAGCGCCGCGAAGCTCGTGATCGCCACCGCTCCGCCGAGCAGATAGCTGCCGACGTCACCGAGGAACGCGCCGGGTCTGGTCAGGTTCCACGGCAGGAACCCGCCGAATCCGGCGGCCAGCACGAGGCCCGCGAGCAGCAGCCAGCCGTGGCCCGTGAGATATCCGGCGGTACCGAACGCGAGGCCGGCGATGACTCCGTGGAAGCCGCTGATCCCGTTGAGCCCGTCCATGAAGTTGGCCACGTTGATGTAGCTGGAGATGAACAGGATCGCATAGACCGCCAGCAGGATGAGACCCCACAGCGGCAGCGGGCTCTGGCTCGCCCACCCCGACACCCACTGCAGGATCACCGGGCTCGCCAAGCCGGATGCCTCGGAGAAGAGCTGCGGCTGCCACAGCATCGAGGTGGAGACGCAGCAGGCGATGAGCAGCAGGCAGAGACTGCGGATGCGTACGCTCAGGCCCCGCAGGTCCTCGGCGAGGCCGAGCAGGCCGGCCGCGAGCGAACCGAGCACCACAGTGATCAGGGTGCTCGAGACGTAGGACTCGCCGAGAAGGGGCGGCAGCAGCGCACCGGCACCGCCGCCGACAGCCATCGCGATGAGCACCGCGAGTCCCAGACCGCGCAGCACCGGCTTCTCGTGCGAGGAGCGCTCGTTGGGAACGTCCATGATGCCGAGTTTGAACAGCCAAGGTCTCACGGCGAAGGGCAGCAGCAGGCTGAGCACGAGCGTGACCGCGCCGATGACGAACGCGCTTCCGATCCCGATCACTGCACGCGCTCCTCAGCGGCCTCCGTCAGGTCGAGGCGGGCGACCCATCCCTCATGGTCGAGCACCTCCGGTGAGATCGTGTCGACGTGGGCGTGCGAGATCTTCGGGTGGAAGGGACGTTCGTCGCCCTCGCCGACACCCACCAGCTCCTCGTGCAGCTTCTCCCCGTGCCGCAACCCGGTGAACACGATCTCGATGTCCTTGCCCGATTGCGCGATCATGCGCCGCGCAACATCGATAATGCGCACGGGATCCCCCATGTCGAGGATCAGCACCTCACCCGGCCGCCCGATGCCGCCGGCCTGCACGACCAGCTGACACGCCTCCGGGATCGTCATGAAGAACCGCGTCACCTCGGGGTGCGTCACCGTGATGGGTCCGCCCGCCTCGATGAGCTTGCGGAAGGTCGGCAGCATGGAGCCCCGGCTGCCGATCACGTTGCCGAAGCGGACCGACAGGTACCGCCGGCCCGTCTGCTGGGCCATCCACGCTGTGAGCTTCTCGGCGACCCGCTTCGAGTGGCCGAGCACGCTCGTGGGGTTCGCGGCCTTGTCGGTCGAGATGTTGACGAACGTTCCGACGTGCGCGGCCTGCGCCGCGCGCAGCACGTTCAGCGTGCCGAGCACGTTGGTCTTCCACGCCTCGTCCGGATACTGCTCGAGCATCGGCAGGTGCTTGAGCGCGGCCGCGTGGAACACGACCTCGGGGCGACGCGCGGTGAAGATGCGCTGCAGAGCGGCCTCGTCGCGGATGTCGGCGAGCACCACGTCGTTGGTGTCGAGGAGCCCGTGGCCGCTGATCGACAGCTGGGTCTCCTGGAGCGCGGTCTCGTCGCGGTCGAGCATGATCAGCTCGCTCGGGGCGAAGCGCGCGAGCTGGCGGCACAGCTCGGATCCGATCGACCCGCCTGCGCCCGTGACCAGCACACGACGATCCTGCAGGTACTCGGCGATCGATTCCGTCTCGAGCCGCACGGGGTGGCGGCCGATGAGATCCTCGATCGACAGCTCGCGCACATTGGAGATCGCAGAGGCGTTCTGCAGGATCTGCTCGAGCGGCGGCAGCACCATGGCGGTGATCCCCGCCTCGTCCGCAGCCTGATCGACGCGCCGCATCATTGAGGCATCCGCATCGCCGATGCACACGATCAGCCGGGTCGCGCGGGTCTGCCGCGCGGCATCGGCGAGGTCCTCGAAGCTGCCGAGCACCCGCACTCCCCTGACCTCCTGGTGCCGCTTCTCGGGATCGTCGTCGATGAATCCGACCGGCAGCACCGACCCCTTGGAGTCCGTGAGCAGACGCTTCGCGGTCTGCACGCCCAGATATCCGGCGCCGTACAGCAGCGCTCGCTCCGCCTCGGCCCCCGGCTTGAGCTGCCGCTCGTTGTAGAGGCGCAGCACATATCGCGACACCCCCATGAGACTGAAGGTGATCGGTGCGGCGATGATCATGGTGCTGCGCGGGATCCCATTGCCGTATCCGACAAGGAAGGCGAACACCCAGGCGACGATCATCACAGCGGTGATGTTCAGCACCAGTGCCCGCACCTCGTCGAAACTGCCGATCTCGTATCGGTTGCGGTACAACCAGAAGATCCACCCGCCGAGCAGCTGCAGCACCACGGTGATGCCGACCACCGCGAGGGTCCATCCCCAATGGATGCGGTTGAGGTTGAAGTCGAAGCGCAGTACGAGAGCGGCGAGGATCCCGATCGCCCAGGAGGCGGCGTCGAGCAGGAAGAGCAGCCCGTACTGGCGGGTAAAGTGGGCGACGCGCTCGCCCGGGGTCTGCGGCACTCGTTCTCCATTCGCTCTGCTGGACCGATCAGAGGCTGAGCCTCGGAACACTTCGAGGATACCGCTCAGCTCCTGGCCGCGAGCCGCACCGCGCCGTCCCGAGCACCACCGCTCAAGCCCCGGTATGGACCCCTGTCGAACATGTACCGCACGGCCCGCGCGGAGACCTCTATAGATTGGATCTCGTCGCCTTCGGCGATGTCCGGGCGTGGGCGCCGCTCGCTGCGCCCGCTCCCCTGCAATGACGCAAAGGAACAGGTGCACCCGCTATGACTGTCACATCCGCCGCCCGCCCTTCGACACCCGAGCCTCCGCCGCCCACGCACCCGCGGCGCTCCGGACGCCGAGGCGTCCGCGTCGCGGCGGCCTCGCTGCTCGTCGCCGGGTTGCCGCTCATCGGCGCGTCCCCTGCGCACGCGGCCCCGACCGACGGCTCGTTGAGCTACGGCGACTCGCTCTTCACCGGCATCGGCAACGGCGGCTACGACGTGCTCCACTACGATGTGGAGCTCGATTACGCGCACACGGCGATCGACGATCGACCCGCGGGCGACCTCGACGCGACGGCCGGGATCACCGCCACCGCCCCCGAAGCGCTCAGGTCGTTCTCCCTCGATTTCGAGGGGATGACCGTCGACTCGGTGACCGTGAACGGCGAGCCCGCGACATTCACGCGGCCGGCGGTCGATAAGCCGTCCGAGTCGTACAAGCTCGTGATCACCCCGGCCGCCCCGGTGCAGGGCGAGTTCACCACGGTCGTGCAGTACTCGGGCGTGCCCAGCATGCACCTCGACAACGACGGTTCGAGCGAGGGCTGGGTCGCCACCCCGAACGGCGTGATCGCGCTCGGTCAGCCGGTGGGCACCATGACCTGGCTGCCGAGCAACAACACGCCGGCGGACAAGGCCACCTTCAACACTCAGATCACCGTCCCGACGACGATGAACGAGCTCCCGGCCTCGGCTGTGAGCAATGGAGAGCTCGTCGGTTCCGTCGACAACGGGGACGGCACCACGACCTGGCACTGGCAACAGCAGAAGCAGCAGGCGACGATGTCCGCGATGGTGGGGATCGGCAACTACGATCTGCACCAGAGCACGATCACGCTGAGCGACGGTCGCGAGATCCCCGAGTGGTCGTTCATCGACGCCTCACTCACGCCGGAGCAGAAGAGCACGACGATCGACCGCCTCGGCCGGATGCAGGAGATCCACCGTTTCCTGGAGTCCAAGTACGGCCCGTACCCCGGCAACAGCACCGGCATCATCGTGCACGAGTCGAACGTGGGCTACGCGCTCGAGACGCAGGACCGCTCGTACTTCCCCGGAGTCCCCGGGCTCGGCACGCTCGTGCACGAGATCGCCCACCAGTGGTTCGGCGCGGCCGTCACCCCCGACGACTGGAACAACATCTGGATGAGCGAGGGGCAGGCCACCTACTCGTCGGCGATGTTCGATCAGGAGATCGGGCTCGGCGCGGAGCCGGGCAAGACCACCGCTGAGACGTACTTCGCGATCTGGGACGACACGGACGCGGCGCACGACAGGTGGAAGGTCGCACCCGCGGCCATGACGGATCAGGTCGAGCTCTTCGGGTGGCAGTCGTACACGCGTGGAGCGATGACCTACGAGGCGCTGCGCCAGGTCGTCGGCGACGAGGTCTTCTTCGACCTCCTCTCGACGTGGGCCCAGTCGAACAGCGGGCAGAGCAAGTCGACCGCTGACTTCATCGCGCTGGCTGAGGAGAAGTCGGGGAAGGATCTCGCGGCGTTCTTCCAGGACTGGCTCTACGAGCGCGACAAGCCCGCCTGGCCGTCGACGTGGGCTCTCGACCTCGCCGCAGATCCCGCGGGCGGCGAAGTGGCGCCCGGCAGCGAGATCGTGTACACGCTGACGGCGAAGAACACCGGACAGGTCCCACTCGCGGGGACCGCGACGGTCGACCTCTCCGAGGTCCTCGACGATGCGCAGCTCGATGACGCGGCCCTCGATCCCGCTCTGTCGCTCGACGGCACCACGCTCACCTGGGACGTGCCCGAGATCACCGGCACGGAGTCCACGACCGCATCGTTCGCCGTGCGGGTCCAGGATCACGCCTACGGCGCCGCCCTCGACGCGACCGCCTCGGGTTCGCTGGGCGCATTCTGCGGTACGTGCGCCGTCGGCCACACCACGGCCCCGGACCAGGACAGCACCGGCGATCCCGACGCCACGGGTGATCCCGACGCCACCGGTGATCCCGACAGCGCCGGTTATCCCGACGGCACCGGCAACCCCGACGGCACCGGCAACCCCGACGGTACCGGCGACCCCGACGGTACCGGCGACCCCGACGGCGCAGGTTCGGGCGGTGCCGGTGCGAGCGGCGATGCCGACGGCGGGACTCCCCCGCGTACGGACGGGAACGGTACGCTTCCCACCACGGGCGGGAGCGCAGACATCGCGCCGTGGGCGATCGGAACCGGCGCGCTACTGCTCATCGCCGGAGCGATCCTGCTGCTCCGTCGCCGGGCCTCCGTAGAGTAGAGAGCCGGTAAACGCGAAGAACCCCCGGGATCGCTCCCGGGGGTTCTTCAGCGGATCGGGATCCGCTCAGTCAGTCTGAGACTTACTCGACGACCTTGGTCACCGTGCCGGCGCCGACGGTACGGCCACCCTCACGGATCGCGAAGCCGAGGCCCTCCTCCATAGCGATCGGCTGGATCAGCTCGACCGACATGTCGGTGGTGTCGCCGGGCATGACCATCGGCTTGTCCTCGGGCAGGGTGATGACACCGGTCACGTCAGTCGTACGGAAGTAGAACTGCGGACGGTAGTTCGTCTCGAACGGGTTGTGACGGCCGCCCTCTTCCTTCTTCAGGATGTAGGCGGTGCCCTCGAACTTGGTGTGCGGGGTGATCGAACCGGGAGCGACCACGACCTGACCGCGCTCGACCTCTTCGCGCTTGGTGCCGCGGAGGAGGAGGCCGCAGTTCTCGCCGGCCCAGGCCTCGTCGAGCTGCTTGTGGAACATCTCGATGCCGGTGACGGTGGTCTTCTGCGTCGGGCGCAGACCCACGATCTCGACCTCGGAGTTGATCTTCAGCGTACCGCGCTCGGCGCGGCCGGTGACCACGGTGCCGCGGCCGGTGATGGTGAAGACGTCCTCGACGGGCATGAGGAACGGCTTGTCCTTGTCACGCACGGGATCGGGGATGCTCGCGTCGACGGCCTCCATGAGCTCGAGGACCGAGTTGACCCACTTCTCCTCGCCCTGGAGCGCCTGGTAGCCCGAGACGCGCACGACGGGAGCGTTGTCGCCGTCGAAGCCGTTCTTTGTGAGCTCCTCGCGGACCTCCATCTCGACGAGCTCGAGGATCTCCTCGTCGTCGACCTGGTCGCACTTGTTCAGCGCGACGAGCAGGTAGGGAACGCCGACCTGCTTGGCGAGCAGGATGTGCTCCTTCGACTGAGCCATGAGACCGTCGGTGGCCGCGACCACGAGGATCGCGCCGTCCATCTGAGCGGCGCCGGTGATCATGTTCTTGATGTAGTCAGCGTGACCGGGGGCATCAACGTGAGCGTAGTGGCGCTTGTCGGTCTCGTACTCGACGTGCGAGATGTTGATGGTGATGCCGCGCTGGCGCTCCTCGGGAGCCGAGTCGATCGTATCGAAGTCGCGCTGCACGTTGACGTCAGACGGGAACTTGTCAGCGAGGGTCTTCGAGATCGCCGCGGTAAGAGTGGTCTTACCGTGGTCGACGTGACCGATCGTTCCGATGTTTACGTGCGGCTTGGTCCGCTCGAACTTGGCCTTCGCCACTATGGTCCTCCTCAGGACATCGTTGCACTCGCTTTCCCTCGACGGTTTCGAGGGCACGCGAATACGGGGTGTGTGTACCTATGTTACAAGCTCAAGCCTGCGATCGCGACCTGAGCGATGTGTTCGGCGGCGGAGCCGGAGTCCGCCGCCGAACAGCGGGCGGGATTACTCGCCCTTAGCCTTCTGAACGATCTCATCGGCCACGGCCTTCGGCACCTCAGCGTAGGAGTCGAAGGTCATCGAGAACACCGCACGACCGCTGGTCTTCGACCGCAGATCGCCGATGTACCCGAACATCTCGGAGAGCGGCACGAGGGCCCGCACGACCTTGACGCCGCTCGCATCCTCCATGGACTGGATCTGCCCGCGGCGGGAGTTCAGGTCGCCGATCACGTCGCCCATGTACTCCTCGGGAGTACGCACCTCGACCGCCATGAGCGGCTCGAGGATGACGGGCTGAGCGAGGCGCGCGGCCTCCTTGAAGGCCATCGAACCCGCGATCTTGAACGCCATCTCCGAGGAGTCGACATCGTGGTACTGGCCGTCGAGCAGCTGAGCCTTGACGTTGACCACGGGGAACCCGGCGAGGATGCCGTACTGCATGGCGTCCTGGATGCCGGCGTCGACCGACGGGATGTACTCGCGAGGAACGCGACCACCGGTCACCTTGTCCTCGAACTCGTACGTCTTGTCGCTGCCCTCTTCGATCTCGAGCGGCGCCAGCGAGATCTGCACCTTCGCGAACTGACCGGATCCACCGGTCTGCTTCTTGTGGGTGTAGTCGTACTTCGGCACCTCGCGACGGATCGTCTCGCGGTAGGCCACCTGGGGCTTGCCCACGTTCGCCTCAACCTTGAACTCGCGCTTCATGCGATCGACGAGGATGTCGAGGTGCAGCTCGCCCATGCCGGCGATGACGGTCTGGCCGGTCTCGGCGTTGAGGCTCACGCGGAACGTGGGATCCTCTTCGGCGAGCTTCTGGATCGCGACGCCGAGCTTCTCCTGATCGCCCTTGGTCTTCGGCTCGATGGCCACCTCGATCACGGGCTCCGGGAAGGTCATCGACTCGAGCACGACCTGGTTGTTCGGGTCGCAGAGCGTGTCGCCCGTGGTCGTGTCCTTGAGACCGATCACCGCGTAGATGTTGCCTGCGGTGAGCTCGTCGACCGGGTTCTCCTTGTTGGCGTGCATCTGGAAGATCTTTCCGATGCGTTCCTTCTTGCCCTTGGTCGAGTTCACGACCTGGGCGCCCGACTCGACCTTGCCCGAGTACACGCGCACGTAGGTGAGGCGTCCGAAGAAGGGGTGCACGGCGATCTTGAACGCGAGCGCCGAGAACGGCTCGTCGGCCGACGGCTTGCGCTCGATGACGACCGACTCGTCGCGGGGATCGTGCGCCTGGATCGCGCCCACGTCGAGCGGGTTCGGCAGGAAGTCGACGACCGCGTCGAGCATCGGCTGGATGCCGCGGTTCTTGAACGCCGAGCCGCAGTACACGGGGTAGATCTCGTTGTTCACGACCAGCTTGCGGATGCCCGCCTTGAGCTCCTCGACGGTGAGCTCCTCGCCGCCGAAGAACTTCTCGAGCAGCTCGTCGTCGCTCTCGGCGACGGTCTCGACAAGCTGCGCGCGGTACTCCTCGGCCTTGGCCTGGAGCTCGGCGGGGATCTCGCGGGTCTCGTAGGCGGCGCCCAGGGACACGTCGCCCTTGGAGTCGCCCTCCCAGACGAAGGCCTGCATCGACAGCAGGTCGACGACGCCGATGAAGTCGCTCTCCGAGCCGATGGGCAGCTGCATCACGAGCGGCTTGGCGCCGAGGCGGCTGATGATGGTGTCGACCGTGAAGTAGAAGTCGGCGCCCATCTTGTCCATCTTGTTGACGAAGCAGATGCGGGGAACGCCGTACTTGTCGGCCTGACGCCACACGGTCTCGGACTGGGGCTCCACGCCCTCCTTGCCGTCGAACACGGCGACGGCGCCGTCGAGCACGCGCAGCGAGCGCTCCACCTCGACGGTGAAGTCGACGTGGCCCGGGGTGTCGATGATGTTGATCTGGTTCTTGTTCCAGAAGCAGGTCACCGCGGCGCTGGTGATGGTGATGCCGCGCTCCTTCTCCTGCTCCATCCAGTCGGTCGTCGAAGCGCCGTCGTGGGTCTCACCCAGCTTGTGGTTGACACCCGTGTAGAACAGGATGCGCTCGGTCGTAGTGGTCTTGCCGGCATCGATGTGCGCCATGATGCCGATGTTGCGGACCTTGCTCAGGTCGGTGAGCACGTCTTGTGCCACAGGGGTCTCCTCCGAATAGGGGGTGAAAAGATGATGCGGACCGGGATTACCGATCGTTCATCGAGCTTGTCGGAATGACGGGATCCGCCACCCCGACAAGCTCGATGCGCAGATGACTACCAGCGGTAGTGAGCGAACGCGCGGTTCGACTCGGCCATCTTGTGAGTGTCCTCGCGGCGCTTCACGGCGGCGCCGAGGCCGTTGGAAGCATCGAGGATCTCGTTGGTGAGGCGATCGGTCATCGAGTTCTCACGACGAGCCTTCGCGTAGCTGGTGAGCCAGCGCAGCGCGAGCGTGTTCGCGCGGTGCGGCTTCACCTCGACGGGCACCTGGTAGGTGCTGCCGCCGACGCGACGCGAGCGGACCTCGAGCGTGGGACGCACGTTGTCGAGCGCCTTCTTGAGCACCGTCACCGCGTCCTGACCGGACTTCTCGGCGACGTTCTCGAGGGCACCGTAGACGATGCGCTCGGCGAGACCCTTCTTGCCGTCCAGCAGGATCTTGTTGACGAGCTGGCTGACGATGGGGGCACCGTAAACAGGATCGGCGACGACGGGGCGCTTGGGAGCGGGACCTTTACGGGGCATTACTTCACCTTCTTCGCACCGTAGCGGCTGCGAGCCTGCTGGCGATCCTTGACCGCCTGCGTGTCGAGCGCGCCGCGCACGATCTTGTAACGGACACCGGGGAGGTCCTTGACACGACCACCGCGCACGAGCACCAGCGAGTGCTCCTGCAGGTTGTGGCCCTCACCCGGAATGTAGGCGGTGACCTCGGTCCCGTTGCGGAGCTTCACACGAGCGACCTTGCGCATCGCCGAGTTCGGCTTCTTCGGGGTGGTGGTGTAGACACGGGTGCAGACCCCGGCCTGCTGCGGGTTCGCCTTCAGGGCGGGCGCCTTGGTCTTGGAGACCTTCGGCGTGCGGCCCTTGCGAACCAGCTGCTGAATAGTAGGCACTGATTCTCCTCATTCGTCCTGCACGGTGACAGGAATGCTTTCATGGTCAAGCATGTGCGATCGCTTGCGCGGCCGCTGAGCTGCTGTCGAAGACGACGCGCGAGCGCGTCGTCGGCGACCGAGTGCAGCTATGCCGTGGGGGTGTCAGCTCTGCTGAGCGAGGGACCCGACGGTGAGCACTCCCCCGCTCACCCCGTCACATGCATGACGAAACCATCGGTGGAGGGCACCAAGGGTTAACTTTACGCCCTGCGGGACGGCTTGGCAAGAGCCGGCCTACTGCGGCGGCACGAGGTGCTGGGACAGCTCATCGAGCATGGCCTTGATCTGCGGTTCGATGAAGTGCTGGATCGCGGCCTCGATCCGCCCCCGGTGCGCCACGAGCGCGAAGCAGACCTCCCGCCCGGTCTCCTCGGCGTGCGCGTCGGCGAGCTCGATCTCCCGGCGCAGCCGCTGCTTCTCCTCATGGCTCAGGGGCGGCCTCGGGAGCGGCGGCTCGGGCTTGCTCTCCTCAGCGAGCCCCGCGAGCGTGAAGAGGAAGGGCTGCTCGCTGTCGTCGGGCTCGGGGTCGGGATCCAGCCCCTCGTACTCGGGGGCGAGCCCCTCCGCGGGATCATAGCCGCCCGCCCGCCACAGCTCCTCCCCCGTCAGCTCCTCGTGCAGCGCGGGGAGTTCGGCCGCCGTGAACTCGTCGACCCGCCTGTCGATGATGCGCTGCATGCGCGAGACGAGGGCGTGGGTGACCTGGTGGGGCACATCGTTCGCGAGGCCGGCGGCCGCGAGGATCGGGGATCCGGTGCACCTCCGGCAGAGGCGGGACCTCCCGCGGTGCGTGCCCGGAGACCAGCTCGGCACCCACCGCAGCCAGGCGTCCACGGCCGCATTCACTCTCTCGTCGATGGCGCCCGCCACGATCACTCGTCCTCCCCCGCGCGCTCCCACGGCCACTTCGGGGCGGGGCGATCGGTGTAGACCCGGCGCGCGAGCACGCTCCAGAACAGCAGCGAAGCCGCAGCCCAGATCACGGGCAGTGCTGCCGCGAACGGGCTCACCCAGGTCTCGTCGACCGAGAGGCCGGCCAGCATCCCGCCGAGGCACCACAGCAGGTACACACCGCCCGCGACCGTGATGACGGTGCCCCAGGCGGGACCGCGGCGGCCGCGCAGCAGCACGATCGCCTGCTGCCACAATGCGGCGGCGAGCAGCGCGAGACCGAGCAGCAGCAGGACCGGGGCGGCCCACCGGGGCACCCCGTCACTCGAGATCGGGTCCCGCTGCATGGCGAGAGAGAGCATGCCCCAGGTCGCGATGAGCAGTGCGGCGGCGACGATCACGCCGGCCAGAGCCAGGCCGGCGACGTAGCCGCGCGTCACACCGCGTCGGGGGCCTTCGGTCACGGCTGAGTCGCCCGCTTACCGGCCTGATCGGACGTCGAGGCACCGAAGGCCTGCTGGGAGGCCGAGTGCTTCTCCTGGGACTCGGCGAGCGCGGCCTCGTACTCGGCGAGGGCCTCCGCGTTCTTCTGCTTCATGCGACGACCGCGGCCGCCGATCCACGCACCGAACCAGATCGTGACTTCGCGCGCCACGAGCACCGCCACGACCGCGGGCACCGTCAAACCGAAACGCTCCGCGATCACCAGCGGGGGCAGGTGGAACAGCGCGCCGAACCCGCTCACATCGGTCATGACGCCGATGGTCGTCGCGACCCAGACCGCGCCCGCGACGAGGAACCCGCCCAGCACGTAGGCCCACCACCCTGCGCGGCCGACGATCAGTACGAGCACCGAGAGGCTCACGAAGAAGGCCGCCACCGCGGCGGCGGTGCTCCACCTCAGCAGCTGCTCCGTCAGACCGTCGACGAACTGCGACGGAGCGAGCGAGGGCGCGAGCACCAGGGCGTACACCCCCGCGTACACGAGCGCGAAACCGACGGTGGCGAGCACGGAGATGAGCAGGCCGGCGCCGCGGTTGCCGCGGATGTCGGGGGGCATGGGCGTCTGCATGTAGAGAGCCGCCATCGGGTGGTCAGCGCTGATGCGGATCTCGCCATCCCGAGCCGGCGGGAGGGGCGCCTCGGCGGAGGCCGACGGAAGATCGTCGAGCGCCGGCAGCGAGGACACCTCGCTCTCCGCGGGCTCGCTGGGACGCCCGACGCCCAGCGTCTCGAGATCGAGCTGCGTGTCGACCTCCGAGGCGGCCTCACGGCGGGCGCGCTCGGCTTCGGCCTCGTCGACGGGCGATGCCTCCTCCGCGTCCACCACTACAATCTCCTCGGCCGCGACGACCTCGCGCTCCGATCCCGCGTCGGAATCGGAGCTCGTGCTCCTCGATCGCTGCACCGCGGCGAGCACGTCGGTCTGGCTCGCCTCGGCCTCCTCCACCGGCGCCCCCGGATTCGCCGACGTCTCGGGAGCCTCTGCGGCTCTCGATGCGGGGGTCTCGCGGTCGTCGCTCATCGCTGCACCTCTCGTCGTGGGGCGCTCGGTCGCCGAGTCACCACCGAGCACATACTCTGGCCGTCACACTACAAGCAGCCGCCGACATTCCGGGGAGCCCGCGCGCAGAACGCGCGAAAAAGGGCGCCCGCACCAAAGTGCGAGCGCCCTTTCCACGGCCCGGATCCTGCGTGCTGCGACTCGCTAGGCTCGCGCAGCACGACGCTGAGGCCTACGCCCCGGCGTCAGCTGTAGTTGCCGGGGTTGAACTCGTCGGCGGTGAAGCTGTCGAAGTCCACGAACGAGAGGTCGTTCTCGTCGAAGGTGCCCTCGGTCGCGAACAGGCGGTTCGGGTAGCGCTCCGCCTTCGCCTCCTCGGTCGCCTCGACCTCGACGTCGCGGTAGGTGCTCAGGCCGGTACCGGCCGGGATGAGCTTACCGATGATGACGTTCTCCTTGAGGCCGATGAGCGGATCCTTCGATCCTTCCATCGCCGCCTGCGTGAGCACGCGAGTGGTCTCCTGGAAGGAGGCCGCAGAGAGCCACGACTCGGTCGCGAGCGAGGCCTTGGTGATGCCCATGACCTCGGGACGGGCGGTCGCGGCGCGCTTGCCCTCGAGCAGCGCCTCGCGGTTGATGCGCTGGTAACGCGAACGGTCGACGAGCTCGCCCGGGAGCAGCTCGGTCTCGCCGTGATCCACCACGGTCACCTTGCGCAGCATCTGGCGCACGATCACCTCGATGTGCTTGTCGTGGATCGGCACGCCCTGCGAGCGGTAGACGCCCTGCACGCCCTCGACGAGGTACTTCTGCACCGCGCGCTCGCCCGGGATGTGCTTCCCGTCCTCGGTGGTGGATCCCACCTGCAGGATATCCTTCGGATCCAGCGTGCCCGCCAGGAACGGCTGGCCGAGCTCGACGTGGTCGCCGTCCTCGACGAGCAGCGTGGCGCGCTTCAGCACGGGGTACTGCTTCTCCTCGGTGCCGTCGTCCGGCGTGAGAAGGATGCGGCGGCTCTTCTCGGTGTCCTCGATCGTGATGCGGCCCGCGGCCTCGGCGATCGGCGACGCGCCCTTCGGGGTGCGCGCCTCGAACAGCTCCTGGACGCGCGGCAGACCCTGGGTGATGTCGTCGGCCGAGGCCGAACCACCCGTGTGGAACGTACGCATCGTCAGCTGAGTACCGGGCTCGCCGATCGACTGAGCGGCGATGATGCCGACCGCCTCGCCGATGTCGACGCGCTGGCCGGTCGCGAGCGAGCGGCCGTAGCAGGTGGCGCAGACGCCCACGGCCGAGGCGCAGGTGAGCACGGAGCGCACCTTGATCTCGGTCACGCCGGCCTCAACCAGCTTGTCGATGAGCACGTCGCCCACGTCATCGCCGGCGCTCGCCACGACCGTGCCGTCGGGCGACACCGCGTCGGTGGCGAGGGTGCGGGCGTAGACCGAGTTCTCGACGTTCTCGTCGCGCACGAGCACGCCGTTCGCGTCGGCCGCGGCGATCGGGAGATCGAGTCCGCGCCTGGTGCCGCAGTCCTCCTCGCGAATGATGACGTCCTGCGACACGTCGACCAGACGACGGGTCAGGTAGCCCGAGTCGGCGGTGCGCAGAGCGGTATCGGCGAGGCCCTTACGGGCACCGTGGGTCGCGATGAAGTACTCCGCCACCGACAGGCCCTCGCGGTACGAGTTGATGATCGGACGCGGGATGATCTCACCCTTCGGGTTCGACACCAGGCCTCGCATACCCGCGATGTTGCGGATCTGCAGCCAGTTACCGCGGGCGCCCGACGACACCATCCGGAAGATGGTGTTGTCCTCGGGGAAGGACTCGCGCATCGCGGCGGCCACCTCGTCGGTCGCCTCCGTCCAGATGTCGGTGAGCGCCTTGCGGCGATCGCCGTCGCTGATCATGCCGCGATCGTAGTCGCGCTGCACCTTGGCCGCGCGCTTCTCGTGCTCGGCGATGATCTCGCTCTTGTTCGCCGGCGTCACGACATCGGAGAGCGACACCGTCACACCCGAGCGCGATGCCCAGTAGAAGCCCGCGTCCTTGATGCGGTCGAGGGTCGCCGCGACCTCCACCTTCGGGTAGCGCTCGGCGAGGTCGTTGACCAGCCCCGAGAGGCTGCCCTTGTCGGCCACGCGCTCGAAGTAGGGGTAGTCGGACGGCAGCGCCTCGTTGAAGATCGCGCGGCCGAGAGTGGTCTCCACGAGCACGGGCTTCTCGGAGGTGACGCCGTTCGCGTCGGTGTAGCCGTTGAGACGCAGCTTGACCTTCGAACCCAGATCGAGGGTGCCCTCGTCCATCGCCAGGATCGCCTCGGCGATCGAGCCGAACGCGCGACCGGTGCCGGCGGCGTCCTTCTTGACCGTGGTGAGGTGGTGCAGGCCGATGATCATGTCCTGCGAGGGCAGGGTCACCGGGCGGCCGTCCGAGGGCTTCAGGATGTTGTTCGAGGCGAGCATCAGCACGCGGGCCTCGGCCTGGGCCTCGACCGACAGCGGCAGGTGCACAGCCATCTGGTCGCCGTCGAAGTCGGCGTTGAAGGCCGCGCAGACGAGCGGGTGCAGCTGAATGGCCTTGCCCTCGACGAGCTGCGGCTCGAACGCCTGGATGCCGAGGCGGTGCAGCGTCGGCGCGCGGTTGAGCAGCACGGGGCGCTCGCGGATGATCTCCTCGAGCACGTCCCACACCTCGGAGCGGGAGCGCTCCACCATGCGCTTCGCGGCCTTCACGTTCTGCGCGTGCGACAGATCCATGAGGCGCTTGATCACGAACGGCTTGAACAGCTCGAGCGCCATCTGCTTGGGCAGACCGCACTGGTGCAGCTTGAGCTGCGGGCCGACCACGATGACCGAACGGCCCGAGTAGTCGACGCGCTTGCCGAGCAGGTTCTGGCGGAACCGGCCCTGCTTGCCCTTGAGCATGTCGCTCAGGGACTTCAGGGCGCGGTTGCCCGTGCCCGTCACGGGGCGACCGCGGCGGCCGTTGTCGAACAGCGCGTCGACGGCCTCCTGCAGCATGCGCTTCTCGTTGTTGACGATGATCTCGGGGGCGCCGAGATCGAGCAGGCGGCGCAGACGGTTGTTGCGGTTGATCACACGACGGTAGAGGTCGTTGAGATCGGAGGTCGCGAAGCGGCCGCCGTCGAGCTGCACCATCGGGCGGAGCTCGGGCGGGATCACCGGAACGACGTCGAGCACCATCGCGGCCGGGCTCGCACCCGTCTGCAGGAAGGCGCTGACGACCTTCAGGCGCTTGATCGCGCGGATCTTCTTCTGTCCCTTGCCCTCGGCGATCTGCAGGTGCAGCGTCTCCGCCTCGGCCTCGAGATCGAAGGACTCGAGGCGCTTCTTGATCGCCTCGGCGCCCATGTACGCCTCGAAGTAGTCGCCGTAGCGATCCATGAGATCGGCGAACACCGCGTCCTCGGGCTTGAGGTCGCCCACCTTGAGATTGCGGAAGTCCTCCCACACGCGCTGCAGCCGAGCGATGTCGTCGTCGAAGCCCTTGCGGATCGCCGCCATCTCCTTCTCGGCCGAGGCCTCGGCGCGACGGCGCTGATCCGCCTTCGCCCCTTCGGCCTCGAGCGCGGCGAGATCCGATTCGGCCTGCTGCTGGCGCTGCGCGATGGCGATGTCGCGCTGATCCTCGAGCGCCTTCAGCTCGAGACGCAGCTCGGCCTCCAGCTCCGCCATGTCCTCGCGACGGCCCTCGTCATCGATGTCGATGATCATGTACGCAGCGAAGTAGATGACCTTCTCGAGATCCTTCGGCGCCATGTCGAGCAGGTAGCCCAGACGGGACGGCACACCCTTGAAGTACCAGATGTGCGTGACGGGCGCGGCCAGTTCGATGTGGCCCATGCGCTCTCGGCGCACGCTCGACTTCGTCACCTCGACGCCGCAGCGCTCGCAGACGATGCCCTTGTAGCGCACGCGCTTGTACTTGCCGCACGCGCACTCCCAGTCGCGGCTCGGTCCGAAGATCTGCTCGCCGAACAGACCGTCCTTCTCCGGCTTCAGCGTGCGGTAGTTGATGGTCTCCGGCTTCTTGACCTCGCCGAACGACCAGCTGCGGATGTCGTCGGCCGTGGCCAGACGGATCTGCAGCTCGTTGAAATCTGTACCCTCGAGCAAAATATTCTCCTTGAGAATCTGAAAAATCTACGTCTGGTGCGGCTTAGATCTCGTCGACCGACGAGGTCTCGAAGCGGCTGGACAGATTGATGCCGAGCTCCTCCGCGGTGCGGTGGGCCTCGTCATCGTTGTCACGCAGGTTGACGGCGTTGCCGTCGGCGCCCAGCACCTCGACGTTCAGGCAGAGCGACTGCATCTCCTTCATCAGCACTCGGAACGACTCGGGCACACCCGGCTCGGGGATGTTCTCGCCGCGGACGATCGCCTCGTACACCTTGACGCGGCCGAGGATGTCGTCGGACTTGACCGTGAGCAGCTCCTGCAGCGCGTATGCGGCACCGTAGGCCTCGAGCGCCCACACCTCCATCTCACCGAAGCGCTGGCCACCGAACTGGGCCTTACCGCCGAGCGGCTGCTGGGTGATCATCGAGTAGGGACCCGTCGAGCGCGCGTGGATCTTGTCATCGACGAGGTGGTGCAGCTTCAGGATGTACATGTAGCCGACCGAGATCGGGTACGGGTAGGGCTCGCCCGAGCGGCCGTCGAACAGGCGGGTCTTGCCGCTGGAGTCGATGAGCCGCTCGCCGTCTCGCGTCACGAGCGTCGAGTCGAGCAGACCGGCGATCTCGGCCTCGGTCGCACCGTCGAACACCGGGGTCGCGACCTTGGTGTTCGGCGCCGCCTCGAGGGCCTCCTTCGAGAGCTTCGCAGCCCACTCCGGGTTGCCCTCGACCTTCCAGCCCTGCTTCGCGATCCACCCGAGGTGGATCTCGAGCACCTGGCCGAAGTTCATTCGGCCCGGGATGCCGAGCGGGTTCAGGATCACGTCGACCGGGGTGCCGTCGGCGAGGAACGGCATGTCCTCGACGGGCAGGATCTTCGAGATGACGCCCTTGTTGCCATGACGGCCGGCGAGCTTGTCGCCCTCGGTGATCTTGCGCTTCTGGGCGATGTAGACGACCACGCGCTGGTTGACGCCCGAGCCGAGCTCGTCGTCGTTATCGTTCTCGGCGTCGAACACCTTGACGGCGGTGACCGTGCCCGAGACGCCGTGCGGCACCTTGAGCGAGGTATCGCGCACCTCGCGGCTCTTCTCGTTGAAGATCGCGCGGAGCAGGCGCTCCTCGGCCGACAGCTCGGTCTCGCCCTTCGGCGTGACCTTGCCGACGAGGATGTCGCCCTGCTTGACCTCGGCGCCGATGCGGATGATGCCGCGCTCGTCGAGATCCTTCAGCGCCTCCATGCTGGCGTTGGGGAGATCGCGGGTGATCTCCTCCTTGCCGAGCTTGGTGTCGCGGGCATCGATGTCGTACTCCTCGATGTGGATCGAGGAGAGGGTGTCGTCCTTCACCAGGTTCTGGCTGAGGATGATCGCGTCCTCGAAGTTGTGCCCCTCCCACGACATGAACGCGACGAGCAGGTTGCGGCCGAGCGCGAGCTCGCCGTTCTCCGTGGCGGGGCCGTCTGCGATGACCTCGCCGGCCTCGATGCGCTCGCCGGCCTTCACGATGACGCGGTGGTTGTAGTTCGTGCCCTGGTTCGAGCGGTCGAACTTGCGCATGAAGTAGGTCTTCGACCCGCCTTCGTCGTGCTGCACGGTCACGAAGTCGGCTGAGACCTCCTCGATGACGCCGGACTTCTGCGCGGTGATCACGTCACCCGCGTCGATCGCCGCGTAGCCCTCCATGCCGGTGCCGACCACGGGCGACTCGCTGCGCACGAGCGGCACGGCCTGACGCTGCATGTTCGCTCCCATGAGGGCGCGGTTCGCGTCGTCGTGCTCGAGGAACGGGATGAGCGACGTGGCCACGGACACCATCTGGCGGGGCGACACGTCCATGTACTGCACGCGATCGGAGTCGACCAGCACGACCTCGGAGCCGCGGGGGCGCGCGAGCACCTGCTGCTCGGCGAAGCGGCCGTCCTCGGTGAGCGGGGCGCCGGCCTGGGCGATGAGGTACTCGTCCTCCTCGTGCGCGGTCAGGTAGTCGACCTGGTCGGTGACCTTGCCGTCGACGATGCGGCGGTAGGGGGTCTCGATGAAGCCGAACGCGTTGATGCGCGCGAAGGTCGCGAGCGCGCCGATCAGGCCGATGTTCGGGCCCTCAGGGGTCTCGATCGGGCACATGCGGCCGTAGTGCGAGGGGTGCACGTCTCGCACCTCGACGCCGGCGCGGTCGCGGCTCAGGCCGCCCGGGCCGAGCGCGGAGAGGCGGCGCTTGTTGGTCAGGCCCGCGAGCGGGTTGTTCTGATCCATGAACTGCGACAGCTGCGAGGTGCCGAAGAACTCCTTGATCGCCGCCAGCACGGGGCGAGTGTTGATCAGGGTGTTCGGGGTGATCGCCTCGATGTCCTGCGTGGTCATGCGCTCGCGCACCACGCGCTCCATACGGCTGAGGCCGGTGCGCACCTGGTTCTGGATGAGCTCGCCCACGGCGCGGATGCGGCGGTTGCCGAAGTGGTCGATGTCGTCGGTGTCGAGGCGGACGTCGATATCCTTGCCGTCGCGCACGCCGGGCAGCGTCTCGGTGCCCGCGTGGAGGCCGACGAGGTACTTGATGGTCGCGACGATGTCCTCGAGCGACAGCACCGAGTCGGTGATGGGGGCGTCGACGCCGAGCTTCCGGTTGATCTTGTACCGGCCGACCTTGGCGAGATCGTAGCGCTTCGGGTTGAAGTAGCTGTTGTCGAGCAGGGCCTTGGCGGCCTCGATGGCCACCTGCTCGCCCGGGCGCTGCTTGCGGTAGATGTCCTTGAGCGCCTCCTCCTGGGTGAGGATGCCGTCCTTCTCGAGGGTGAGCGCGATCGACTCGTAGCCGGCGAACTCCTCGAGGATCTCCTCGCTGGTCATGCCGAGCGCCTTGAGGAACACGGTGACCGACTGCTTGCGCTTGCGGTCGATGCGCACGCCGACCTGGTCGCGCTTGTCGACCTCGAACTCGAGCCACGCGCCGCGGCTCGGGATCACGCGGGCGGTGAAGACGTCCTTATCACTGGTCTTCTCCTGGGCGCGCTCGAAGTACACGCCGGGGCTGCGCACGAGCTGCGAGACGATGACGCGCTCGGTGCCGTTGATGATGAAGGTGCCCTTGTCGGTCATGATGGGGAAATCGCCCATGTAGACCGTCTGGCTCTTCAGCACCTGGGTCTCGGTGTTGTAGAAGGCCGCCTCGACGTAGAGCGGAGCGGCGTAGGTCTTACCGCGCTCCTTGCACTCCTCGATGGTGAACTTCTGCTCGTCGAGGATCGGGTTCTCGAACGAGAGCTGCATGGTGCCAGCGTTGTCCTCGATCGGGGAGATCTCGTCGAAGATCTCCTCGAGGCCGCTCTTCAGCGCGATGTCATCGCGCCCCTCGGCCTGTGCCTCTGCGACGCGCTCCTTCCACGCGTCGTTGCCGACGAGCCAGTCGAAGCTCTCGAGCTGCAGTGCCAGCAGGTTGGGCACCGACAGCGTGTCGGAAATCTTGGCGAAGGAGAGTCGCGAGTGGTTGCGACCGTTCTTCGGTTGGGTGGTTGACGATGCGTTGCGCGCAGCAGCCAAGGAAACTACCTCCGTGGGCCCCGTCGGGCCGGTTGACCTGGTCTTGCGAGAGATGCATCGGATCACGCGAGCGAGGCTCATCTGCGCTTTCGCGCCAGCTCCCGGGGCCTACCGATATATGAAGGCACACTGGTGTCCGTAGTGCAACTATCAACTGTAACACCATTGTTACCGTCTGTCCACTGCATTCGCGGAACTCTCCTCGCGGAGTCCAGGCCACTCCCAGCATATTGCTCGCCGCGCCGGACGCAAATCGGCGACGGGCCGATCGGCCGCGTCCCGCACCCCTGTTCCACAAAGCACCGATCGGTGCGGAAGGAGCATGCGAGCAGCGGCCGCTCCGGGATGCTCGCAGGAGGCCGGGTTAGCGTGGATCGCATGTCGACCTCCCCCGGCGCCGCCCCGCTCACTCGCACCGCGACCCCGTGGGCGTTCGCGGGCCTCGTGCTCATCGCGGCGCTGGGAGCGTACCTGCGGCTCGTGCACTCGGGCCCGTTCGGCGTCGACGAGTGGTGGCACGGGATCGCCGGAGCGGCCCGCGGATCGGCGGCCTACGCGGTCGCGGTGTTCATGGCCGAAGCGGGCAGCGGGATCGGCGCCGCCGCGTGCACGGCGATCGCGGCGGCACTGCTGCTCGCGCTCCGCCGCCCTCGCGACGCGGCCTCCGTCGCGACCGCGATGGTGATCGGCATCGCCGCCTCAGAGACCATGAAGGCGCTCGTACTGCGCCCGCGACCGTGGGATCCGCTCTTCCACGCCTCCGGCAGTTCGTATCCCTCAGGGCACTCGATGGGCGCGGCCGCACTGGCGTGCTCGCTCGCGCTGGTGGCGGCGCAGGCCGAGGCACTCGACGAACGTGCGAGACGACTGATCTGGATCCTGGCCGCTTCGTGGGTTCTGGTGATGATGTGGAGCCGCGCGGCACTGCACGTGCACTGGCTCAGCGACACGCTCGCGGGCGCGCTGCTCGGGATCTGCGCGGCCGTGCTCGGCCGGCGGATGTGGGTTCGCCGACGGCCGAACGCCGATGTCGGAGGTGCGGCCTAGGCTGGTGGTCATGAGCGAGACCATCATCTTCGGAGCCGACTGGTGCGGTGACTGCCGCCGCGCCAAGCTGATCTTCGACCGGGCCGGCGCCCCCTACCGGTACGTCGATCTGGTGCAGGATCCCGCGTCCGCCGAGGTGGCCCGTGATATCAGCGGCCGCACCAACATCCCCGTGATCGTCTACCCCGACCGCAGCCACCAGGTCGAGCCGTCGAACGCCGACATGCTGCAGAAGATCGCGGAGCTGGGGTTGGGCAGCGCGAGGACCGAGGGAGCGACGCGGATCGACGCCGACGGCACCACGACCGAGACGGCGCCGTGAGGCTGCCCGATCCCGTCGCCCTCGGCTCCGGCCTCACCGCCGAGTTCGAGGAGGACCGGTGGGTGCCCGGCGCGATCCAGCTGCTCGTCGACGGCACGCCGCAATCCCATGTCAACCTGCGCGATCCGTCCGAGCTCTTCTTCGAGTACGTGCGCCGCATCGGTCACGTGATCGACCTGTTCCGCCCCGCCGGCGCGCCGATCTCGGCACTGCACCTGGGCGGCGGCGCGTTCACGCTCCCGCGGTACGTCGACGCGACGCGTCCGGGCAGCCGGCAGCAGATCATCGAGCTCGAGGGAGCGCTCGTCGATCTCGTGCGCGAAGCCGCTCCGCTGCCGCGCCGCGCGAGCATCCGCATCAGACGCGGCGATGCGCGCGAGGTCCTCGGCAAGCTGCCCGAGGGCATGCGCGGCACGATGGACCTCGTCGTCGTCGATATCTTCTCGGGCGACCGCACCCCCGCCCACGTCTCGAGTGCCGAGTTCTACCAGCTGATCAGGCCGCTCCTTGCTCCGGGCGGCCTGATCGTGGTGAACGTCACGGATGGGGCCGGTCAGGCCTTCACCCGAGGTCAGGTCGCGACACTCGCCTCGATCTTCTCCACGGTCGCCGCGATCGCCGAGCCGCAGGTGCTGAAGGGACGGCGCTTCGGCAACGTGGTGCTGCTCGCTTCCGGCGACCCTGCATCCGCAGACGGGACGGCCGCCCCCGACCTCGAGTGGTTGCCCCGTCTGCTCGCGGGAGGCCCCCACCCCGCGCGCATGCTCGTCGACCGCGAACTGACCGAGTGGCTGCGGGGCGCGCGTCCCGTCGCCGACGCCGACGCCACCCCGAGCCCGGAGCCGCCGCCCGAGGTGTTCGGCCGTGGCTGAGCTCGCGCGTGTGCGGGTGTGGGCCGAAGCGCTGATCCGGATGCACCTCGAGCCCCGTTTCGGCGCGGGAGCGTGGGACTTCGACTTCGACCGCGCGAAGCGTCGAGCCGGCCTCTGCAACTACACCGAGCGCCGCATCACGGTGTCGCGCTACCTCGCCGAGAAGTTCGACGACGACGAGATCCACCAGGTGCTGCTGCACGAGGTGGCGCACGCGATGGCCGGACCCGACGCCGGCCACGGCCCGGAGTGGAAGCGGACGGCGGCCGAGATCGGCTATGTCGGCGGGCGCACGCACGACGGGGAGATCGCGCACGAGAGGGCTCCGTGGGTGGGATCGTGCCCGGCGGGCCACAAGCACTACCGATTCAGGAGGCCGACCCGCGTCACCTCCTGCGGCAGATGCGCGCGGGGCTTCTCGCGCGCCCACGTCATCGCCTGGCAGCGGCGGGCCTGATCCCGAGCCGCGTTCTCGTCCGCCCTAGCACCCCACGGCGGCGAGCGCGTCGCGCAGCAGGCGCCCGCGGCCGTCGGGCAGCTCGTCGAGGGTGTCGGGCGAAAGCGCCTCCGCGGGCGACATCCAGCTCACCTCCAGCGCATCCTGCCTGGGATTGCAGGTGCCCGTGACCGGCACCACGTAGACCAACGAGACCGCATGCTGACGCTCGTCGACGTAGGGCGTTATGCCGGGCATCGGAAAGTACTCCGCCACCTGCACCGGCACGAGCGTGGCCGGCATCTGCGGGAAGGCCATCGGGCCGAGATCGTTCTCGAGGTGCCGGAAGAGCGCCTCGCGCAGCGTCTCCCCGAAACGCACCCGCCCCGAGACGAGCGAGCGCGTGATCACACCCTCGGGCGTGCTGCGCAGCAGCAGCCCGACCTCGACGATGCTGCCGAGGCCGTCGAGCCGCACCGGCACGGCCTCGACGTAGACGACCGGCAGTCGGCCTCGGACGAATCGCAGTTCGTCGTCGCTCAGCCAGCCGGGGTTGCCGGCCGGCGCCGGGCGATCCTCCGGCCCCTCCGGTTCGGGCAGGTCCGCGGTGTCGATGCTCATGGTGCCATTCTTGCACCGCCGCGACGCGCCCGCCCCGCCGAGCGGCGCACTCGTTAGGCTGGGGGCATGAACGCGACGAAGCCGACGACCGCCAGCCCGGATCCCGCCAGCGGCGTGCGCCGCATCGCCCTCGTGCAGGTTGCGAGCCCCGACTCCGAGTCCCCCGAAGCCCGCATCGACCGCATCGAGCAGCTGCTGCGCCAGCACGACGGCATCGACCTGTTCGTGCTGCCCGAGCTGTGGAGCGCCGGCTACTTCGCGTTCGATCGCTACGAGGAGCGCGCCGAGACGCTCGACGGCGCGACCGTGACCATGGGCCGACGCGTCGCACGCGACCTCGGCTCCGCCATCCATCTCGGGAGCATCGTCGAGCGCGGTGCCGACGGGGCGCTGCACAACACGGCGGTGCTCATCGATGCGGAGGGGCGGATCGCCCAGACCTATCGCAAGATCCACGTGTTCGGCTATCAGTCGCTCGAATCGCAGCTGCTCAGGCCGGGGGGCTCGCTGAGCGTCGTGCCCGGCCCGCTCGGCCGGATCGCGAGCACCACCTGCTACGACCTCCGCTTCCCGGGGCTGTGGCAGGAGCTCAGCGCGCGCGGCGCCGAGACCGTCGTGGTGCCCGCGGCCTGGCCCGCGGCCCGCCGCGAGCACTGGCGCCTGCTGACGCAGGCGCGCGCGGTCGAGCACCAGGTATGGGTACTGGCCTGCAACGCGTGCGGCACGCAGGGCGAGGGCGACCGGGCGGTGCCGCTCGGCGGCTTCAGCCGCGTCGTCGATCCCTCGGGGCGCGTCGTGGCCGAGTGCGGCGACGGCGAGGAGGTGCTCGTGGTCGAGGTCGAGACGACCCGCGTCGCCGAGGTGCGCGAGGAGTTCCCCGTGATCGCCGACCGGCTGAGCACGGAGCAGTACGCGGCGCTCTCGGCCGATCCGGTCTCCTGAGCTTTCGTTCCCCGAGCTCGTGGACCCCTGAGCCTGTCGAAGGACACGAAGGCTCACGCGCGCTTCGACAGGCTCAGCGCACAAGCACTACTCGGGCAGCACTGCGACGTCGGGCCCGAGGATCGCCGCGGACGCCTCGACCTGCTGCTCGGCCGTCACCCCGAAGCTCGTCTGCTGCAGCAGCTCACCCGAAGCGGAGAGCGGCGTGATCGACAGGCTGTGCCGCGCCATGAGGTCGCCCGCCGCTTCCTGCTCCGGCGTCCACTCGTAGTGCATGTAGGTGAGGATCGCCGTGGGATTCTTCACGCGCACGGCGCCGGCGTCGTCCCGCACGAGGTCGAAGCCGGCGATCACACCGGTGCGCTGCGCGAGCTCGAGCTGGGTGCTGAGCATGTTGCCGATGGAGTACCAGACGAGGGTGCGACCGCCGTCTGCCCGGTCGAGCCAGGTGACCGGCTGCAGCACGTGCGGGCCGGTGCCGACGACCACGTCGGCCCCCAGGTCGGCGACGCGCTGGGCGAACGCCGTCTGCGCGTCGTTCACCTCGTGCGAGTCCTCCGTGCCCCAGTGCGCGGAGACGATCACGGTGTCGGCCTGATCCCGAGCCTCGGCCATCAGCTCGGCGACGAGCGCGTCGTCCCCCATCATGTTCAGCGAGACCCCGTCGATCGGAGCGTTCGAGTACTCGGCGAACGAGACGAGCGCGATGCGCACCCCGTCCTGCTCGAAGACCTGCACCGCCCGCTGCTCCTCGGCGCTGCGATTGGCCCCGCTCACCGCCGAGGGGGTGAGCCCGTCCCACACCGCGCGGGTCGCCGCGATGCCCTCCGCACCCTTGTCGGCGGCATGGTTGTTGGCCAGGTTGACGAGGTCGCATCCGACCGCGCCGTGCAGATCGCGCGCGAACTCCGTCGGCGCGTTGAAGGTCGGGTAGCCGCTGATGCCGAAGTCGGCTCCCGCGCTCGGCACCTCCTGGTTGCAGAACGTCGCGTCCGCCGCGTCGAGCTGCGCGCGGATGCCCTCGAAGAACCGACCGTAGTCCCACCCGCCGTCGGGCAGCTGCGCGTTCGCGTTCACGGAGTCGTGCGGCAGCATGTCGCCCATCGCGATGACGTGGAGCGGCTCGGTCTCGGCCGGAGCGTCCGTTCCCGGGTCGGGCTCCGGCTGCTCGGGGGCCGGGTCGGGTGCCGCTGCGGGTGCGGGATCCGGATCCGATCCGCCCCACCACAGCGCCACCGCCGTGCCGCCGCCCAGCAGCACGAGTGCCGCGACGACGATCGTGATGGTGAGCCTGGTACGCCGGGACGGGCCGGAGCGGGCGGGGTTCTCCTGCGTCATGATCCCACCCTATGCGCGATTAGGCTGAGGGTATGACGGCCAGGATCCTCCGCCCCTCGCTCGCCGCGCTGCTGCTTTTCGGCGTCGCGCTGCCGGTCGTCGGCTGCGCCCCGGAACCCGCGGCCGATCCCGAACCCGCCGCCGAGGCTCCCGCGACCCCCGCTCCGACCGCTGAACCGCCGGTCGAACCCGAGTTCGACCGAGCCGCCCACTCGATCGACGACCCCGCGTCGATCTGGGTGGTGAGCAACAAGCTGCGTCCCCTCTCCCCCGTCGACTTCGCCCCCTCCGATCTCTCGATGCCCGAGGGAGTCGAGAACGAGTTCTCGCAGCCGCTGCGCGAACCAGCGGCGCGCGCCGTCGAGGGCTTCGTCGCCGCAGCCGCGGCCGCGGGTCACGAGGTGCGCATCATCAGCGCCTACCGCGACTACGCGACGCAGGTGACGCTCTACGACACCTACGTCGCGCGCGACGGCCAGGCCGCGGCCGACACCTACTCGGCCCGCCCCGGGCACTCCGAGCACCAGACGGGGCTCGTGGTCGACCTCGACGACCACGGGGAGTGCTACCTGGCCGCCTGCTTCGGGGAGACGCCCGCGGGCGTCTGGCTCGCCGAGCACGCCGCCGAGCACGGCTTCATCGTGCGCTACCCCGAGGGCGAGCAGGAGGTCACCGGGTTCATGCCCGAGCCGTGGCACTTCCGCTACGTCGGCGTCGAGCTGGCGCAGGAGATGCGCGCGAGCGGCACGCCCACCCTCGAGGAGTTCTTCGGGCTGCCGCCGGCCCCCGACTACGCCGAGTAGACCGCGCTGCGTGGTCGCCGTCTCGATGCGCAGCGCACGACTTGGCTGAGGAGCCTCGGCGCCGTTGTAGACCTCCCGCACCGTTGTAGATCTCTCGCGCGGTGTGAGAGGTCTACAACGGTGCGGGAGGTCTACGCCGGCAAGGCGGAGGGAGCGCCTTCGGCGCAGAACCCGCACCGAGGGAAACGCTAGGCTCGACGGGTGACCGCTGCAGCAGAAACCCTCATCATCCGTGTCAGCGCCGTCGTGATGCGCGACGAATCCGGCCGCGTGCTCAACGTGCGCAAGCGCGGCACGTCATCGCTCATGCTGCCGGGCGGCAAGCACGAGCTGGGCGAGGATCCGCGGGACACCGCCGTGCGGGAGTTCGAGGAGGAGCTCGGGATCGTACTCGACCGCGACCGCCTGCGCGATCTGGGTGTGTTCAGCGCCGCAGCGGCGAACGAGCCCGGGCACACGGTCGAGGCGTCGGTCTTCGAGCACCCGCTCGTCGACGGTGCCGCGGATGCGAAGCCGCGGGCCGAGATCGAACACCTCGAGTGGGTGGACCCGGCTGCGGCCGCGCGCCCCGACATGGCCCCGCTCAACACCGACTTCGTGTTCCCGGCGCTGCTCGGCCGGTGACCGGGGTCTGGCCTCAGAGCGCGTCGCCGAGGGGCGTCTCGAGGCCGAGCAGCGCGTTCTCCACGACCTCCATGAGGGCGGGATGGATCCAGTACTGCCCCCGCGCCGCCGTGTGCGCGTCGATCCCGAAGCTCATCGCCATCACCACGACCTGCACCAGGTTCGACGCCTGATACCCCATCGCGTGAGCTCCGAGGATGCGCCCGTCGCGCCGATCGGCGATGACCTTGAAGACCCCCGTCCGATCCTCCATCGCCCAGCCGTACGCCGTGTCGCCGTAGCGCTGCACCTTCACGGTGACGTGCTCGGCGCCGATCGACTCGACCGCCTCCGCCTCGGTGAGCCCGACCTGTGCGAGCTCGGGGTCGCTGAACACCGCGGCCGGCACAGCCTCGTGCCGCGAACGGCGCAGGTCGTCGGGGTGCTCGAGGTTGTGGGCCACGACGCGCGCCTCGTGGTTGGCGACGTGCTTGAGCTGGAACGGCGAGCAGACGTCGCCGAGGGCGTAGACGCCGTCGACCGGGTGCCCGCCCGAGAGAACACGCTGGTACTCGTCGACCGCGATCCGGCCGTCGTCGTGCAGATCGAAGCCGGCCTCGGCAGCGCCCACGAGATCGGAGTTGGGGCGACGGCCGGTCGCCACGAGCACGATGTCGGCGCGCACCGGGCCGTCGCCGCCCGCCCGGGAGCCGGATCCTGAGTCCGATCCCGAATCCGAGCCGGAGCCGGTTCCCGAATCCGAGCCGGTTCCCGAGTCTGAGCCCGATGCCGCATCCGACCGCACGAGCTCCGCGAGCAGCCCTCCCGCCCCGTCCTCGGAGATCTCCGCCACCGAGCAGCCGAGCCGCAGGTCCCAGCGCTTCGCGGCCTCGGCGGTGAAGCACTCCGAGATCTCGGCGTCGAGACGGCGCAGCAGCGCGTCGCCGCGCACCACCTGCACGACCTCGGATCCGAGGCCCGAGAAGACGGCCGCGAACTCGCACGCGATGTAGCCGCCGCCGATCACGACGACGCGGCGCGGCAGCTCGTCGATGCGCATCACCGTGTCGGAGGTGTGCACGCCGGGCAGGTCGATGCCCGGGATCTCGGGCAGCACCGCCCGCGAGCCGGCTGCGATGACCAGCTGCTCGGCCTCGATGCGGGTGACGGCTCCCTCACCGCTCCCTGCCTCGGGCGCGGCCTCGTCGACCACGAGCGCCCGCTGCCCGTCGAGCCGCACGCGGCTCCGGACGAGCTCGACGTTGTCGAGCTCGTCGGCGCGGTACCGCTCGCCTGCCTCGGAGATCGCGTCGATCCGCGAGAAGATGCGGTCGCGGATCCCTCGCCAATCCGCCCCTTCGAACCGCAGGTCGACTCCGAGCCTCGCGGCTTCAGCGGTGCTGCTCGCGAGCGCCGCCGGGCGCACGTACATCTTCGTGGGGATGCACCCCACGTTCAGGCAGGTGCCGCCGAACACCCCGTGCTCGGCGATCGCGACCCGCTTGTCATCCCAGAACGGGGTGACGAGCGAGTTGCCCGACCCCGAGCCGACGATCGCGAGGTCCACGCTGATGCTGTTCATGCCACGTATCCTTTCAGATCCCGGGGACGCGCCGCCGGGGAACGCCCTCAGACGAGCTTCTTCTCGGCGAGCCAATCGCCCGCGATGCGGTCGGCCGACAGCTCGTCGTTCACGCTGCGGCCGTTCATCGCGAGGAGGTCCTCCGAAGTCAGGGCCGCGCTGACCTCGTCGATGATGCGCTCGGCACCGTCGTCGACGCGGTCGCTCGCGAGCGGCACGACGTGCGAGGCGAGGAAGAGACCCTTCGTGTCCTCGAGCGCAACGAGATCGTTCTCGGCGACGCTGGGGTCGGCGGTGTAGATGATGGCGAGCTGGATCGAACCGTCTCGCAGCGCCTTCACCGTGAGCGGGCCGCCGCCGTCCTCGATGGGGGTGAACGCGACACCCTCGACGCCGTAGACGTCGGCGAGTCCCTTCGGTCCGTAAGGGCGGCTCTCGGCCTCCGAGTTCGCGCCGAGGGTGAGCGGCTCGTCGACCTCAGCCAGGTCTTCCACCTGCTCGACGTTCCACTGCTCGGCGAACTCGCGGGTCACCATGTAGGAGTCCTGATCGGTGGCGGGCGCCTGCTCGAGCACGCGCAAGCCGTCTGGCGCGGCCTGCTCGAGCGCGGAGTAGACGTCGTCGCTCAGGCGGGCCTCGGTGTCGGGCTCCCAGTACTGCAGCAGGTTGCCGCTGTACTCGGGGAAGAGGTCGATCGATCCCGCCTCGAGCTCGGGCAGGTAGACCTCGCGCTGGCCGATGCGGAACTGCCGGTCGACGTCGTAGCCGCCGGCCTCGAGCGCCTGCGCATACACCTCGGCGATGATCTCGTTCGAGTAGTAGTCCTGGGAGCCGATCACGATGGTGTCCCCCTCGGCCGGCGTCGCGGGGTCCGGATCGGCGAGCGGGTCGCGGTCCCCGCAGGCGGTGAGGAGGCCCGCGGAGAGCACGAGCGCGCCCGCGGCGAGCGCGACGCGGCGCCACGGGGTGCGACCGATGGTTCGGCTGGGCTGAAGGCGATGGATCATGATCGTGCTTCCTCTCGTTCGGTAGTCGGGGTAGTGGCTCGGGCCGCCGCGCGCTGGCAGAGCGCGAGCAGCAATTCGAGCAGCAGGGTGATCGCTACGACGAGCAGTGCGCCCGCCAGCATCTGCACGTAGTCGCGCGACTTGAGGCCGGCGAACAGGTAGCGACCGAGACCGATATCGGCCGTGTAGGCGGCGAGCGTCGCGGTCGACACGACCTGCAGCGTCGCCGCCCGCACTCCGCCGACCATCACGGGCAGCGACAGCGGCAGTTCGACGCGCAGGATCACCTGGGCGGGGCTGAACCCCACGGCCTTCGCCGCTGCGGGTACCGCGGGGTCGATGGCCTGCACCCCCGCGTACGCCCCGGCGAGCAGCGACGGCACCGCGAGCACGACGAGTGCCAGCAGGGGCGCCGTCAGGCCGATCCCGAACGCGAGGCCGAAGAGCGTGAGCAGGCCGAGGGTGGGCAGCGCGCGGGCGGCCCCGGTGAGTCCGCCGACGAGCCCGGATCCGCGCCTGGTATGCCCGATGAGCACCCCGGCCGGCAGTGCGACGGCTCCCGCGATGAGGAGCACGAGCGCGGTCACCCCGAGGTGCTGGAGCATGCGGGTCGGGATCCCTCCGGCGCCGCTCCAGTGCGCGGGATCGGCGAGCCAGCCCAGTGCCTCCCCGAACAGGCCGAGTGCGGCGGGGGTCATACCCTCGCCCCTCTCGTCCACGGGGTGAGCGCCCGGCCGATCCCGAGCACCGCGGCATCGAGCAGCAGCGCCAGGATCGCGGTGGCGAGCACCCCGGTCCACACCTCCGCCGCGATTCCGCGCTGGAAGCCGTCGGTGAGCAGCGTGCCGAGGCCGGGCACGCCGATCAGCGCGCCGAGGGTGACCAGACTGATCGTCGATACCGTCACCACGCGCACGCCCGAGATCAGCACCGGCACCGCGAGCGGCAGGTCGACCCGCCAGAACAGGCCCCGCGGCGAGTAACCAGTCGCGGTGGCCGCGTCGCGCAGCTGCGGGTCGACGGCCGAGAACGCGTCGCACGCGGTGCGCACGAGCAGCGCGACGCCGTAGACCGTGAGCGCGGCGACCATCGTCTGCCACGACCGCAGGGGCGTGCCGATGATCGCGGGGAGGATGATGAGCAACGGTAGCGCCGGGATCGCGTAGGCGAGCGTCGCGAGCGAGAGCAGCGGACCGCCGATGCGGGGCCTGCGGAACGCGAGGCGGCCGATCGGCACGGCGATGAGCACGCTCACGAGGATCGCGGGCAGGCTGAGCAGCAGGTGGTCGACCGCGAGCACCGCCACGGCGTCCCAGTTCGCGAGCAGCCAGCTCACCCGCCCAGCACCCCCACGGGCCGGCCGTCCTCGTCGACGGCGACGCTGCGGCCTCCCACTTCGACGCGGCGCAGCCGGCGCTCGGCGCGATCCGCACCGACGAAGTCGCGCACGAAGTCGCTCGCCGGATCCGCGAGGATCTCCGCCGGCGTGCCGCGCTGCGCGGTCCTGCCCCCGCTCTCGAGCACGACCACCTCGTCGCCTAACAGGAACGCCTCGTCGACGTCGTGCGTCACGAACACGATCGTCTTGCCGAGCTCGGACTGCAGCTGCAGCAGCTCGTGCTGCAGCTCTCGGCGAACGATCGGGTCGACGGCGCCGAACGGCTCGTCCATGAGCAGGATGTTGGGATCGGAAGCGAGGGCGCGTGCGACGCCGACGCGCTGCTGCTGACCGCCCGAGAGCTGCGCCGGGTAGCGGTCGCCGAGCGCGGGATCGAGCCCCACCCGCTCCAGCAGCTCCCCCGCTGCGGCGCGCGCCTCTCGCCGCGGGGTTCCCGACAGGATCGGCACGGTCGCCACGTTGTCGCGCACGGTGCGGTGCGGCAGCAGCCCGCCGTGCTGCATCACGTATCCGATCGAGCGGCGCAGCTCGACGGGGTCGCGGTCGCGCACGTCCTCACCGTCGATGAGCACCCGGCCCTGCGTGGGATCGACCATGCGGTTCACCATCCGCAGCAGAGTGGTCTTGCCCGAGCCGGAGGATCCGACGAGCACCACCGTGCGGTGCGAGGGCACGGCGCATGAGAAAGCATGCACGGCCGTCGCTCCTCCCGGGTAGGCCTTGGATACGTGCTCGAACTCGATCACGTCGTCACCTCCCTGAGGTCGGGCGCGCGGTGGTTCCGCTCACCCCACCCTAACGACCGCCCGCGAGCGCCGCACAGGGGGCTTGCCAGACGATGCGCCACGGTGTATGCGCGACGGGGCCCTCGCTTCCGGATCCGCGACACGCACGAAACTGACCCCGGTTGCCGGGGCGCGAGGCTGGATAGGCTCGCAGTGTGAGCTCCTCGACCGCCGCGAACACACCGCCCGCACGCCCGGGCCCCGTCTTCTTCATCGGCCGGGCAGTGCTGCGACCGCTCCTGCGGCTGCGCTTCCGGCCTCGCGTCTCCGGGCGCGAACACGTACCCGCGACAGGCCCCGTGCTGCTCGCCAGCAACCATCTCTCGGGGCTCGACACGATCCTCATCCCGTCGTTCTCACCGCGCAAGGTGCAGTTCCTCGCCAAGGCGTCGCTCTTCGAATCCCGTATCGGAGGCTGGTTCTTCAGGCAGATCGGCGCGATCCCGGTGCACCGCGAGACCTCGTCGGCCGCGCAGGAGGCGCTCGACGCCGGGCGCGGGGTGCTCGCCTCCGGCAGCGTCTTCGCGGTCTTCCCGGAGGGCAGCCGATCGCGCGACGGCCGCCTCTACCGCGGGCGCGCCGGGGTCGCCTGGCTCGCGCTCGAAACCGGGGCGACCGTGGTGCCGGTGGGCCTCATCGGCACGAACCGCAAGCTGCGGGATCCCGCCACGGGGCGGGCCGCCCGGGTGGAAGTGCGCTTCGGCCCGCCGGTGCCGCTCGAAGACCTCGCGGGACTGCCGGGCGGCCGCGCCCGCCGCGAGGCCACCGAGCGGATCATGACGGCGATCCACTCCCTCACCGGCCAGGAGCTCGCCGACGACCACGCCGCGGGAGGCCGCGGCGCCTGAGCGGAGGGTCCGCGCGAGTCGGATGAGGCCTGCGCGGGCGCGAGAAGCCGACCCGCGTCACTAGCCCGCGTCGCGGGCACGCAGGTCGGGCTGGGCCGGGCAGCCGGGACGCGGCACAATGGGAGCATGGACGCCGATGTCATCATCGTGGGGGCCGGGCTCTCGGGGCTCGTCGCCGCGCGCGAGGTCCACCGCGCGGGGCTGCGCACCGTGCTCATCGACCAGGAGGGACCGCAGGATCTGGGCGGCCAGGCCTGGTGGTCGTTCGGCGGGCTGTTCCTCGTCGGCTCCCCCGAGCAGCGGCGCCTGGGGGTGCGCGACTCCTTCGACCTCGCCTGGCAGGACTGGCGCGGCAGCGCTGGGTGGGATCGACTCGAGGGCGAGCACCCCGAGGACGAATGGGCCGCGCGCTGGGGCCGCGCCTACGTCGAGTTCGCCGCGGGCGAGAAGCGCGCCTGGATCCGGGAGGCCGGCATCGAGCTCACACCCGTGGTCGGCTGGGCGGAACGCGGCGACCTGACGGCAGGCGGGCACGGCAACTCGGTGCCGCGCTTCCACGTGCCCTGGGGCACCGGCACCGGGGTCATCGACCCCTTCGTCGCCGCGGCACAGGGCGCTGCGGCCGAGGGCCGCACCCGGATCCTGCACCGGCACCGCTGCGACGGCATCGTGGTCGAGAACGGCCGCGCGGTCGGCGTGCGCGGGAGCGTGCTCGCCCCCGACACCAACGCCCGCGGGGCGCGCTCCTCGCGCGAGGTCGTGGGCGAGTTCGATCTGCGCGCCGACGCCGTGATCGTGGCGAGCGGCGGTATCGGCGGCGACCACGACCTCGTGCGGCGGTTCTGGCCGGATCGGCTCGGCGCCCCGCCGCGCAGCATGGTCACGGGCGTGCCCGCCTACGTCGACGGACGCATGATCGGGATCACGCAGCAGGCGGGTGCGCGCCTCGTCAACCGCGACCGCATGTGGCACTACACGGAGGGCGTGCGCAACTGGAACCCCGTCTGGCCCGGGCACGCGATCCGGATCCTGCCCGGCCCTTCCCCGCTGTGGCTCGACGCGCTGGGGCGCCGCCTGCCGCCTCCGGGACTGCCCGGCCACGACACGCTCGCGACGCTCCGAATGCTGCGCACCCGGCCGGGCCTCGCCGAGCACGACCACTCCTGGTTCGTCGTGACGAGCCGCATCGCGGCCAAGGAGTTCGCGCTGTCCGGATCCGAGCAGAATCCCGACATCACAGGCCGCGACCACAAGCTGCTGCTCAAGACGCGTCTCGGCCGCGGGGCACCCGGGCCGGTGCAGGCGTTCATCGACCGCGGCGCCGACTTCGTGATGGCCGAAGGCGTGCCCGAGCTCGTGGCGAAGATGAACGCCCTCACCGCCGAGCCGCTGCTCTCGGCCGAGGCCGTCGAACGGGTGATCCGCGAACGGGACGCCGAGATCCGCAACCCCTTCTCGAAGGACGCGCAGGTGATGAGCATCCGCAACTCCCGCCGCTACCTCGGCGACCGCCTCACCCGCACCACGGCGCCGCATCGGCTCCTGGATCCCGCGGCGGGACCGCTCGTCGCGGTGCAGCTCCACGTGCTCACTCGCAAGACGCTGGGCGGGATCCAGACCGACCTCTCGTCGCGCGCGCTCGGCCCCGACGGGGCGCCCGTACCGGGCCTCTACGCCGCCGGCGAGGCCGCCGGCTTCGGCGGGGGCGGGGTGCACGGCTACAACGCGCTCGAGGGCACATTCCTGGGCGGGTGCCTGTTCTCGGGGCGGGCCGCGGGACGGACCGCCGCGGAGGCCGTGCGCTGAGGGCCGCGATGCGGGCGAATCGCTCACGCCCGGCGATTGCGCTCCAGGCGGTCGAGACTCCACTCGTAGCGCTCGAGCCAGACGAAGGCGTGGATCCAGGTCTCGACGAAGCGCACCCCGGGGTGCGCGCGGATCCTCCGCACGATATCCGTGTAATCGGCGAGCGACCTCGCCGCGATCGTCGCGATGAGCCCGTAGCGGCCCAGCGTGCGCGCGGCGAACTCGATCGTCGGGATGCCGAGCAGCAGCTCCTCCGCCGACGCCAGGTCGTCGGCTTCTCCGGTGAGCATGATCCCGACCCCCGACAGCACCGATGTCGTCGCGCTGCGTCGGCTGCGCACCGCCCCGATGCGCATGATGCCCGAGCCGAGCAGCCGCAGCACGCGCGCCCGGCACGCCGACGCCGACCGGCCGGTGCGCCGCGCGAGCTCGCCGAAGGTGAGCCGGCCGTCCGTCTGCAACTGCGCCATGAGCTCGATATCGAAGTCGTCGAACTCGAGGTCCGTCGGCTCGGGGTCCTCCCCCAGGCGCAGCCGCCGGAGCACCCGATCGTAGAGGGAGAACTGCACCTCATCCACGCCGTCGATCGCCTGGATCGCGCGCACCGACCGACCCACGTCGTCGCTGTCGGCCGCCCACACCTCGACCACGGCCTGCGACTGCCCGCTGATCTCCGACAGGAACACGACGTTCGGGAACTCGCGCAGCCGCTCGAACACGGGCGAGGTGGGTCCGCTGATGCGCAGTTGCAGGTTGGCCTGGATCGGGAGGCCGACGGCGCGCGGGTGCACGGCCGCGAGGATCCGGATCTCGCCGGCTGCCAGCAGTTCATGGACCCTCTGGGCGACGAGAGTCCGATGCACGCCGAGCTTCGTCGCGAGCGCGGAGAACTGCGCGCGTCCGTCGAGCTGGAGTGCGCGAATGAGATCCTCATCGAAATCGTCCATGCCTGCATCCTGCCAGAACCGTCCCCGAAGAATCGCGGCAAAAATTCTGTCATGCGATCCAGATCAGCACATCCGGTCAAAAAAATGCCACTTGGAGACGACATAACTGCGGTGACAGCGAAACTGACGCACAATCTGGCTTCACACGCGAGCCCCACCCGCGTACTCTCGTATCGATTCGACACGAAGGAGTTCACCGTGCGCAAGCTCGCGTTCACCCAGGCCCCCGTCCCGACCGCGCCGAAGATCGTCACGGCCGCGCGCATCGACGCCCTCGACGCGTCGGGGAGCACGCCCGAAGCGTTCCTTATCATCGGAGACCGCTTCGCGCACGTCGGCACCGTGGCCGAGTGCCGCGCCGCGGCCGCCGAGGTGAGCGCGCTCGAGCCCGAGCTCGTGGATCTGGGCGACGCCACGGTGGTGCCCGGCTTCATCGACGCGCACGCCCACCCCCTCATGCTCGGCCAGATGATGAGCTGGGTCGACTGCGGCCCCGACAAGGCCGGCTCGATCCCCGAGATCGTCGCCCTGCTGCAGGAGGCCGCGAAGACGCTCCCCGCGGGCCGACCGATCCGGGGCTATGGGTACGAGCAGCGCAATCTCGCAGAACGCCGCCACCCGACCCGGTTCGAGCTCGACCAGGTGGCGACCGATCGCGAGGTCTACCTCATGAACGCGTCGGGCCACGGCGGTGTGGTCAACAGCTACACCTTCGAGCTGCACGGCGTGACCCGCGACACCCCGAACCCGAAGGGCGGCGAGTTCTTCCGCGATGCCGACGGCGAGCTCACGGGCGAGCTCTCCGACGCGGCGTGCAACGTGCTCACCGGCCTCGAGGGCGTCAAGATCGGGCACCACGGCCCCAACTTCCACCTCGCCGACGAGCCCGAGGAGCACAAGCGCCAGCTCGCAGCGGCCCAGGAGAACTTCCTCGCCGGCGGCGTCACCACGATCGGCGACGCCCAGGTGAGCCGACGCGAGTTCGACATGTACCTGCGTCTCGCGGAGTCCGGCGACCTCAAGGTGCGCGTGAGCATGTACCTGCTCTCGCACCTGCTCGACGAGGCGATCGAGATGGGCCTGCACGGGCAGTTCGGCAACGAGCACCTCAGCTTCGCCGGCATCAAGTTCTACTCCGACGGCACGCTCGGCGGCTGGACCGCGTACTTCCCCGACGGCTACGTGGGCGACCCCTGCCGCACCGGTCAGCTCTACCACGAGCCGGGCGACTACACCGAGCTCATCAGGAAGGCGCACCGCGTCGGCCTGCAGACCGCCACGCACTCGCAGTCGCCCACAGCGCTCGAGATGGTGATCAGCGCGATCGAGGCGGCACTCGCGGATCGCCCGGACCCCGACGCACGCCACCGCATCGAGCACTGCGGCCTGCCCACCCCCGAGCAGATCACCCGCATGGCGAAGGCCGGCATCTACCCCGTCAACCAGCCCCAGCATCACTACAACTGGGGCGAGGGGGTCGAGCAGGCCGTCGGCACCCCCGGCGAGCGCTTCAACCCCCTCGGCGAGTTCGAGCGCGCGGGCGTACCCGTCACGATCTCCTCCGATGCGCCGGTCGCCGATCCTCGTCCGATGGAGGCCGTGCAGGCCGCCGTCTCGCGCATCACCCGCCGCGGCACGCAGCTCGGTTCCGACGACCTCGCGGTGTCGCTCGACACAGCCCTCCGCGCCCACACCATCTCGGCGGCCCGTGCGCTGGGACGAGAGGACGAGCTCGGCAGCATCGAGGCCGGCAAGCGCGCCGACTTCGCGGTGCTCGACCGCGATCCTCACGCCGCCCCGGTGCCCGAGCTCGCGAAGATCTCGGTGACCGAGACCTGGGTCGGCGGCGAGCGCGTCTTCACCCGCTGATCCCAGCCCTATCCCCCTATCCCCGCCGAAAGGCGGATAATGCGTGTTATATCCCCACCGCGCACGCGTTTTCCGCCTTTCGGCACCTTCCCGAGCGTTCTCCGACATCCAAGCAAAGGAGCTCACATGTCCACCACCACGGCCGCTGCGCCGAACTCCCATAAACGCGCCCTGAGAGGCGGTATGGCCGCTCTCGTCGGCACCTCGATCGAGTGGTACGACTTCTACGTCTACGCGACGGCCGCGGCGATCATCTTCCCGCACGTCTTCTTCCCCGAGGCCGAACCGGCGCTCGCCACCCTCGCCTCCTTCGGCACCTACGCCGTCGCGTTCTTCATGCGCCCGATCGGCGGCATCATCTTCGGCCACGTGGGCGACAAGCTCGGCCGCAAACCGGCGCTGACCATCACTCTGATCCTCATGGGCGTCGCCACGACGCTCGTCGGCGTGCTGCCCGGATACGCGACCATCGGGATCTGGGGCCCGATGCTGCTGATCATCTGCCGTATGGCCCAGGGACTCGCCGTCGGCGGCGAGTGGGGCGGCGCCAGCCTCATGGCGGTCGAGAGCGCGCCGCCGAAGTGGAAGAGCTTCTACGGCGGCTTCACGCAGGTCGGCAACCCGCTCGGCGCCATGATGGCGACCGGCGCGTTCTGGGCGCTCTCGGCGCTCGGCGAGGACGCGCTGCTGAGCTGGGGCTGGCGCATCCCGTTCCTCTTCAGCATCGTGCTCATCGCCGTCGGCTTCTGGGTGCGCTGGCGCGTCGAGGAGACGCCCGTGTTCGAGCAGAAGGTCGAGGGGCACGAGCAGTCGGCCCCGCTGCTCTTCGCGCTGAAGAACAACTGGCTGCCGATCCTGCTCGGCTTCGGCATCATCGCGATGTCGTCGGGCGGCTACGTGATCGCGACCACCTTCGTGCAGAACTACGCCGACACCCCCGAGATCGGGCTGGATCCCTCGATCATCCTCGGCGCCATGACGATCGCGTCGCTCGTCGAGTTCATCGTGACGCTGCCGATCGCCGCGCTCGGCGACAAGATCGGCCCCAAGATGGTCATGTACCTCGGCATCATCCCGTCGTTCATCGTGATCATCCCGCTCGTGCTCTCGATCCAGGCCAAGAACGTCGGAATGATCTGGCTGTTCGTGATCCTGATCCGCGTCACGCTGAGCGGCGCCTGGGCACCCCTCTCGACCCTCATGGCGCAGATGTTCCGACCGCAGTCGCGGTACACCTCGATGTCGCTCTCCTACGGCATCGGCGCCGCGGTCTGGGGCGGTCTCTCGCCCGCGATCGCCTCCACCCTGCTCATCGTGACCGACGGCAATTTCTGGTCGGTCGTCGCGTTCTTCGGCGTACTCGCGCTCGCGGCCTTCATCGGCGTGCGCTTCGCCCCGCAGCACTCGGACGCGGCCCCGGTCACGGGGTCGTTCACCCCGCGGCTCGACACGACCACGGTCGACACGCAGGATCCCGAGACCCGCTGAGACCGCGCCGCGCCTGACCCGGCCTCATCCCACCTCCCTTTCCCCGACCGAGAGACGGATTTCGCAGCGTAGTCGCGCGACCCCGCTGCGAAATCCGTCTCTCGGCGCACCACCACGACTTCGAGGACCACCATGGAAACCACTCCCAAGCGCACGACCGGCTGGGTCGTCATGGAGACCCTGCGCGGATACGGCGTCAACACCGTCTTCGGCATCCCCGGCACCCACAATCTCGAGCTCTACCGCCCCCTCGGCGAGCTCGGGATCCACCCCGTCACCACCCGCCACGAGCAGGGCGCGGGGTACGGCGCCGATGGCTGGTCGCTGCAGACCGGCCTGCCCGGCGTCGTCATCACCACGAGCGGTCCCGGTCTGCTCAACGCGCTCTCCGCGGCTGGCACCGCCTACTGCGAGTCGCGCCCCATGATCATCGTCTCGCCCGGACCGGCGCTCGGCGCCGAGTTCGCCGACGTCGGCACGCTGCACGAGACGAAGGATCAGCTCGGCGCCGCCTCCGCGATCGTCGAGTGGGGCCGCCGCGTGCGCTCCGCCGAGGAGGCCGTCGCGGCGATCCACGACGCCTTCGAGCTGTTCGCCACGACCCGGCCGCGCCCCGTCTACCTCGAAATCCCGCTCGACGTGCTCGAGCGCGAAACCGAGCTGCCCGCCGCCGCGACCGCCCCGCGCGAGCTCCCCTCGCCGGTTGCGCCCGACGCTGCCGCCGCGGCAGAGGCGGCCGCGCTGCTCGCCGGCGCCGCGCGGCCCGCCATCCTCGCGGGCGGCGGATCGCGCCGGGCCGGGGCGCAGCTGCGCGCGCTCGCGGAGCGGATCGCCGCGCCCGTGGTCACGACCCTCAACGCGAAGGGGGTGCTCGACGAGCACCACCCGCTCTCCGCCGGATCGAACCTGCGCCTGGCCGCGGGCCGGAGGGTCGCTCAGGAGGCCGACGTGCTGCTTGTCGTCGGCTCGAAGCTCGGCGAGGCGGAGCTGTGGGTGCCGCGGCTCGAGGCGGGCGGCACCGTGATCCGCATCGATCTGCTGGAGTCGCAGATCGACAAGAATCAACGCGCAGACGTCGGCCTCGTGGGCGACGCCGCGGCGACGCTCTCAGCGATCCTCGACGCGCTGCCGGACGAGGATCCGGATCCCGCGCGCACCGAAACCGCCGAGGCGCTGGTGCGCGACGCGCTCGCCGCCGCGCGCACCGAATCGGCCGAGCTGTCCGCGACGAACACCGTGCTCGCCGAACGCATCGCCGCAGCCCTGCCCGAGCACGCGATCATCTCGACCGACTCCTCGCAGATCGCCTACTGGGGACTGCTCAACGCCCTGCGTGTGTCCGAGCCGAACTCGACGCCGTACATGGCGACCTATGCCACGCTCGGCTACGGGCTGCCCGCGGCACTCGGCTCCCGCATCGCATCACCGCACCGCCCCTCGTTCGTCGTCACGGGCGACGGGGCCCTCATGTTCTCCATGAACGAGTTCATCACGGTCGTCGAGCAGGGTGAGGACGTCACCGTGATCGTGGTCGACAACGGCGGTTACGCCGAGATCAAGCAGAACGAGGCGGATGCCGGTATCGCGCCGGTGGGCGTCGAGCTCGCGCAGCCCGACTGGGTCGCCGTCGCCGATGCGTTCGGCGGGCGGGGTCGCAGCGCCGGCAACCCGGCCGAGCTGGCGCGCGCCGTCGAGGCAGCAGTGAGCGAGGGGGGCCTGCAGCTGATCCACATCGATCAGGCGGCGTTCGACCTCTCGGAAGCGGACGCCTCGTGAGCGCCCGCGGCGAGCGGCCCCTCGCGGTCTACACCGACGTCGACGACACGGACCCCTCGATCGGCATCCGGCTGCTCGAGGAGCACGGTTTCGAGGTGCGGGTGATCGGCACCCGCGATCCCCAGGCGATCATCGAGGGATCGCGGGGCGCCGTCGCACTGCTGCCCGGATACGCCCCCGTGACCCGCGAGGTCATCGAGGCGCTGCCCGAGTTGCGGATCGTCCCGCTCATGTCGATGGGCTTCGACTACGTCGACCTGGAGGCGGCGACCGAGCGCGGAGTCTGGGTGACGAATGTGCCGGGCGCCGCCACCGAGGAGGTCGCGACCCACGCGCTCGCGATCCTGCTCAGCACCGTGCGGCAGCTCCCCTTCTACACCGCCTCGGCGAACCCGCTCGACTGGAACGACCGAGCACCCACGGCACCGCCCCGCCTCAGCGAGACGACGCTCGGCGTCATCGGGCTCGGACGGATCGGGCGCGAGCTCGTGCGCCTCGCCGCTCCTCTCTTCGGCTCGGTGATCGGCTACGATCCGATGCTGCCCGACACCGCCGAGGTGCGCGCCGAGCTCGACTCGCTCGGCGTGCGGCGCGCGAGCCTCGACGAGGTGCGGGCGTCGTCGCACGTGCTCTCGCTCCACCTGCCGCTCACGCCGGAGACCGAGCGCATGGTCGATACCGAGTTCCTATCGGCGATGCCTCGCGGCTCCGTGCTCGTGAACGTGTCGCGGGGCGCACTCATCGACAACGACGCGCTGGTCGCCGCACTCGACTCGGGGCAGCTCTCGGGTGCGGCCCTCGACGTGCTCGATCAGGAGCCGCCCGAGCCGGGGCATCCGCTCCTCGGCCGCGACGACGTAGTGCTCACCCCGCACATCGCGTACTTCTCGGCGCGCACCGAGGTCGAGTACGTGCGGATCCAGGCGCAGAACGCCGTCTCACTGCTCGAAACGGGCGCGCCCGACTCTCCGGTCAATCGCCCAGCGTAGGGCGCCGGGAGCCTGCCCCGGGGCGGGCCTGCCTCGGGGTGGGCCTGCCTCGGGGCGGGCGCGTCACGGAGCAGGCTCGTGGCAGGCATCGAGCACGCGCCGCATCGCATCGCGCTCGGCCGCCGTCACCCACAGACCGTAGACGGCCTTGACTTCGATCTGGCGCGCCACGTACTCGCAGCGGAACCCCCGCGACGGCGGCAGCCACGTCGCCGCGTCGCCATCGCCCTTGCTCGAGTTGACGGAGCCGTCGACGGCCAGCAGGTTGAGCGGGTCGTTGGCGAAGGCGATCCGCTGCTCCTGCGTGAGCGCCTGCGCGCCCTTCTGCCAGGCGTCCGAGAGCGCGACCAGGTGATCGATCTGCACCGCCTGCGAGGTGCGGTCGCCGCGCACGAAGTCGATCCGCGTGCCGGTGTAGGGGTCGATCAGCACCCCCGAGAGCACCTTGCAGGGCCCGTCGAGCACGACCTCGGTCAGGTCGCGCCGCAGGGTGTCGTTGCGGGCGTCGCAGCCGTTGCGATCCGGGTCCTTCCAGCCGTGCCCGAAGCGCTCGCGCCGGTCGTAACCGGTCTTCGGTGCGCGTCCCTTGACGGGCAGGGCGTCGAGCATCTCGGTCGCGTACTCTGCCGAGGGCGGCTGCGGGGTGTCGGGGTCCGGCGTCGCCTCGCCGGGAGGTGAGGAGGGATCGGGATCCGCGTCGCTCTCCCGCACGTCCCCGTCCCGCAGCACCGCGGTGCCGCCGCTGCGCTCGTCCGGATCGCCCGGACTCTCGTCGCCGCCGGAACCCTGCACGAGAACACCCGCGAGCATCAGCAGGCACAGCGCCAACCCCGCGGGCACAAGCGCACGACCGCGGCGGGAGTCCCGCGCGCCGCCACTGCGACGGGACCGACGGAACCGGCGGGAAGGACCGCCGGCACCACCGGTATCTCGATGAGAACCGCTCAACCCTCGCCGCCGAGCGTGCCTGTGAGCCGCGAGTGGAAGTCGCTCGTGCGCGCGTTCATGCCGGTCAGCTCGACCCGCTTCCCGAGACGTTCGTACTTGGTCATGACCGCGTCGAGCGCGGCGACCGTCGAGGCGTCCCAGACGTGGGCGGCCGACATGTCGATCACCACGCGCTCGGGATCCCGACGGTATTCGAACTGGGTCGTGAGGTCGTTGCTCGACGCGAAGAACAGTTCTCCGGTCACGGTGTAGTGCGCACGCTCGGGGCCACCCTCCTCGGTGTGCTCGGCGGGCCGCACCTCCCGCTCCACTCGAACGAGATGCGCGACCCGCCGAACGAACAGCACCGAGGCCACGAGCACGCCGCCGATGACGCCGATCGCCAGGTTGTGGGTAGCGACGACAAGGACGACCGTGGCGAGCATGACGAAGGTCTCGCTCTTCGGCATGCGCCGCAGCGTCGAGGGAGCGACACTGTGCCAGTCGAAGGCCTCGATCGACACCATGATCATCACCGCGACGAGCGCCGCCATCGGAATCATCGCGACGAGGTCACCGAGCACCACCACGAGCAGCAGCAGGAAGACACCGGCGAGGAACGTCGAGATACGCGTGCGCGCACCCGACACCTTGACGTTGATCATGGTCTGCCCGATGACGGCGCAGCCGCCCATGCCGCCGCCGAAGCCGGAGAGCAGGTTGGCGACGCCCTGCGCCCAGCCCTCGCGCGTCTTATCGGAGTGGGTGTCGGTGATTTCGTCGACGAGCTTCGCCGTCATGAGCGACTCCATGAGGCCCACGAGCGCCATGGCGAAGGCGTAGGGGGCGATCGCGGCGAGCGTGCTCCACTCGAGGGGCACGCTCGGGATCACGAGCTCGGGCAGGCTGCGCGGCAGCTCGCCCTGGTCGCCGACCGTCGGTACGTTGATTGCGCAGACCACCACCACGACGGTCACGATGATCACGGAGACGAGCGGCGCGGGCACGGCCTGGGTGATCCTGGGCATGAGCAGCAGGATCAGGATCCCGCCCGCCACCAGGGGGTACACCGCCCAGGGCACCCCGATCAGCTGGGGCAGCTGCGCGACGAAGACGAGGATCGCGAGGGAGTTCACGAAGCCCACCATCACGCTGCGCGGGATGAAGCGCATGAGCTTCGCGACTCCCAGCACGGCGAGCAGGATCTGGACCGCACCCGCCAGCAGCACCGTCGCGATGAGGTACTCCGGCCCGTGCTCCCGCACCACCGGCGCCACCACGAGGGCCACGGCGCCGGTCGCGGCCGTGATCATCGCCGGGCGGCCGCCGAGAAAGGCGATGCTCACCGCCATGATGAACGACGAGAGCAGCCCCATACGCGGGTCGACGCCCGCGATCACCGAGAAGGCGATCGCCTCGGGGATCAGCGCGAGCGCCACCACCACCCCGGCGAGCACCTCTCTCGTCAGCAGCCGCGGGCTGCGCAGCGCCGTCAGCACAGAGGGATCGGGGCGGTAGCGGGCGCGCTCGTCCGCGGCGGTCTGGGATGGGGTCACTGCGATTCCTTCGGGCGAAGCGGGCGCCGGTGGCCCGAGCTGTCGGCTAGCAGCCTACCGGTCCCGGGTCGTGGCGCGATCCCCGATCCGCCCGCTGGCGCAGCAGGTGCTCGATCACGCCCCCGAGCACGTCGAGGCCGTCAGCGACCCCTCCAGGCGATCCCGGCAGCGTGACCACGAGGGTGTCCCCCGCGAACCCGGCCACCCCGCGGGTGATGAGCGCGAGCGGTGACGAGGCGAGGCCGCGGCGGCGGATCTCCTCGATCAGGCCGGGCACGCGCACGTCGAGCAGCGGGGCGACGACCTCGGGGGTGAGGTCGCTCGGCGAGACCCCGGTACCGCCTGTGATGATGACGACGGCGGCCCGCTCCTCGAGCGCGGCCCGAACCGCCGCCCCGACGGGTTCGCCGTCGGCCACGACGATCGGCTCCCCGGTTTCGAAGCTCCGCTCCCGCAGCCAGTTGCGGATAACGGGCCCGGTGCGATCGACCGAGCGCCCCGCCGCCGCGCTCGTCGAGGCGACGATCGCCACGGCCCGACGCCCGGCCTCCGACCCGCCGAGGCCATCGTCACCGCCGCCGACGCCGTTCACGCGGCCTCCCAGTCGCCGCTCTTGCCGCCCGACTTGGCGAGCACCCGCGTGCCGGTGATCTCCGCGTGCTTGTGCACCGCTTTGATCATGTCGTACAGGGTCAGCGCGGCGACGCTCGCGGCGGTGAGCGCCTCCATCTCGACGCCCGTGACACCGCGCGTCGTCACCTCGGCCAGCACCCGTACCCGATCCCCCTCGGCCTCGAAGTCCACCGACACCCGGCTGATGGGCAGCGGGTGGCAGAGCGGGATCAGCTCCCACGTGCGCTTCGCCGCCATGATGCCGGCGACGCGGGCCGTGCCGAGCGCCTCGCCCTTCGGCAGCTGCCCCTCCACGAGCTGCCGCACCACCTCGGGAAGGGTCACGAGCACGGCCTCGGCGCGGGCGGTGCGCTTGGTGACGGCCTTGTCGCTCACGTCGACCATGTGCGCGCTGCCGTCCTCGCGCAGGTGGGTGAGGCCGGGATCGGCTGGGCGTTCGGCACGGGGGTCAGTCATGGATCCTCCAGACGCTGACGGGAGTGTTCTCGGCCGCGAAACCTACTCCGAGCGGGATCTCGGCGATCACGTCGGCTGCCGCGAGTCCGCTGAGCAGGTGGGAGCTCGGCCCGCTGAGCACGATCCGACCGTCGGGGGCGAGCGTGCCGCGGCGAAGCTGCAGCTTGCCCTCGGGCGAGTCGGCGTCGTGGGCGAGCGGCCGCCGCTCGCGCGGCCGCTCGGGCGCGAGACCCGCGTAGTCCCGCAGCGCGGGCAGCAGGAAGAGCTCGGCCGAGAGCATCGCGCTCACCGGATTGCCGGGGAAGCAGAGCACGGGCAGCCGGTGCCCGCCGCCTGTCTCGTCAACGCCGCCTGTCTCGTCGAACATGAGCACGCCGAGACCCTGCGGCCCTCCCGGCTGCATGGCGACCTTCACGAACTCCGCTCCCAGCGGTGCGAGCGCATCCCGGACCACCTCGAACGCGCCCGCGCTGATGCCGCCCGAGGTCACGATCAGGTCGGCCCACGGCGCATCCGCGCGGATCGCCGCCCGCAGCGCCGCGGGGTCGTCCTCGCATCGCAGCACCCGCACGTCGGCGTTCACGGCTCGCAGCGCCGCGGCGAGCATCGGGGTGTTCGCATCGTGGATCCGCCCCGGGACGAGGCAGTTCGCCTGATCCGGCGGCACGATCTCGTCCCCGGTCGAGCAGAGCAGCACGCGCACACGCGGCAGCACCGGCACCGCGGCGATCCCGGCCGCGGCGAGCGCGCCGATGCGAGCGGGCGTGAGGCGGGCGCCCGCGGCGAGGATCTCCGCGCCGGATCCGAGATCGGATCCCGCGCGCCTCACGAATTCCCCCACCGGCACCGGAGCGATGAACGTCACCGTTCCCCTCGGCTCACCCCGACCGGCTCTGGCAAGCGCCGGGAACTCGGGCGGCAGCACCCGCTCGATCGGCACGACCGCGTCCGCCCCGCCGGGGATCGCCGCACCCGTCATCACCGGCGACGCGCTGCCCGGCGCGTGCTCGACGGGAGCATCGCCCGCGGCGGTCGCGATCCCGATCCGGAGTTCCACGGGTCTCGCCTCGGTCGCCTCCGCAAGATCGCGAGAGCGCACCGCGTAGCCGTCCATCTGCGAATTGTCGAAGGGCGGCAGCGGGATCGGCGAGATGGCGGCCTCCGCCGTCACCCGCCCGAGCAGGCCGGCATCGACGACGCTCAGTCTCTCGGGCCCTCGAGTGCGGGCCCTCAGCAACGCTTCGCCCAGCACGCGACGACAGGCCGCGACGTGCTCCTCAGCGGTGCGAGCAGCCGCTGACTCGATGCCCTGCCCCGCGCCCGCCGCCGCTTCCCGCCCGGCTGCGCTCACCGTTCGACGCCCATCATCCACCGGCGAACGGCGGGAGCACGTCGACGACCGGTCCCCCCGGACCGGCGCCGATCTCCCCGCCGTCGCGTCGCACCTCGCCGTCGACGAGAAAGGACCCGCTGCGCAGCACCCGCAGCATCGCGGCGCCGTGCCGATCCGCGAGCTCCGCCCGCAGCGCGTCGAGCGTCGCCGGCGCGCTCAGCAGCACCTCCTCCTGCGCCGTGCCCGCCGCGTCGGCCGCCGCGGCGAAGTACCGAACCGTGATGCCCGTCATGCCCTCCATCGTAGCCCCGGGATGCAGCACCGAGACCTACAATGGGCGATATGCCCTCCGACAACCCAGCACGTCCGGCGCCGCTCGTCGAGCCGGCCGCCTCGCTCCCCCCGGAGCGGCTGCGACGCGCTCAGCGCCAGCTCCCACTGCCCGGTTTCGGGGAGACGGCTCAGGCCCGTCTGCATGCGGCGCGCGTGCTGGTCATCGGCGCCGGAGGGCTCGGCAGCGCGAGCGTGCCGTACCTGGTGGGCGCGGGAGTGGGCACGATCGGCATCGTCGACGACGACGAGGTCGAGCTCTCGAACCTCCACCGCCAGGTCGCTCACGGAACCGCCGACCTCGGACGTCCGAAGACGGCCTCGCTCGCTGACGCGGCGAATCGTCTCGACCCCGGCGTGCGCATCGAGCAGCATCGCATCAGGCTCGACTCCTCGAACGCGCTCGACCTGTTCGAGCGCTACGACCTGATCATCGACGGCAGCGACAACTTCGCCACCCGCTACCTCGCGAACGACGCCGCCGAACTCACCGGCAGACCGCTCGTCTGGGGTGCGATTCTGCAGTACCACGGTCAGCTCGGGGTCGCCTGGCACCGCTACGGCCCCGGCTACCGCGACCTCTTCCCATCGCCTCCCCCACCGGACGAGGTGCTGGACTGCGGCACCGGAGGCGTGCTACCCGGCCTGTGCGGCACGATCGGCTCCCTCCTCGCGACCGAGACCCTCAAACTGATCACGGGGCTGGGCGAACCGCTCATCGGACGCGTGCTGCTCTACGACGCACTCGCCGCCGACTTCCGCGAGCTGTCGTACCGGCGGGACTCTCAGGCATCGCCCGTGTCGGAGCTCGTCGACTACGAGCAGTTCTGCGCCGGAGCCGACCCGCTTCCCGCGGCGGTGTCAGCTGAGGCGCTCGCATCCGAACTGGCCACCGGGGCTCCGCCACGACTTCTCGACGTGCGCACACCCGCGGAACACGCCGCGCGGCGCATCGTCGGTTCGAAGGCAGCGCCTCTGGATCAGCTCGAATCCGAGAACGCCGCGCTCGAGATCGCCGCCGGGCCGGGCCCTGTCACCGTGTACTGCGAACGCGATCCGCGATCCATTCGCGCCGCCCGCCTGCTCGCAGAGCGAGGCGTCGAGGTCCGCTACCTGCGAGGCGGAGTGACCGCTCTCGCCGCCGTCGCACCGAAGCTGCTGGAGGGGCACGATGTCTGAACCGCTGGCGAGGATCACCGACGAGACCATCGACGAGGCAGCGGTGCGGGCCGCGGTCGACGCCGCGGAGTGCGGCGCAGTGGTCATGTTCCACGGTGTCGTACGAGACCACGACGGCGGTGAGCGAGTGCGCGCGCTCGACTACAGCTCGCACCCCGACGCGCAACGCTTCATCGCGGATATCGTCGCGGAGGAGCAACGCCGGTCTGGGGTGCGACTCGCGGCCGTGCACCGGATCGGCGCACTCGCCGTCGGCGACGCCGCGCTTGTCGCAGCAGCCTCCGCCCCGCACCGTCGCGAGGCCTTCGAGGCCGTCGAGCGGCTGGTCGAGCGTATCAAGCACGAGGTGCCGATCTGGAAGCGCCAGCACTATGCCGACGGCGTCTCCGATTGGGTGGGGCTGTAAGCGTCCTTGCCTGGACCGCCTGGTGGCAGCACCTCTCCGGCCGCGATTCGGTCAGCCGGCCCGCACCGCCGCGATCAGCGCGTCCGCGGCGGCCTCGACCTCCGGCTCGGTGGTCGCGCGGCCCATTGAGAGTCGCAGCGCTCCGAGCGCGAGGTCGGGATCGAGTCCCATCTCGGTGAGCGTGCTCGAGGGCGTGTGCGTCCCCGAGTGACAGGCGCTGCCGGTGGAGGCGCCGACCTCGGGTGCCCGATCCAACACCCCACTGCCGATGCACCCCGGGACCGCCACCATGAGCGTGTTCGGCAGACAGCCGTCGGGCGGGCTGACCCGCACCAGCTGCGGGAGGCCCGCGACCAGGCGCTCCCAGAGCAGCTCCCGCAGATGCCGTTGGCGGGCGGCTTCGGCGTCGAGCAGCTCGCCGGCCAGCTCGGCGGCGGCCCCGAGCGCGACGATACCCGCCACGTTCTCCGTCCCCGGCCGCAGCCCCCGCTCCTGCCCCGCGCCGACGAGCACGGGTGCGATCGGCGTGCCGCGCCGCACGTAGAGCGCGCCCACACCCTTGGGCGCGTAGAGCTTGTGGCCGGCGATGCTCAGCAGGTCGACTCCGAGCCCGTCGACCGAGATGGGGATCTTCCCCGCGGCCTGTGCCGCGTCGGCGTGCATGACGCCGCCCGCGGCGCGCACCCGATCCGCGACCTCGGGGATCGGCTGGATCGTGCCGACCTCGTTCTGCGCGAGGATCAGGGTCCCGATCCCCAGCGCCCCGGCCGGCACTGCACGGGGATCGACGCGCCCCTCGGAGTCAACGGCGAGCCTGCGGACATCCCAGCCGTCGCGCTCGAGCCCGTCCACCGGACGGGCTGTGGCCGGGTGCTCGACCACCGAGGTCAGCAGCCTCCGATGTGAGGAGAGCACGGCGGCACCCCGGATCGCGAGGTTGTTGGCCTCGGTACCGCCCGAGGTGAAGACGATCTCGTCAGGGTGTGCGCCGACGAGCGCTGCGAGTTGCTCGCGAGCCTTCTCGACGGCGCTACGAGCCGCGAGCCCCTGCGAGGTCGAGCTCGAGGGGTTGCCGAAGCGCTCCGTGAGGTACGGGAGCATCGCTTCGACGACCTCCCGCGCGACCGGCGTGGTGCCGTTGTGATCGAGGTAGACCTGCTGCGACATACCCGCAGTGTAGCGGCGCACTGGGCACGATACGCCCGTCACCCCAGCATGAGCAACGGCGGACGCGCGGGCCCCTCCAGTCGGGCGACCGCGACCTTCAGCTCGGCCACGTCTCCGCGCAGCCCGCCGACCTCCTCCGAGAGCACGTCGATCCGGGTCGACAACCGCTGCTCCAGCCCGGTTTCCACTGCGTCGATTCGGGTCGACAACCGTGCATCCGACGCGTCGATTCGGGCCGACAGACGCTGCTCCAGCCCAGTTTCCACTGCGTCGATTCGGGTCGACAACCGCGCATCCAACGCATCGATCCGGGTCGACAACCGCGCATCCAACGCATCGATCCGCGCCGACAGACGCTGCTCCAGCCCGGACTCGACCCCATCGATCCGTGCCGACAGGCGGCGCTCCGTCTCCTCATTGCATGCCTCGACCCCGTCGATCCGCGCCGACAGACGCTGCTCCAACCCGCTGAGGCCCGAGTCAAGGCGTGAGTCGAGCCGGGTGATGACCCACCCGAAACCGCCGGCCATCGCGAGCAGCACTCCGACTGCGCTCAGGATCGTAGCGAGGATATCCGGGGACACGAGCCGCCTCCTCTCGAATGCTCTGCGCGGTTCGTGTTCGTAGTCTACGTCTCGGATCGCGAGGCGGAAACGCGCCCCCAGAATCTGTGGAGAACTCGCGAATGTTCACCTGCTTCGGCCTGATGTGAGCGAAGTCCGCACCCGACAGAGCCGGTGCGCGGACCGAGGCATCAACCCCCGATGTACGACATCTCGATACGGGCCGGGGCCTCCGCCGGGGTGCTCAGACCGCGCAGCTCCGAGTACCGGTCGTCCCGCCGCTCCCACAGCCCCGACAGCGCCCGCCCCACCTCGGCATCGGATGCGCCCGAGCGCAGTAGCGCTCGCAGGTCGAAACCGCTCGACGCGAAGAGGCAGGTGAAGAGCCTTCCCTCGGCCGACACGCGGGCGCGCGAGCAGTCGCCGCAGAACGCCCCCGTGACGCTCGAGATCACTCCGATCTCACCTGCGCCGTCGCGATACCGCCAACGCTTCGCCGTCTCACCGGGCGCGGCTGGAGCCACCGGTTCGAGCGGGTGGACCTCATCGATGCGACGCACCACCTCGGTCGAGGGCACCACGTCGTCGAGGCGCCAACCGTTCGAGGAACCCACGTCCATGTACTCGATGAACCGCAGTGGGTGGCCGGTGCCGCGGAAGCGCTCGGCGAGGGGCAGGATCTCGTCGTCGTTCACCCCCCGCTTGAGCACGGTGTTGATCTTCACGGGCGAGAGCCCTGCCGCGTTCGCAGCGTCGATGCCGTCGAGCACGCGCTGCACGGGGAAGCGCACATCGTTGACCGCGCGGAACCGCGCGTCGTCGAGGGAGTCGAGCGACACGGTCACTCGGCGCAGCCCGGCCGCTCGCAGCGCCTCGGCTTTCATCGGCAGCGCTGATCCGTTCGTCGTCAGGGCCAGGTCGAGCGGCCGCCCGTCGGGAGACCGGATCGCGGCGAGTCGCGCGATGAGATCCTCGATACCGCGCCGCAGCAGCGGTTCGCCGCCGGTGATCCGCAGCTTGACGACGCCGAGGGACGCTCCGATGCGCGCCAGCCGCTCGATCTCCTCGAAGCTCAGGATCTCGGAGCGGTCGAGAAACTGGTAGTCGCGCCCGAAGATCTCCTTGGGCATGCAGTAGACGCAGCGGAAGTTGCAGCGGTCGGTCACCGAGATGCGCAGATCGCGCAGAGGCCTGCCCCGGGCGTCCGAAAGGCCGGTCGAGGGGAGTCGACGCACCCCGGGCACGGTTCCCGTTTCCCGCTCATCCGATCGCATCGCAATCCTCACTTCGGCACTCACCCTAGCATCGAGTCTCGCGGTCGCGTCCGTGTCCTGTGCTCCGGTGATGATCCGGTCCCCCGGAACAATCGAGACGGTCCATTCCTATCGAGCCGGGCTGCAATTCGCGTGAATTGCAGCCCGGCTCGATACTTTGAGGCCGACTCGCACGCACGCAGGATCGCGGTCCGGCGTGCGAAATCCGTATCTCGATGAGGATCCACCGTCCCTGAGTCCGTCGAAGGGGGCAGGAGCGGCTCACGAGGCCGGAACCGCGAACCGCACCTCGGCGGCGCTCAACTCGATGCGCACCCGAGCTCCTGGAGCGATCTCCGGGTCGAGCGCGCGGCTCACCGGTACCTCCGCGACGAACCCGGGCCACTCCTCGAACTCGAGGCGCACGCCGGTGCGGCTCGCAGCGAGTGCGGATACAGTGCCGTCCCAGGTCGCACCGACCCCATCGCCGGGCCCGTGCGACGAGGCCGGGAAGACATCGGGCCCGGGGCCGGGGCCCTGGCCCCGATCGGTGATCGGGCTCACCCGCACGGCGACGGGGTCGAAACTCGCCACCGCCGGACGACCGGGGGCGGGCAGGGAACCGGATCCGCGGATCCCCTCGACGGGCCCACCGCTCAGCCGCAGCGAGCCGTCCTCCGCCGCGATGCCCCGGAGCAGCACCCGCCCCGAGAACTCCGCCGCGAAGTCGGTCGCGGGCGCCGCGAGCACCTGGGCGGCCGAGCCGAGCTGCCTGATCCTTCCCTCCTCGATCACCATCACCCGGTCGGCCAATGCGATGAGGTCGACCGGGTCGTGGGTGACGAGCAGTGCGGGCACCCCGAGCCGGCGGATCTCGGATGCGACGAGGCTGCGCAGTTGCTGCGCACTCGCGACGTCGAGCGCAGCGAAGGGCTCGTCGAGCAGCAGCAGATCCGGATCGGCCGCGAGCGTGCGAGCGATGGCCACCCGTTGCTGCTGGCCGCCCGAGAGCTCCGACTCTCGCGCGTCGCCGCGGCGTCCGAGGCCCACCCGCTCGAGCCACTCGCGGGAGAGGCTCGCCGCCCGCGACCGCGATATCCGCTGAGAGCGCGGCCCGAACGCGATGTTCGCGGCGGCGTCGAGGTGCGGGAAGAGTCTGGCCCGCTGATCGAGGTGTCCCACCCGCCTCGAGGATCGCGGCAGGAACACCTCGACCGCGCCCTCCTCGCTGCGGCTCAGGAAGCGCCCGCCGAGCTCGATGCGACCGCTGCTGAGCGGCAGCGTTCCCGCGATGGCGCCGAGCAGCGTCGATTTGCCCGCACCGTTCGGACCGATCACCCCGAGGATCTCCCCCGGCGCGACCTCGAGCGAGAGGTCCAGGAGGAAGTTTCCCCGAGCGACCACCACCGTGCACCGCAGCTCCCTCGGAACAGCGGCGCGGGCCCCGTCGCGCCCCGCGCCGCTCACAGCGCACCCCGCGCGCTCCGAGCGTCCCGCGAACGCATGCACAGCAGGGCGACGACGGCGACCAGCACCAGCAGCAGCGAAAGAGTCAGCGCCGTATCCTGGGTGACGCCGGCGCCGTTGAACGCGGTGTAGATCGCGAGCGGCACGGTGCGGGTGCTGCCCGCAGCGTTCCCCGCGAAGAGAGCGGTCGCGCCGAACTCCCCCAGCGCGCGGGTGAAGCAGAGGATGCCTCCCGCGATGAGACTGGGGGCGAGCAGCGGCAGAGTCACGCGGCGCAGCACGGTCCATGGGCGCGCTCCGAGGCTCTCGGCCACGCGCTCGTAGCTGCTCCCGCGCCCCCGCAACGCCCCCTCCACCGAGATCACGAGAAAAGGCAGCGCGACGAAGGTCTGTGCGACGACCACGGCGGCGGTCGTGAAAGGGAGGCGGATCCCGAGCCCGAACAGCCAGTCCCCGAGCAGCCCGCCGCGCCCGAGCAGGCTCAGCAGCGCGAGTCCGCCCACGAGCGGGGGCAGCACGAGCGGCAACGTGACGCAGGCGCGCAGCACCGCCGCGAGTGCGCCCTCGGTGCGCGCGATCACGAGCGCGAGGGGCACGCCGAGCAGAAAGCAGAGCCCCGTCGCGACCGCCGCAGTGCCGAGCGAGAGCCCGAGCGCCTCGCGCGTGGCGGGGGCGGCGAGCGTCGCCGGGACGGTCGCCCAGTCGATGCGCAGCAGCAGAGCTCCGAGCGGAAGCAGCAGCACCGCCGCACCGATCGCGGCCGGAAGCATCACACCGGCGGGGAGCCGCACCCGCTGCGTCTGCCGCCTCCGCCCCGACCGCGGCGCTCCGCGTCTCCGGGACGAGCGCGAGCTCCGGTTCCGGATCAGGTAGGGCTTCGCGTCGGGCACGGCTCAGCGGGCGGGCCCGAAGCCCAGGTCGGCGAGTAGCCGCTGCGGACGCTCGGAGCGGAGGAACTCGGCGAAGGCTGCGGCGGTATCGGGGGCGTCGGATCCGGCCATGGGCACGACCAGGTAGTCGCCCGCGGCGTCCGAGGCGTGCTCGATCTCGACGCCCTCGACCTCGCCCTGAGCGCGCAGCACGTCGGAGCGGTAGACGAGCCCGGCATCGGCCTCCCTCTCACGCACCTTGGTGAGCACGGCGGTGACGTTCTGCTCCTCGCTCGCGGGATCGAGTTCGCCCCCGTCGCGCTCGAGCAGCGCGTGCGCTGCGTTGCCGCACGGCACCTCGGCCGCGCAGAGCACCGTCACCGGGGCATCACCGCCCGATCCCGCGAGGTCGGCGAGCGACTCGATGCCCAGCGGGTTGCCCGGGGCCACCGCGATCGCAAGCTCGCTCGTGGCGAAGCCGATGGGTTCGCCGTCGCCCAGGCCCTCGGCCGTGATCTTCTCCATGTTCGGGGCGTCGGCCGAGGCGAAGACGTCCGCCGGAGCGCCGCTGAGGATCTGCGTCGCGAGCATCGAGGAGCCGTCGTACGAGAACTCGAGCGAGACCCCGGGGTGCTCCTCGACGAACCAGCCGCCGACCTCCTCGAACGCCGGCTCGAGCGACGCCGCGGCGTACACCGTGAGGCCGCCGCTGACCTCCGAGGCTGCCGGTTCGGTTTCCTGAGATCCGCGGAGATCGGGATGGGGATCCGGATCCGCGCTCGCCCCGCACCCGGCGAGCGCCGCAGCGAGACCCGATGCGAGCAGCAGCGCGCCGAACCGCAGCGCGTGCGCGGGAGCGTTCGCCTTCATCCGGCATCCCTCCGGGGAGTCTCGATGATCACGTTCGTGGCTTTGACGATCGCCGTCGCTCGCGAACCGACATCGAGGCCGAGTTCCTCGACGGCCTCCCTCGTCATGATCGACACGAGCCGGTGCGGACCGCACTGCGCCTCGACCACCGCGACCACGCCGTCCGCCTCGACCCGGGTGACGATGCCCGTGAAGCGGTTGCGGGCGCTGCGCAGCACGGGCTCCGCGTCATCGGCCTCGGGTGCCAGCTGCTTCGCACGCTCAGCCAGGGAGACGCCCTCGATCACCTGCAGGCCCGCCTCATCGGTGTCGGCGTCGAGCAGTCCCTGCGTCACCCAGCGGCGGATCGTGTCATCGCTGACCCCGATCAGCTGCGCGGCCTCGCGAACCCGGTAGCGCGTCATGCGACCGATCCTACACGCACGCGCGGCGCGGATCGCCGATCCTCACCGCTCATGCGCCGATCATGGAGCCGCCGAACCGCACGCGCGCCAGCTCCCAAACCCGGGCGATCCGCGCTCGCTCGCCCTAACGGACGACCGTCCTCTGCACTCCGTCGATGCGCCGCGTCCATCCCCGCGCGTCGAGGTGCTCGAGCAGCGGGATCACCACTCGGCGCGTGGTGTCGAGCGCGCGCCGGGCCTCGCTCGTGGTGAACGGCTGCTCCAGCGACGAGAGGCGACGCATCGCCTCGGCCGGCGCCGCGGGCAGCAGCACGATCCCACCGCCGAGCCGCAGCAGGCGGCCTGCGCGCTCGGCCGCCGCCAGCTCCCGAGCACCGAGTCGCAGCGCCGAGAGTTCGTCGGCCTCCGGGGCCGCGAAGGGGTGCTCGCGAAGACGCCGCTCGAGCCGCGCGACCCCGGTCTCGGCCGCCCCGAGATCCACGCCGGCCCCCGGCGGTCTCAGTGCTCCCGAGCGAGATTCGAGCCCCGCACGGCGCACCACGAGCGGCAGCAGCGAGGCATCCGGCAGCGGCGGCTCGGCGCGCAGCAGCGCGTCGGCCGCCGCGCCCTCTGCGAGGCCCGGCGAGATCGGATCCGCACGAAGCTTCTCGGCCACCGCCTCGCGCAACCGGCGCGCCCAACGGTCCAGTGCGGGCGGATGCACCCACCACCCCCCGTCGCGCCCCACCGCGGCGATCCCCTCGGGCACCGCATCGAGTCCGCGCAGCCCCAGCCAGCGCAAACGCGCGACCGGCATCGCGCCGCGGCGCTCCACTTCGACCGCGGCGTCTCCCGTCTCCGACCGTGCGGCGAGCGCAGCCGCCCTCCGCGCTCCGTCGCCGCGCCTCGTGAGGGCCGGCGGGTCGGCGTCGAGCACCAGCGCTCCCGCGAAGACGAAGCGGCTGCCCGGGCTGCGCAGCACGAGACGGTCGCCGAGCTGCAGGGGCAGCGGCCGCGCGAGGGCGAGCCGCGCGTGGTCGTCGCCGAGCGGCCGCAGGCGCGCCTGCACCGCGGCCGTGCCGATGTGCATCACCAGCTGCTGGGGCGCGTCGGAGAAGCCCGACCCCGTCGTGCGCCGCACGTCGATCACGTCGACGATCGGCCAGGCGCCGGGTGTCACGAGCGCATCTCCGCGGTGCGCGCTGTCGGCGGCGATGTCGCGCAGGTTCACCGCCACGCGGGCGTGCGGCGTCACTGAGGTCGCGGCGGCGTTCCGACTGTGGAGCCCGCGCACGGCCGTCGCCCGCGCCCCGCTCTCGCCGACCAGCTGCAGGCGGTCCCCCTGGTGCAGCGTGCCCGCGGTGAGGCTGCCCGTCACCACCGTGCCGGCGCCCCTGATCGTGAACGAGCGGTCGATCCACAATCGCACGCGCGCGGCGGCCTCGGGGGCGGGAGCAGCGGCGAGCACCTCGTCGAGCCGTGCGACGAACTCTCCCAGCCCGGCCGTGGCCGCCGACTCATCGGCCGGCAGCGCCGAGACCACCAGGGGCGCGTGCTCGAGCGGGGTGCCGACCAGGGCGCTCCGGGTCTGCTCGATCGTGTCCGAGACCCGATCCGGGGCCCGATCCGCCCGCGTGATCACCACGATGCCGTGCTCGATACCGAGGGCCGCTATCGCGTCGCGATGATCCGACGACTGCTCCTGCCAGCCCTTGTCGGCGGCGACGACGAAGCACACGACCGGGGCGGGCCCCACGCCCGCGAGCATGTTCGCGAGGAAGCGCTCGTGCCCCGGTACATCGACGAAGGCGACCTCGCGCCCCGAGGGCAGCTGCGTCCACGCGAAGCCGAGGTCGATCGTCAGCCCGCGCCGCCGCTCCTCGGCGAGACGGTCGGGCTCCATGCCGGTGAGCGCGCGCACGAGCGTCGATTTGCCGTGATCGACGTGGCCGGCGGTGGCGACGACGTACATGTCAGCGGGGCCCGAGCCGACGGGGTTCGGGATCGCGCATCGCTGCGAGCACCGCCGCTCCCAGCCGCTCATCGTCTTCCTCCGCCACGCAGCGCAGGTCGACGAGGCAGCGGCCCCGATGCACCCGGGCGACGACCGCGGGTTCGCCGGCACGCAATCGCTCCGAGGCCGACTCGGGAAGCTCGACCGCCCACCCCGGCAGCGGCACCCCGGGGGCGCCCCCGCCGCCCACGCGTCCATCGTGGGGCACGACCTCGGCTCCCACCCGCTCCGCGAGCATCAGGGTCCGCTCCCGGAGGCGCCCCGGATCGGCGTGCAGCGCCGCCGACACCGGGGTTTCCGCGATCCTGAGCGTCGCCTCGATGGCCGCGAGCGTGAGCTTGTCGCTGCGCATCGCGCGGGCGAGCGGATGCGCGGCGATGCGCCGGATCGCGGCGCTCCGTCCCAGCAGCAGGCCCGCCTGAGGACCGCCGAGCAGTTTGTCGCCGCTCGCGATCACCACGTCGGCGCCCGCGCGCAGGGCGCTCGCGATGTCGGGTTCGTCCGGCAGCGCGGGGTCGGGGCTCAGCAGTCCGCTGCCGAGATCGACGATGAGCGACAGCCCGTGCTCGTCGGCCAGGGGACGCAGCGCCGACGTTTCGACCCCCGCGGTGAAGCCCTGCACCCGGAAGTTGCTGGGGTGGATCTTCAGCAGGCACCCGGTCTCAGGACCGAGCGCCTGCGCGTAGTCGTCGAGGTGGGTGCGGTTCGTCGTGCCGACCTCGCGCAGACGAGCCCCCGTGGTGACGAGCAGGTCGGGCAGGCGGAAGCCCGCGCCGATCTCGACGAGCTCACCGCGGCTCACGATCATCTCGCCCGTTCCGGCCACAGCCGTGACGGCGAGCAGCAGCGCGGCTGCACCGTTGTTGACGATCAGTGCGTCCTCGGCATCCGGGCAGGCCTGCAGCAGCGCCTCGCGTGCTCCGGCCCCGCGCGCGCTGCGCTTGCCGGTCGCGAGATCCATCTCGACATCGACGTAGCCCGCCGCGCCCAGCACCGCCTCGCGCGCGCTCCGCGCGAGCGGCGCCCGTCCGAGGTTGGTGTGCACGATCACCCCGGTCGCATTGAGCACCGGCGTCAGAGAGGTCGGATGCTCGGCCCGCAGCGCTTGCTCGACCTCCGCCTCGACCCGCTCCGCCGGCAGTCGTCCCTCGCGCGCCGCGCACTGCCGCGCGTCGATGATGCGTCGCACTGCGGCGTCACCGATCCGCTCCCGCGCCTCTTGTGCCGCCGGCAGAGCCAGCAGCCGGTCGGTTCGGGGGATGCGCCTGCGATGATCCTCGTCGCTCATCGGCTCCCCTCACAGCCCGTCGAACCCGCGCCGACGAGCGCCCTCGCAACGATGCGCCCGCGACGGAAGCTCGATATTCTTCGATCGGCATATGGCGGAGGCGGACGGGAATCGAACCCGCCAGACCGAGATACTCGGCCTCACCGGTTTTGAAGACCGGGGGGCCCACCAGGAACCCTGACGCCTCCACCGACGAGCCTACACTCCTCGTTCTCCGCCGTCGGGCCTCGCTCCTGCCCGATCGTGATCCGTATTTCGGACCTTGCCGTTGTTTCGGATGGATTGCCGCGGTTTCATCCGAATTAAGAGAGAGATCCGAAGTACGGGCCGCGCTCGGAGAGACGCAGCCGGTAGTCTCGGGGCATGGCACCCGAGTTGGATCCCGCACGACTGACCGGCTACGCGCACGGAGGCGGCTGCGCCTGCAAGATCCCGCCGGGCGAGCTCGAGGACGCGGTGCGCGGGCTCGTCGGGCAGGCCGCCGGGAACGTGCTCGTGGGGCTCGACGACGGCGACGATGCGGCAGCGGTGCTCGTGCGCGACGACCTCGCCGTGCTCTCGACCGCGGACTTCTTCACGCCCGTGGTCGACGACGCCTACGACTGGGGCCGCATCGCCGCCGCCAACGCGCTCTCGGATATCTACGCGATGGGCGGCACCCCCATCACCGCGATCAACCTCGTCGGGTGGCCCCGCGAGGTGCTGCCGCTGGAACTGCTCACCGAGGTGCTGCGCGGCGGCTTAGACGTCGCCGCGGAGGCGAACTGCCCCGTCACGGGCGGCCACTCGATCGACGACCCCGAACCCAAGTACGGCATGGCGGTCACCGGGGTGGCCGATCCCGCGCAGCTCATGCGCAATGACGCAGCCGAGCCGGGCCTGCCGCTCACGCTGACCAAGCCCATCGGCGTGGGTGTGCTGAACAACCGGCACAAGCGCACCGGCGAGGTCTTCGAGCACGCGATCGCGCAGATGGTGCAACTGAACCGCGACGCCTCGATCGCCGCGGTCACAGCGGGCGCGCGGGCCGCGACGGACGTCACCGGTTTCGGCCTGCTCGGGCACCTGTACAAGATGTGCCGCGCCTCGGGCGTCGGCGCCGTGCTCGACTCCGGCGCGGTGCCCGTGCTCGAGGACGTGCGGCAGTCGATGGACGAGGGTTTCATCCCGGGCGGATCGCGCCGCAATCTCGACTGGGTGCGACCGCATCTGAGCGTCGAGCGGGGGCTGAGCGAGGAGGAGCTGGTGCTGCTCGCAGACGCGCAGACCTCGGGCGGCTTGCTGGTCGTGGGCGAGGTGCCGGGCTACCCGGTGATCGGCGAGATCGTCGCGGGATCCGGCATCACGATTCGCTAGGTTTCGCAGCGCGGTTTCGACCCGGCTTCGCCTCGCCCGACCGGCGGGAAGGAGGTCAGGAGCACGCTACGCAGCGCTCCCTGAACGGCCGCGCCTCGAGCTGCCCCTCCGGGATGGGCTGCCCGCAGGCCGTGCAGATCCCGTAATCCCCCGCGTCGAACCGCTGCACTGCGGCCTCGGCCGCCCGCGCATCCTCGCGGGCGGAGGCAAGCAGGCCGGCCAGCATCGACCACTGGGAGGAGAGCGTCACGCCCTCCGGATCGTGCTCGTCGTCGTCCGATTCGCTGCGACGAGCGCGGGTCAGCGCGTCGAGTTCGGCTTCGAATCGAGCCGCCCTGGCATCCGTCTGCTCCCGCAGCGCCACGAGCTGTTCCCGCACTTCTTCGCTCTGCCCCACGATCCGCCCTCCGTCTCGACTACTCGGCGGTGGTGATCGAGTCGTCGATGATGCCCGCGCGACGGCGCGCCTCGAGGCGACGCTTCTGCGGTTCGATCACGTAGCGCGGATCCTTCGTCGAGTGGAGGCCGGCCTCGAGCACGGCGAAGCGGGTCAGCGCCGAGGCCGCGAGCAGCGCGACCCCCGAGACCACCGCGACCGTACGACTGCGTCCGGCGAAGAGCGCACCTGCACCGCCGATCGCGGCGAGACGCTTGCTCCACTTGTGCATCGCGCCCGCGCTGCCATGGTGCAGCGGCTCGGCGGCGACCGGATCCATGCGCCGGTCCATGAGCTCGGACGCTGCCAGCTCGGCCGCGGCCCCCGCCACGGCGAGCACGCGAGCGGGCTTCGCATCCGCCACCGGCGTGGTGACCATGCCGAGACCACCCGCGGCGAGGCTCGCCGAGCTCACGAAGACGAACGACAGGTCTTCCTTCGCCGCGTTCCACGTGGGATTCGCCGTGTTCGACAGCAGCACGCCAGTGTAGGCCGCGAGAGGCGCGGCGAACACCGCGGAGGCGACCCCGGCCGGCTTCTCGGCGAGGTTCAGCAGCTTGCGCAGCGGCCCGAGGGGCAGCCTGCGCTTCGTCATGCGGTCGACCTCGGCGACGGCGGCGACGCCCGCGCCCGCGCTGAACGCCCCCAGGATCCACGATCCGACGCTCATCGGTGAGGTCACCTTGAGTGTGCGGAACATATTCAGGAACCGCTCGGGTCGGCCCAGGTCGGCGATGAGCGCCACGGCGCCGGCGCCGGCGGCGCCGATCGCGGCGAGCCGGCTGTTGCGCCGCAGCTTCTCGTTGCCGCTGAACTGCGCACCCGCGGCGAGCAGCGACGATCCGCCGGCGACTCCCCCCAGGAACAGGTAGATGCCGATCGGCGCCTCCCACGGCGGCGGCTTCACGATGGGCCGGTCGTAGTAGCTGGCGAACTCCGCCTCGGGCACCATCGACATCTCGCGCGAGCCGTCAGTCGCCCCGGCTCCCCCGCGCCCGGCGCCGCGACGCCGGCGCTTGCCGCCGAAGCGACGCGGTTTCTCGGGCGGACGGTAGCTGTCGAACTCCGAGAGCGTCACCGGCGTTCACCTTTCCAGTCGAGGCGGGTCATCGGCGCCCTCCGGTGAGGAACGCGAGCGCCACGGCGCCGATCATGCCGAGCGCGGCGAGCCCGGCCCGCTTGTACATGCGCGGCAGATCCTTCGTCGCGACCTGCGGATCCGGCGGCAGACCGTACACCTCGGGCTCGTCGAGCAGCAGGAAGATCGATCCCGTGCCGCCCACGCCGTCGCGCTCGTTCGCGCCGTACAGCCGCGCCTCCGTGAGGCCCTGCTTGTGCAGTTCGCGCACACGGGCCCGGGCGATCTTCGCGAGCTCCTCGCGGCTGCCGAACTTGATCGACGTGGTCGGGCAGGCCTGCGCGCACGCGGGAGTCTGGTCGTCGGTGAGACGGTCGTAGCAGAGGGTGCACTTCTGGGCGACACCGGCGTTGCGGGTGGGCGCCTGCTCCCCCGGCACGAAGTCGCGGTTGGTCTTGGGCACGGCGATCCCGTCACTGCGCCGCTCGATCACGCCGAACGGGCACCCCGCCACGCAGGTGCCGCAGCCGTTGCAGATGTCCTCCTGCACCACGACGGTGCCGAACTCGGTGCGGAAGAGCGCACCCGTGGGGCAGACGTCGAGGCAGCCGGCGTTGGTGCAGTGCTTGCACACGTCCGACGACATGAGCCAGCGGAAATCAGGCGTGTCCGGTGGCGTGGTGTCGACGCCGGAGAGATCATCTGGATCCTTGCGCACCGTGGGCATGCCGAGGCTCACGAGCTTGCGGCCGCTCTCGCGGGCCTGCTCGATGCGCTCCTGGCCCTGCTCGATGAACGCCACGTGGCGCCAGGTGTCGGCACCCAACCCTTCGGAGTTGTCGTACGAGGAGTCGGAGAGTTGCCAGTCGGAGTCGGCCGGGTTGCGGTTCCACTCCTTGCAGGCCACCTCGCAGGCCTTGCACCCGATGCAGATCGAGGTGTCGGTGAAGAAGCCCTTGCGGGGGTGCACGTGCTCGTGGTGGGCGGCGTGCTCGGATTCGGTGAGTCTGGTCATCGCTCCCCCTCATCGTGCTGCGGCTCGTCCCCAGCGTACTCGCGACCACCGGCATCGTCGGCGTGCCGCATGCCGGTGTCGATCGTCACCCCGGCGCGCCGCCGGTACCGCTCGACGAGCTCGAGGAGCTCCTCGCCGCGCGGTCGGCGACCCGGGATGATGGCGCAGGATCCCGCCTTCGACTCCTGGATCAGCACGTTCGGATCCATCACGACACCCAGCAGATCGTTCGCGGAGTCGCCGCTCACCACCGCATCGCCGCCCACGCCCCAGTGATAGGGCAGGCCGATCTGATGCACCGTGCGCCCGCCCGCCTGCAGCGGCTTCACCCGGTCGGTCACCAGCACCTTCGCCTCGATCGCGGAGCGCGGCGAGATGATGGTCGCCCAGCCGTAGGGTTCGAGACCGCACTCCTCGGCGAGCTCGCGCGACACCTCGCAGAACATCTCGGGCTGCAGCTCCGCGAGGTACGGCAGCCACCGGCTCATTCCGCCCGCGGTGTGGTGTTCCGTGAGCCGGTAGGTAGTGAACATGTAGGGGTAGACGCCGGCCCCGCGCTCGTCGTCGCTCGGCGCACTGAGGTTGTCTTCGCGCGCCATGGTCACGCGCGCCGGCGAGCGCTGCTGCCCGTAGACGGGGTTCGCGACGGGCGACTCCTGCGGCTCGTAGTGCGCGGGCAGCGGACCGTCGACGAGGCCCTTCGGCGCGTAGAGCCATCCCTTGCCGTCGGACTGCATGATGAAGGCATCGGTGCCCGAGAGAGCCTCCGGTCCGCCCGCCTCCGGCGCGGGCTGCGTGCCGGGCGCGAGAGTGGCGGGGAAGTCGGGCACGTCCTCGCCGATCCAGCGCTCCTGGGCTTCATCCCACCAGACGTACTTCTTGCGCTCGCTCCACGGGCGGCCCTCGGGGTCGGCCGACGCCCGGTTGTAGAGCACCCGCCGGTTGGCCGGCCACACCCAGCCCCAGTCCGGGTTCACCGCCGCCTGCTCGTCGCGCGAGGGCCGCAGCGCGGCGTGATTCACCCCGTCAGCGTAGACGCCCGTGTAGATCCAGCATCCGCCCTCGGTCGACCCGTCGGCGCGCATCTCGGTGTACGACGAGAGCGGCTGCCCGGCCCGCTCCCCCGTGCGGAAGCGCCCGTTGATCTCCGCGAGCACGGCCTCGGGATCGGGGTTGCCGTGCTCATCGAGCGGGTAGTCCCAGGTGAGGTCGAGCAGCGGACGATCGCGCGGATCCGTGGAGCCCGCGAGGCGCTCCCGGATCCTGACCCCCAGCTCGTAGAAGAAGTCGAGCTCGCTCTGCGCCTGCCCCGGTGGCTGTACCGCCTGGTGCCGCCACTGCACCATGCGCTGCGTCTGGGTGAAGGTGCCCGACTTCTCGACGTGATTGGCTGCGGGCATGAAGAACACCTCGGTCGCGATGTCCTCCGTGCGGAGTTCGCCCGACTCGATCTCCGGCCCGTCCTTCCACCAGGTCGCCGACTCGATCATCGCAAAATCGCGCACCACGAGCCATTTGAGATGCGACATGCCGAGCCGCTGCATGCGGCCGTGCGCCGAACCCACGGCCGGGTTCTGCCCGAAAACGAAGTAGCCGTCGATCTCGTCCGCGAGCATCTTCGCGACCGTCTGGTAGGTGCCGTGCGGTCCGGTGAGGCGCGGCAGATACTCGTAGGCCCAGTCGTTGTCCTCGCGCGCGGCGTCGCCCCACCACGCCTTCAGCAGGCTGACCGTGTAGGCGTCGGCGTTCGCCCAGTACCCCTTCTGGTCGGGCGAGGCGATGCCGGCGAGGTAGTCCTGCAGGGTTTCTGCGGTCGAAGTCGGCATCGGCAGGTAGCCGGGCAGCAGGTTGAACAGCGTCGGGATGTCGGTGGAGCCCTGGATGCTCGCGTGGCCGCGCAGCGCCATGATCCCGCCGCCCGGCCGCCCGATGTTGCCGAGCAGCAGTTGCAGGATCGCCGAGGTGCGGATGAACTGGGCGCCCATGGTGTGCTGGGTCCAGCCGACGGCATAGGCGAAGCAGGTCGTGCGATCGCGCCCCGAGTTCTCGGTGATCGTGCGCGCGAGATAGGCGAAGTCCTCCTCGGAGATGCCGCAGACCTCGCGCACCATCTCGGGTGTGTAGCGCGAGTAGTGGCGCTTCAGGATCTGGAACACCGTATGCGGATCTTCCAGCGTCTCGTCCGTGAGGTAGCGATCACCCGCCGCCGGTCCGCCGCTGCCGTACTGGTGGCCGGATCCCTGCATCTCCTGGAGCTCGTCGGCCCCCTCCGCCTCCTTCGCCTCGTCCCGCTTCTGCGCGCCGGTCTTCTTGTAGGCCCAGCTCGAGGGGTCGTACGTGCCGGTCTCGGCGTCGTACCCCGAGAACAGCCCGTCGAGATCCTCGGTGTCGCGGAACTCCTCGCTCACGATCGTCGCAGCGTTCGTGTAGGCGAGCACGTACTCCTTGAACCACAGGTCGTTCTCGATGACATGGTTGATGAGCGCGCCGAGCAGCACGATGTCGGAGCCGGCCCGGATCGGGACGTGCTTGTCGGCCACCGCAGAGGTGCGCGTGAAGCGAGGATCGACGTGGATGATCTTCGCGCCGCGCGCCTTTGCCTCCGAGACCCACTGGAATCCGACGGGGTGGCACTCGGCCATGTTGGATCCTTGGATCACGATGCAATCCGCATTGGCCATGTCCTGCAGCGGTTGAGTCGCGCCGCCTCGGCCGAACGAGGCTCCCAGACTGGGAACCGTGGCGGAGTGTCAGATGCGGGCCTGATTCTCGATCTGGATCGCACCGGCCGCGGTGAACAACTTCTTGATGAGGTAGTTCTCCTCGTTGTCGAGCGTCGCGCCGCCGAGCGCCGCGATACCCATGGTGCGCCGTACCGGGCGGCCGTGCTCGTCGTGATCCTGCCACCACTTCTTGCGCGCCTCGATGAAGCGCTCGGCGATCATGTCGATCGCGGTGCTGAGGGACAGCTTCTGCCACTCGGTCGCGTACGGGGCGCGGTAGAGGATCTCGGTCTGCCGTGATGCCGAATTGACGAGCTGCTCGCTCGCCGAGCCCTTGGGGCACAGCCGGCCGCGCGAGATCGGGGAATCGGGATCGCCCTCGATCTGCACCACCCGCTCGTCTTTGACGAACACCTTCTGGCCGCAGCCCACCGCGCAATAGGGGCAGACGCTCTGCACGACGCGGTCGGCGGTCGAAGTGCGCGGCGCGATCTCGCGGGTCTTGCGAGACATGACCGAGTCGCCTCGCCCGAACCGGTCGGGAGAGGCGAATTGCCGGAACACCGGCCACTCGAGCGGGCTGAAACGCGCCATGCCCCAACCCTAGCCGAAGCGCGAGGGGTCATCCAGGGCCGAGGACCCCAGATCCAGACGATCCTCACGGCTGTAGACCACCATCGACGGCCCGCGCAGGAACCCCACGAGGGTGAGGCCCGCCTCGGCGGCGAGCTCCGCCGCGAGCGACGACGGCGCCGAGACGGCAGCGAGCATCGGAATCCCGGCCATGAGCGCCTTCTGCGTGAGCTCGAAACTCGCCCGCCCCGACACCATGAGCACGCAGCCCCGAGCCGGGAGGCGATCGTGCTGCAGCGCCCAACCGACGACCTTGTCGACGGCGTTGTGCCGGCCGACGTCCTCGCGCAGCACCAGCATCTCCCCCGTGGCGCCGTCGAACAGCGCTGCCGCGTGCAATCCCCCGGTGCGCTCGAATACGGCCTGCCCCGCTCGCAGCGCATCGGGGAACCCGGCGACCAGGTCGGGATCGAGCCGCAGCGGATCCTCGTCCACCCGGTAGCGCGAGACCGTCGAGACCGCGTCGATGCTCGCCTTGCCGCACACCCCGCACGAGCTCGTGGTGTAGAAGTTGCGCTCGACGCTCGGATCGGGCGGCGCGACCCCGGGCGCGAGCGCGATATCGAGCACGTTGTAGGTGTTCTCCTCGCCGTCGGCGGCGCAGTGAATCGCCGCGGCGAGGTGTTCGGATCGGTGGATCACCCCCTCGGAGACCAGGAAGCCGGCGGCGAGCTCGACGTCGCTGCCCGGCGTGCGCATGGTGACCGTGAGGGCTCGGCCGCCGACCCTGATCTCGAGCGGCTCCTCGACCGCGAGGAAGTCGGCGCGGCGGCGCGGGGCCTGGCCGACGGTGACGCGGGTGACTCGGCGGCGGGCGGCGATGCGTGACATACCTCCATTGAACCCCACGGCCTTCGCCCTCACGGACTCCGCCCGCACGGATTCCGAAACGCGGAGTCCCGAACTGCTGGCACCTCAAGGCCGGAAACAGCAGTTTGAGACTCCGCGCCCCCGCGGCGGGCGGCGGGTAGGATCAGCCCCATGCGTGTGTCGGCTGCGGAGTGGCGGGAGTGGATCCTCGCCGGCATCGGGCGCCTCGGCACAGTCGTGCTCCCCGTCGAGCGGGCTCACGGGCGCACGCTCATCGAGGACGTGCGATCCGCCCACGATCTGCCGCTCTGGGACAACTCCGCGATGGACGGCTACGCGCTGCGCGCCTCCGACACCGCCGGCGCGACACCGCAGCAGCCGGTCGGGCTCGCCGTGACGGGCGAGGTGCTCGCGGGGAGCGCCGCCGATCCGGCTGTCGCTCCGGGCACCGCCGTGCGGATCATGACTGGAGCCCCCGTTCCCTCCGATGCCGACGCGGTCGTCCCCGTCGAGCTCGTCTCGGGGCCGGAGGCCGATCTGATCGAAGCGACCGGCACCGCGCATGAGACCGAGCTCTGGGGTCGCACCGAGATCCGGCTCGACGCGCCGGTGCGGGCGGGGGCGAACATCCGTCGCCGGGGCGAGGACCTGAGCGCGGGATCGCCGGTCGCCCGCGGGGGTGACGCGCTCACTGCGGCGCGGCTCTCGGCACTCGCCGCCGCCGGCGTGGCCGAGGTTCGGGTGAGCGAGGTCCCCCGGGTCGCCGTACTCGTGACGGGTGCCGAGCTGCGCCCGCCCGGTGCACCGCTCGCCCGGGGTCAGATCGTCGAGTCGAACTCGCTGCTCGTCGCAGGACTGCTGCGCGAGAGCGGTATCGAGCCGGTCGCGGTGCGGCGGTGCCCCGACGACGCGGACGCCGTGCGTGAGCAGCTCCGCGACCTCGCGCGCGACTGCGACGCGATCATCACCACTGGCGGTGTCGGGCCCGGCAGCCACGATGTGGTGCGCCTCGCGGTGCGGTCGGAGCCCGGCGTGCGCGCCGCGAGGGTCGCGATCCGCCCCGGTCAGCCGCAGTGCGCCGGCCGCCTCTCCTCAGGCGCTTGGCTGTTCGCCCTGCCGGGAAACCCCGTGAGCGCGGCCACGAGCTTCGAGGTGTTCGTGCGCCCGGCGCTGCTCGCCTGGCAGGGGCGCGCCGATCCGCTCCCCCGGCTGATCCCTGCGGTGGCGGCGGTCGGGTGGCGCGGGGCTCGGGAGCGTCTGCAGCTCATGCCCGTGACGCTCGATGCGGGAGCGAACGCCGCCGATGACCCCGGAGACCCCGGTGCGCCGGGCGACGACCGCGACGCCACGGTGCCGCCGGCGCTCCTGTGCCGTCCCGCCGTCGACCCCCGCGGAGTCTCCCACGCCGTCGGCGGGCACGGCGCAGTGCAGGCGTACGCCGTGGTGGACGAGGATCGCGGGGACATCGCCGCGGGCGACCCCGTCGGCCTCCTCATGGTGGGGCCGCGATGAACCGGGCACTCCTCGACGCGATCGTGCTGGCCGGCGGGAGAGGAAGCCGCCTGGGCGGCGTCGACAAGGGCGCTCTGCTGCTGCGCGACGAGCGACTCCTCGACCGCGTCGTCGACGCGGCGCGGGGGATCGGGACCGAGCGCATCGTCGTGGTCGGCTCACCGAGCGCTGCGGCGCCCGGCATCATCTCCGTGCGGGAGGATCCGCCGTTCTCCGGCCCGCTCGCGGCGCTCGCCGAGGGTCTCGACGCGCTCGACACCCGCTTCGCGGCGGAGACCTGCGCCTCCGAGTGGGTGCTGCTGCTCGCCTGCGACCTCGAGCACCCGGCGGCGGTGTGCGATGCGCTCGCCGCCGAGTTCGCGCGGTTGCCGCGCGACGGCACGCTACTCGATGACGAGCCGAGCGGAGGCCGGCGCGATAACGCACTGCGCGACGATGCCCGGGGCAACGACCGGCCCGGCGGCGAGCGCTGGGACGGCGTGCTGCTCGAGGATCTCGACGGCCGCCCCCAGTGGCTCGCCGGGATCTACCGCACCTCGTCCTTGCGCGCCGGCCTCGCAGCCGCCGGCCCCCTCGCCGACCGACCGCTGCGGCTCGCCTTCTCCGAGGCCCGGCTGGTCCCGCTCCCCGCCCCGAGCGATACGATCGCCGACATCGACACCCCGGAAGATCTCGCGCGCGCCAGGCGTGCCGCAGCGAAGGAGCGACCATGAGCAACTCCCGCCACCTGCCACCCGAGGCCCTCGACGACTGGCTCGCGGCGGCGGCCGCCGAGCTCGGCCTCGATCCGGGCTCCGTCGACATCGCGACGGTGCTGAACGTGGCCCGTGACGTAGCGCACGAGGTCGCCCGCCCGGCCGCACCGCTCAGCACGTTCCTGCTCGGCGTCGCCGTGGGCCGCACGGCGACCGAAGGCGGCGATGCCGCCGCGGCGCTCGCCGAGCGGGCCGCGGCGATCACGACGCTCGCCGAGGGCTGGCGCGAGAACTCCGGCTGATCCGCCCGGCCCGTCGACTAGCCCCGCTGCCCCGCGGTGAGCACGGCGATGGCCTCGGCCCGCGAGTCCGCTCCCAACTGGCGCAGGATGCGCGAGACGTGGAACTTGACCGTGTTCTCGCTGATCCGCAGCTCGTCGGCGATGGCGCGGTTGCGATAGCCCGCCACCATGAGCGCCGCGACCTGCACTTCGCGGGGACGCATGCCCGCCATGGCCGAGGAGGCCGGGTGCGTGCGGGGCGGATCGAGCGGCAGCGTGACATTGATCCGCGTGCCCCAGCCGGGCGTCGTGTCGACGGTCACGGTGCCGTTCAGCGACCAGATCCGCTCCCTGAGCTTGCCCAGCAGCGTCTTCGCCGCCGCGGCCGACCCGGGCCCGTCGTCCTGCATGCGGATGAGCAGGTTGGTGCCGTCGCAGTCCCAGTGGACGCGGATGTGGTTCACCTCCTCCCCCTCCACGAGGGTGAGCACGGCACGATACACGAGGGCGCGGGCGCCGAGCGACACCTCGCCCGGCAGCGGCCGCCCGTCGGCGGGCGGATCCGCGAACTGCAGCTTGACCGGCGAGTAGCGCGAGATCGCCCGCAGGTCCTCCTTCAGGCGCTCGAACGAGACGGTCACCGATTCCTCGGTCAGGGTGCGCACCTGCTCGACGGCGCTCGACATCCTGGAGAGCGCCGCGACGGCGCGGCTGAGGGCTTCGGCCCGGGCCTGCGCGTCGTTGAGCCGCTTCGAGCGCAGCGCCGCGAGCACCGACTCCATGGCCGCGGCGTACTCGTCCTCGAGCTCTGTCAACGCCTTCAGCCGCGTCCCCGCGATCACCCGAGCGTGCTGCAGGTAGTCGGGTTTCGCCTCGTCGGCCCGCTCCTGCACGTGCTGCGCCACGATGTCCCAGACGGCGAGCAGCAGCTGCGCCTGCGCCTCAGCTCCGCTGCCCGGACCGGCGACTACCAGCAGGGCACCGTTGCGCGACAGCAGCTGCAGCGTCCGGTGCTCCGAGCCCGCGATCTCCAGCGTCTCGCTCCGCACCCCGCCGGAGGCTTCGAGCTGCTTCCGCAGGCGTTCCAGCTCGAGACCCCGCATCCGCCGCACGAACACCGGGTCACCGGCTCCCTGTACTCGCCCGCCTCCGACATCGGCCGCGAGCATCACGAGGCCGGTGTGCGGCACCAGCGGAGAGATCAGCTCCGAGAGGGCGGGAAGCATGAGTCGGAGAGGCGAGGCGAGCACATCCGAGAGGCCCCGGAGCAGGGCCTCGCGGGAGACTTCACTACACATGACACGAGCATAGTCTCGAATGCCTACCCGAAGGTATGGCTCCCCTCATCCTCGCGAACAGTTGTGAGCCTCCCGGGAGCACGCGAGGCTGGGGACAGGTCACCGTCGACCTCCGAAAGAAAGGACGCTGATGTCAGGTAACAAAGCTGTTGCGTACAAGGGCCCAGGGGTCGTCGAGGTCATCGACACCGACTATCCGGAGTTCGAGCTGAAGGACGGGCCGGGCGTCAACCCGGCGAACGTCGGTCGCAAGGTGCCGCACGGCGCCATCCTGCGCACCGTCGCGACCAACATCTGCGGCTCCGACCAGCACATGGTGCGCGGGCGCACCACCGCTCCCGAGGGGCTCGTGCTCGGCCACGAGATCACCGGCGAGGTCGTGGAGGTCGGCCCCGACGTCGAGTTCATCAAGGTCGGCGACATCGTCTCCGTGCCGTTTAACATCGCCTGCGGTCGCTGCCGCAACTGCAAGGAGGGCAAGACCGGCATCTGTCTGAACGTCAACCCCGACCGGCCGGGCAGCGCCTACGGCTACGTCGACATGGGCGGATGGGTCGGCGGTCAGGCGGAGTACGTGCTCGTGCCCTATGCGGACTGGAACCTGCTGAAGTTCCCGGACCGCGACCAGGCGCTCGAGAAGATCCTCGATCTCACGATGCTCTCAGATATCTTCCCCACCGGCTTCCACGGCGCCTACAGCGCCGGCGTGAAACCCGGTTCGACGGTGTACGTCGCGGGAGCCGGCCCGGTCGGCATCGCCGCCGCGGTCGGCGCGCAGCTGCTGGGCGCGGGTGTGGTGATCGTCGGGGATCTCAATGAGGATCGCCTCGCGCAGACACGCTCGATCGGCTGCGAGACCGTCGACGTATCGAAGGGCGACCCGCGTGATCAGATCGAGCAGATCCTCGGGGTGCCCGAGGTCGAGTGCGGAGTCGACGCCGTCGGCTTCGAAGCGCGCGGCCACGGATCCGACGCGAGTCACGAGGCGCCCGCGACCGTGCTCAACTCGTTGATGGACATCACGGAGGCGGGCGGCGCCCTGGGCATCCCGGGCCTCTACGTGACCGGTGACCCGGGCGGCATTGACGAGGCCGCGAAGGTGGGATCGCTGTCGATCCGGCTCGGTCTCGGATGGGCGAAGTCGCTGTCGTTCACCACGGGTCAGTGCCCGGTGATGAAGTACAACCGCCAGCTCATGCAGGCGATCCTGCACGACAAGGTGCAGATCGCGAAGGCGGTCAACGCGACACCGATCTCGCTCGAGGACGCCCCGCGCGGCTACGCCGAGTTCGATCAGGGCGCGGCCAAGAAGTACGTGCTGAACCCGAACGGCTACATCAAGTCGTAGTCACCGCGGCGACGACGTGAACGCGGAGTCCCGATCTGCTGCCTCCCCCTCGGGCGAAGCGGCAGATCGGGACTCCGCGTTTTCGAGCGCAGGCACTGCGTCGCTCGCCCGGGCGAGCATCGACTCGGCTACGCCGTCTGGTCCGGCTGCTCCCCCGAAGCCGCGAGCGAGCGCAGGAAGTCGACGGCCGCCGCAACGGCGGGGTTCGGCTTGCGCCCCGCCCGGTAGCGCAGCGCGATGCGGCGCACCCCGAGCCCGGGCGCCTCGTGCACCTCGACGCCGTTCAGAGTCTGCTCGCGCAGCGCGAGCTGCGGCATGAGAGTGACGCCCTCTCCGGCGGCGACGAGCGCGAGCGCGGTCTGATGGTTCTTGTACCGGTGCGGGGCGGTGACCGAGTTGCGAAGGCTCCGTCGCACCCGTCGCACCGCGTGCGATGCACCTGCCCCGGCGTCGACCTCGAGCCACGGGAGCCGCAGATTCTCGAGTTCCACCACACCCATCGCGGCCTGGGTGCCCGCGGGGGCGACCAACACCCACGGATCGTCGAGCAGCGGGGCCTCCCGCACACCCGGTCCGAGCGGGGCCGGATCGACGGACTCGTCGAACTCCGTTGCGATGAGATCGAGGTCCGCCGTGCGGAGCGCGCGCAGCAACTCGGTCTGCTCGGCTTCGACCACGAGCAGATCGACACCCGAGAGCTCGCTCCGCCACTGCGGAAGCGACGGCGCGAGCAGGCCGCCGATGAAGCTCTGGAACGCCCCGAAGCGCACGCGCCCGCTCGGCAGGTCGCTCACCGCGCCGACCCGCAGGGCCGCCTCGTTGACCTCTCGCTCAACGTTCTCCGCGAGCTCGATCAGTTCGCGGCCGGCGGCGGTCGGCACGATGCCGCGGGGGCTGCGCTCGACCAGCGGAACGCCCACTTCCGCCTCGAGTCTCGCGAGCTGCTGCGATACCGCGGAGGGCGTCAGCCCCAGCACATCGGCCGCCGCCAGCACACCCCCGCTGCGCGAGATCTGGAGGAAGTACTGCAGGCGCGCGACGTTGATCCTCATATTCACTTATTCTAAATGCCCGATTCTTATTTATTCGATTGTGCTGAACCATTCTCGAGGCGCAGAATGGTGCTATTCGACGCTCGGGAAGCTCCGCTTCCGATCCGCGTTAACCGTGCCCGCATCGAAACGCACAAGGAACACCGTTGGAAGACTTCGTCGGAGCCACACTCGGGTGGCTCGGCACCGCAGGCACCTTCTCCGCCTACCTCATGATCTGGCGCGGCTGGGCCTCGCCCACCGCTATCCGCTACGCCTCCCTCAACGCGATCGGCGGGTTCATGGCGGCGGGCGGCGCGCTGATGTACGGCGCGTGGCCAGCGGTCGCGTCGAATCTGGTGTGGGGAGTCATCGGCGCCCACGGTGTGCTGTGCGCGCTGCGGAGCCGCTGGGCGAGGATGCGCCTGACCGCGCCGGGCGATCCAGCGGCTTCCCTCACCGCTGCTTCCGCCGCGCCTGCCGCTTCCTCCGCTGACGCCCAGCAGGAGGAGCCGACTGATGTCACCCCTGGCGCGTGGACCCCGAGCGTCACCGACGCCCTCGCGATCAGCCTGCCCTGGCTCGATCCCTCCCGCCACGTCGAGCCCGAGGACCCCTCGGCCTTCGACACCATCCCGATCAGCCTGCCCTGGCTGCGAACGGAGGAGACTGCAGCAGAGGAGACCGATGCCGCGGAGGCCGATGCTTCGGGGCCCGATGCTTCGGGAGCTGCCGGGGCCGATCCCGAACCGACCCGGCCCCATCCCATTCCCGTGATGTAAGCTCAGCGCCGAAGCGCGCCGACCCGGCGCCGCACGTTCGTGAGAGGGGCCGATGCTCGGGATCGCAGATGTCATCATCCTGCTCCTGCTGCTCGTGGGCCTGGTAGCGGGGTTCCGAGCGGGTTTCTTCTCGGCGCTCGGCATGTTCTGCGGGCTTCTCGCGGGCGCGGCCGCCTCCCCCTGGGTGCTGCCGCTCATCGCCCGGGAGCTGCCCGAGGCCGGCTGGCGCAGCCCTGCCGTGATCGCCTCCGCGGTGCTGCTGCTCGTGCTGGGCGCCTCGATCGGCGCGGGCATCGGCGGGATCGTGCGCCGCGGAGCCGATCGCATCAGGCTCAAGCCTCTGGAGCGGCTGCTCGGAGGCGCGCTCGGCCTGGTTGCGGCCGTGACCTCGGTCTCGCTGATCGGGGCGGGCGTCGCCGCCTCCGGTATCCCGGGGGTCTCCGCGGCCGCGGCCTCGTCGTCCGTGCTGCGGTACATCGACCGGGTGACTCCGGATCCGCTCGTCGCCGTCATGGCCCGGCTGCACTCGGCGGTGCTCGGCGACACCGTACTGCCGACGATCGACGGGCTGATCGACGGCAACCTCGTGCTCGCGGCGCCCGATCCCGCGCAGATCGACACCGATGATCCGGCGCTCTCCGCCGCAGCGGCATCGGTGGCGCGCGTCTCGGGGGTCGCCTACGGCTGCGGCACCATCCCGACCGGCAGCGGTTTCGTCGTGGCCGAGGATCGCGTCGTCACCAACGCCCACGTGGTCGCCGGCATCGAGACGCCGCTGGTCGAACTGCCCGGAGAGCCCGCGCGCGACGGACGCATCGTGTACTTCGACCCCGTCGACGACCTCGCGGTCATCGCCGTCGACGTCGACGCGGCTCCCCTGCCCCTCGATGACGCCCTCGCGCCAGGAGGAGTCGGCGCGGTGCAGGGCTACCCGCACGGCGGGCCGTTCAGCACGGTGCCGGCGGGAGTGCTCGCGACCGGCACGATCTCCGTCCCCGACATCTACGGGACGGGCGGATCGCCCCGGTCCGTGCACACGCTCGACGCCGACGTGCAGCCCGGCAACTCCGGCGGGCCGCTGCTCACGGAGGAGGGCGCCGTCGCCGGGGTGGTGTTCGCCCGCGACACGGCGCGCGCGGAGGTGGGCTACGCCATGACGCTCGCCGAGCTGCTGCCCGTGCTCGCGTCGGTCGACGGCTCCGCCGATCCCGCACCCGTATCCTCCGGGCAGTGCGTCAGATAGCCTCCCCGCGCGCGGGGTACCGACGACCGAAGCCGCGCCGGACGCCGATCTCACGTTTCGGGGCTCGCCGACGTCTTCACGGTACAGAGAGCACGAGCGCTGACGCCGGATCTCGCAGCAGACGAGATGGAAGCGTATGCGATGGGATGAACATGACTGGATCGATATGAAAGCCCCGTTCGAGACCGTGGTCGCCGATCACGGCATCACCGTCCTCCGCGTCTGCCGATCCCTGCTCGGGATCCATGACGCCGACGACGCCTGGTCGGAGACCTTCCTCGCCGCGATGCGCGCCTACCCCGAACTCTCGGACACGGCGAATGTCGAGGCCTGGCTGGTGACCATCGCCCGCCGCAAATCGATCGACGTGCACCGTGCCGCGAAGCGCAACCCCCTGCCGGTCGAGGATCTGCCCGAGGCCCCGACGGCCCTCGGGATCCCCGGCGCGAGCGACACCCATCTCTGGGAGGCTGTCGGCCGGCTGCCCGAGAAGCAGCGGCTCTCGATCACCCTCCGATACCTCGTCGGCATGTCTCACGCGGAGATCGCGACGATCCTCGGCGGCACCGTCGACGCCGCCAGAAGAGCCGCCGCCGACGGACTCAAGACCCTGCGAAGAACCTACCCGGGCCGCGCCGTGAAAGGAGCACGATCATGACCGACACCCGAAACGATGACGCTCTCACCGCCCCCGCAGCGCCCGTCGACCCCGCGAAGCTCGAGGACCTGCACCGTCGCTTGGAGGCCGCGGCGCAGGCCGAAGGTCTCGTCGAGGTCGCCTATCGGATCGTCGACAGCCCGGTCGGCGAGCTGCTGCTGGCATCGACGCCGAAGGGGCTGATCCGGGTCGCCTTCGCGAACGAGGATCACGACCGGGTGCTCGAGACCCTGGCGATGAAGGTCGGCCCGCGCATCCTGCGCTCCCCCGCGCAGCTCGACACCGCCGCGCGCGAGCTCGACGAGTACTTCGCGCACCGGCGCGAGGCTTTCGACCTGCCGCTCGACTTCTCGCTGTCGAGGGGGTTCCGTCAACTGGTGCAACGGCATCTGCCCGAGATCGGTTACGGCCAGACCCGCAGCTACAAGGAGATGGCCGAGATGGTCGGCAGCCCGAAGGCCGTGCGCGCGGTCGGCAGCGCCTGCGCCACGAACCCGCTGCCGGTGGTGGTGCCGTGCCACCGGGTGCTGCGCACCGACGGATCGCTCGGCGGCTACATCGGGGGCCTCGATGCCAAGACGGCCCTGCTCGAACTGGAGAGGGGCGGATCATGACAGTCTGCCCCGCGTGACCTTCTCATCGAAGAACCGAGGTCGACTCCGGGAGCGCCCGCCGGGAACGCAAATAGCGGGGCCGATCGGTGATTTCTCACCGGTCGGCCCCGCTTCTCGTTGGTGGATCTGAGGGGAATCGAACCCCTGACCTTCTCATTGCGAACGAGACGCGCTACCAACTGCGCCACAGACCCTGACAGCGAACTACTCTAGCAGCCGCACCGCCCTGAAGTGAAATCGACGCCCCGCGCCCATTCCAGGGAGGAGATCCTGTTCTGTGCGGGCGCTTCTCCGTGGTTGCTTCCGCTTGGACCGGGATCTCCTGCCTGGAGTGCGCTCGGATCAGCACCCGCCGACCGCCTCAACCGGCGTTGCGGCGGCGACGCAGGGCCGCGTCGAGGTCGGGCAGCCCGCTGCTCGTATCGCCGATCACGCCCATCTGCCGCAGCCGCTCGCGAGCGGCGTTCTCCTGCGCGCTCACGGCGGCGCCGGGTGCGCGGCGTGCGGCACGGCGCGCGTCTCCGGCTTCCCGCGCGTTCGCTGGCGCCGCGGGTCTGGCGGGGATCGGAGCGCTCGAAGGCCGATCGGCGGGCGCTCCGGCCGCTCGACTCGGGTCGGAGAGCGCGGGACCCGCAGCCTTGCCAGCCCCGGCGCGCGCGGCGCCGACCTGTGCTCGGGCCTCCCGCAGCAGGATCGAGTCGGTCTGGTTCTCGCGCACGACGGGACGCTCGGCGCGAGCGCGGGCCATGGCGCGGGCCCGATCGATCCGTTCGGCGGCCGCGCGCTGGGCCGCGGCGTGCGCCTCTGCCGTGCGCTCGGTCTCCCCCGTCGCGATCGGTTCGTCCTCGACCGGCGCCGCGGCGACGGGTCGCTCCTGCATCGCGACGCGCTCGGCCTCGATCGACCGCACGCGCGCCCGGCCCGGCGCGAGCAGCACGAGGGCGCCCATCGAGGTGACGAACACCAGCACGCTCCAGCCGAGGAGCACTGCCCCGCTTCCGGCGACGGCGAGGCCCGCGCCCACGAGCGCGCCGACCAGTCCGAGCAGGGCGCCGAGCGCCGAGAGCGCGCGAACACGGCGCGCCACGGGCCTGCGCAGCTTCGCCGCGCGCTGCGCCGCAGCCTGCTTGCGACGCATCTGCTGCGCGCGGATCTCGGCGCGCACCTGCTCGGCCCGCGCCTCGGCGAGCTGCGCCTCGCGTTCGGCTTCCTGCCGCTTCTGCGCGGTGCGCAGCAGCTTCTCCTGTGCCAGAGCCTCGCGCGCGGTCGCTTCGATACGCATCTCCTGGGGCACCTCCGTCGTCTCGGCCAGCACGCGCAGCGTGCGCTGCAGCCTCGCAGCATTCCGCTCGGCCGCGCGGAACTCCCTGCGGCGCATCCACGCGGGCACCAGTACGGCTGCCCAGAGCAGCGCCGCCACCACGAAGATCACGCCGCCTCCGAGTACTCCGCCGCCAGTCATGGGCATCACTGTACGGCCTCGACGCGCGCCTACGCTCCCGGCACGCCGCGATCTCGCAAGCGGGTGAGCATCCCGGCGTCGGCTTCTTCACGCGTCACGACATAGCACTCATGATCCCGCCACGCACCGTCGATGTGGATGTACGATTCCCGTTTGCCCTCGTAGCGCAGTCCGAGCTTCTCGACCACGCGCAGCGAGGCCGCGTTCTCGGGGCGGATGCAGATCTCCACGCGGTGCAGCCCGAGTTCCGCGAACAGGTAGTCGATGGCCAGAGCGACGGCCATCGGCGTCACCCCCTGACCGGCCACGTGCTCGGACACCCAGTACCCGATCTGCGCCGACTGCAGCGCTCCGCCGCTCAGCTCCGAAACGCTCAGCTGCCCCACGACCTCACCGTCGAGCATCACGACGAAGGGCACTCCGGACCCCGTCCGCAGTTGCCGGCGCAGGGCTTTCACCGTCGGCTTCATCGAGACGCTTCCCGGCGTCACACTCCTGCCCGACGGATGCGTCGCCTCCCAGCGCTGCAGCCACCCCCGGTTTCTGGAGAGCAGAGCGCGCAGCGGATCGGCGTCGCGGCCGCGGATCACCCGCAGTTCGACGCGACCGGCGCGCAGCGGCGCGGGCTCCTCGATCGGGCGGCCGAGGGGCATGCCTCAGCCGTCGGAGCGGCGCGCGCGCAGTTGCTCGGCGAAGTCGATGATCCAGTCGGAGATCTCCTCGCCCAGCTCGTGGTGATCCACTCCGAGCAGCACGTTCGCCTTGATCCAGTCGGCGCGGTCGCCGGTATCGTAGCGTCGGCCGCGGAACACGACGCCGTACACGGGGCCGTCTCCCCTGCCCTCCGCGAGCTGATTGAGCGCGTCGGTGAGCTGGATCTCGCCGCCCCGGCCGGGCTCGAGGTCGTCGAGGATGTCGAAGATCTCGGGCCGCAGCACATACCGTCCGATCACCGCGAGATTGGACGGGGCCTCCTCGGCAGACGGCTTCTCCACGAGGCCGGTCACGCGCACCACGTCGGGATCTTCGGTCGGTTCGACCGCTGCGCAGCCGTACAGGTGGATCGACTCCTGGGGCACCTCCATGAGCGCGATGACGGTCGCCCCCCGGGCGTCGTGCTCGGCGATCATGCGATCGAGCAGCGGATCGCGGTCGTCGATGAGGTCGTCGCCGAGCAGCACGGCGAACGATTCGTCGCCGACATGGCGGCGAGCGCACGCGACGGCGTGGCCGAGGCCCGCCGGCTTGCCCTGGCGCAGCAGGTGCACCTCGGCGAGATCACTCGACTCGCGCACCTTCGCGAGCTTGCCCTCGTCGCCCTTCCTCTCGAGCGCGTACTCGAGCTCGGGAACGCTGTCGAAGTGGTTCGAGATATTCGACTTGTTGCGTCCGGTGATGATGAGCACGTCGCTCAGGCCCGCCGAGGCGGCCTCCTCGACGACGTACTGGATCGCCGGCTTGTCTACGATCGGCAGCATCTCCTTCGGCATCGCCTTCGTGGCGGGGAGAAAGCGCGTGCCGAGACCGGCCGCGGGGATGACCGCCTTGGCCACCGAACTACGAACGGGCTGAGTGTCTGTCATGGCGACCAGCCTAGTCTGCGTCGTGAGCGCCTCCAAGCTGCTCGGACCGGTTCGTCGTAGGCTGTCCCGTATGGAGAGCGGGCGCGACGGGGGCTGGATCGAGGCGCCGCCCGGGGTCGACGACTCGCCGGAGGGCATCGCTGCACTGAAGCGGCACGTGCGCGACGAGGTGCGCAGCAGACGAGCGGGCATGAGCGACCGGAAGCGGCGCGCGGCGGCGGTCGCGCTCACCGAGCGACTGATCTCGCTGGTTCAGGACCGGGGCGCCGAATCCGTCTCCTGCTACGCGTCGCTGCTCGGGGAGCCCGACACCTCGGCGTTCCTGACCTGGGCGCATCGCACGGGCGTCGAGGTGCTGTTGCCGATCTCGCTGCCGGGGAGCAGGCTCGCGTGGAGGCGCTTCGACGGTGAGCAGATGGTGCCGGGAAGGCACGGCATCCCCGAGCCGGGGGGTGAACTCGTGCCCGTTTCCGTGATCGCGTCGGTCGACCTCATGCTGGTACCGGCCTGCGCGGTCGATCTGCGGGGCACGCGCCTGGGATGGGGGCTGGGTTACTTCGACCGGATGCTCTCCGCGGCGGATCGACTGCCGCCCGTCTTCGCCGTCGTGCACGATCACGAGGTGCTGCCCGCACTGCCGCGCGAGCCTCACGATGTGCCGGTCGAGGGGGTGGTCACGCCCTCCGCGATCCGCACCTTCTCCCGGTGACCCGATCCGACCCGCGGCGCAGGCGCAGATTCTGCGACTCCTCCCTCTCGCAGCATGACGGAGAAGTGCGTCACCGGCGCGAGCGGTAGAATCATGTCTCGTGCCTACCTATGCTTACCGCTGTGCCGCCTGCGAGCACGCGTTCGACATCTACCAGTCCTTCTCCGACGATGCGCTGACCGAGTGCCCGGAGTGCGGCGGCAAGCTGCGCAAGGTCTTCGGTTCGCTGGGCGTCACCTTCAACGGTTCGGGCTTCTACCGCACCGACTCGCGCTCGGGCGGCTCCGGCTCGAAGCCCTCGGGTGATTCAGGATCGGGATCCGCGTCCTCGAGCAGTTCCTCGTCTTCCGCACCGTCGAAGTCTCCAGCCGCCTCCTGACCTCGCGTTCCCGCTCCGGGGCTCACCCCCAGTGAGGCGGGCGATCGCCGAGCAGGCGGGCGTCGTTCTCGGCCGCTGAGCGCCTCTCGACGGGCGGGTCGTAGGGTTCGGGATCGCTGCCCGCCGGAGCGGGCAGGCTTGCACGACGCGACCTGCGCGGAACGCGCGCCCGCCGATCAGCGCCGTCGTTGATCCCGTCACCCGCACGCGTATCGGAACCCTCACCCCGGGCGCCCGGGAGCGATCCCGAACTGCCCGACGGGGCCTCCCCGGTCACGCCTGCTCCGCCTCCGAGCCGCCCGCCTCGTCGTAGCCGACGATGCGGGCGATCCGCAGCGCGACCTCGTCGGGGTCGGCGAAGAGGTCGAAACTGTGCACGCGATGGTAGTGCCAGCCGAGGCGCCGCAACACAGCGGGGCGCAGACGCAGCGTGTCGCGCAGACTGTCGCCGCCGTCGACGCCGCCCAGGTCGAGATCGATCGCGATCGCACGATCCCCGAGCGAGGCCGCGAGCGGGATCGCACCCCGGTAATCGATCGCGACGGTGAGCCCCATCGCCTCCAGCCGGTCGGCGAGCTCGCCGATCATCGGATCGCGCTCCGCCGGCAGCGCCGGGGGTTCGGGCGCCGGATGCTCGAAGGCCAGCAGTTCGGCCAGCTCGACCACGCCATGCTTGATGCGTCCGGTGTCGAGGTGCTCGGGCTTGAAGCAGCTGACGATCGTCATGGCACGACGGGCGCGGGTCATCGCGACCGCGAGTAGACGCTCCCCGCCGGGGCGGCCGAGACCGCCGAAGTTCGACAGCACCCGTCCGTGCGGGGTGCGCCCGTATCCGATCGAGAAGATCACCCGGTCGCGGCTCTGCGCGGTCGCCTGCTCGAGAGTGAGCACGGCGAACGGCTCCGCGCGCTCCCCCAGCAGGAACTCGCGGTACTGCGGGAACTTCGAGAAGGCCTGCAGCACCGCCTGATAGACGCGCACCGCGTGCCGCTCGCTCGCGGTGATCACCATGAGCGATTCGCGCGGGCGGTCGCTCGCGTGCTCGAGCACGAGCTGCACGACGCGGTCGACCTCGGCGTCGGTGCTCTCGACCGCGCCCGTGTGCTGGTCGGGAAGCCCCTGCCCGCCGGGCACGAACTCGTAGGTCAGACTCGAGTGGCCCAGGAAGCTGCCCGCCCACGGGAGCGTCTGGATCGCACCGTCGTAGAAGCGGTTGTTGACGAGGTTCGTGAGATCCTCGCCGCCCGCGCGATAGCTCCGGGTCAGGGTGAGCTTCGGCAGTACCTCGCTCAGCTGCGCGAAAGCCGAACTGCGATGCAGGGCGTCGACGTCGACGGGATCCTCCTCGCCCTCGTCGAGCGAGCCGCCCACCGAGATGTCGAACGGCGCCGGGGTCTGCGTCATGGTATCGCCGAAGGCGATCACCTGGTCGGCGCGGCGGATCGCGCCCAGGTTCTCGACGAGCGTCGTGGCCCCCGCGTCGACGAGCAGCGCCGCATCGAAGCGCATAGTGTCGGGCAGCTGCGCGACCTCGTACGGCGACATGACCCAGACAGGAGCGAGCACCGACATCAGGTTGGGTGAGCGCTGGGCGAGCACCGCGGGCGACACGTATCCGCTGCGCAGGGCCTCGCGCAGCGCGAGGGCCTCCTCCTTGTGGTCGAGCACGGCCACTCGCCAGGCGTCGGCGAGGGAGCTCGCGAGCAGCGCTCCGTTCGCACCGGCGTGGGCGTCGTCGACGAGCCTGAAGTCGGCCTCGAGACGCTCGATCACACTCGTGTTGGCGCTCAGCAGCGCCTGGTTGGTCTGCAGCATGCGCTCCAGTACCGACTGCCACCAGGCCAGCTCGAGTTCCGAGGCGACGTCCTCGGCGGGCACGTGGCGCGCCGAGAGGTCGTCGAGCAGCGGCTCCAGGTGCGCGGCCCGCATGCGCTCCACGACCGTGGTGCGCTCCTGGATGTTCTGCAGCACCTCCGACTCGCGGGCGAGATCGGAGACGCGGTGAGCGAGCTTGCCGAGCGACAGATTCTTGAGGCGATCCGCGTCGCCCGCGGTGCCGAGCACCCGGTCGAGCTCATCGAGATCCTGATAGGCCGCCTGGAAGGCCACCACCACATCGGCGATACCGAGCGGCACCTCCGGCCTGGCGCCGACGACGGTCGTGTACCGCTGCCAGAGCACACGCTGCTGCTGGATCTGCACGAGCCTCGAGTACATATCGGTGATGTGCACGCCGGGGCGCACGTACTCGCGGGCGAGCTTGCGCAGCCGGCGCTTGTTGGCCGACGACATCTCGTCGCCGCCGCGCGGCGCGTGCGCGGCGATGACCTCGGTGAGCGAGCGGTCGTACACCTCCGGGGTGAAGCGGTCGAGGGTGTCGCGGATCCCCATGAGCAGCCGCAGGTACACGCCCAGCTCGGCGATCGTCTCGTAGGGGCGCATCGAGGTCTGCCCGATGACCTCGTTCGCCATCGAGATGAGCCGGGGCAGCTGCGACTCGGCGAGATCGACCGCGAGACCGTACGCGTTGCGCGCCTCCTCGGTGGTGCTGAAGCTCACGCCGTACCACGGTGAATCCTCGGGACCGTACTGGAACTGGCCGAGCCGGGCCACCTCGGTGAGCGCTTCCGCGACCGACGACCGGTCGAGCGTGAGCTGCCCCAGGGCCTGATCGTCGAGGCGCACCGTCGTGCTCGGCGGCCGCTCGTCGAGGGCGAGCACTGTGAGCTTGCGCAGGGCGTCGAGCGGGGAGACGCCGTAGCGCTCGTCGGGCGTCGACAGCGCCTTCTGGTAATCGAGCAGCACTCCCCGCAGACGGATGAGGGCCTCGTCGACGTCGCGCAGCTGCTCGCCGCGCGCGTTCTCGTTGCGGCTGATCGCCTCGACCAGGTTGCGGCGCAGGCGCCGCGGCGTCACGGCGAGACCTGCGAGGCCCGCGCGCGTAAGGCGGTGGGTGATACCGTCGAGCGCCGCTCGGCGCGGCGACACCACCAGCACGCGCTTGCCCGCGCGCACCAGATTGCCGATGGCGTTGACCACGGTCTGCGTGCCGCCGGTGCCGGGAAGCGTGTGCACCACGAGGGAGTGCCCGGCATCGATCTGCGCCAGCACGTCATCCTGCTCGACATCGGCGTCGTAGAGGTTGCGGTCGGTGTCGGGCGCGCGCTCGTCGGGCGGGGTCGGGCTGACGGGGCGGTACGTTTCGGAGAGGCGCCGGCGAGCCGGTTCGTTGCCGCAGATGGCCTCGAGGATCGGCGAATCGAGCGTCTTCGCGTCGGCGACCATGCGCTCCGAGACGTTGTGGAACGACGACACCACGAGTCGCGGCTGCACGACGAAGCCCGGCACGCCCGCGGCCATCTGACGCAGTCGGTCGATCACGGGCTGCGGTTTGAAGACGCCCTCCGACTGCGAGAGCTCGATGAGGGCGCGGGCGTCGACCGAGATCCCGAACTGCTCGCGCAGGGCGCGGATCAGCTCGGAGTTGACGACGGGGAACTGCTTGAGCTTGAGCTCGAAGTCGCGCCCGTAACGGCGGATCGCGAGCGGACGCAACAGGATCGGCGCGCAGAATTCCTCGCCCTCGAAACTCCACTTGGCGATGCCGACGCCCAGGTTGACGGTCTCGAGGCCGCGCACCGTGCGCATCTCGATGGCCTTGTCCGTGACGCGGCCGGCCGCGGCACGAGCGTGGCGCAGCGCGAGGTCGTCGCGGATCAGGGCCGACAGCAGGATCTTGTTCCCCGTGATGAACTGGGGCAGACCGCCCGGGTGCGTGGTCGAGAGCTCGATGCGGTTGGCGGGGCGGTCGTCGAAGTGCAGCAGCGGGTTGCGGCCGCCGATACGCGCGAGTTCGCGCCGCCATTCGGCGTGCTCGTCGGCGTAAGCATCCACGAGCGAGACGGGGCCGGCCAGCTGCGCGGCGAGATCCTTCTCCTGCTTCTGGGGCGCAGGACCGGGCGCCTTCGCGAGGGAGCCTTCGTTCTGAGGCAGCACGACATCGGTGACCGCCTCTTCCGGCGCATCCCTGTCGCGATCATTGGCACTGTTCTGCCGTCGCCGATCTACACTCCACACACGGCCACCCTAAGCCGCCAGCCCGAAAATCACCGCAACGCCGGCGGTGTTTCGCCGGGTGCCCGCCGCCTACCCGTCGGCCGCTACCCGCGTCGTCCCGGTCTCGGCCGTGACCACCGGGTCAGCGACCTGCACCTCTCCACCGCGCAGCCGCGACAGACCGCTCATGAAGTGGTAGACCGCGACCGCCGCGATCGTGCCGAGCGCGATGCCGTTGAACACGACCGAGCCGAGCTGCAGCGTGAAGTCGGCGATGCCGATGATGAGCGCCACCGCGGCGGTGAACTGGTTGACGGGCTTGCCGAAGTCGACACGGTTATCGATCCAGATCTTCACGCCGATCAGGCCGATGAGGCCGTAGAGGGCGACGGTCACGCCCGCGAGCACACCCGCGGGGATCGTGTTGATGAGGGCGCCGATCTTCGGCGAGAAGCTGAGCAGCACCGCGATGATGCCCGCGACCCAGTAGGCCGCGGTCGAGTAGACGCGGGTAGCCGCCATCACGCCGATGTTCTCGCCGTAGGTGGTGGTGCCGGATCCGCCGCCGAAGCCCGCGAGCACCGTCGATACGCCGTCCGCGAGCAGAGCCCGCCCGGTGACCGGGTCGAGGTCGCGGTCGATCATGAGCCCCACGCTCTTCACATGGCCGACGTTCTCGGCGATGAGCACGAGCACCACGGGCAGGAAGGCGGGCAGCAGCCCCCACAGGGTCGGGTCGGCGAAGGGGTTGCCCACGGCGTGGAAGGCGGGGAGCCCGATCCAGGCGGCCTCGTTCACGGTCGAGAAGTCGACCTCGCCCATCGCCACCGCCGCGACGTATCCGACGACCACACCGAGCACGATCGAGAGGCGGCCGATGAGCCCGCGGAACAGCACCGTGATGAGCAGCATCGCGACGAGCGTGATGAGCGCGACCCAGCCCGAGAGCTCGGTCGCGTTCCAGTTGTTCTTGACCGCGGGGCCCAGGTTGAAGCCGATGAGCGCGACGATGGCGCCCATCACCACGGGCGGCATGAGGGCGTTGATCCAGCCGGTGCCCCACTTCGCGACGACGATGCCGACGATCGCCATGAGCACGCCGATCGAGAGGATTCCGAACGACGCGCGCGCCAGACCGGCAGCGCTGTCCTCCCCGCCGCTCGCGGTCGCGGCCATGATGGGCGCGATGAAGGCGAACGACGAGCCGAGGTAGCTCGGCAGCCGGTTGCCGGTGATGAGCAGGAAGAGCAGGGTGCCGAGACCCGAGAAGAACAGGGTCGCGGTCGGGCTGAAGCCCGTGATCAGCGGTACCAGGAAGGTCGCGCCGAACATCGCCACGACGTGCTGCGCGCCGAAGCCGATGGTGCGCGGCCAGGTCATGCGCTCCTCGGGCAGCACGATCGCGTCGGAAGAGACGTGCTTGCCGTCTCGGTGCAGCTTCCAGGGCAGCGCCATGGTGGCTCCTTCGGGTTCGGGTTCGACGCGCTCGCGCCAACGCATTATCTTAATGCGCCGGGCGCCGTATCCGCGCCCCTCCCATCATCCTGCGCTCCGCACTTCCGTCCGCTACTCCGCGGAGATGTAGACCTTACGGATGTGATCCTCGACCGTCCAGCGGGTGCGAGTGCCGGCGACGAGGCGCATCACGTCGCCCGGACCGACCTCGACCGTGCGATCCTCGTCGAGCAGTTCGATGAGTGCGCTCCCCGAGAGCACCACGAACAACTCGTCAACCTCGGTATCGGTGACCACTCCCCCGCGCAGCTCCCAGATGCCGGCCTCGGCAGTGCCGATCGTACCGAGTTCGGCAATCCCCTGCCGCGGTGCACCCGAGACGACGTCGCCGGCGGGCACGTCCTCGAGTGCGACGTCGGCGGTGATCCCGCGCACCGCCTCGTTGCGCCCCGCGGGCAGCCGTTCGCTCATGAGTCGAACCCCGGCCGCGCGCTCAGGGCAACGCGCAGCGTTGCGCGCGCACGCCGCGTGGCCCGTCCTCGGGCCACGGACACGTTATCGGTTCCACACTGATTCACGAGTCGAACCCCAATCCCAGTGCGTCGAGCGTCTTCAGCAGCACGTTGCGCTTGCCGTCGTTGTGGTCGGCGCGGTCGAGCGACCAGCGCGTCAGGTTGATGCCAATCGACGCTGCGGGCTCGGGCGGGAACGGCAGCGGCACCTGCTTGACCATCTCGAGCTCCGTGCGTTCGGTGACGCGTCCCTCGAAGCGGTCGACCAGCACGTCCGCGGCGAAGTGCGTCGCCCCGACTCCCAGGCCGGTGAAGCCGGCGACGTACTGCACTCGGCCCCCGTGGGCCTGGCCGAAGAACGCGCAGAAGCGGGTCGAGGTGTCGATCACGCCGGCCCAACGGTGCGTGAACTTGACGCCGGCGAGCTGCGGGAACGTGGTGAAGAAATGGCTGGCGAGTTTGCGGTGGCTCTCCATGCGGTCCTCGTACTCGCGCTTGATGCGGCCGCCCGAGAAGTAGACGGCGTCGTAGCCGCCCCAGAGGATGCGGTTGTCGGCGGTGAGACGCGAGTAGTGGAACTGGTTCGCCATGTCGGCGAGCCCCTCGCGCCCCTCCCAGCCGATCGAAGCGAGCTGCTCGTCGGTGAGCGGCTCGGTCATGAGCACGTAGTCGTACACCGGCACGGTGTGGAAGCGGTAGCGCTTCAGCAGCGAGGGGAACACGTTGGTGCAGAGCGCGACGCGCTCGGCGAACACGGTGCCGCGGTCGGTCGTGAGCTGGATCGGAGCATCGGCCGCCCCCGCGAGGCTGGTCACCGGGCTCTGCTCGTAGATCTCGACTCCGATGGAGGCGGCGTGGCGCGCGAGCTCGGCCGCCAGCTTGGCGGGGTGGAGATTGGCGTTCTCGAGCGGCGAGAACTCGCCGCCGAGGAAAGTGGGCGACTTGATGCGCTGCTGCACCTGCTCGCGGTCGAGCGTGATGACGTGCGGGTCCTCGCTCTCGCCGAGCCATTCGGTCTGATAGGGCTCGTTCGCGACCGCGAGCTGGCCGGTGCGCTCGAAATCGACGTCGAGCTCGTTCTGCTCGATGAAGCGCTGGATCGCATCGAGGTTCTCGTAGCCGAGACGACGCAGTGTGCCCGTCTCGTCGGGCCACCGCGACTCGGCGTTCGGCTCGCCGTGCGTGATGCTCGCCTCGCAGAAACCGCCGTTGCGTCCGGAGGCGGCCCAGCCGACCTGCACGGCCTCGAGCAGCACGATCCGGCGATCGGGGTGCTCGGTCTTCAGCTTGATCGCGGTCCACAGTCCGGCGTAACCACCGCCGACGACGGCGTCGTCGACGCGCTGGTCGCCGTCGAGCGCGGGGTAGCGCGCCGCGGAGTCAGCGACGTCCTCTGTCCAGAAGACTGCGAGCTTCGTATCGGCCAGCGAGTCGTCGATGATCTTCGCGGCGGGGCGGTTGGTTTCGAAAATGGTGGGTTGCATGGGATCCTCGTCCTCGATTTCCTGATCGATCCTCGCACATCGCCGTCGCAATGTAAATGCGAATGTCAATGACGTTTACATGCGAGGCGCTTCGGTGTTCAGGAAACTGCGGCGATCCGCACGGTGCCGGTCGTTTCGGGCTGACCACCGCCACTCTCGCGCCGATCGCCGGGGTTCAGTCGCTCGGCGGCTTCATGATCGCGCCCGTCGCGAGTCCCATCGCGAGGCCCGCGGGCAGCCACAGCCAGAACTCGGTGAGCGCGCTGAGCACGACTCCGACCACGGCCCCGATCACCAGCGCGACGATGATCTGCTTGCGACGCGCCCGCGCCGCGGCCTCGTCCTGCTTTCCCGACTGCTTCCGCGACTTCGATCCGCTGCTCATGCCTCCAGCGTACGCGCCGCCTCCTGATCAGAGGCGTCGAGCCGTTCGAGCGCCGCGATCCGATCCTCCCCGGCGCCCTTCGCCCGCGCGACGGCGACCAGCTGCCCGGTCGCCCGCGCGATCTTCGCGAAGCTCAGCGAGGGAGTCGCCCCCGCGTCGAGGAGCACCGGCTCCACGCGATCCAGCACCGCGGCCGCGCCCGCCGCGCCGCCTTCCGCGTGGGCGTCGGGCAGCGCCTCGGCCTCCCACTCCCGCCACGCGCGCCGCACCCCGGTCGCGCCGGCGACGGCGCGCACCCGATCGTCGGCCAGCTCGATGAGTTCACGGCCGGCGGTGTCGCGCAGCACCACCGTCGTACGCTCGGTCTCGAGCTCGGCGATCGGCACGAGTCGCGAGGCCGGCACGCCGACCCGGGCCTCGATCTCGGCCCGAAGCGCCTCCGGCATCGCGGCGGGCCCCGGCATCCCCTCGATCGCCGGATCGAGAGGCCACAGCAGCTCTCGATTGCCCTGCTCGGTGCGCTGCTTCAGGTGCCAACCGGCGTCCTTGCCCCCGCGGCGCACCCGCACGGCGAACCCGAGGCGCGCGAGATCGGCCGCGGCGGTATCGAAGTATCGTGCCGACAGACGCTGGACGGCGGGCGGATCGGCCGTGAGACCGACCGCCAGAAACGCCCCTGCGGGCGGCAGCGTCAGACCGACCGCCGCCTCGTACTTCCGTTCGATCTCGAGCGATCCGGCGGCCTGCGCGTCTGCCTGTTCAGTCACACCGACAGCATACGGGCTTCGCTGACGCCGGATACACTGGCCGGATGGCAGGGGAGGTCGCAGCCGCAGAGCGCGCACAGCGGGCGTGCGCCGAGACCGTGTCGAAGCTGCGCGCCGCGGGCGTCCCGACCGAGGCGCTCGCCGAGTACGTAGCCCCGCGCCGCGTACTGCTCTGGACGCGACCCGCGACCATGCACCGACTCGGCGAGGTCTGGCGACTCGGCTCTCTCCTGCTCGGCACCGACGGCGGCCTGTACGCGGTGGGCCGGGCGACCCGTGCGGCGGAGCGCGGGCGACCGGGCTACCAATCGGTCTCCCGGGAGGAACGCAGGGAACTCGCGGCGGCCGCGCTGCGCGGCGGATTCGAGGTCGGATCGCCCGTCAACTACGACACCGCCCCGATCCCGCTCGATGCGAGTGCGCTGACCTCGCTCCCCCCGGAGGGCCCGGTGGGGTTCGCAGACGGCGAGGTGCGCGTGCGCTGGCGAGCCGGGGCCGACCTGAACGGGGCACCCCCGCTCTCGGAGTTCCTGGCGGAACGCGCCGGGTTGCTCATCGACCCGCCGGTGTAGCAGCCAACGATCGTTCACGTAGCGGGCCACGCTTGACCGAGCCGAACTGTTTTTGTCGAGCCGGCCCAAGAATCGCGCACATCGTAGGCCGACTCGATAGTTCAGGTGCTCCTCGCCGTGCGGCCTCAGCACAAGGACGCGGTTCGGCAGTGCCCTGGAGAGGAATCGAACCCGGCCGGCTGCTGAGAGCAACGCGCCAGCGTTGCGCGGCCACGCCGCGTGACGAGCCTGCGAGTCACGTTCAAGGTTCGTCATGACGCCTCGACAGGGCAGGAAGAAGCGAAGCGACTGAGTGCCCTGGAGAGGAATCGAACCTCCGACACCTTCTTTAGGAGAGAAGTGCTCTATCCACTGAGCTACCAAGGCGCGGCCGCTGATGAACGGCCTCTGCGAGTCTAGCAGCGCTACCCCGCAGACGACGAAGCGGGCGGGGCCGAAGCCCCGCCCGCCGCGTCAAAACCTGTCGGGATCAGCCGAATCGCACGACACCGCTGGGAGCGCCGTCGATGAAGGCGCTGGCGACGACGGTCTGGTTGCCGCCGTACCCGCCGTGAACGGCCTGCCCGTTACCAATGTAGACGGCCACGTGACGGCCCGACCAGATGAGCACGTCGCCGGGCGCGTAGTCGCCGCTGGTGACGAGCGTGCCGCCGAGACCGGTGTACTCGCCGATCTGCGTGCCGAGATCGCCGGCGGGGATACCCACGGCGCGAAGCGAGTTCTCGACGAGCGCGGTGCAGTCCTGCATCACACCGAGCTGAGCCAGAGCGGCGGAGACGATGCCCTCGGCACCGGCACCCGCGGGGATGTCCTTACCGCTGGGGGCGGCAGACCCCTCGGAGCTCTGCCCCGACTGAGTGGTCTGCTGCTGCCGCTGCTGCGCCTTCAGCTCTTCAGCGCGCTTCGCAGCCTCGGCCTCTTCCTTCGCCTTGCGCTCCTGCTCGAGGATCTCGGCTCCGACTGCACCCTCGGGCGCCGTGATCGGCACGACCGCGTCATCGACCGCGTTGGCCTCGAGGGACTGGGCCGGAGCCTGGTAGCCGTCGATAGTGCCCTCGGGATCGGGAGCGGTTGCGTAAGCCGGGAGGCTGAAGGTACCCACCAGGCCGAAGCTGAGTGCGGCTGCACCCGCCATCTGTGCGATTCGCTTCGCCTTCCGCGAGGCCGGCTGAGCGGGGACGCCGGAGGCTACGAGCTCCGTGCTGGGGTTCTGAGTCACGAGATTATCTGCCTAACGTTGCTTTGCGGTTCTCTGCGTGAGAAACGGCCCTTTCGAGCCGCGACCGTTTAAGAGTAACCGAAGATCACGGGAATGTCACGCTCAGGTCACGAAAGTCTCAACTCGCCTTGAAACTTCAGGGATCCCGAGCCGCTCGGAACCCCTGAAGTATCTCGACATCGAGAGATTCGACCCGAGCGTGAGAGCGCGTGGGCCGCTTAGATGACACCCTGCTCGAGCATCGCCTGCGCCACCGTGACGAACGCCGCGGAGTTCGCGCCGAGCACGTAGTCGCCGGGCCGGCCGTACCGCTCGGAGGCCTCGTAGGTGGCCGAGTGCACATCGCGCATGATGTCGTGCAGACGGGACTCGCTCTTGTCGCGATCCCAGCGCGAGCGCGCCGCGTTCTGGCTCATCTCCAGCGCCGAGGTGGCCACGCCCCCCGCGTTGGCGGCCTTGCCGGGGGCGAACAGCACGCCCGCCTCCTGGAACAGCTCCACGGCCTCCGGGGTCGTGGGCATGTTGGCGCCCTCGGCGACGGCGCGCACTCCGCCGGCGATGAGCGCGCGAGCGTGATCCTCGTTCAGCTCGTTCTGCGTCGCGCACGGAAGCGCGATCTCGGCCGGCACGTCCCACACCGCGCCGGTCGCCACGAAGCGGGCACCGGGGCGGCGCTCGGCGTACTCCGAGATGCGGGCGCGCTCGGCCCCCTTGATCTGCTTCAGGAGGTCGACGTCGATGCCCTGCTCGTCGACGACGTAACCGCTCGAGTCCGAGGCGGTGATCGCCTTGCCGCCGAGCTGCTGGATCTTCTCGATCGCATACGTCGCGACATTGCCCGATCCCGAGACCACGGCCCTGCGGCCCTCGATCCCCTCGCCGGCGCGCAGCAGCATCTCCTCGGCGAAGAACACGGCCCCGTAGCCGGTGGCCTCCGTGCGCACCTCGGCGCCGCCCCAGCCCACGCCCTTGCCGGTCAGCACGCCGGCCTCGTAGCGCTGCGTGATGCGGCGGTACTGCCCGAAGAGGAAGCCGATCTCGCGGCCGCCGACGCCGATGTCGCCCGCGGGGATATCGGTGTGCTCGCCGATGTGGTGCACCAGTTCCGTCATGAAGCTCTGGCAGAAGCGCATCACCTCGGCGTCGCTCTTACCGCTCGGATCGAAATCGGATCCGCCCTTGCCTCCGCCGATGCGCTGCGAGGTGAGCGCGTTCTTGAAGATCTGCTCGAAGCCGAGGAACTTGATCACCGACAGGTTCACGGAGGGATGGAAGCGCAGGCCGCCCTTGTAGGGGCCGAGGGCCGAGTTGAACTGCACGCGGAAACCGCGGTTGACCCGCACGAACCCCTCGTCGTCGGTCCACGGCACGCGGAAGATCAGTTGGCGCTCGGGCTCGACGAGCCGGTCGAGGATGCCGCCGTCGATGAACTCGGGGTGCTCGGCGAGCACCGGGGTGAGCGTGTCGAGCACCTCGTGCACGGCCTGCAGGAACTCGGGTTCCCCGGCGCTTCGAAGTTCGACGGTCTCGGCTACGGTGCGAAGGTGCACCTCAGGGGTGGGCAGCGACAATGCGGACTCCTCGGTCTATCAGCTCCATTGCGAACGGGCCGGTGCAGGCCCGTCTCATTTTCACGTTCACCCGCTCGCGCGGGCTCGCCTCTACACCGAGACGAAGATGTGGGCGGCGACCTCGAATGGGAGGTCGATCGCTTCGTCGGACCCGTCGACTTCGACGTGCACGACGTCGCCCCTGCGGGTGAAGGTGGCCGATCTGCCGGGCACGACGCCCGCGGCCGCGAGCTGTTCGAGCAACTCGGGATCGACCTGCATGGGTTCGGCCAGCCGCTTGATGGCGGCAGTGACCGGTCGATCCGTCTCGATGAGCAGTTCGCCGAGGCCGGTGACTCCCGACTGGAAGGAACCGGTGCGGATCCCGCCCAGCTCCTCGAGGCCCGGGATCGGGTTGCCGTAGGGCGATTCGGTGGGGCGGCCGAGGATGTCGATGAGCTTGCGCTCGACGCGCTCGCTCATCACGTGCTCCCAACGGCAGGCCTCCTCGTGCACGTACTCCCACTCGAGGCCGATCACATCGGCGAGCAGTCGCTCGGCGAGGCGGTGCTTGCGCATGACGTGCACGGCTTTGGTGCGCCCGTCCTGCGTGAGCTCGAGCCGACGATCGTCGGTCACCACCACCAGGCCGTCGCGCTCCATCCGGCCGACGGTCTGCGACACCGTGGGACCGGAGTGGCGGAGTCTCTCGGAGATGCGGGCGCGCAGCGGCACGATCCCCTCTTCCTCGAGCTCGAGAATAGTGCGGAGATACATCTCGGTCGTATCGATGAGATCCGTCATCGCCGTCCCCTCTGCACATCGTTATCGCCCCGACGCCCTGCGCCGGGGGTTCTAGCCTAAAGCATCTTCGAGGCGCCGCCGCGCCGTATGCCCTCTCGCATCCGCGCGAGGGAGCCCGCCCGCGCTCGCGACTCCGGAGCGTCCGAGGCCGTCGATAAGATGTAGCGCATGGCCGACATCACGATCCCATCCGAATTCCTTCCCGCCGACGGCCGCTTCGGCTGCGGTCCCTCCAAGGTCCGAGACGAGCAGCTCGGCTTCCTCTCGACCCTGCAGCCGGGGGTGCTCGGCACCTCGCACCGGCAGGCTCCGGTGAAAGACCTGGTGGGCAGCGTGCGCGCGGGCCTCGCCGACCTGTTCCGCGCTCCCGAGGGCTACGAGATCCTCCTCGCCAACGGCGGGGCGACCACTTTCTGGGATTCGGCGGTGCACTCCCTCATCGAACGCCGCAGCCAGCACCTCGCCTTCGGCGAGTTCGGGGCGAAGTTCGCGAAGGCGGCCGCCTCGGCGCCCTTCCTCGACGATCCCGACGTGCGGAACGCCGACGCGGGTTCGCGCTCCGAGGCGGAGGCGGTCGAGGGCGTCGACGTGTACGCCTACCCCCACAACGAGACCTCCACGGGCGTCATGGCACCCGTGCGGCGCGTGGCAGGAGATGCGGGATCGCTGACGGTCGTCGACGCGACGAGCGGTGCCGGCGGTATCGACTTCGACGCCCGCGAAGTCGACGTCTACTACTTCTCCCCGCAGAAGAACTTCGCCTCCGACGGGGGCCTGTGGTTCGCACTGGTCTCCCCCGCGGCCATCGAGCGCATCGAGCGCGTCGCAGCCTCCGGCCGCTACATCCCCGAGACCCTGAACCTTGCCGGCGCCATCGAGAACTCGCGCAAGAATCAGACGCTCAACACCCCGGCCCTCGCGACCCTCGGCCTCATGGACGAGCAGGTGCGCTGGATCAACGACCAGGGCGGTCTCGCATGGGCGGCCGAGCGCACCCGCGAGTCGTCGCAGGTGCTCTACGACTGGGCCGAGCGGACCGCCGTCGCCACGCCGTTCGTGGCGGATCCGGATCACCGCTCGCAGGTCGTCGTCACGATCGACTTCAACGACTCCGTCGACGCATCCGCGATCTCGAAGACGCTGCGCGCGAACGGCATCGTCGATACCGAGCCGTACCGCAAACTCGGCCGCAACCAGCTGCGCATCGCGACGTTCACCGCGATCGAGCCCGACGACGTGCGCAAGCTGACCGGCGCGATCAACTACGTGCTCGAGCGCCTGGGCTAGATCCGGGTTTCATGCGCTGAGCCCCTGTTCTCCTCGAATCCGTCGAGGAGAACAGGGGCTCAGCGCATGAGTGCTCGGCGGTCGGAGGCCGGACTCGCGGCTAGACGCGCGCAGAGGCCGAATCGCCGCCGTTCGCGTCGTCCGGCTCTTCGTCGTCATCGGAGTCGTCGAAGAGATCCGTGTCGTCGGCGTCGTCATCGAGATCCTCGGCGTCGTCATCGAGGTCGTCGTCTGCCTCGTCCTCGAGATCCACTCCGTCGATCTCATCGTCGTAGTCGCTGAAATCGTTGTCGAGGATATCGGCCTCGGCGTCCGCATCGTCCTCGTCCTTGAGCTCCGATGCCGCTTCCTCGGCCGCCGCGGCCTCTTCAGCCGCCTGGCGAACCTGCGTCTCCCGGTACTGCGCCAGGCGCACCGACCACGGCACCCACTCGGGCGCCACGACCGATCCCTCTCCGGGCAGCAGCTCGACCTCGAGCACGTTGACCGGCGAATCCTCGTCCACGCGGGCGAGGGTGGCCGCCCAGCGCCAGCCGGGGTAGCCCGCCATTCCGCACTCGAAGAAGAGCGTGAGCACGTGGGCCTCATGCACCTCGTGGCCCGCCTCAGCCCCGATCGTCGCCGGGTCGGCGATCTCGGCGAGGGCCTCCCTCGCCTGCTGACGAGCCGCGAGCAGGACGGGATCGGCCATCTGCTCCACCGCTTCCGCCGCGTCCGCAGCTTCCCCCGCGGCGACGATCGACTCGGCGTCGAGCTCGCTCACGGGTGCTTCGAGCCCTGCGTCGTTCCGCTCAGACATCGAAGTCATCCGCCACTCGGCGCAGCATCGTGGCCACCTTGCGAGCCTGGGCGCGCTCGGGATACTGGCCGTTCTTGAGTCGGCTCCCGAGCCCGTCGAGCAGCTTCACGAGATCCTCGATGATGACGGCCATCTCGTCGGCCGACTTCCGATTGCGCTTGGCGATGCGCGGGGTCTCGAGGACCCGCACGGAAAGCGCCTGCGGCCCCTTCCTGCCGTCGGCGACGCTGTACTCCAGGCGGGTGCCCGCCTGGACGTCGACGCCGTCAGGGATCACCGAAGCATGCAGGTACACCTGCGCTCCGTCATCCCCCTGGATGAACCCGAAGCCCTTCGCCTCGTCATAGAACCTGACCTTGCCGTTCGGCATGCCTCGTCCCTCTCATGTTCGGCGGATCACCCGCGTGTCGAGCCGCGATCACTGCGTGTTCGCATACCGGCCCAAGTCTAGCCCGCGGAGCTTGAGAGGTCGTGTCACGAGTTGCGCCTCGCCCGGTGCGTTCGGAGGGAGCGGGGATAAGATGGAGCGGATGTCGACCGAACCCAGCTCCCCCTCGCTTCTCGAGCGCATTCTCGCCTACGCCTCGCTGACCATCATCGCGGTGGCGCTCCTGTCGTTCTTCGCCACGCTCATCGTGGGCATGAACGACCGCTACGCCATGGCCGAGGGTCTGTGGCCCTTCGTCTACGGGATCTCGCTGTTCGGGCTTCCCGTTGGCTTCGTCCTGCTGATCCTCCTCATCGTGCTGAGCCAGCGCCGGCGCCGCGCCGAGTTCCGACGCACCGGCGAGCGCTGAGCGCCTCCCCGTCATGAGCGGCATCCTCGCGCTCGCCTCCGCCATCGCCGAGATGGAACGGCCGTCGCTCGAGGCGCTCGTGCGCCGCAGGCGCGTGCAGTCCCCGGCGAACGTGCTCGATCCGATCGGCCTCGCGACCGAGCTGCTGCGGCCGGAGTCGATCGCGCGCACGCTGGCGGATCTCGACCGTCCGCACCTCGTGGCGCTGCTGCGGCCCGATCTCCTCGCCGGATCCGCCGAGGTCGCCGAGATGACCGATCTCGGGCTGCTCGGGGTCGAACGGCACGATGGGCAGGGCGACGACAAGGATCCCGTGACGCTGCCGGAGGTCGAGGCCGTGCTGCGCGACGCGCTCCGGGACGTGGGCATCGATCCCGAAGCTCTCTCCGATCCCGCGACCGTTTCAGAGGATTCGAGCATCTCCCATGCGTCGGCCGCGGACCGCGCTGCTGACGCGGCCACGGGCACCGACGGCGCGGCTTCCGACCGCGACGGATCCTGGTACGCCGAGGCTCTCACCGCCGTGGCGCAGGCCGCGGAGTGTCTGCGTGCGCTGCAGGAGCGACCGGGCCGCCTCAACCGCAGCGGCACGGTCGCCGTGGCGGCGGTGCGCGCCCTATCGGAGGCAACGAGCGTCGATGTCGCCGATCTCTCCCGCACGCTCACGGCTCTCGGCCGGGCCGGCCTCACCAGGACCGCGATCTCCGAGGCCGCGCTGATTCCGGCTGCCGGTGCGCGCGACTGGCTGGGGTCTTCGCATACCCGTCGATGGCTGGTCCTCGCGGAGGCCGCACTCGCGGCGATGGCGCCCCCGCTGCGCGCCTCGCTGCAGCACCGCGACGGGGCTGATCTCGCCGGGGCAGCTGCGGCGCTCCCGAGCAGATTCCCGCTGCTCCCCGAAGCGGAGTTCGCCGCGTCTCGATCCTTCGTCGACGACCTCGAGCACTTGGGCCTCACCGCGCGGGGACGCCTCAGCGACGTCGGTCTGATGCTGCTCGACGGCGAGTTCGAAGCGGCTCTCTCCGCGGTCGAGCGGCTGTTCCCGGGCGTCTCCCCCGGCGTGTACGTGCAGCCCGACCTCAGCGTGATCGTCCCCGGCCCGCTCTCGCCCGATGATGAGGCGATCATCGCGTCCCTCACCGTCCCCGAGCACGTGGGGGTGGCTTCGACGCGGCGCATCACCGAGGCGCGGATGACATCGACCCTCGAGCGGGGGCGCACCGCGGCCGAGGCCAGGGAAGCCTTCGAGCGGCTCTCGTCGACCGGCATTCCGCAGCCTCTCGACTACCTGCTGACCTCCCTGACCGAGCGGCTGGGCAGCATCCTCGTCGAGGAGAACGACGGCGACGAGGGCCGCACCCGCCTCGTGGTCGCACGCCCCGACCTGGCCGGGACCCTGCTCGTGGACCGGGCGCTGCAGCACCTGCAGCTGCATCGCCCCGCCCCGGGGGATCCCGCATCCGCCCGATCCGAGGTTCCCGGCTCGACAGTCCTCTTCTCCCGCCTGCGCATCGACCACGTGCTCGCGGCTCTCGGCGATGCCCGCTACCCCGCGACGGGCAGGCGCGGCGCCTCACGCACCCTCGGAGCCGCCTCCGAGGGCCCCTCCCTCGAGCGCGCAGGGGAAGGATCGGGATCGGACGGCGCCCCCGAGGCTGTCTTCGAGCCGCCCGCCCCCTCCGCTGCTGAGCGCTTCGAGGACGGCCTGCCGGAGCCCCTCGCCGCGCTTGTGGACCGGGTCTTCGCAGCGGCTCGTTCGGAACCGGGCACGGGCGACTTCACGCGGCGGCTCGAACTCGCGATCCGGGATCGCAGCCCCGTGCGCGTCACCGCGGAGGCGCGCGGGCGGAGCCACACCTTCACCCTGCTGCCGGTGTCGGTCACGGCGGGCAGGCTCCGGGCGAGCGATCAGGCCGCGGGTGTGGAGCGCACGCTGCCGATCAGCACCATCACCGCGGTCGACCCGGCCTGATCCGCCTGCGCGCCGCGCCCCGCCGCCCGCCCGCTCCGCCACCTCGAAACGAGGAGTTCCGAACTGCTGGATCCACCGTGCTCGAAACAGCAGATCAGGACTCCGCGATCCAACGGGGCCGCGGCGGGGCAGGTTCCAAGCGGCGCCGCGTAAACTCGACAGCTATGACTCTCGGCCCCCTTATCGTGCAGAGCGACCACACCGTGCTCCTGGAGGTCGCGCACCCCGATGCCGAGGACGCCCGCCACGAGCTCGCCGTCTTCGCCGAGCTGGAGCGCGCGCCCGAGCACATCCACACCTACCGGGTCACCAGGCTCGGGCTGTGGAACGCGCGCGCCGCCGGCCACACCGCCGAGGAGATCCTCGGCACTCTGAACCGCTACGCCAAGTTCCCGGTGCCGACCGGAGTGGCGAGCGAGATCGAAGACACGATGCGACGGTACGGTCGCCTCACGATCGAGCGGTTGGAGGGGGTATGCGACCCGCAGGACGACGGCAGCGCCGCGCCCCAGCTCGTGCTCCGCTCCGACGACCCCGCGATCCTGCGGGAGGTCACGAGCGCGAAGAAGATCGCCCCCCTGCTCGGCAACCGCATCGACGAGCGCACCTACCCGCTCGAGCCCTGGGCGCGCGGCGAGCTCAAGCAGCAGCTCGTGGCGCGCGGGTGGCCCGCCGAAGATCTCGCCGGTTACACGCCCGGCGATCCCTACGACATCGACCTCGAGCAGCAGGGGTGGCAGCTCCGCGATTACCAGGCGAAGGCCGTCGATGCCTTCCAGCGCGGAGGGTCGGGGGTCGTCGTGCTCCCCTGCGGCGCCGGGAAGACGATCGTGGGCGCCGCGGCGATGGCCGCGGTCGGTGCGAAGGCGCTGATCCTCGTCACCAACGCCGTCTCGGCCCGTCAGTGGCGCGACGAGCTGCTGCGCCGCACCTCGCTCACCGAGGAGGAGATCGGCGAGTACTCCGGTCAGGTGAAGGAGATCAAGCCGGTCACCATCGCCACCTATCAGATCCTGACGAGCCGCCGGAAGGGCGAGTACCAGCACCTCTCGCTGCTCGACGCCCAGGACTGGGGCGTGATCGTCTACGACGAGGTGCACCTGCTGCCCGCGCCGGTGTTCAAGCTCACCGCCGACCTGCAGGCGCGCCGCCGCCTCGGCCTCACCGCGACCCTCGTGCGCGAGGACAGCCGCGAGGGCGACGTGTTCAGCCTGATCGGCCCGAAGCGCTACGACGCCGCTTGGAAGGACATCGAGGCGCAGGGCTTCATCGCGCCTGCGGCGTGCTTCGAGGTGCGGGTCGATCTCCCCGAGTCGGAGCGCATGGACTACGCGGTGGCCGAGGATCAGGATCGCTATCGCATCGCATCGTCGACGCCCGAGAAGCAGCGCATCGCGCAGAGGATCATCGAGAAGCATCCGGGCGAGAGCGTGCTCGTGATCGGGCAGTACATCGACCAGCTGGAAGCGATGGCGGAGGCGCTCGACGCGCCGCTGATCACCGGACAGACGCCTGTCGACGAGCGCGAGCAGCTGTTCCAGGCGTTCCGCGACGGGGAGGAGCGCATCCTGGTCGTGTCGAAGGTCGCGAACTTCTCGGTGGATCTCCCCGACGCATCGGTGGCGATCCAGATCTCGGGTTCCTTCGGCTCACGTCAGGAGGAGGCGCAGCGCCTCGGCCGACTGCTGCGCCCCAAGTCAAGGGCGCGGGCGGAAACGGTGGCGCGAAGCGGCACCGCCGCCCGCGGCGACGCACACGTCGCCGACGATGAGGGCGAAGCCCTTCCCCTGACCGCGTCGTTCTACACTCTGATCGCCCGCGACACGGTCGACCAGGATTTCGCGCAGAACCGTCAGCGCTTCCTCGCCGAGCAGGGATACAGCTACACGATCCTCGACGCCCCCGAGCTCTAATCCCCGAGCTCTAGTCGACGACGCTCTCCATGGCCTCCTCGAAGGCGCGGGCCGATGCGTCCGACGCCTCTGCTCGGAGCGCCTGACGCAGCACGGCGGGCTTGGCGGTGAAGGCGTTCACGCCGCACTGGGCGAGGTCGAGGATGCGGTCGGGAGAGCGCAGGCTCGCCGCGAGCACCTCGGTGCCGGTTCCGGCGACCGCGATGGCCATCGTCTCGATGATGCCCGCGCCGTCGTAGCCGGCGTCATCGAGCCGCCCGAGGTACGGTGCGATGTACCGAGCTCCGACGGACGCGGCTGCCAGCGCCTGCACCGGGTTGTACACGGCGGTCACGAGAACCGTGGCCCCCTCCTTCACCAGTCGCGCGGCTGCCGAGAACCCGGCCTCGGTCGCCGGGGCCTTGATGCACACCCGGGGCGATATCCCGAGCAGCTCCCGGGCATGCTCGACCATCTCGTCGGCGGTGCTCCCCCAGGTCTGGAAGAACACCTCCTCGGCTCCGTGCCCCACCCAGCTGCGCGCGAGCTCGGGCAGGCGCCCGAGCGTCACGCCGTCCGCGCGCAGGATCTCGGGATTGGTCGTCACGCCGCACACGAGCCCCTCGTCGAGCAGTCGCAGCACCTCGCCCTCATTCGCCGAGTCGGCGTACCATCGAATGCGGCGCGTGTTCATCTGACCCCTCCAATTGCGTCGTCGGCGCGGTCCGTTCCAGTCCACTCCGCGAGCGTCCGATAACGCTCGCGAACCGCCGTGTAGTCCGAATCTCGAGGCTCGGTCGCCACGAGGGCGTCCGGCCGCAGTTCCTCCGCGAGCTCCGCCACCGGTCGGCCGCGCAGCACCGCGGCTGCCTGGATCGCGGCCCCGCGCGCCGTCGACTCGTCCACGTCGCGCACCACCACCGGTCGCCCGAGAAGGTCGGCGAGGATCTGGCGGTAGGCGATCCCTCTCGCACCGCCGCCCATGACCATGACCTCGCCGTCGGCGTCGGCGCCCACGGTCTGCAGGTGCTCGTGTGCGTTCAGCATGCCGAACAGCACCCCCTCGAAGGCCGCCCGCGCGATCTCCTCGCGGCTCGTCGCGGTGGTCAGGCCGGCGATCGTCCCCGTCGCCAGCGGCCTGTTGGGTGTCCGTTCCCCGTCGAGGTACGCAGCGAACACCGGCCTGCCCGCCGGCGGCGCCCCCTCGGCGTCGACGCTGAGCGCCATCTCTCCGAGTTCCTCGATACCGACGCCGAGCGTGCGCGCGGCCCAGTCGGTGACCTTGGTCGAGTTGAGCGTGCAGGCCAGCGGCAGGTACCCGCCCACGGCGTTCGCAACGCCGGTCACGATCCCGCTGCCGTCGAACACCGGCTGCTCGTTCATGGTCATCACGACACCCGAGGTGCCGATGCTGTATGCCACGTCGCCATCCCGCAGCCCCAGGCCCACGGCCCCGAGATGCTGGTCGCCGCCGCCGGCGCCGACGATCGCGTCTCTGCGCAGACCGAGTTCCTCCGCCGCGGCCGCGCAGACGCGCCCGGCCGGTTCGTCCGGTCCGAGCACTGTCGAGAGCATCGGCGCCCAATCGCGCGGCGCCACGAAGCGGTCGAGCAGATCGAGGCGCCAGCGCCCCTCGTGCGCGGCGTAGTACCCCGTGCCGGAGGCTTCCGAGCGATCCGTGACCGCGCGACCGGTGAGGCGGAAGGTGAGGTAGTCGTGAGGCTGCATGATCCGCGCCGTGCGAGCCAGCACCTCGGGCTCGTGCTCAGCCATCCACGCCAGCTTCGAGATCGTGAAGGCGGCGATGGGCACCGATCCGACCGCCTCCGCCCAGGCGTCTCCGCCCAGCTCAGCGACCACGCGCTCGGATTGCGGGGCGGAGGTCGTATCGTTCCAGAGCTTCGCGGCGCGCAGCGGCCTGCCGTCTGCATCGAGCATGACGAGGCCGTGGCACTGGCCCGCGACGCTGATCGCATCGATATCGGAGATCGCGATGCCGGCCTCGGTCGCAGCCGCGCGGAGCGCCGAGGTGAAGGCCTCCCACCACGCCTCGGGCCGCTGCTCGCTCACCGGAGGATAGGTCAGCGGGTGCAGCGCGCGGCCGCCGCCCAGCAGCGCCCCGCTGTCGGCGTCGCGCAGTTCGACGGTGCTCGATTGGGTCGACGCGTCGACTCCGGCGACGATGGCCATGCGTGTTCTCCTGGATCCGATCCGATTGGGCTCGAGACTACCGAATCGGGTCCAGAGCGCTCGGTCGCGTGTGCGACTTCCCGACCGCGCCGCCCGGGTGCGTCTCGAGCATCTGCTCCCAGGTGTACCCGCGCTGCCGCATGAGCAGGATCGCGAGCGCATCGCCCCAGACAGCCGTGACGAGCGTCGAGCCCATCGCGATGACGTTGCCGGGATCAGCCCCCTCCCGGTTGTGCAGCACGACGACCGTGTCGGCGAGGCCGGCCATGGTCGACTCTGGGTTGGAGGTGATGGCGACGATCTTCACGTCGCGGCGCTTGGCGAGCTCGATGAGGTCGTTGATCTCCGTGGTCTCGCCGCCCTTCGACAGCGTCATCATGATGTCGCCGGGGGCGAGCACCCCCATGGTGCCGTGGAGCGCGTCCATGGGCGCCAGGTAGGCCGCCGGGGTGCCGCAGACGCTGAGCAGGTGCGCCATGCGCCGCGCGATCGCGCCCGAGGTGCCCGAGCCGACGACGAAGACCTTCCCGGTGCAGGCCATCAGCTGCTCGAACACCGAGAGGAAGCTCTCATCGAGCTGCTCGGCGGCGGCTGCGACGGCCGCCGCCTCATCGGTGATCGTCTTGCGGGCGGCTTCGAGGAGTCGGGCGTCGAGGGACATGTCGTGGCTTCCAGTTCTTGAGTGGTTCGAGTGGGATTGCGGGCCCGCGGCGGAGCGCGGAAGGTAGGGGCGGGACCGACCCGGCCTACGCGGCCGCCCAGGCGATGCGCCGCAGCGCGTGAGGGGTGCGGTCGTCGTCGGCGACGTACTCGCCGTCGGCGTGGCCGCCGCTCATGACCATGACGTCGTCTGCGACATCCGCGACCTCCTCCTCCTCGCTCGAGACGAGGATGACGGTGAGGCCCTCGTCGTGCGCGAGGGATCTGATCAGCCGGTGTATCTCGGCCTTGACGCCCAGATCGACGCCCTTGGTCGGCTCGTCGAGCAGCAGGATCTTGGGCTTCTGGGCGAGCGCCCGAGCGAGGATGACCTTCTGCTGGTTGCCTCCGGAGAGCCGTTCCACCGGCGCCTGGCGGTTGCCGCGCACGCGCATCACGTTCATCAGCTCGTCGGCGCGGCGGTGCATGGCCCGTCGGCGCAGGAAGCCGGCCGTCGAGACGGTGGAGAGGACCGGGAGCATGAGGTTCAGGGTCGAGTCGAGCTGCGGAACGATCCCGTCCTGCTTGCGCTCCTCCGTGACGTAGGCGATCCCGAGCTTCGACGCCTCCGAAGGCGACCTGGGGTGCCGCTTCGCGCCGTCGACGATCAGCTCGCCTCCTTCGATCCGATCGATGCCCGCGATCGCGCGGAGGGTCTCGGTGCGCCCGGCGCCGACCAGCCCGTAGATGCCGAGGATGCGGCCCTCGTACGCGCGCAGATTCACGTCGCGCAGGGTGCGGGTCGTGAGCCCTCTGGCCTCGACGGTGACCTTGGCGTCGCTCGGCGCGGGAGCATGCGGCTTGTGCCCGAGCGTCGATACGTCGATGTCCTCGCCCGCGATCGCCGCCACCACCTCGTCGCGGCCGACCTCGCCGACCTTCGCGTCGATCCGCACCTCGCCGTCGACGAGGGCGACCACTCGGGAGCAGACCTCGTACAGCTCTTCGAGCTTGTGGTTCACCAGCACGATGCCGAAGCCGCGCGCGGCGAGTGATTTGACGGTGTCGAGGAAGCGCGCGACCTGATTGCCCTCGAGCGATGTGGTGGGCTCATCGAGCAGCAAGTAGCGCGCGTTGCGATGGGTGCGGATGGCGACCTCGAGCAGCTGTCGGATCGCGACGGGGATCTCGCTCACCGGGGTGTCGGGATCGATCCCGAGCTCGAACTCCTCGATGAGTTCCCTGCTGACCTGCCGCATGGACTCCTTCGAGAGCAGACCGCCGCGCTTCTTCTCGCGCCCGAGGAAGACGTTCTCCATCACCGTGAGGTTGGGGAGGAGCGAAAGCTCCTGGTAGACGGTCGCGATCCCCGCCTCGATCGAGGCCGTCGGGTCGCCGAGCCGTACCGCCTCGCCATCGACGGTCACGCTCCCCGAGTCGGCCTTGGCCGCCCCGGAGATGCACTTCATCAGCGTCGACTTGCCCGCTCCGTTGTGTCCGACGAGGCCGACGACCTCGCCGGGGGCGACAGTGACCGAGATGCCGTGCAGCACGGTCGTGCCGCCGTAGCTCTTGACGATTCCATCGACCTGCAGCCCGGCGCCACGGCCGGACATCTCGGTCCCTGTCGCGTTCATGGTCAGCCGACCTCTCCCGGTGCCGGGGTTTCACCCGGGCCGAACATCTTCAGCGGGAGCAGAATCTCGGCCTCGGGCTCTTCGCCGTCGATCCAGCCGCTGATCTGCTCGATCACCTGACTGCCGTAGACCTCGGGCTCCTGAGCGACGCAGCCGGCGTAGGGGCCGTCGAGCTTGACCTCGGAGGCGCAGAAGCCGTAGACCTTCACATCGCTGCTGGCGCCGAGCGCCTGCAGCGCGCCGTAGGTGGCGGGGCCGGTGCTCGCGAAGATCACGTTGATGTCGGGGTTGCCCGAGAGCATCTCCGTGGTGGCCTTGAGGCTGTCATCGGGCTTCACGTTGCCGTCGACGGTGGCGACCACCTCGGCGTTGGGGTTCGCCGCGATGGCCTCGCTGAAGCCCTTGTCGCGGGTGACGGTGGGAGTCTCGTCGGGCTCGGTCACGAAACCGATCTTGAGCTCCGCGTCGGCGCCGAAATCGGCGATGACCTGCTCGCCGGCCTGCTTGCCGCCGGCGAAGTTGTCGGCGCCGAGGTACTGCACGATCGACGCGCCCTGGGACTTCAGAGCTTCGGGATCGACGCCCACGTTGACCGTGAACACCGGCACCCCCGCCTTGTTCGCCGCGGAGACGATCGCGGCGCCCGGCTCGGACTTGACCGCGTTCAGCGCGAGCGCGCAGGGCTTCTGCTGCAGCATGGCCTGCACCTGCGACAGCTGCTCGGCATCGTCGTCGTTCGCGATCTGCACCTGGACGTCGAAGCCCGCTTCCTCACCCGCGGCTTCGAAGCCGGCCTTCATGGCCACGTAATAGGGGTTGGTGAGGTTGGGCAGTGCAACCGCGATGAACGGGTTCTCCGAGTCGCAGGACTCGGGTCGCACATCGGCGGCCGGAGTGGCGTCGCCGCCGGTGTTGGTGCCGGTATCGACGGCGCCGCAACCGGTGAGAAGCAGCAGCAGCGCTGCACCCGCACCGGCGAGCAGTGTCTTGTGTCGCATGATTTCTCCTAGATCTGGATGAGTACTTCGGGTATGGGGTCAGGAGGAGGCGGTCGTGGTCGTCACGGGCCGCTGCCCGGGGTTGCCTCGCAGCATCCGGCTGAACAGCGTGCCGATCGAAATGCTGCGGCGATGGGTGTCGATGATGACGCCGATGAGGATGATGACGCCGATCACGAGGGGCTGCCAGTAGCTCTCGACGCCGATCACGTTCATGCCGTTGGAGACGGTCGCGATGAGCACGGCTCCCAGCAGCGCGCCGACCACCGTGCCGACACCGCCGAACAGGCTGACACCGCCCACGACCGCCGCAGCGATGGAGTAGAAGAGCTCGTTGCCCGAGCCCGCGCTGGGGTAACCCACCATGAGACGGCTCGTCACGATGATGCCGCCCATCGCAGCGCACAGGCCGCTGATCGCATAGGCGAACATGATGATGCCGCCGCTGCGCACGCCGGCCAGCCGGCTCGTCTCGGCGTTGCCGCCGACGGCGTAGAGGTGCACGCCGGTCGAGGTGTACCGCAGCAGCACGCTGAAGATGATCGCGGCGAGGGCGACCAGGAGGATCGGCATCGGAATGCCGAAGATCGAGCCGCGGCCGACGATCGCGAACATCGGATCGGCCACGTTCACCGAGCTCGCGCCGGTGAGGATCAGTGGGATGCTCAGCGCGATGCCGTTCGTGGAGAACGTCACGATGAAGGGAGGAAGTTTGAGGTAGTAGACCGCTGCTCCGTTGAAGACACCCACTGCGAGGCCCAGCAGGATCGCCGACAGCGCGGCCGCCCACCACGGCAGCCCCGATTGCATCAGCAGCGCCGCCGTGATGCCGGTGAGCGCGATGTTCGAGCCCGTCGAGAGGTCGATGCCGCCTGTGAGCAGCACGAAGGTCTGGCCCAGCGCGAGGAAGGCGACGACGGCGCCGTTCAGCAGCAGCACCTCGAGGTTGGACATCGTGCGGAACGTCGGCGAGATGATCGCCAGCACCGCGGCGACCAGCAGGACGACGACCGCGATGCCGACCTCGTTCGGAATTCTCCGCTTCATTCGAATGCCTCCTTGCACAAGCGCTCATTTGAGCACCTTGCGCGCTCATCTGTGATACATGGATAATAGAGCGAACACCCCCGCGCATGCAAGCTGCCGATCAGAGAGGATCCCATGCCGAAGCGATCCCCCACCGAAGCCGTTTCGGCCGCCGACCGCGCTCTCGCCGCACGGGTCGCGCGGCTCTTCTACCTCGACGACCGCAGCAAGGTGCAGATCTCCGAGAGCCTCGGCGTCTCCCGCTTCAAGGTCGCGCGCCTGCTCGATCTTGCGCTCAACGAGGGGATCGTGACCATCAGCATCGACGACGGCGGGATGCTCGACGAGGCCCTCTCCGAGCGGGCGGGCGAAGTGCTCGGCCTCGAGCGGGTCACCGCCGTCTCGGCGTTCGGCACTCTCGACGAGGTGCGCGGCACCGTGGGCCGCGAGGCCGCGAGGCTGCTGAGCACCACCCTGCGCGACGGCGAGACACTCGGCATGGGGTGGGGCCGAGCGCTCGGATCCACCGCCGAGGCGATCGAGTCGCTCCCCCAGGTCTCGGTGGTGCAGATGACGGGTGCCACGGAGATGACGCGCCATCTCTCCCCCGTCGAGGTCGTGCGCCGGATCGGCAACCACTCCGGAGGCGACATGCTCCCGCTCTTCGCCCCGCTCGTCGCCGACGACGAGGAGACCGCGGAGGTCTTCAGGCGCCAGTCGGACATCGCGCGCGTACTCGATCACCACCGCGATGTCACCACCGCCGTCATGGCAGTGGGATCGTGGAACCCGCCGTCGTCGCAGCTCTACAACTCGCTCTCGCCCGAGGCCAGGCAGGAGCTCCTGGCGCAGGGAGCGGTCGCCGAGATCGGCGTCACCCTGCTCGACCGGGACGGCGGCGAGGTCGCGTCCGACTTCGCCAAGCGCTGCATCGCCGTGACCACCGAGCGGCTGCGCGCCATCCCCCGGGTCATCGCCGTGGCTGCCGGAACGGAGAAGGCCACCGCCGTCGTCGCACTGGCCCGGTCCGGGCTCATCTCCGAGCTCGTCGTCGACGCCGAGCTGGCCGAGGCCGCGATCGCCGTGGCCGAGCAGACCGGGTCGAACGCATGAGGGCGGCCCTGTGATCCGCGTCGCCGCGTCGCTCTGGTCGGTCGCCCCGCCCGAGCTGGAGAGCGTCTCCCGCCGCCTCATCGACGACGGCCTGACCCGCTTCCACTGGGACCACGCCGACGGCACCATCGGCCCCGCGGGAGGCTTCACCCCGGCGGAGGCACGCCGGCTCGGGGCGGGAGCGGCGGCGGAGGCGCACCTCATGCACCGCGATCCCCGGCCCGCGATCGCCGAGTGGGCGGAGTTCTGCGACGCAGTGGCCGTGCACGTGAGCGAACCGCACTGGCGCGAGTGCTTCAGCCTCATTCGAAGGCACGGCGCCCTCCCCGTCGCCGCCGTCTCGAGCTTCGACGAGCTTCGCGCGGCCGCTGAGGAGGAGGATCCGCTCGCCTCGGGGGCACTGGTCATGACCATCCGCCCGGGCCACGCCGGCTCCGCGTTCGATCCCGCGAGCTACGACCTCGTCGCCGAGGCTTCGCGCCTCGGGTTCGGTCCCGTGGGCGTCGACGGCAGCGTGACGGAAGAGCGCGCCGCGCGGCTCGTGGATCACGGAGCGGACTGGATCGTGAGCGGCACGAGCCTGGTGGGCGCCGGCGACCGAGCGGCGTGGATCGCGAACGTGCAGGGCCCTTCCGGGCAGCGAACGGGTTAACGATCCCCACCGACACATTTCCAGCTACTTCATAGCAATCTTCCAGAGACTGGAAGCATGACTACGCAGAACAAGGGACCCCGGATCCTCATCGTCGATGACGAACCCAGCATCCGCGAGCTGCTCAGCACGAGCCTGCGATTCGCCGGCTTCGGAGTGCGCGCGGTCGGCAACGGCGCGCAGACCATCTCCGCCGTTCTCGAAGAAGAGCCCGACCTCATCGTGCTCGACGTCATGCTGCCCGATATGAACGGCTTCAGCGTGACCAAGCGGCTGCGATCCGCCGGTTACACGGCCCCCATCATCTTCCTCACCGCGAAGGACGATACCGAGGACAAGGTCGAGGGCCTCACCGTCGGCGGAGACGATTACGTCACGAAGCCGTTCAGCCTCGACGAGATCATCGCCCGCATCAAGGCCGTGCTGCGCCGCACCATTCAGGAGGACGAGGACTCGGTGCTCGCCGTCGGCCCGATCACGATGGACCAGGACACCCACGAGGTCTCGGTCGCGGGCACCCCGGTCGAGCTCTCCCCCACCGAGTTCAAGCTGCTGCGCTACCTCATGCAGAACGCCAACCGCGTGCTGTCGAAGGCGCAGATCCTCGACCACGTCTGGGAGTACGACTTCAACGGAGACGCCGGCATCGTCGAGTCGTACATCTCGTACCTGCGCCGCAAGCTCGACCCCCTCACCGAGGAGTCGCTGATCCAGACCAAGCGCGGCTTCGGGTACATGCTGAAGACCGAGACGAAGTAGCGTGACGCGCTTCGCCGATCGCTGGGCCGATGTCTCACTGCGCGCGAAGATCACCGGTGTCACGGTGTTCATCCTGTTCCTGGGACTCATCGTGGCCGGCGTCGGCACCCTGTCGGTGCTGCGGCCGATGCTCGAGCTGAATCAGTCGAACACGCTGGTTCAGCTGCGCAGCGATCCAGCCGAGGCGCTGGCGCCGCAGGCCGACGTCAACAACCTCGGGCGCGACGACATCCTGTATGCGAACCGCAGGTACTACGTCGCGCTGCTCGGCCCCGACGGCACGCTGCAGTACGACAACGCCCGGGGCGACAGGTCGTCCTCCACCCCCGAGGTGCCGCCGGCCGGCAGCATCAACAGCGACGGGTTCACGCCGATGTCGAGCCCCGACGGCACCGAGTGGCAGGCGATCACGATACCGATCGTGCAGAACGGCGCCGTCAAGGGCACCCTGCTCATCGCCATGTCCAGCTTCGTCGATCAGGTGCTCACTCAGTACGTGGTCATCTTCACCGCGTTCGGCGTGGCGGTGATCCTGCTCGGTGCCGCCCTCACCCGGCTGCTCGTCACCGCCACCTTCCTCCCACTCGCCGAGGTGGAGCAGACCGCCCTCGAGATCTCGCGCGGCGACTACTCGAAACGCATCATGGTGTCGAGCCCGCACACCGAGGTCGGGCACCTCGGCGAGTCGCTCAACATCATGCTCGACCGGCTCGACGGCTCCCTCGAGGATCAGGCGCGCACCATCGAGCGCATGCGCCGCTTCATCGGCGACGCCAGCCACGAGCTGCGCACGCCGCTCGTCTCGGTCCGCGGCTACGCGGAGCTGTACCGCATGGGTGCGCTGCAGGAGGACGAGCAGGTGCGGCAGGCGATGGAGCGGATCGAGAAGGAGGCGATCCGCATGACCTCGCTGGTCGAGGATCTCCTCGCCCTCGCGCGCCTCGACGAGCGCCGGCCCATGGAGCTCACGCCCCTGCCGCTGAACCGCCTCGCCCGGGACGCCGCGCTCGACGCGCGCGCCCAGGCGCAGGACCGCGAGGTGCAGGTGATCGAGGATCCCACAGCCCCCGAGGTGCTCGGCGACGAGCACAAGGTGCGCCAGCTCATGACCAACCTGATCGGCAACGCCATGCGGCACACACCGGAGGGCAGCCCCATCGAGGTCGTCGTGTCCGCCGTGCCCCTGGCCGAGATCCCGGAGGGCAGGCCCCCGATGTCGCGCTTCGAGATCGTCGACCACGGCGAGGGCATCCCCGAGCAGATCCGCGAGAAGATCTTCGGAAGGTTCTGGCGCGCCGACACCTCGCGCAACCGTGAGACGGGCGGCTCGGGCCTCGGCCTGGCCATCGTCAAGTCGATCGTCGATGCGCACGGCGGCACCGTCGGCGTGTTCGAGACGCCCGGCGGCGGAGCGACGTTCCGCGTCGACCTGCCGGCGCCGCCGCTCTCCGACGACACCGTGCCGGTGCCGCGGCTGCAGGCGTAGTCTCAGCACGGAGGCCCTGCTTACTGCGGGCCCGGCCACCGCTCCCGGGCGACGACTCGGCGCGCACCCGATCGCTCGCGCGGTTCAGCCGAGCACACCCTCGCGCAACGCGCGCAGCACGGCCCGCGTGCGATCCCGCGCGTCGAGCTTGGTGAGGATCGCGGAGACATGATTCTTCACGGTCCCTTCGGCGAGGAAGAGCGCGTCCGAGATCTCCCGGTTGCTGTACCCCTCGGCCATGAGTCGCAGCACCTCGAGCTCGCGCTCCGTGAGCGGGTCGACCGGGGGCGTCTGCGCGTCGGCCGGCGCCGACCCCGAACGCAGGGTGCGCAGCAGGCGATCGGTGACCGACGGAGCGATGAGGGTGCCGCCGCTCGCGAGTGTCTCGACCGCGCGGGTCAGCTGCTCGAGCGTGACGTCCTTGAGCAGATACCCCCTCGCCCCCGCACGCAAAGCGTCGAGCACGAGCTGGTCATCGTCGAAGGTGGTGAGCACGAGCACGGGAACATCTCGATCCGGATCCTCCGCCGCCGCCTCGCGAAGCCTCCGCAGCACCCAGATCCCGTCCCGATGCGGCATCCGCAGATCGAGCAGCACCACGTCGGGCTGCACCTCGCCGATCACCGCCAGCGCCTCTCCGCCGTCCCCCGCTTCGCCCGCGACCTCGACACCGGCGATCTCGAGCAGCGTACGGATCCCCTGACGCACGAGCGCCTGATCGTCGACCACCACCACTCGGGTCACGCCGGCCCCCGCTCCGCGGGCGCGGCGGCTGCGGCGGGCCCCGCACCCGGTGCCGCACGGATTCCCGCGTCCGGCTCCTCGACAGCCGCCACGGAGGCCGCGTCCCGCGATCCCTCACCCGTCTCAGTCGGCAGCCGGGCCGTCACACTGAAGCCGCCCGGGCCATCGGATCCCCCGTCCCCGCGAGTGCGACGGCCGCCGTCGAAGACCGCGCTCCCTCCGTACGCCTCGAACCGCTCGCGCAGTCCCTGCAGCCCGTTGCCGAGCGCGACCTCACGCGCACCCCAGCCGTCATCGCGCGAGCGCAGCAGCACCCCCGAGCCCGTCGCGCGCACCTCGATCCACAACTCACGCGCGTGCGCGTGCCTGATCGTATTGGTGACGATCTCCTGCACCGCCCGCACGAGCAGCACGGTGCGCTCCTCGTCGAGCTCCAGCGCCTCGTCCACCTCGAGGACGACGCGGGGCTCGGCGAGATCCTCCACCACGCGCTGCAGCGTCTCGCGCAGGTCGCCGCTGCCGCTCCGCAGCTCCCCCACGGTCGCGCGCACGCTCGACAGCAGGTCGCGCGCGACGGTGTCGGCGCGCTCGATGTGCGGGATCGCGGCCTCGGCTGGGGCACGATGCTTGGCGGCCTCCAGCTCGAGGGTCAGCACGGTCAGCTGGTGTCCGATCAGATCGTGCAGTTCGCGCGAGATACGCAGCCGCTCGCCCGTGCGCGTCGACTCCGCCAGCAGCGCCGACGCGGCCTGCAGCTCGACGTGCGCCTCCGCCAGATCACGGCGCGCCCGCTGCTCGCGCAGCAGCGCGGCCGAGCTCAGCAGCGAGGCCGCCTGGATCAGCAGATAGAAGACGCCGAACATCGAGAGCTCGGTGATCGCCTCTCGCGTGGCCGCACCCGACCCGAACATCTCCGGCGGCGGCTTCCACGGCACGAAGGCCACGATCAGCACCAGCTGGTTGAGCGCGATGAGCATCCAGCCCGTCCGCAACGGAGCGATGTACGGGCAGACGGAGACCGTCACCACGAGCAGGATCGCGACGAGCCCGCGACCGCCCGCACCCAGCACGAGCGCCCACGACGCCAGAACCGCGATCCCGAACGAGCCGTGCACCCGGAAGCTGGGGCGCTGCAGATCCTCATCGCCCCAGAGCCCGGCCGTCAGCGCGAGGAGCATCACGATGAACAGCCCCACCCAGACCGGATGCGGGATCCGCGTCGGCGCCCCGCCGAAGAGCGCCGGGCCCGCTGCGACCAGCATCACCGCGAACATCGCGACCCCGGACCACAGTTCGGGGTTGAAGCGCCGCATGCTTCCAGCGTACGGGTCCGCGCCGCGTCGCGCAGGTGCCGGAAGTCACGTTCGAAGAGGTGACCGGAGGCACGGGTGATCCAACCGCCCCGCACCTAGCGTGATGGGCATGGATACGCACCACGACGCAGCGAGCACGGAGACCGAGGCGCGGAGGGACAGCGCGGCCGCGGCAGCCGGCGAGGTCGGCGCCGCAGCCGGCACCGGCGCGGCAGCTGGCACCGGCGCGAGCGCTTCAGACCCGGCGGTCGTCGTCGAGGGGCTGCGCAAGCAGTACAGGCGGAAGGTCGCCGTCGAGGACATCAGCCTGCGCGTCGAGCACGGCGAGATATTCGGGCTTCTCGGTGCGAATGGGGCCGGCAAGACCACGACGGTCGAGGCGATCGCGGGCCTGCGCAAGCCCCGCCGGCACGACCGCGGCACCGTGCGGGTGCTCGGCCTCGACCCGCAGCGCGACCGCGCCGCACTGCGGCACCTGCTCGGCGTGCAGTTGCAGAGTGCGACCCTGCACGGCGCGCTCACCGTCGACGAACTGATCAACCTGTACCGCGGTTTCTACCCGAACCCCCGGCCGGCTGCGCAGCTGATCGGACTCGTCGGGCTCGAGGAGCAGCGGCGCGTGCGGTTCGACCAGCTCTCGGGCGGTCAGCAGCAGCGGCTCTCGATCGCGCTCGCGCTCGCCGGGCGCCCGCGCGTCGTGATCCTCGACGAGCTCACCACGGGCCTCGATCCGAAAGCGCGGCGTCAGATGTGGACGACCGTCGAGCGACTGCGGGACGAGGGATGCACGATCCTGCTCGTCAGCCACGCCATGGAGGAGGTCGAACGGCTGTGCGACCGCGTCGCTCTGCTCGATGCCGGGCGGATACTCGCGACAGGCACGCCCGCGGCGCTCATCGAGCAGGCCCGGGCCGCCGACCTCGACGAGGCCTTCGTCGCACTCACCGGCAAGCATCTCGAAGAGGAGGAAGCAGCATGACTCTCGACCGCGCCAACACTCCCGTGCACACCCGGCACCGGCCGGGTGTCGCCACCTGGCTGCGGCTCTGCGTCTGCGAGGCGAAGATGACCGCGCGTGACACGGCGGGGCTCGTGGTTCCGTTCGGCCTGCCGATCCTCATCCTGCTCACCTCGGCGTCGGGCGCGGGGACCGAGATCGTCGCGAACGGCCGCAGCGTGCTCGACCTGTACGTGCTGCCCCTCGTCTTCGTCATGATCGCGACGCTCATCGGGGTCACCAACATGCCGAGCTTCCTCGCCACCTACCGGCGCACCGGCGTGCTGCGCCGACTCGCCACGACGCCGCTCTCACCGCTCGCGGTACTCGGCGCGCAGGTCGCCGTGAGCTTCGCGCAAGCGATCCTCGGGATCGCGCTCGCCTACGGCGTCGCGGCGGCCTTCTTCGGCGCACGGCCGCCAGTGCACCCCTGGGCGGCGCTCGGCGCACTGCTTCTCACGATGCTCGCCATGTACGGAGTCGGCATGGTCGTCGCGTCGGTCTCGCCCACGCCGAACGCGGCGGTGGCGCTCGGGATCATCGGATTCCTGGGACTCGGGGCGCTCGGCGGGATGTTCGGGTCGCGCGACTCGCTGCCCGGATGGCTCGCCGTCGCAGGCGAAGCGCTGCCGTTCGGCGCCGGGGTCGAGGCCCTGTCGGCGGCCTGGGCGGGTGCCGCGGTCGACACCGCACACCTCATCAGTCTGGGCGTCTCCGCCGTGCTGGGGGCGAGCATCGCGGCGCTCTTCTTCCGCTGGGAGTGAGCGGGCCCCGACCCGAGCGCGCACCGTTCCCCGCACACCGCAGTCGATCGAGATGACGCGTTCGGCCCGATCTCAGCCCGATAATGGCCGTATGAGTCATCTCGAGCTCGGCGCGAGGTAACGCGGTTCGTTAGTAGGGCTCGGCGAAGTACCCGGCGAGACCCGGTGCGACCCGGCGGGGCCGTCGCTGCAAGAAGGCGCACATCTCTTCGCGCGTCTGTTCGAGCGCTCGGGGCTGGAAGTCCTCGAGGTGGGTGCGTTTCACCTCGTAGCCGGCATCTCTTGCCCGGTCGAGCCGACGCTGGTCGCGCAGATACTGCTTCCGGTCGAGCCGATGCTGCTCGCCGTCGTATTCGAGGACGAGCCTCCTCACGCGATCGACGGCATCGAACCTGCCGATCCAGCGCCCCTCGGCGTCATAGACCTCGGCCTGCAGCTCCAAGTCATCGATCCCCATTCTCGCGAGTTCGAAGTGCTGCAGGCTCTCCATACGAGCCTCCGCCCCTACCCGAGCCACGCGCAAAGCCGCCCTCAGTCTCCGGATACCTCTCGCGTTCGAAGCCTCCGCTGCCTCCAGAAGCTGTTCGAGACCGACCAACGACCACTGGCATGCACCGCGACCACGGAGTTTCACCAGGTGGTCAGCCGCCACGACCTGCTCCCGGAAACTCAGCAGCGGAGCCGACTGGATGAGCGCGGTCACCGGAGGCACACAGGCGAATGAGACCCCCTCGACCCCCTCGATCCCCTCGGTGCCCTCGACTCGGACCTGCCACGGTTCCACCTCCGTGCCGTGATGATGTCCGTGGACGAGCGCACCGCGCGCAGGTCCGTGCGGACGGGGAATCGACACGTGCAGATCCGGCGGAGTGCGGATGGGCGCACCGTGCAGGTGGAGCGCCGTCGTGTGGCTGAACGCTTCGCCGCGCGACAGCCGCAGCAACGGCAAGTAGTCGGACGCCGACTGCGCGACGCGTTCGCGGAGGGTCTTCGGATGCGCGGAGTCACGCCGAAGGCGCCGAACGCCCCGATAGGGGGCTTCGAACCGGGGATGACGAAGCTGTTTGCTGCTCAGGTCGCTCTGTACCGCCGAACCCACAAGAAAGGCGCGGCCGGGCAGTTCGTACGGATGCGGTTGATCGAGGGCTCCGGGCATGCACACATCCTGCAGGCTTCCGCCCGCCGAAACGCGGTTCTCCACAGCACCCTGGCCGAAATAGGCGGGATACCGTGTTGCCCCATGCCTGTGGACGAAGCACCCTTCCCACGTTCGGGACGGGAAACCCGTGAGCCTCCTCGAGATGACGCGTGTTGCCCCGATCTCGACCGAACAGGGGCAGCACGCGTCATCTCGATAGCAGGCGGAGCGACGGGAGGCGGGATGGCAGAGTGGCGGGACGCCGGGCAGCGGGGCGAAGGGGAAGAGAATGCGGGCAGTGGGACGAAGGGGAAACGCAGAACAGGGGCCGCACCCAAAGGTGCGACCCCTGTTCGAAAGGAACTCGGACTTAGAAGTCCATGCCTGCGCCCGGATCAGCCGCCGCGGGGGCAGCCGGCTCGGGCTTGTCGGCGACGACGGCCTCGGTGGTGAGGAAGAGGCCGGCGATCGACGCGGCGTTCTGCAGCGCCGAACGGGTCACCTTGGCGGGATCGAGGATGCCCTGCTCGGCCAGGTCGCCGTACTCGCCGGTCGCGGCGTTCAGGCCGTGGCCGAGGGGCAGGCTCGCCACACGATCGGCGACCACGCCGGGCTCGAGGCCCGCGTTGAGCGCGATCTGACGCAGCGGCGCCTCGATGGCGGCCTTGACGATCTTGGCGCCGACGGCCTCGTCGCCCGAGAGGCCGAGCCCCTCGAAGACGTCCTTGCCGGCCTGGATCAGCGCGACACCACCGCCGGGCAGCACGCCCTCGTCGACGGCGGCCTTCGCGTTGCGCACCGCGTCCTCGATGCGGTGCTTGCGCTCCTTGAGCTCGACCTCGGTGGCCGCGCCCGCCTTGATGACGGCGACGCCGCCGGCGAGCTTCGCGAGGCGCTCCTGCAGCTTCTCGCGGTCGTAGTCGCTATCGGTCGACTCGATCTCGCGACGGATCTGCTGCACGCGGCCGGCGATCTGCTCTTCCTCGCCGCCGCCCTGGACGATGGTGGTCTCGTCCTTGGTGATGATGACCTTGCGCGCGGTGCCGAGCATGTCGAGGGTCGCGTTCTCGAGCTTGAGACCGACCTCCTCGGAGATGACGGTGCCGCCGGTGAGGATCGCGATGTCCTGCAGCATGGCCTTGCGGCGATCGCCGAAGCCGGGAGCCTTGACGGCGGCCGACTTGAAGATGCCGCGGATCTTGTTGAGCACGAGGGTGGCGAGCGCCTCGCCCTCGACGTCCTCAGCGATGATGAGGAGCTGCTTGCCCGACTGGATCACGGGATCGACGACGGGGAGCAGGTCCTTGATGTTCGAAACCTTGCTGTTGACGATGAGGATGTAGGGATCCTCGAAGACCGCCTCCTGGCGATCGGCGTCGGTGACGAAGTAGGCCGAGAGGTAGCCCTTGTCGAAGCGCATGCCCTCGGTCAGCTCGAGCTCGGTGCCGAAGGTGTTCGACTCCTCGACGGTGACGACGCCCTCCTTGCCGACCTTGTCGATGGCCTCGGCGATGAGCTGACCGATCTGCTCGTCGGCGGCCGAGATCGAGGCGGTGGCGGCGATCTGCTCAGTGGTCTCGATCTCCTTCGCGTTCTCGAGGAGCTTCGCCGAGACGGCGGCGACGGCCTTCTCGATGCCCTTCTTGATGGCGATGGGGTCGCTGCCGGCGGCAACGTTGCGGAGGCCCTCACGCACGAGCGCCTGTGCGAGCACGGTGGCGGTGGTGGTGCCGTCGCCCGCGACGTCGTCGGTCTTCTTGGCGACCTCCTTGACGAGCTCGGCGCCGATCTTCTCGTACGGATCGTCGAGTTCGATCTCCTTGGCGATGGAGACGCCGTCGTTGGTGATGGTGGGAGCGCCCCACTTCTTCTCGAGCACGACGTTGCGGCCGCGCGGGCCGAGCGTCACCTTAACCGTATCGGCGAGGGTGTTCAGACCCCGCTCGAGTCCACGACGCGCTTCCTCATCAAACGCAATGATCTTTGCCATGTACTTCGCCCCTCCCGGACGTCTCTACCGATGGTCAGCTCCGTGCCGGCGCAGGCACCGACGCACGGATGTTTTAGCACTCAGCCGAATCGACTGCTAACACCAATCTTGGCACTCAAGCATGTCGAGTGCAAGCAGCGGTGCTCGCGATCAGCGAACACGCAGCCCGATCATTCGTCGTCGCGAAGGCGCGGCGACCGTCGCGTCACTCAGCGGGCAGGGTGGCGGGATCGACGGCCATGCCGGTAGCGGGGTCCACCGGCCAGCCGGTGACGGGGTCGATCAGCCAGCCCGTCCCGGGGTCGATGAGCAGACCGGTTTCGGGATCGATCTCGTATCCGGTCTCCGGATCGATCTGGGGTTCGCCCTCCGCGGGCTCCTCGGACCCGGCGCCATCGAGGTTCTTCGCTTCCTCGATCCCCGGCCCCGCATAGTCGGCCCCCAGCAGCACGACGAGCTGCGATCCGTACTCCTGGTACTCGTCGGCCTGGTAGGTCGAGAGGCCACCGAGCTTGGCCGCGAGACCCGCCGCGGCCGATGCGTCCGCCTCATCGCTGTAGAAGACCGCTGAGATCTGCACGTCGCTCGCGGAGGCACTGCCGCTGAACAGGATCGTGCCCCACTGCTCCTGGGTGATGATCTGATCGAGTGCGGCCGCGAGGTTGGTGGTCTCGGTGCCGTTGAGCACGGCCACGGTCGCCTCGGGATCGAGCACGGCGTCCGGAGTCTGGGCCGTGCTCGAGGTTCTCTTCGGACGGTCGCCCGGCAGTTGGCCCGCCTTGTCGATCGCGATCACGAAGCCGATACCCGCAGCCGTGAGCAGCGCGAAACCGAGCAGAGCGGCGATCAGGTACTGCGAGACGTAGCGGGGCTGGGCCGTGAAACGATGCGCTCCGACCCGGCCGCTGCGGGGAACGCGGTCGAATCTGTCTTCGGGGTAGTCCTGGCGCGCGCCACGAGGCTCGGTCGTGCCCTCGGTCTTCTGCGCCACCCCTGCTCCCGTCCAATCCTTCGGCCGCCGGGATGCTCCCCCGCGATTCCCCCTTAGCGTACCTTGCCGCATCCTGACAGTTCTCCGACGACGCGACGGTTTCGCAGTCGTCGCCCCGGGCGGTCGGAGCGAATCCTCAGGATCCGGCTTCGGCGGGATCCTGCAGCGAATCGGGTGCGTAGATCGCGCGCGCGAGGCCGTCGATGACATCGGGGATGCGGGTGCCACCCGCGAACAGCACCGAGTCGTCGATATCGATGATGCGCCGGTGCTGCCCCGCGGAGGTGAGGCCGATGCTCGGCTGCGCCCGGATCAGGCCGTCCACGCCGCCCGCGCTCTCGAGCCCCTTCGACATCACGATGATGATGTCGGGATCCATCGCGATCAACGCCTCCTCGGTCATCGGCCGTTCGCCCTCCCAGCCGATCTCGGCGGCGACGTCGACGGCACCGAGCGAACGGATGAGGGAATCGATGCCGCTGCCCTCGCCGAAGAGATAGAAGATGCCGGCGGTGCCCCGCACATAGAGGAAGGCGACACGGGGCAGATCGGCCGGATCAGCGGGCAGCATCTGCTGCACCTCGGCCTCCTTCTCGGAGATCGCCCGGCGCAGGGTGTCGATGAGCGGGGGCGCCGCTTCCCCGACACCCAGCGCATCGGCGACCTGCTGCGCGGTGATGAAGCTGGTCTCCGCGTCGACGGCGCGGTCGACGGTGACGACGGGGATGCCCGCGTCGCGCAGCTGCAGCACCACATCGGTCGGGCCGATGCTGCCGTCGGTGATGATGAGGCTCGGGTTGAGCGCGAGCACCCCCTCGGCGTCGATCGAGTGACCGTCCTTCGTGACGACCGGAACGTCGTCGGAGCCAGGGAAGACGGTCGAGACGTCTCGGCCCACGATGTCGTCCGCCATGCCGAATGCGTAGACCAGCTCCCCCACGGACCCGCTGAGCGAGAGCGGCACGATGCGCGAGCTGTCTTCGACCGTCACCTCGGTGTCTCCCGAGCCGTCGTGCGAGACGACGGTGACGGGCAGTCGGGGTTCGGGAGCGTCGGCGAGAACGGGGATGCTCGGTCCGCCGACGACCGCGGTGGTGGGCCCCTCGTAGGAGGTCGGGTCGTCGAGCGGGGTGACCTCGCTGAGCGGCGGCAGCTCGACGGCTTCGGCCCCGGCGGCGCCCTCTCGCTCGGGCCCGGCCTGACAGCCGCTCGCGCCGAGGCCGATCAGCGTCACGAGGGCGAGCGCGACGATCCCCCGCCTCGATGCGATCCTCATGCGGCGCGACCTCTCTTCTTCCGCTCTTCCCCCGACGAATACCGGGGTTTAGCCTAACCCAAGCTAGGTATGATGATTAGTGGACTTCGAAGATCCACCTCATTCTCGCACCGGCCGAGCCGCGCTCCCCCGTGTGATCCACGCAAAGGTTTTCCGAGCTCGTATGACCCCCTCCTCGTCCGTGACACGTGACCGTCGCGCGACGACCAAAGCCGTTCTGTTCGCGACGCTCACGGTGGCGCTCGTCGCCGCGATCGTGCTCTCGGGCAGCACCGGGCAGCTCGGGATCCCGCCGCAGGAGGTGCTGGGCTCGCTGCTGCACCGCGTCGGCATCGACTGGCTGCCCCTGCCCGGTCATCCCATGGGAGACCAGACGCTGTGGTCCGTGCGCTTTCCCCGCGTCGCCATCGCGGTGCTCATCGGGGCGGGTCTCTCGGTCGCCGGCCTGCTCATGCAGGCCATCTTCGGCAACCCCCTCGCGGAGCCCGGCGTGATCGGCATCTCCTCCGGAGCCGCGGTGGGCGCGGGTCTCGCGATCGTCTTCGGCGTCACGGTGTTCGGCGAGTGGACGACCGCGGTGTTCGCCTTCGCGGCCGGGCTCGCCGCCACCCTCGTGGTGTACGCGATGAGCCGGGCCGATGGCCGCACCGAGGTGGTGACCCTGGTGCTCACCGGCATCGCGGTGAACGCGATCGCGGGCGCGGGCATCGCCCTGCTCACCTTCCTCGGCGACACGCAGTCGCGGGAGCAGATCGTCTTCTGGCAGCTCGGCAGCCTCGCGGGCAGTCGCTGGTCGCAGGTCGCGATCATCGCCCCCGTGATCGCGGTGGGCCTGCTCGCCGCCTACTTCGCGGCCCGCCGGCTCGACCTGCTATCGCTCGGCGAGCGCAACGCCCGCCACCTCGGCGTCAACGTCGAGCTGCTGCGCATCGGCATGATCTTCGTGGTGGCGCTGCTGACCGGCGCCGCCGTCGCCTTCGCGGGCATCATCTCGTTCGTGGGGCTCGTGATCCCGCACCTCATGCGCATGATCCTCGGCCCGGCGCACCTGCCGCTCGTCACCGCGTCTGCGCTCGGCGGTGGCCTGCTGCTGACCCTCGCCGACCTCGGCGCACGCACCATCGTGCCGAACGCCGACATGCCGATCGGCATGCTCACGGCGCTCGTCGGCGGACCCTTCTTCTTCTGGCTGCTGCGGCGCACGCGCAAGCGGAGCGGAGGCTGGGGCTGATGGCCGCGCGTCATTTCCGGCTGCCCGAGCGCCCCGCGCCCGGCGAGGTCGTGTGCGCGGCCGAGGCCGTGCACCTGGAGCGCGGCGGGCGCGTGCTGCTCGACTCCGTGTCTCTCGAACTGCGCGCGGGCGAGGTACTCGCGCTGCTCGGGCCGAACGGGGCGGGCAAGTCGACGCTGATGAGCATGCTCTCGGGCGATCTCGCCCCGGATCGCGGAACGGTGCGCTTCGGCGGCCGCCCCATCTCGGAGTGGTCGCTCGGCGAGCTCTCGCGCCGCCGCAGCGTGCTGCTGCAGGACAACCAGCTCATGTTCCCCTTCACCGTGCACCAGGTGGTCGAGATGGGACGCGCGCCGTGGCGGCGCACGCCGCTCGAGGACGAGGACAACGAGGCCATCTCGGAGGCGATCGGCGCGGCCGACGTCGCGCACCTCGGCAACCGCCGGGTGCCGTCGCTGTCGGGCGGCGAGCGCGCCCGCTCCGGCTTCGCGCGCGTCATGGCGGGCCGCACGGGCGTGCTCATGCTCGACGAGCCCACGGCCGCCCTCGACCTCGGTCACCAGGAGGGGGTGCTCGGGATCGCGCGCGAGCGCGCCCGGGCCGGCGACGCCGTGCTGGTGGTGCTGCACGACCTCAACCTCGCAGGGGCCTATGCCGACCGGATCGCGCTGCTGCGCGACGGGCGCGTCGTGGCCTGCGATGCGCCGGATCGCGTGCTCACCGCGGAGATCGTGAGCGAGGCCTACCGCACCCCGGTCGAGGTGATCCCGCACCCCGTCACCGGTCAGGGCATCGTGCTGCCGCGGCGGTCCTGACGGGCCGGCTCAGGGGGTGGGATCCTCCGTGCTGTCCTTCTTGCCGCGGCCGGCGATCAGCATGCCCGCGGTGACGCCGATCACGAGCAGCGCGACGCCGGCGACGGCGATCGGCACCCACGGGACGCCCGGTTCCGCGGCCTCGGTCTGCGGCTCGGCCGTCTCGGCCGCGTGTGGAGTCTCGGCGGGCGCCGCCGGCTCCTCGGCCGTGCTCGCCTCGAAGCTGCAGTCGGTCGCCGCGGTGAGGCTGACGGGGTCGAGCTCCTCGCCCGACACGTAGCTGCCGTACTCGCCGTTGAAGGCCTCGGCACCCTCGGCGGTGAGGCGCACGGGGGCCGCGACGACCTCGAGGTCGCCGCCCTCGGCCGTCACGGCGCCGCTCAGGTCGATCTTCGCGGCGCGCACCTCGGCCGCGGTCGCCTCTCCGCCCGCGTTCGCGGTGTCGGTGGCTCCCAAGTTGAGCACGAGGTACGCGGTGTCATCACCTGCGAATTCGATCGCGGGATCGGCCAGGTCGAGCTGCATCGCGCCGTCGTGCCCGGTGAAGTGCACCGCACCGGTGAACCCGACCCGCCCCTCGTCGAGGGCGTCCGACAGAGCGCCCTGCGCCCGATCCCAGATGAAATCGGGCGTCTCGTAGCGCATGTCGTCGCTCACGGTCCACTCGCCGTTCGCGATCGACCCGCTGATGTACGAGCGGAAGCTCTCCTTCACGCCCCAGCGCAACTCGGCCGACTGCACCGCGCAGCCCGCGGGCTGCGCGGTTGCGGACTGAGGGGCCGCGTGCTGAGGCGCGGCGGGCTCGAGGGGCGTCGCGGTCGCGCTCGTCGCGGCGGCTCCCGTCGCCGCGACCCCGATCAGGGTCGCGACGACGAGGCTTCGGATCATCGGCTGCTGCATGCTCCTCATTCTCCCGGACCGCCCTGAGCCGCACCTGCCGCACCGGCGCCCGCACCGGCACCCCGGCGCTGCGCCACGACGAGCCCGCTCATCGCGACCGCGATCAGCACCAGGCCGGCCGCCGCGGCCCACCACACCCAGGCCGGGCTGCCCGCCGTCGGCCCGACGCCGGCGGCCATCGGCTCGGCACCGTCCTCGACCGCGGCGGCGACGGTCTGCTCGGCCTTCTCAGCCCGATCCTCGTCCTGCCGATCCAGCACCTCGATCACCGCGCCGGTGTCGATGCTGCCCTGGAGCGTGATCGTGTGCGTGCCGGGGGCGAGGTCCTCGGGCAGGGTGCCGATCCAGCGCACCCCTCCGTCGCCGTCAGCACCGGCCGCCTCGTCGAGCACGATCGGATCCGAGTAGAGCACCACGAGGATGTCGCGCTCCGTCGGCTCGTAGCCGGCGGCCTCGAACTCGATCTCGCCGCCGGGCACGAGGTCCTCGGCGGGGGTGAGCACCCGGATCCCGGTCGTCGCGGGCGGCGTCGCGGCCGCGGTGCGCTTCTCGGTCTTCGCACTGACGGTGGTCGAGCCGTAGCCGACGCCGCTCGGCGCGCCCACGGTGAAGGTCAGCGGATCCGCCCCGAAGGCGCCTCCGCCGCCACCGCCGCCACCGCTGAAGCCGCCGGAGACGGGCACCCCGCTCCAGCTCACCTCGCCGTTCGCGCCGACCGACTTGCTCGCCGCCGCGAGGTTCAGGCCGAAGCTGTGGCCGCCCGCGTTCATTGTGGCGCTGCCCGGCCCGGTCACCGAGATGATCGGGTTGCTCACCGAGACGTGCATCTGGCCGCGGTGCGCCGAGAAGGCGACCACCCCCGAGTACTGCACCGTGCCAGTCTGGGTGGCGCTGTTCCAGCTGCCGCCCGCGGCCTGCGGGAAGACGTAGCCGCCCCCGCCGACGCCGACGCCGCTCGTCGAGATCTCGCCGCCGGAGCGGCCGCCCGCGCGGCTCCGGTTGGTGGTGTAGTCGGCGAAGTCGCCCGAAACGCTCCACACGAGCGATCCCGCCGCCTGCACGCCGTTCTGCACGGGTGCGGGGCGCTCCGCGGGCGGCTTCGGCTGCGGCTTCGGCTCGGGCTTCGGCTCGGACGGATCGACCGGATCCACGTCGGCCGCGCCGCCCGCGGTGAAGGTGATCGGATCCAGCTCGTCGTCCTGCGCCAGGTACCTCTCGAAGTAGACCTCCGCGCCCGCGCGAGTCAGGGTCGCGTCGGCATCGGCGAAGCGCACGGAGCCGTCCTGCAGCGTCGATTTCTCTGCGGAGCGCAGGTCGATCGTGGCGATCGTGAGCAGTTCCTCGCCCGAGGGCACCCGCAGGAGCGCCTTCGAGGCGCTCTCGACCACGATCACCGGGTTGCGCAGGTCGAGATCCAGCTGACCGCCGTGCCCGGTGAAGTTGACGCCGCCCGCGAACTCGAGCGTGCCGGTCTGCGTGCGCTCGTCCCAGCTGCCGCCCTCGATCTGGGGGAAGCGGAAGGTGTCGGTGCCGGTCGCGGGCTCCCGCACCTCGATGCGGCCGTGCGCGATGGGGCCGCGCACGTACTCGCGGAACTCCTTGCGCACGCCCCATTCGAGGCTGCCCGCCGCGGGTTCGGGATCCGGCCCGGGAGTCACCCCGAATACCGCGTTCCACTGCTCCTCGGTCACCTCGAGCGATGCGCGCAGGAACGTCGTGTCAGCCGTGGCCGGGCCGTGCGCCCGCCAGACGAGCGCCTCATAGCGCTTCGTGCGGTCGAGCTCGTCGGTCGATGCCACCAGGCGGTGCGCGAAGGATCCGTCGCGGATGTCGCCCGAGCGCAGGTAGTCGACGGCCGCGATCTCCGCCTCCGTGCCGGTGCGCACCTGCGCCCCGGCCTCGACGACGGCGACGTACAGCCCGTTGGGCGCCGCCTCGGGGGCGAAGCCGCTGCCCGTGAACTCGACGGTCAGCCCCCGCTCGCCGGCCTCGGCGAGCACGGCATCGGCCGCGGGGTGCGTCTGGTCGGGGAACACCGCGTTCCACTGCGCATCGGTCACCTCGAGCGGCAGCACCAGCACGTTCGTCTCGGCGGACGGGTTCGTGTGGCCGCGCCACACCAGCACGTCGTACTGCTTCGCACGGTCGAGTTCTGCGGCCGCGGCCGCGATCCGCTGCGTCAGCGCGCCGTCGGCGGGGATCGTCCGCACCCACTGCGCGCCGACGATGGAGTCCATCGTCGCCGAGTCGGCGCCGCCGCGCTCGACGAGGCCGACGTAGACCCCGTTCGGCAGCGAGGCGGGGTCGAGATCGGCGAGCGCCGCGTCGACGGTCAGGCCCGTCTCATCGGCCGCTGCGACGGTCGCCGTGCCCGAGGGGCCGGCGGCGGCGAAGCCGAGCTCCGCCTTCGCGTCCTGCGAGCGGTCGCCCATCGCCGTGTGATTCGCGATCGTGTACAGCGCCGTCGAGCCCTCCCGCTGCACGAGCGGCATGGTCAGCTCGAACGAGCCGTCGTCCGAGAACTCGACGCCGCGGCCCTTGCCGTGCTCCCACACGAGCTGGGCGCCGTCGGTGCAGCCGTCGTTGATGAACCCGAAGTCGACCTCGGCGAGCGGCCGGTCGGTGCAGGTCGCCACGTAGATCGCCTGGGCCGGGTTGTAGCCGGTGCCGCGCACCGTCACCGTGTCGCCGTTCGAGAGGCCGGTCGAGGGCGTCACCGCGAGCTGCGGATGAGTCGGTTCGGGATCGGGATCCGGATCCGCGAACCGGATCGGCGTGAAGGTCTCGAACGGCGCGTGCTTCGCGCCGCCGCCCGGGTAGGTCACGATGCCCCAACTGCCGTCCGCGACCGCCATCGCCTCGTCCAGCCGCACGGTGAGCTCGGCCTCGAAGGTGCCGTCGGGGCGCAGCTCGATCGCGCCGGCCGCCGGGCCGCCGATCACCGCCATGCTCTCCTCTGGCACGGCCCAGCGCTGATCGACGCTGCCGCGCGTCTCCCGCGCCGCTCCGGCGGACGGCTGCCACACCTCGGCGTACGAGCCGAAGGCCACGTAGACGCCGGTGAACCTGTCCGCGAGCGGCGGACGGGTGCCCGAGGTCGCGGGAGGATCGGGCAGGAAGCCGGAGCCGGTCACCGTGACGCGGGTCTCGCCCACGGGGTCGAAGCCGTCGGCCTGCGACACCTGCACCTGAGGGGTCGGCTTCGGCTCGGGCTCCGGCTCCGCGGCGGCGGGGGTCGAGAAGGCGAACGGATCGGCGGCCTGGCCCGCGTAGCGGGAGATCCCGTTCGGCGCCAGCGAGGCGGCGAAGCTCGCCGCGACGCCACTCCAGGCGAGCGCGCCGTCTGCGGTCCCGGGAGCGCCGGTCGCGGGGATCACCGCGACCGCGATGCGCGCCACCGATGCGGCGCCCGCGGTGTCGTCGGTGCTGGTCTCGGCGGTGACCGTGGCGGTGCCGTCGGCGGCCACGACGACGCGCGGGTTCTGGAGCGCGATCGAGAAGCCGTGCGCGGGGCTCGACCACAGCACGCCCCCGGTGTAGGCGATCTCGCCGACGCCGGTCGCGGGGTCGAAGGTCGAGGCGGCCGACTCGGGGTAGCTCACCACGCCGTCTGCGTCGAGCGTCGCGCCTCCGTACGGGGTCTGGGTGCCCTGGGTCCAGGGCGAGGCGAGGTAGTTGCGCCAGCTCTCCTTGAACCCCCAGGCGAGCGATCCGCCGCCCTCCCGCACGGCTTCGAGGACGGCGGGGAGCTCCGCGGCCGCGGCCTCGGGCGCGGGCTCGGCGGCGGGCTCGGCGGCCGGCGCGGGCTCCGTATCCGCGGGCTCTGCGGGCGCCTGCTGAGGCGCCCGGGTCGAAGTCTCCGCGGCGGCGGCTTCGGGTTGCGGCGCAGCGGTCGGCTCGGAATCGGCCGCGCCGGGATCGGTGAAGGCCGGGTCGGCCTGACCCGAACCGGCCGGTGTATCGGTCGCTACCGGATCGGCCGGCGCATCGGCCGGCGCGGATCCGCCCTCTGTCCCGGTCCCGGAGCCCTCGGCGACCGTCGTCCGCTGCGGGGCCGGGAGCTCCTCGGCCGAGGCCGCGGTCCCGCCGAGCAGCGCTCCCCCGGCGACCAGCGCGGAAACCAGTAGTGCGGCGAGCGACGCTCGCGGACCCCGACGTGCAAACATGCGAAACGCACTCCTTCGAAGGAAGACTCGGGACGTGAGCGTCAGCGCATCTCCAGCCGTATCCGGCTTCACGTCCGATCCAGGTGAGGGTAACCTAACTCGGCACCGCTCATAAGTCTGACGAATATCATCCGATGATGCAAGTCGGGACTTCGTTCCGCGCGTCGCGCGTCGCACGGCTGCGCCCCTGGCGAGGTCAAGCCCGCCGCGGAAGCTGTGGCAGAGTTGTTCCATGAGTTCGTCGGATTCCCCCGCGCCCGAAGCCCCCGCACGCAGCGAGGGAGGTGCGCCGGCGCCGAGTACCGACCGCGCCGCCCGCATCGCAGTCACGCTCTTCCCGCTCATGGTGATCGTGGCCGGCATCATCGGTTTCGCGCTTCCCGGCCCCTCGTCGACGCTCGGGCCCGCCGTGCCCTGGCTGCTCGGCGTGATCATGTTCTGCATGGGACTCACGCTGACGCTGCCCGACTTCGCGCGCATCGCGAAGCGCCCCTGGATAGTGCTCATCGGCGTCGTGCTGCAGTACCTCATCATGCCGCTGCTCGCGTGGATCATCACGTTGGCGCTCCAACTGCCGCCCGAGCTCGCGGCCGGCGTGATCCTCGTAGGGTGCGCGCCCGGCGGCACCGCCTCGAACGTCGTCACCTACCTGTCGCGCGGAGACACGGCGCTCTCCGTCACGGTGACGACCTGCTCGACTCTGCTCGCCCCGCTCATGACGCCGCTGCTCACGCTGTGGCTGGCGGGCACCTTCCTCGCCGTGCCCTTCCAGCCGATGATGGTTTCGATCCTGCAGACGGTGCTGCTGCCGGTGATCGGCGGCCTCATCGTCAGGCTCTTCCTGCGTCGCGTCATCGATCGGATCCAGGGGGTTTTCCCGTGGCTGTCGACGATCGCGATCGCGCTCATCGTCGCCGCGGTCGTAGCCGGCAGCGCCGACAAGATCGTCGAGGCCGGCCTCCTGGTCCTCATCGCGGTCGTGCTGCACAACGGCTTCGGGCTGCTGCTGGGGTACCTCGCCGCCTGGGGCATGCGACTCACGCAGCGCGAACGCCGAGCGATCTCGGTCGAGGTCGGCATGCAGAACTCCGGGCTCGCCGCGTCCCTGGCGGCGGCCCACTTCTCTCCGCTCGCCGCGCTCCCCGCCGCTGTGTTCTCGGTCTGGCACAACCTCTCGGGCGCCCTCTTCGCGATGATCATGGCACGCCGCCCGGTCACCGACGAGGATGAGCGGCGGCGCGGGAAGCAGCCTTCCGGCGTACACTGAGCAGCGCCGGACGAGCGGAGGATCCCCATGAGTCAGCAGCCCGAGCCCCGTGACCGCGCCGCGAGTCGGCCCGCGCTCGAGGCCGTGCGGATCCGCCGCTCCCACTCGAAGGTCACCGACGAGGCTCCCTCGCCGCGCGAGATCGAGGAGCTCGTGTCGGCGATGTCGAGCATCGCCGACCACTCGGGGCTGCGCCCCTGGCGCATCATCTCCATTCGGGGCGACGCCCGCGAGATGCTGGGCGAGGCGCTCGCTCAGGCCGAGGGCGGCGGCCGCGACAAGTACATCGCGAAGGCGCAGCGGGCTCCCCTGCTGCTGGCGATCGTCGTCTGCCCGCGCAAGAACAAGATCCCCGTGTGGGAGCAGGAGACCGTCGCGAGCGGCGTCGCCCACACGCTCGGGCTTCTGCTGCACGAGGCGGGCTGGGGCACGATCTGGCGCACCGGATCGCTGACGCGCAGCAAGCCCGTGCGCAAGGCGCTGGGGCTCGAGAAGCCCGAGTATCTGCTCGGATGGATCTACGTCGGCGGCGTTCCCGAGAAGGAACGCGGGCGCCGCCCGAAACCGCGCAAGCCCATCGACCTGTCGCGCCACCTCAGCGAGCTCTGATCAGGGAGCTTCGAGCGGCGAGCTCCGAGCGCGCAGGTTCGTGTCTTACGGCCGTGTCTTCAGGCCCGCGATCCCCGCCCGGGCAGCGACGCGATCACCACCGCGGCCAGCGCGACGGCGGTGCCGATCGCCATGGCGGTCGAGACCCCTCCGGCGAGCGGCAGCCCCGCTTCCAGCAGCAGCGACGCGATCAACTGTCCCGCCACGTTCGACATGCTCAGCAGCAGCACACCGGCCGCTCGCACCAGCATGGCGGCCACGGCGATGAACACGGTGCCGATGATGCCGCCCACGTAGTAGAGCGGGGAGGTCGGCCACTCCGTCGGCCAACCCGAGCTCGCCACCGACACGACCGCGATCACCGCGAGAACAGCGGTGCCGACGACGAAGTTCACGAACGTGGAGGTGACGGCGCTCCGCGCGGCCGCCCGGACCAGTCCGTTCACCATCGACTGCCCGGCGACGCCCACTCCGATGAGCACCGGGAAGACGACGAGCCACATCGCGTGCGATACGGCCAGATCCAGACCGACGGAGATGATGACGGCGAGCACCGCCAGGCCGGTGCCGACGAGCCTCGGGGGCGTCGGATCGATGCGGCCGCCCGGGCCCAGGCCGGCTCGATCGAGGATCAGGCCGCCGAGCACCTGGCCGGCGACGATGCCCACGGTGAAGAGCGCGAGCCCCGTGAGCGGCGCCACGAGGCCCTGCCCTAGTACGAAGGCGGCGCCCGCGGCCCCGCCGAGCAGGGTCCACAGGGGGAGCCGGCCGGCCGTCACCTCGGCCCGCAGGCTCACGAGGCCGGCCTTCGCGCGCCGCGACACGAGCACGGCGATGCACATCACGACAAGGCCCGATCCGAAGGAGACGACGGCCGTCACGTAGCCGTTGCCGATCTGCTGGCTCAGACCCCCGTTGACACGCGATTGCACCGCGACGAGCATTCCGGCGATGCCCGAACCCAGGAGTGCAGCCCAGACGGGCAGTTTGGAACTCGACACTCCCCACAGCTTAGTCCCCGCGGAGCGGGGCCAGCGTGGAGCCCGGCCCTCGCTTCGCTCCGTGGCCGGCGCCTGTGGGCGCCGCGACTCTGCGACGAAACGCTGCCGCGTTTCTTACTGGAGCCGCCTGTCGGACTCGAACCGACCACCTGCGCTTTACAAGGGCGCTGCTCTACCAGATGAGCTAAGGCGGCGAAGGGGGCGGCGCGAAGCACCGCCCCGATCAGCTTACTCCGACTCCCCCTCATCAGCGGAATCGCCGGAAGCATCGGCCGAATCGGCCTTGGCCGCGCTCTTCTCGACCTCGCTCTTCACCTTGAGCAGGTACGACTCGAGGTCGCCGTCGCGAGCCTGGTTCCACTGCTGACCGTTGACGATCACGGTCGGCGTGCTCACGAGGCGCTGGGGCTCGCCCGCGGGCTGCAGCTCGGTGCCGCTCGAGTCGAAGAGCTGAGCTCCCTTGGCGAGACCCTGAACACCGTTCTCGCTCACCGACTTGTAGTTCGTCGCGATGAAGTTGCCGAAGCGCACGTCTTTCACGCACTGCCGCAGCTCGGTGGTGAGTTCCGCACCGGCGGCCTCCGCCTGCTCGAGCAGTTCGTCATCGGTCAGACCGGTGGTTCCCTCGGAGGGCTGCACGTCGGCGCTCAGCAGGGTGTTGTGCAGTTTGAAGGCGACGTCGGGCTGCTGCTCCACGACGCAGCTGAAGAGGTTGGCCGCGCGCGTGGAGTACTTGGTGCCGAGCGACGCGCTGTCGAGGAAGTTCAGCGGGTAGACCTGCAGGTTCACATCTCCGCTGCCGACGTAGTTCTCGAGCATGGTGCCGTACTGCTGCTCGAACGCGCCGCACGCGGGGCACATGTAGTCGACGTAGGTGGTGACATCGAGCGGCAGCTGCTTGCGGTCGACCTCGGGCGCCTCGCGATCCTCGCCCGACTGCAGCGCAGGAGTCTCGACGACCTTGAGGTCCTTCGTGAACACGGCGCCGCCCGACGCCATGTTCTCCGGGCCGGGGCCCGCCGGCTTCATCGTCTGCGTGAGGATCAGGGCGACGACGGCGAGGATCGCCAGCACGCCGACCACGATGCCTCCCTGCAGCAGGAATCGGCCGCGCTTCTCGCGGCGCTTCTCCGCTTCGCGGGCGAGGCGCGCCTGCTCGCGTGCGCGCTCGCGGCGCTCGTTCTTGGTGAGTTTCTCTGACATGGCTCTCTCCACGGGGCCGGGGACCGGCGGTCTGGTTCTTAGCTGGCGATGACGCGCTGCCGCGCCGCTACTTCTTCTTGTTGGCTCGACGCTCGGCCCGGTTGCCGGAAGCGGCGTCACCGGGCACCTGCTGACCGAACGCGCCGCGCTGGGCCGGCTGCTGCGCCGGAGCTCCGGCCGGCTTCTTGCCGCGGCCCGCGCCGCGCGTGCTCGGTACGGCATTGTCCGTCTCGCCCTGAGCACCGCTCACCGCGGGAGCACCGTCCTCGTCGGGGGCGGTGTAGCTGAGCTTGGACTGATCCGGGGTCTGCTGATCCTCGAGTCCGCCGCCCTCGAGGTGCACGTGATCCTGCGGCCCCTCGGCCGGACGCACCTTCACCTCGAGGTTGTAGAGCAGCCCCATGGACTCCTCCTTGATCTGCCCCATCATGCCCTCGAACATCGTGAAGCCCTCGCGCTGGTACTCGACCAGCGGATCGCGCTGCGCCATCGCGCGCAGCCCGATGCCCTCCTTGAGGTACTCCATCTCGTAGAGGTGATCGCGCCAGCGACGGTCGATCGTGGCGAGCACCACGCGACGTTCGAGCTCGCGCATGGCCTCCTCGCCGAGCTCCTCCTCGCGCTTGCGGTAGGCGACCTCGGCATCCGAGAGGATCTCGCGACGCAGGAACGCCTTGTCGACACGGGTGCCCCCCGCTTCCGCGACGAGCTCGTCGATGGTGATACCGATCGGGTAGACCTGCTTGAGATCGCTCCACAGCGCGTCGAAGTCCCACTCGCCGTCGAGGCCATGGGAATCGAGGATCGCGTCGATCGTCTGCTCGCGGAAGGCATCGATGCGCGGCTCGATCTCCTCGCCGTCGAGGATCTGCTGACGGTCGCCGTAGATCGCCTTGCGCTGACGATCCAGCACATCGTCGTACTTCAGCACGTTCTTGCGGATCTCGGCGTTGCGCTGCTCGACCTGGCTCTGCGCGCTCTGAATCGCCCGCGTGACGACCTTCGACTCGATCGCGAGATCGTCGGGGAAGCTGTCGCGGTTCATGAGCGCCGCGGCGGCGCCCGAGTTGAAGAGGCGCATCAGGTCATCGGCGAGCGACAGGTAGAAGCGGCTCTCGCCGGGGTCACCCTGACGGCCCGAGCGGCCGCGCAGCTGGTTGTCGATGCGACGCGATTCGTGGCGCTCGGTGCCGAGCACGTAGAGGCCTCCGACGGCGACGACCTTCTCCGCCTCCTCGTCGACGGTGCGCTTGACGGCCTCGAAGACGTCGTCCCACGCGGCCTCGTAGGCCTCGGGATCGTCTTCCGTGGAGAGGCCGCGCGCAGCCATCTCCTGCACGGCGAGGAACTCGGCGTTGCCGCCGAGCATGATGTCGGTACCGCGGCCGGCCATGTTCGTGGCGACGGTGACGGCGCCGAGACGACCGGCCTGCGCGATGATCGCGGCCTCGCGCGCGTGGTTCTTGGCGTTGAGCACCTCGTGGCGCACGCCCTTCTTGGCGAGCAGGCGCGACAGGTACTCGCTCTTCTCGACGCTCGTGGTGCCGACGAGTACCGGCTGGCCCTTCTCGTGGCGCTCGGCGATGTCTTCGACGGCCTGCTTGAACTTCGCCTCCTCGTTCTTGTAGACGAGGTCGGGCTGGTCCTTGCGCTGCATGGGCTTATTGGTGGGGATCGGCACCACACCCAGCTTGTAGGTCGACATGAACTCGCCGGCCTCGGTCTCGGCCGTACCGGTCATGCCCGAGAGCTTCTCGTACAGGCGGAAGTAGTTCTGCAGGGTCACGGTCGCGAGCATCTGGTTCTCGGCCTTGACCTGCACCCCCTCCTTGGCCTCGATCGCCTGGTGCATGCCCTCGTTGTAGCGGCGACCCGCGAGGATGCGGCCGGTGTGCTCGTCGACGATCAGCACCTCGCCGTTCAGCACGACGTAGTCCTTGTCGCGGGTGAAGAGCGCCTTCGCCTTGATCGAGTTGTTGAGGAAGGAGATCAGGGGCGTGTTCACCGACTCGTAGAGGTTGGTGATGCCGAGGTGATCCTCGACCTTCTCGATACCCGGCTCGAGCACGCCGATCGTGCGCTTCTTCTCGTCGACCTCGTAGTCCACGCCCGGCTCGAGCTTGCGCGCGATGCGCGCGAACTCGGCGAACCAGCGGTTCGCCTCGCCCGAGGAGGGGCCGGAGATGATGAGCGGGGTGCGGGCCTCGTCGATGAGGATCGAGTCGACCTCGTCGATGATCGCGAAGAAGTGACCGCGCTGCACGCGCTCAGCGGAGCTCGACGCCATGTTGTCGCGCAGATAGTCGAAACCGAACTCGTTGTTCGTGCCGTAGGTGATGTCGGCGTTGTACTGCTCGCGGCGAGTGGCGGGATCCTGCCCCGCGACGATGCAGCCGGTGGTCATGCCGAGCGCCCGGAAGACGCGGCCCATGAGCTCGCTCTGGTAGGTGGCGAGGTAGTCGTTGACCGTGACGATGTGCACGCCCTTGCCCGCGAGCGCGTTGAGGTAGGCGGGCATGGTGGCCACGAGGGTCTTGCCCTCACCGGTCTTCATCTCGGAGATGTTGCCGAGGTGCAGGTTTGCACCGCCCATGACCTGCACGTCGAACGGGCGCAGGCCGATGGTGCGCTTGGCGGCCTCGCGCACCGCGGCGAAGGCCTCGGGCAGCAGGTCGTCGAGGCTCTCGCCCTTCTCGAGGCGAGCACGGAACTCGACGGTCTCTCCGCGCAGCTCTTCGTCGCTGAGGTCGGCGAAGGAGCTCTCGAGATCGGCGACCGTCTTCGCCAATCGCTGGAGCTTCTTCAGAGTGCGACCCTCGCCGACGCGAAGGAGCTTTTCGAGAACTGTCGCCACGTTGTGTCTCCTGTAAGGTTCTGCGGAGTGGGCCGCTTCGCGCCCTCAACCGCCGTTGCCGAATTGTGACAACTCCTCAGCTTAGCAAGGCGAAACCCGGTGCCGGCTGGGGAGTTGCCCGAATGGAGGCCCAGTGGGCGAACCCTCGCGCGAGGTGCTCGTGGTCCTGCCCACCTACAACGAGCGCGCGACGCTGCCCGGAGTGCTCTCCCAGCTGCTGCGAGCAGTGCCGGAGGCGCACGTGCTCGTGGTCGACGACCGCAGCCCTGACGGCACGGGACTGCTCGCGGATCGCCTCTCCGAGGCCGACCCCCGTATTCGGGTGCATCACCGCGCGGGGAAGCTCGGTCTCGGCACCGCGTACATCGCCGGGTTCCGCGTCGGGATCGCCGAGGGGTACCGGCTGATCGTCGAGATGGACTCCGACGGCTCCCACCTCCCGGAGGAGCTGCCGAGCCTGATCGATGCAGCTCGGGGATGCGGGGGCGCAGCGATCGGCGCGCGCTGGATCGTCGGCGGACGGATCGTCGGTTGGCCGCGCTATCGGCGCTGGATCTCTCGCACCGGCACGCGGGTCGCGAGGATCGCGCTGCGTTCGGAGCTGCACGATCTCACCAGCGGATTCCGTGCGATCGAGGCGTCTTGGTTGGCGCGACTGGATCTCGACTCGCTCGATTCCGAGGGCTACGGCTTCCAGGTGGAGACGGCCTGGGCGCTCGAGCGGCTCGGCTGCCCCATCGCGGAGGTGCCCATCACCTTCGTAGAGCGGACCGGCGGACGCTCGAAGATGACGTTCGGGATCGTGCTCGAAGCGCTCTGGAACGTGCTGCGCCGCGGTTGGAGGCTGCGCTTCGGCGGCATGAGCTGAGCCTGCCGCCCCCTTTCGACAGACTCGGGGGACGACAGGCTCAGGGTACGACAGACTCAAGCGACGAGGGCTCCGGAAACCGCGCACTCAGGGAGCGACCCGCTCAGGGAGCGACCCGCTCACCGAGCAGTGGTCTCACCTACTCCTCGGTGAGCGAGATCACGCCGTAGTTCCAACCTTTGCGGCGGTAGACCACGCTGGGGCGCCCGGTGCCGGCCTCCACGAACAGGAAGAAGTCATGGCCGACGAGCTCCATCTGATCCACCGCGTCCTCGACCGAGAGCCGCTCGGCGGGGAACTCCTTGCTTCGGATCACGACGGGCGAGTACTGCTCTTCGCCGCCCTCCTGCTCGGGAAGGGGGATGCTGCCGGTCGCGACCGCGTCGATCACCTCGGCGGGAGCCGGGGTGACGTCGATCTCGGAGAAGTCATGGGCTGCGGCATCGGCGAGCGAGAGCCGGCCACGACCGCGACGGTCCTGTCGCTTGCCCTTCATGCGGCGAATACGCTCGAGCACCCGACCGTAGGCCATGTCGAAGGCCGAGTACTTGTCTCCGCCCGCGGATTCGGCGCGGATCACGGGTCCGGGACCGATGAGCGTGATCTCCACGAGATCGCCGTGCTTGGGGCTTCGGTCGCTCTGCCTCGAAACCTTCACCTCGAGCGCCTGCGCCCGCGGCAACAGGCCAGACACCTTCTCGGTCTTCGATTCGACGTAGTTCTCGAAGCGGTCAGTGATCCCGACGTTCTTGCCGCGGATGTTCACGTCCATGGTGACCTCCCAAGTGACTCAGGCGGGTGGGCCTCTGTGGCGCACCGTTACGCCTTTCCCGAACTCTACTGCACTCGGGGTTTTGGGTGCCACCTCGTCGTGCGACGCATGCGCACCGCGCGTGTCACGGCGGCGCGCGTGACAGAGCGCCACGACGGCGACCACTCGCCCGCCCGCCGCCTCGAGCGCTTCTCGACAGGCCAGCGCGGTCGCGCCGGTGGTGATCACGTCGTCCACCAGGATGATCTCCCGCCCCTGCAGCACCGTGCGCCGGGCGCGCCTCACGACCACGCGCCTCGCATTCTCCGCGCGATCCGTCGCGCTGAGACCGACCTGGCCCCGTCGCCCGCGGCCGGCCCGCAGCGCGGGGACGCGCAGCACGCGGATTCTCTGTCCGCGCAGAGCCGCGGTCACCAGCAGGTCCACATGCCGATAGCCTCGGCGGCGCTCCGAGGAGCGACGCGACGGCGCCGTGACGACGACGGGAGCCGCGGGGCCCCGACAGCGGGCGAGCGCCGCGCGCAACGGGGGTCGCAGCTGCGCGCCCAGCTCGCGGCCGAGCCCCACCCGGCCACCGTGCTTGAAGGCGACGAGCACCGCGCGCAGCGGGCCGTCGTAGACGCCCCTCGCGAAGCAGAGCACCCCGATATCGGGCCGCAGCGGCTCGGATGGACGCCGCAGCTCGACCAGGCAGGGCAGGCAGCAATCGCGGTCGGCGTCACCGCAGCTCACGCATGCCGTCGGCCAGAGCAGCGACAGAAGATCGAGGAGCGTCTCGGTGACTTTCGCGATGAGGGACATACTCAGATCCTGCCTCCCGCGGGCGCCTCCGACGGGCTCCGGGGGCGAATCTGTGGAGAAGACGGCGGGATCCCCGTGATCCCCCTCGTTGTGAGCGAAGTCGTCCCGTTTCCGCCCCGCTACCCGCGTTTCGCGAGCAGTTCCACGTCCACAGCCGAGCGCTGCCACCCGCCCGCCTGCGCCGAGAAGAGGTCGCCCTTCTCGCCGAGCACCCGCATTTGCGTGCCTCCGCCGCCGCCCGAGACGCGGGAAGCGCCCGGCACCGATCCGCCCTGCTCCCCGCTGAGCTTGCCCGGTCCCCCGAGCGTCACCTTGCCCGCGCCGTCGACCCTGGTCAGCGCCACGAGGTTCTGCTGGCCGACCCAGTCGAGATCGACGGGGTCCCCGGGCGCCCACATCTGGATGTCGGCCTCCTCGGTCGTCGCCACGGGCACGCCGTTCTCATCGCGTACTACCCCCGCTACGAGCACCTGCGCACCGGTCTCTCCGGGCACGAGTGCCGCGATCCTCGCGCCCTCAGGCGATATCCTCACCGCCGCGGGGCTCCTCCCGGCGAGCCAGGGCGCGGGTACGGAGATCGACGAGCCGTCGGGCCCCCAGACCTGCAGCTGCTGCGCCGTCGCCGGCTGAACCGTCCACACGTAGTCGAACACGTCGACGCTCGGCTCGAGCAATCCGTCGCGAGCGTCGACGAGCACCTGCCCGGAGTCATCGATGCGCGTCACTCCCTCGTCGTTCAGCACGGCGGCCACCCCGCCGTCGAGGGAGAGAGACACCGCCTCGGGATGGAAGTCGGCGAGTGTGCCGGCGAAGCCCGTCGCCGGTTTGAATCCCCCGGCGATCAGCGACCCGAACCTGCCGCCCCTCAGCACCGCGGGCTCGTACACCTCGGTGAGCACGCGCGGCCCCTCGCCATCATCCGGCACCTGCGCCTGCGCTCCGTCAACGTACAGGTCGACCCCGTTGACATCCGCCGCCGTCTGCAGGCTCATCCGCAACTGCTGATAGGCCTCGGCGAGACCCGCCTGACCGCCCTGCAGCAGAGCCCCGCTGAGATCCACCCGCACACGGCCGTCGTCGACGGGCACCGTGTTCGAGACGAGCGTCGTTCCCGACGGGAACCCGCTGTGCACCGACTCGCGCAGCCGCTCCGAAGGGCCCTCGAGAAGTGTTCGCACGATGGCGGTCGGCAGCGATGCCCGGTTGAGAAACCACCGGGTGTCGGGCACGAGCATGTCGCCGGGGCCCACGAAGTACAGCTGCCTGGCCGACCACGTGGAGGTGAACGTGGTGCTGTCGAGGATGATGCCGGCCGGCGCCGAGGCGATCCGCCACTCCCCCTCGACCCGGGTGAACTCGAAGCGCATGTCGGTGGACGGCCCGGGCTGCACGGGCAGCATGACCCCGCGCGAATCGACCTTCGCGACCGCCGAGAGCGATAGGATCCCCGCGGTCTCGCCCTCCTCCTGGTACGGCCTGCTGCCGTCGTCGATGAGCACCCCGAAGTGGGGATCCCACTGCTCCGCGTACTCCGGGGCGAGGAACTCCCGCGCCACGGCGTAGTCGTCGGATCCCGACGAAGCCGCCTCCACGAACCCGCGCACCACATCCTTCTGGCTCGCGCCGGGCGACGGACCCACCGGGATGTTCTGCCAGGGCTGATCCGCCTGTCTCAGATCCGTGAGCCCGGTCTGCACCGGCCCCGACGACGGGATCGCCGCGCAACCGCTCAGCAGCAGGGCCGCCGCGGTCAGCGTGACCACCGGACGGGCTGCCCTCCGGCCGCCGCGCCCGCGCGCTCCGTTCATCCGCTCGCTCATCGTCTGCCCCTTCGAATGCGCCTGCCCGGTCGGCGCAGCCAGCCACCGGTCTTCTGCGGGTCGCCGGCCTCGGGCTCGACATCATCGGGAACGACCGGCAGCGGCGACATGAAGCTCTCGATCGCTTCCCCCCTCGGCAGGGTGAGACGGAAGTTGGATCCCTCGCCGGGCCGCGACCAGACCTCCAGGATGCCGCCGTGCACAGCGGCATCCTCCTGCGCGATCGCAAGTCCGAGCCCCGTGCCGCCGAGTGTGCGCTTGCGAGACGGATCCGCCCGCCAGAAGCGGTCGAAGACGTGCTCGACGTCCTCGGGCTTCATGCCGACGCCCCAGTCGCGCACCGTGACGGAGATGGCGGCGGCGTTCGAGTCGATGGTCACGACGATCGGCTGCCCCTCTCCGTGCTCGATCGCGTTGCCGACGAGGTTCGAGACGATGCGACGGATGCGACGGGCATCGACGTCGACCGGCGCGTATCCTCCGAGGGGGCGCACCTCTATGAGGCTCTCCGAGAGCGGTTGCAGGCCGTCGACGACCTCGTGCACGAGCGAGACGAGGTTCGTGGGCTCGGTGTCGAGAGTCACCCTGCCGGCGTCGTAGCGGGAGATCTCGAGCAGGTCGCCGAGCAGCGATTCGAAGCGCTCCACCTGCGCCCCGAGCACCTCGACGGCGCGCTGCTGGCCCGGCGCGAGCTCCTCCGAGCTGCCCTGCAGTACCTCGCTCGCGAGCCTGATCGTGGTGAGGGGTGTGCGCAGCTCGTGCGAGACGTCCGAGACGAAGCGCTGCTGCATCTCCGAGAGGAGATCGAGTTCCTGGATGCGCGCCTGCAGCGTGTCGGCCATGTCGTTGAAGCCTTCCGAGAGCGCGTCGAAGTGCTCGTCGTTCTGCGAGGGCATCCGGGCCTCGTTCTCGCCCCCCGCCAGTCGTCGGCTGGTATCGGCGGCGGCGCGGATCGGGCGGAACACGATGCGCGACATGATCCATACGAGGATGCCGATGAACGCCATCATCGCGGCCGCGGTGATCAGCAGGGTGCGCTGCACGAAGCTCAGCGTGTCCTGCGTATCCGCGAGGTTGTATCCGATGAAGAGATCGTAATTACCCGCGGTGCCCGGGAAGACCAGGGTGGAGCCGACGACGATGCCCGGCGGCTGCGAGCCGTCCTCCGTCTGGAACGTCACCGCCTGCCAGTGCTGCGGGGTGTCGCGATCGAGCGCCGCCCGGCTCAGTTCCGTGCTCACCGCGTCCTGCAGCATCACGCTCGTCACGCCCGCCTGCGGCGCCACCGGGTCGGCCGGCTGCCCGGCCTGGCGGCGCAGGTAGACGAGCTGGCTCGCCGAGGTGTCTTGCACCGTGCGGCGCACGGAGAGGGCGAGCTGGCTGAGCCCACCGCCGTCGGAGGTGTCCCACGCGTCGATCTGCCGCTGCGCCGCGAGCGTGGCGCGCGCCGAATCCTGCAGCGCCTGGTCCCGACGCGACGAGTAGAGGTCGTCGCTGATGCTGGTGAGGATGAACACGCCGGCGATGAGGATCATGAACCCCGTCACCATGCCCGTTATGGTCATGGTGCGCAGCATCAACGAGCGCTGCCAGCGCTTGCGGAAGGGGCCGAGCACCGGCTGCGTGAACCTGATCCAGCTCAGTCGCAGGCGTCGCAGCGCGATCCCCGGCCGCGTTCTGCCCCGGTGCGATCGGTCGGACTGCGATCGGCTGGTGGGCACGGGAGCTCCTACTCGACGGGCGCGCCCGCGCGATAGCCGACACCGCGCACGGTCGTGATGATGGTCGGGTGATCGGGATCCTGCTCGACCTTCGCCCGCAGGCGCTGCACGTGCACGTTGACGAGCCTCGTGTCGGCCTTGTACTGGTATCCCCACACCTTCTCGAGCAGCACCTCGCGGGTGAACACCTGCTGGGGCTTGCGGGCGAGGATCACCAGCAGGTCGAACTCGAGCGGCGTGAGCGGGATCGACTGCGATCCCCGCCGCACCTCGTGCGCGGAGACGTCGATCGTGAGGTCGCCGATGCGCAGGGTCTCGGCCGCATCCTGCTGCGGGTCTCGCAGGCGGGCGCGGATCCTCGCGATCAGCTCGGCCGGGTTGAACGGCTTGACCACATAGTCGTCGGCCCCGGCCTCGAGGCCGCGCACCACGTCGCGCGTGTCGGTGCGGGCCGTGAGCATGATGATGGGGGTGCCCGAATCCGCCCGGATCCGCTCGGCGACCTCGATGCCGTCGAGCCCCGGCAGCATCACATCGAGCAGCACCAGATCGGGCCTCATCTCGCGGAACTTCTCGACGGCCTCGGCACCGTCGACCGAGAACTCCGTGACGAATCCCTCGCCCTGCAGCACCATGCCGAGCATCTCGGCGAGTGCCCTGTCATCGTCAACCACCAGGATGCGCGCGCTCATGTTCTCCATTATGGTCGCTTCGGCTGGGGCGCGGTGGATTGAAACGACACTTGCGGATCAATAGTGCTCGAAGCGGCCCGGCAGCAACTCCCACGGCTCGCGCCCGAGGTACTCGCACACCGCCAGGTAGACGCAGTGCTCGACGAAGTAGCGGCGGTGCTCCTCGTCATCGACGTGCAGGCCGCGTGCGCGCTGGATGGGCATGCGGAACATCATGATCGTGCGCGCCTGCCTGTCGATCGAGTAGAAGAGCGGGAGACGGCTCTCCCCGCGGCCGGAGGGCGCCGTCTGGAAGCCGATCTGCACATCGCGCAGTTCGTCCGGGAAGTGCGACTGCAGCAGTTCGACCGCGCCCCTGGCGTAGATCTCGAAGCGCAGCACCCTGGCGTTCGGATCGGGCAGCCCCGGCCCGGTGAGCGAGGACCGCATGGGCCGCCGGCCGTGCCGTCGGTTCGCCCGCGCTGGGGCTGTGGGCTTGCGCTCGCGACGGAACATGCGTCCAGTCTACGCGGGCGCCGTCGGCTGAACCTCGACGGGCTCGGCCGACGCGGATCACCGTCCCTACCGCGTGTAGACCGTGATCTCCCCGTCGCGCGGGTCGGGGGCCAGGATCGGGTAGCCGGCCACCGCGCCGTCGCGCACGTACCGCACGCCGGCGTGCACCGGAGCCGAGCTGGTGATCACGGCGTTCTGGGGCGCGCGCACGACGGCAGCCGCTCCGGCCTCGATGGTCTGCTCGTGCGGTTCGCCCTTCCCGTCGGCGCTCTCGACCGTCACCCGAGCCTCTTCCCCGCCCGGGTTCACCACGATCAGCTCGCCGCCGCTGACCACCGCCGCCGCGGCCGGGACGTCGGCCGTCGTCGCCGGGGCCGGGGCGAACCACTCGTAGTCGTGGCCGTCGCTGTCCGTCACCGAGCCGAGCGCTCCGGCGATGATCGGCACGTCCGCCTCGACGATCACGGCCTGTGCATCCTCCGGCCACCGGGGTATCGACAGCTCGCCGACCGCGGAGGCTGCGAGCTCGATGTCGCCCAGGTCGGTGCTCTTCCCGTGCGCGTCTACGGCGCGCACGTGGGCGCTGCCCTCCTCGCCCGCGGGCGCGAGCGCTCGCACGACCACCGGGGTGTCGTCGTTCTCCCCGGAGTCGCTCGGGCCGTGCCCGTGGTCGCTGCGGTTGAGAACCCCCGGGATCACCAGGGCGGTCGCGGGTTCGACCTGCCGATCGACCGACGACACCGCGAACGGCGAGATCCCCTCCGTCTGACCGACGCCCATGCTGGCCGTGACCGGCGCACCGGTGCTGACCACGCGCACCGCGAGGCGCTCGCGCTCGGGCGCGTAACCGTTGAGCGACACGGTCTGGTCGGTGCCGGGCGCGACGAGCACCCCCGCCGTCTGCACGGCATCGACCGGGCCGGACTCGTCGTAGACGCCGATCAGCACCGTCGCCGGCACCGTCCCCGGATTGCCGAGGCTGAGCGTGGTCGAGACGCCGAGAGAGGTCGCACCGCCGATCAGCCACTGCTCGTTCAGGGGCTCGGCGCAGGAACTCGCGACCGCACCGCTCAGACTCTCGGTGCTCACCGCCTGCACCTGAGCAGCGGCGAGCGGCTCGGAGACCGGCGAGGTCAGCACCGCGGGCAGGGAGTCGCCGCCCTCGGGGCGTTCCAGATGCGTGTTCTCCGCCGCGCTGCCCGAGACGGCCACCGTCGGAGACCCCGTGGGGATCGCCACGGCCGGGCGGGCGGGATCGGCTCCGAGCTCGGAGAAGGGTCCGGCGCAGACGAGGCTGCGCGCCGTGTTCTGCGTGCTGTCGACGGTCACCGCGATCGGCTCCTGCTCGACGGCGGGCAGCTCGGTCTGACCCAGCAGCACCACGGCCGCGGCGCACACGCCGACTACGGCGAGGCCCGTCACGGCGCGGGCTCCGCCGCGCAGCGCACTGGAACGCTTGCTCATCGCTCGCCTCCGTTCTCGAGGTGCTCGGTCCGGGCGCTCTCGTCGGGAGCATCGGGGTTCTCGGGGGCGGCCGGGGTTTCGCTCGCGGCCTCGGGGTCAGGATCATCGCCGGCTTCGGGATCGGGATCCTCTACCGCGGTCCCGGAGTCAGGATCGTCACCGGCTTCGGGATCGGGATCTTTCTCGGCGACCGGATCGTCGCCGGCCGGTTCCACGGCGGGGCCGCCGTCGGCGAGCTCCGGCTCGGGTGCGGTCCCCGGATCCTCCACGGCGGGTGCGCCATCGACGATCGCCGCCTCCGCAGCATCCCTCGGCGCGTCCGTTTCCTCCGGCGCGTCCGTCTGGCCCTGCGCCGAGACCGCGGCGAGCTCCTGCGACGGGGCCGCGACCGTGCTCCCGACCGCAGCGGATGCGACCCTGGCGCGCGCCTTCTTCGCGGCGCGACGATTCGGCCGCTTCCTCCGCTCGGGCCGGTAGGTCACCTCGCCGGTCGGCAGCGCGAGCAGCAGCACGCCGAGCAGTACGACCAGCTGGATGCCCCAGATCGTCTGCCCCGTCAGCGAGGTTCCGCCGACCCGGGTCGCCGCATCGCCCTCGGGCTCCGTGATCGTCTCGGGATCGACGACTCGCCACAGCAGCCCCTGCTCCGTGAGCCCTGCGCTCGCCAGGGACGCGTGCTGATCGAACACTCGCTGCAGCTCGGCGCGTTCGAGATCGCTGCCGCCCTCGACGAGCAGCACGAAGCCGATCCCCTCGGCCTGCAGGTCCTCGCGGATATCCGGGCCGCCGACGCTCGCGAGGCCGCCGACCAGGGCGGCGAGGCGCTGGTCCTCCGCCGTCTCATGGGGCGAGCCGAGCGCCGAGCGAATGCGATCCAGGCGCAGCCCGCTGCCAGTCACCAGCTCGGCCCGCACGCTGTGCGCGGCCTCGGGCGTGAGCACGAGCGTGCGAACGCCGGGGTCGCTCTCGCCCGCGGCCTGCACGAGAGCCGGCATCTGCGCGCTGGCCGGAACGAACGGCACACGATTGAGCAGCAGGTTTCCTGCGACCGGAACGACCGCGATCAGCGCCGCGGTGAGGCCCACCGCGACCACGGGGGCCGCGCCGCGCTGCAGCGTGGTCGCTCCCACCGCCGCGAGGCTCAGCACCGCGATCCAGTACACCGCGAGTCCCGAGCCGGTCCACACCGCAACGCTCTGATCCCCGGTCACCGCGAGATGGAGCTGAGCGGCGAGGATCGCGGTCGCCATGCCGAGCCCGCCGAGCACCGCGTTCAGCAGCGTGACGGCCACCCGCCCGGTGAAGAGTCCGAGCAGGGCCAGCAGCGCGATCGGGGCCATAAGCACGCCCACGAGCAGTGTCGCCGGCGGGCCGCCGAGGCCGATCCCCTCGAGAATGCCGCCCCAGCCCTCGAGGCCGAACTCGGGGAAGCCGAGCAGCAGGTGCCAGGTCGTTCCCGCATCGAACGGCGCGACCACACCCGGGTCGCGCAGCAGATCGAGCGGCCGGCCGTTCGTGAGGGCGTAGACGGCCTTCGGAGCGAACAGCACCGCCGGCATGAGCGCCGTGGTGAGCACGCGCGCAGCCCCCCGGAGAGTGGTGAAGAGGCCCACCACGAGCAGCACGATCGCCGCGGGGATCAGGATCGGCGCGGCGGCGAGCGCCACGGCCGCGAGCAGCGACGCCGTGCCCGCCCAGCTCCACGACTCGCGGCAGCGGGTCGCCGCGAGCAGCAGCCAGGGCAGCACGATCGTGAGCACCAGCGTCGGCAGCCGCCCGGCGTCGAGGGATCCCAGCAGCACCGGGCTCAGGGCGAAGCCGAGACTCAGCAGCACGCGCGCGGCGCGCGACTCGGTGAGCTGCGCCGCCCAGATCCAGCCCCCGAGCGCTGTGAGCGGGATCGCCGCGATCATGAGCAGCACGAGCGCGTGCGAGGGGTTCCAGAACGTCAGCGTGCCGAGCAGCGCCAGCACCCAGGTGAACGGGTCGGCGGGCACCCCGCCGAGCGGGCGGGTGTTCCACCACAGCTGGTCGATGGGGCTCAGCGGGGCGAGCCCGCCGCCCGCGAGACTCGTCTGCGGGAACGCCCACCAGGTGAGCGCGATCGCCGCCACGGCCGCCGCGGCCAGCACCGCGAGGCCTCCGCTCGAGATGAAGTGCAGCTCTCTCCGCTGCCGTCCTGAGGAGGCGAGGATCGCCTCGCGGTCGATCATGCGGGCCGTGCGCACGCTCTTCGGGTCGATGCGCAGCTGCCGGATCGCGGGCCACCCCGCCGTGGAGTGCTTTCGGATCCTCCGTCGGGAGGCGATGATCGCGTGAGGCTTGAAGAACACCGTGAACGCCGCCGCGAACTCGCCGATCATGAATCCCGGCTGCTCGCGGATCAGCGCCCAGAGCACTCGCAGCACGGCGTAGATCGGCAGTCCGAGCCATTCGAAGAAGGCGACGAGGGCCGGCGCGTACGAGATCCGCCGATGCAGCTGCGCGGTGCGCGCCTGCCGGTGGGCGGTGCGCAGCAGGGAGCGACGGCGGTCGATGTGGGGGCCCGCGACGCCGCTCTGAGCGAAGCGCACCCGTGAGGCGGGGGCGACCTCGACCCGGTGCCCGGCCAGCCGGGCGCGCACGCAGAAGTCGAGGCCGTCGTCGTAGATCGGCAGGGCGGGATCGAAGCCTCCGAGCTCGTCCCAGACGTCGCGACGCACGAGCATGCCGACGGGGCCCACGCCCAGCACGTCCTGCATGTGGTCGTACTGCTGCTGATCGAGCTCCTGTCGGCGCAGCGTCCACCGCGAGCCGTAGCGGGTGAGGCTCTGGCCGAGCTCGATGATGCGCTCCGGGTGATCCCAGTCGACCAGCTTCGGGCCGGCGACGACCACCGACGGCGCGCGCTGCACGCTGCTGAGGATGTGCTCGAGCGCCTCGGGCTCGGGGCACGCGTCCTCGCTGAGCAGCCAGATCCAGTCCTCGATCTCCGGATCGACCGGCACGGTCTGCACCCCGCGGGCGACGGCCTGACCGAACGAGACACGGGAGGAGAGTCCCACGACGCGCGCAGCACCGCTGTTCATGAGCTGCTCGCCGACGCGCTCGGAACCGCCGTTGTTCACCGCGATCACAGCGGAGGGCTGGGCGGTCTGCTCGGCGATGCCGGCGATGGTCTGGTCGAGCCACTCCCCGCCCCTCTGGGCGATCAGGATGGCGGTCACTCTCGTACGCATATCGCGCTCAGTCTAGGCGCGGAACGTGCGCGGCTTCTGAAGCCATGCGGAGGGGATGCGAATCCGCTCGTGAACTCTCAGCCGGCCTCGCGGCGCAGCCGGCGGCGCTCGCGCTCGGAGAGGCCGCCCCAGATGCCGAAGCGCTCATCGTTCTCGAGGGCGTACTCGAGGCACTCGGACCGGACCTCGCAGCTCTCGCAGATGCGCTTCGCCTCGCGGGTCGATCCGCCCTTCTCCGGGAAGAAGGCCTCGGGGTCCGTCTGCGCGCACAGCGCGTCCGCCTGCCACGCGAGCATCTCGTCGTCGTTGCGGATCCCAGGCACGCCCAGAAACACCGGGTCTACGAACCAGTTGCCCGGAACGGGGGTTTGCGACTGCTCTGCCAAACGTCGCTCCTTTCCTCAGCTCCGGATGCGCGACTCGCACTGGTACCTGAACAATTACATCGGTGTGATTCGTTCAAGTCAAGCCGGGAAGTTTAAACCCTCAAGTATCCCTGAAGGTTCAAAGACACGCCGGCGTGTCGCAAACGTGTCCCCGACGGACCTCGCGACGCGCACCTACCCCCAGATCACGAGCATGCGGTACACCATCACCGCGACCGCCAGATGCACGACGCCGAGCACCGCGTTCGCCCACCGGGTGCGATCCACGAGCGCCCAGAAGCCGGCGGCAGGGGGCAGCAGGAAGGCCACGATCAGATACATCCAGAACTCCAGCGGATCCCCCACGGCATGGTTACCCGAGAACGGCGCCGCGATCGAGATGACGATCTGCGCGATCAGCAGCAGCGCGACCAGCAGCGTCGCCCCCATCGTGAAGTCGTCGGGGCCGCGCTTGCGCAGCGCGGCGACAAGGCACAGCACGGCGCCGACGAGCGCCACCGCGATCGTCACGACGGCGTACCAGAGGATCATGCCGCCCCCTCCGCCGCAGCGCTGTCCGGAGTCGGGAAGTTCGTCACCACGCGGGTGCGTCCCCTCTTCACCTCGACGAGACCGACGAGCCGCCCGTCCGGAGCAACGGCCGCGGCGAGCCTCGCATCGGGGTTCGCCGTCGGATCCACCTCGACGCGCTTGCCGTGCCCCAGATCGACCGCCTGCGCCTCCGTGAGCATCAGTGCGGGGAACAGCGCCGTCGCGACCTCGGCCGGTTCGGCGAGCGCGCCGATCCTGCCCTCCGCGAGCGCCTCCGTCGAAATGGCATCCGCGACCTCGAACGGACCGACCTCCGTGCGACGCAGCGCCGTGAGGTGACCCCCCACCCCCAGCGCCGCACCCAGGTCTCGCGCGAGCGCCCGGATGTACGTGCCCGACGAGCAGCGCACCGTCGCCTCGATGTCGATCACCGGATGCGCCCCCTCCTCCGCGGCCCCGGGCGTCGGGTCGCCGATCTCGAAAGCATGGATCGTCACCGGCCGCTTCTTCAGCTCGACCTGCTCGCCCGCGCGCACCCGATCGTAGGCGCGGCGTCCGTCGACCTTGATGGCGCTCACCGCGCTCGGAGCCTGCTCGATGTCGCCTGTGAGCTCGGCGACGGCGGCCGCGATCCGCGCGGGATCCGCCGCGAGCTCCGCGACCGCGGCCGGGTCTGCGACCTCGAGGGTGTCGCCCTCGCGGTCGTCCGTGACCGTCGTCATGCCGAGGCGGATCGTCGCGGTGTAGGTCTTGTCGAGTCCGACCAGGTGAGTGAGCAGACGAGTCGCGGGACCGGCGCCGAGCACGAGCAGCCCGGTCGCCATCGGGTCGAGCGTGCCCGCGTGTCCCACCTTGCGAGTGCCGAGGGCGCGGCGGCTCTTCGCGACGACGTCGTGGCTGGTCCAGCCCTCCGCCTTGTCGATCAACAGGATCGCTCCCTGCGGCGGGAGCGGTGCGGGCGCGTTCAGGGGATCCTTCGTCACCCGACCAGCCTAGCGATCCGCCCCGCCGCCGGTGTCGCGGCAACAGGCGTCATCTGGCCAGCAGTGTCGCAGGCGCCGGATCGCTAGGCTGTGCGGATGGATACGACAGCGATCGCCCGGGAACTGAACGCCTGGTACCAGCGCGAAGCCCGGGCTCTGCCCTGGCGCGCGGACGACGCGACGCCGTGGGCGATCCTCGTCTCCGAATTCATGCTGCAGCAGACCCAGGTCGATCGTGTGCTCCCCCGGTGGACCGCCTGGATCGAGCGCTGGCCGACGCCGTCCGCTCTCGCGGCCGAGGAGCCCGGGGAGGCCGTGCGCGCGTGGGATCGCCTCGGCTACCCGCGCCGCGCCCTCTGGCTGCACCGCGCCGCCGTCGAGATCGCCTCCCGGCACGGGGACCGCGTGCCATCCGATGTCGAGCACCTGCTCGCCCTCACCGGCATCGGCCCCTACACGGCGCGCGCGGTCGCGGCCTTCGCGTTCGGCGAGCGGCACCCCGTCGTCGACACCAATACCCGTCGCGTCATCGCGCGCCTGGTGCACGGGCGGGCCGCGGCAGGAATGCCCTCCCCACGCGACCTCGACGACATGGCGGCGCTGCTGCCCGAGGAGCCCCGCGAGGCCGCGGTATTCAACGCCGCGGCGATGGAGCTGGGCGCGATCGTCTGCACCGCCCGAGCGCCCCGCTGCGACGCCTGCCCGATCGCGCGGTGGTGCGAGTGGCGCGGGGCGGGCTACCCCGATAACGCTCCCTCGAAGCGACCGAAGCAGGCGAAGTTCGAGGGCAGCGACCGGCAGGTGCGGGGGCGGATCATGGCGCTGCTGCGCAGGGCCGAGACACCGGTCTCAGCGGAGGAGGCGCTCGCAGCCGCGGCCTCGGGCGGGGTGCGCGATCCAGAGCAGCCGCGCCGGGCCTACGACTCGCTCATCGCGGACGGGCTTCTCGTGGAGCTCGACGGGCATGTGCGGCTGCCGTGAGCGGCCGACCCTGAGCCCTCGTCTCTGAGCCCTCGTCCCTGAGCTTGTCGGAGGGCCATGCGCGCGCTTCGCCAAGCTCAGACAGGCTCAGCGAACGGGCGCCGGCTCAGCGATCCTCGTCGTCCTCGCGAGGCTTCACGTACGGATCCGCCTCGCCCGCGTACTGCGCGCTCGCAGCCTGCGCCGCCGACTCCTCGTCGCGACGCCTCGCCTCGGCGAGCAGATCGTTGAGGTGCTGCGCACTCTCGGGAAGCTCGTCGTGGATGAACTCCAGCGTCGGGGTGAGCCGGGTGCCCAGCTGCTTGCCGACCTCGGTGCGCAGCATGCCGGTCGCGGCCTTCAGCGCCGCTGCGGAGTCGGCCTGCTCCTGCTCGTCTCCGTACACGGTGTAGAAGATGCTCGCGTGCTGCAGATCACCGGTCACGCGCACATCGGTGATGGTCACGAAACCCAGACGCGGATCCCGCAGCCCCTTCTCCAGCCTGCGCGCGATGATCTGCTGGATGCGCTCTGCCACCTTGCCGGCCCTCGGATTGCTCATGCTCCAAGCCTACCGCTCCCGAGAGGCCGAGAACGGCTGCGGATGCCGCCTCCCAGAGCCCTTTCTGACCTCTCAAGCAGCGCCCGGCAGTCACGACGACCACCGCAGAATCGATACGGACCCCTATCGTCGAAACCGCTTCGCACCGAGAGGGCCGAAGACGGTCTCGACTGCGAGAGGCCGTCTCGATGCCGGGATACGGCAAGATGGGCCTGGTGGGAAGGAAGAGCGACGACGACCAGCGGCTGCGCGACCTCGTGCTGCTCAGGCGTGTACGGGATCGGATCGACCGCGAGTACGCGAGCCCGCTCGATGTCGAGTCGCTCGCCGCGGGCGTCGGCTTCTCCGCCGGCCACCTCAGCCGCGAGTTCAAGGCGACGTACGGGGAATCGCCGTACAGCTACCTCATGACCCGGCGCATCGAGCGCGCCATGACGCTGCTGCGCCGCGGCGACCTCAGCGTCACCGAGGTGTGCTTCGCGGTCGGCTACGGGTCCCTCGGTACCTTCACCACTCGCTTCACCGAGCTCGTGGGCATGTCCCCCGGTCGCTACCGACGAGAGGGATGCGGGCCCCTCACCGGGCTCCCCGGCATCATCACGATGCGTGCGACGAAACCGGTCAGGAATCGAGAAGTTTCCGGCCACGGCGACGAGTAGCGTGACGGGCATGAAGATCAACATTCACGTCACGTTCCTGCCCCACACCGACCCCGAGGCGTCTCTCGCGTTCTACCGCGATGTGCTCGGATTCGAGGTCCGCAACGATGTCGGATACGAGGATATGCGCTGGATCACGGTCGGTCCGGCGAATCAGCCCGACACCTCCATCGTGCTCACCCCGCCGGCCATCGACCCGGGTCTCACCGAAGACGAGCGACGGGTCGTGCGCGAGCTCGTCGCCAAGGGCGCCTACGCCTCAGTCGTGTTCGCGACTGACGAGCTGCAGCAGCTCTTCGAGAAGGTCGAGGCCTCGGGCGTCGACGTGCTGCAGGAGCCCATGGACCAGGACTGGGGCGCGCGGGACTTCGCCTTCCGCGATCCGGCGGGCAACACCGTCCGTGTGCAGCAGCTCGGCTGAGTTCCGGGCTGCCGCAGGCGGAGCCTCTCACGGGTAGGAGATCCGTCTCCGCGCGGGAGAGGCTCTCGGCTTCCACCCGCCTAGATCTGGATCTCCTACCTGGGCGAGGGTGTCGACGGGGTCGACGCACGAGAAAGGGGCCGGTGCGAGTGCACCGGCCCCGTCCAGCGGAGAACTCAGCCCCGCGGCTTCTCCACCATCTCGGTGGTCTCGATCTCGTCGCCGATCTGGATGTCGTTGAACTTGCCGAGGCCGACACCGGCCTCGAAGTCCGTCCTGACCTCGGTGACGTCGTCCTTGAAGCGGCGCAGCGACTCGATGGCCAGGCCATCGGCGATCACGACGCCCTCGCGGATCACGCGCGCCTTGGCGTTGCGCGTGATCGTACCGCTGCGCACGATGACACCCGCGATGTTGCCGAACTTCGAGGAGCGGAACACCTCGCGGATCTCGGCGACACCCGACTGGACTTCCTCATATTCGGGCTTGAGCAGGCCCTTGAGCGAGTTCTCGATGTCCTCGAGCGCGTTGTAGATGACGTTGTAGAAGCGGATATCGATGCCCTCGCGCGCTGCGCGCTCGCGAGCCTTGACATCCGGGCGGACGTTGAAACCCAGCACGATCGCGTTGTCGATCGTGGCCAGGTCGACGTCGGACTCGGTGATCGCACCGACGCCGCGGTGCAGAATGCGCAGCTGCACCGACTCGTCGACCTCGATCTTCATGAGCGACTCCTCGAGCGCCTCGACGGCACCCGACACGTCGCCCTTGATGATGAGGTTGAGCGACTCGACCTTGCCGTCCTCAAGGGCCTTCGTGAAGTCCTCGAGGCTGATGCGCTTGCGGGCCTTGGCGAGCTGAGCATTGCGCTCCGCCGCCTCGCGCTTCTCTGCGATCTGGCGGGCGGTGCGATCCTCGGAGGTGACGATGAAGTTGTCACCGGCCCGGGGCACGCTCGACAGACCCTGCACCTGCACGGGGCGCGAGGGCAGCGCCTCGAGCACCGCGTCGCCGTTCTCGTCGCTCATCGCGCGCACGCGGCCGTAGGCGGTACCCGCCACGATCGCGTCGCCGACGCGCAGCGTACCCGACTGGATGAGCACGGTCGCGACCGAGCCGCGGCCCTTGTCGAGCTTCGCCTCGATGGCCACGCCGCGCGCGTCCTTATCGGGGTTCGCGCGCAGATCGAGGCCGGCGTCCGCCGTGAGCAGCACGGCGTCGAGCAGTTCGGTGATACCGACGTTGTTCTTCGCCGAGACGTCGACGAACATGACGTCGCCGCCCCACTCCTCGGAGACCAGGCCGAACTCGGTGAGCTGCTGACGCACCTTCTCGGGGTTCGCGCCCTCCTTGTCGATCTTGTTGACCGCGACCACGATCGGCACGTTCGCCGACTGCGCGTGGTTCAGCGCCTCGATCGTCTGGGGCATGATGCCGTCGTCGGCCGCGACCACGAGGATCGCGATGTCGGTCACCTGCGCACCGCGGGCACGCATGGCGGTGAACGCCTCGTGACCCGGGGTATCGATGAAGGTGAGCGCGCGATCGACGCCCTCGTGCTCGGTGTGGACCTGGTAGGCGCCGATGTGCTGCGTGATGCCGCCGGCCTCGCCACCGCCCACGTCCGCCTTGCGGATCGCGTCGAGCAGTCGGGTCTTACCGTGATCGACGTGACCCATGACCGTGACCACAGGGGGTCGCGGCTGCAGGACGTCGTCGCCCTCCTCCTCGAGCTCGGCATCGATATCGATGTCGAAGCCCTCGAGCAGCTCGCGATCCTCGTCCTCGGGCGAGACGATCTGGATCTTGTAGCCCAGTTCGTCGCCGAGAATCTCGAAGGTCGCCTCGTCGAGCGACTCAGTCGCGGTCGCCATCTCACCGAGGTGGAAGAGGATCGTCACGAGGTTCGATGCGCTCGTATCGATCTTGTCGGCGAAATCGGAGAGCGATGCGCCACGACGCAGGCGGATCGGCGTATTGCCATCGCCACGAGGAACCTGCACGCCGCCGATGGACGGCGCCTGCCGCATCTCGAATTCTTGCCGCTTCGCCCGCTTCGACTTGCGGGCCTTGCTCTTCGAGCCGCCGCGACCGAACGCGCCGGCGGTACCGGCACCGCGACCGCCGCGACCGCGACCCGCGAAACCGCCGCCGGGACGGGGCCCACCGAAGCCCGCACCCGGGCCGGTGCCGCCGCCGGGACGGTTACCGCCGCCACCCGGACGACCGCCGCCCGGACGACCGGCACCGCCGGGACGACCGGCGCCCGCACCCTGGGGGCGCGGAGCCGGGCGCGGGATGTTGCCGGGGTTGGGGCGAGTGCCGCCACCGCGGTTCATACCCTGGTTGGGAGCGAAGGGGTTGTTGCCCGGACGCGGAGGGCGGGGGATCCCCATGCCCTGGCTCGAGGCGAACGGGTTGTTGCCGGGACGCGGACCGGCGGGCTTGGGAGCACCGGGCTTCGCACCCGGCTTGGGCGCAGCCGCGGGCTTCGCACCGGGCTTCGGCGCGCTTCCGGGCCTGGGAGCCCCGGCGGAGCCGGGCTTCGGGGCCGCGTCGGGCTTGGGCGCGGCAGGCTTCTTCTCGGCCGCGGGAGCCTGGGGCTCAGGGGCAGCCTTGGGAGCCGGCTTCGGGCCGGGCTTCGGGGTGGACGACTTCTTCGCCGCGGGCTTCGGAGCCGCGGACGAGCCTTCGGCGTCCGACTTGGTCACGCCTTCCGCCTCGAGGGCGGCCTTGACCTTTCGCGCCACTGGGGGCGCGATAGCGGACGAGGGCGCCTTGACGAACTCGCCCATTTCTTTCAGCTTGGCCAGAACGACCTTGCTATCGACACCGATCTCAGTAGCGATCTCGTGTACGCGTGGGTTTGCCACTTTTCTCCTGTCTGGGTTCACGCCAGACAGGCGAGAACCTTGGTTATCGGACGGGCCTCATTTTGAGCCGCTCATTAGTTGTCCATGAGTGTTTTCAGCCTGTTCTCTAAGGGACTGGCATCGGGCCTCCCCGACACCTTCAGCGCGCGCGGAAAAGCTCCGCGCGACACCGCTTGATTCAGACACTGCACCGTGGGATGCACCCAGGCTCCCCGCCCGGGGAGCACCGCTCGATCATCGACAATCAGTCGTCCATCGTGCAGCACCACTCGCAGCAGTTCCGCGCGCGACGCACGCTTGCGACACGCGACACAGGTCCGAACCGAATCCATCCTACCAGCTTCCTCCACGACACACCCGCCCGGGCCTCCGCTCACAGCGATAGCCGGGCGGGTTGCAGATGTCCGTCAGTCGTTCATGATCGAGTCCGGTTGGATCTCTGTGCTTGCTGCGCGGCCTGCGGCCGCGAACCGGAGCGCGGAATCGCCTGCGGCAGTGGCCGCAGCGCCCCGGGCCGCGAAACGCTGACGCGTTTCTCTCCCAGCCCGCGGCGCAATTCCCCTGAGCGCTCCGGCGCGAAGATCGAAATATCCAGCCTCGACCCGGAGAAATGTCAGTCGTTCATGATCGAGTCCGGCTGGATATCGATCTTCGCGCCCGTCAGCTTCGCAGCGAGGCGGGCGTTCTGCCCCTCCTTGCCGATCGCGAGGGAGAGCTGGAAGTCGGGCACCAGAGCGCGCACCTGCTTCAGCGACTCGTTCAGCATGAACACGTCGGTGACCTTCGCCGGCGAGAGCGCGTTCGCGACGAACGCCGGAAGCTGCGACGAGTAGTCGACGATGTCGATCTTCTCCTCGCCGAGCTCGCTCATCACGGCGCGCACTCGACTGCCCATCTCACCGATGCAGGTGCCCTTCGCGTTGATACCGGGCTGCTTCGCGCGCACGGCGACCTTCGTGCGGTGCCCTGCCTCGCGGGCGAGGGACACGATCTCGACGATCCCCTCGGCGAGCTCGGGAACCTCCCGTTCGAACAGCTTGCGCACGAGACCCGGGTGAGTGCGAGACACGATCACCTGAGGACCCTTCAGCCCCTTCGACACGCTCGTCACGTACACGCGGATCCGCGCGCCGTGAGGGTACTTCTCACCGGGGACCTGCTCCTCGGGGGGCAGGATCGCCTCGAGCTCACCCAGGTCGACGTGCACCATGCGGGGGTTGGGCCCCTGTTGGACGACACCCGAGACGATCTGCCCCTCCTTGTCCTTGAAGGCTCCCAGGACGGCGTCGTCGCTGAGATCGCGCAGCCGCTGGTTGATGACCTGCTTGGCGGCGCTCGATGCGACGCGACCGAACTCGTCGGTGGTGACGAAGGCCTCTCCGATGACCTGGCCCTCGTCGTCGACCTCGGGAACGAGCACCGAGATCTCGCCGCTCTTGCGGTCGAGCGTGACCCGCACCTCGTCTTCCTTCGGCACCGACATGTTCTGATTCTCGGCATGACGCAGATAGGCGGACTGGATCGCCTGCTCGATGATCTCCACGAGCTCGTCGAAGGGGATCTCCTTCTCACGCTCGATCTGTCGCAGCGTGACGAGTTCGATCTTCACGGTGGCCTCCTTGGTATTGAGATGTCTATTCAGCTATGCAGCCCGTGGGCCGATCCTCCAGAGTAGCGCACTCGTCGGCGCAGCATCTCTATCTCGCCCAAGGTCCTCTTAATGTCCGGTGAGGTGTCTGAGTGTCCTGGGATCTCGCATCGCGGCGCGGGTCGCGGCAGCGACATTGGTCGCTCCGGCCAGGCGGTGGATACTGATCGCGAGGTTCCGGATCGTGGCCATCAGGTGCGCAGCGGTACGAGTTCTCTCTCCCAAGAGCGCTCCTATGCTCCGTTTGCTCCGTTCATGATCCATGCCCCTGGAACAATCGAGACGGTCCATTCCTATCGAGTCGGGCTGCAATTCGCGTGAATTGCAGCCCGGCTCGATACTTTGAGGCCGACTCGCGCGCTCGCTCGGGATCACGACTTGAAGAAGGCCCCCATATCGCCTCTCTTCAGTCGGTGACGGCGACGTGAACCGGAGTCGCCTTCCCGCTCGCGATCGCAAAGCCCCGCCCCGGCGGGAAGTGCGCGCGCCGCACGCGCCCGAGGTCCTCGCGGAACGGCGTCTGGGTCTCGTGCTGGTCGGGTTGCAGCGAGATCCCCCACCTCGGCTGTTTGATGGCCTGGTACAGCTCCCAGACGGCACTCGCCGTGCCCGTCTCGAACTCGAAGAGCACGAGCACTCCGGCTTTGCGCGCGGCCTTTGCGAGCGCGACGAGCTGCGCGAGCGCGGCCGTCCCGTCGGCTTCGGCCGGCCGCTCTACCACGACGACTCCGCGGGCACCGGGGCCGGGAAAGCGGAGCGGCGGCGCGGCAGGATCCTCCCGCTCAGCGCTGAGGCTCGTGATCGGGCCCGCGCTGGAGGCCGAAGCCGCGGGCTTCCCGCCGAGCGCGACGACGAGCCGAGCCGCAAGCCGTTCGACGAGTCCAGCGCCGCGCGCGAGGTGGGCCCATTCGCGACGCGCGCCGATCCCGCACTCCGCAAAGCTCAGCAGTACCGCCTCGACCCGCTCGCCGTGTTCACCTGCCGCTCGCTCGAGGGCGACGACGCAGCTGAGCGCGGCCTGGGAGAGCCCCGATCCGCTCGGTCCGGCGATGACCCCCAGTCCACTGCTCGGCAGAGCCACCGGCTCGAGCGTCCGCACGTCGATGCCGTACACCGGTTCTCCGTCGAGGCTCGCCGGAAGCTCCGTGAGCGGCACGCGGTCTGGCGCATTGACGATCCGCGGTGCCCGAGTGACGCGATCGCGAAGCTCGGCGGCGAGCGCGTCGATCACCGCGGCTTGTGAGGCGAGATCTGCCCCTCCGATGAGGGCGAACTGCAGTTCGCGGTCGTCTCCGGCGAGCACCGCCCGTCCCGGTGAAGACTTCTCGAGCACATCGGGCGGCACGCCGAGAACCCCGTAGTCGTGCGGGTTCGCGAGCCTGAGCACGAACTGCCGCTGCAGACTCGCTGCCATCGAGGCGGGGATCGCCGACGGTCGATCCGCCGTGAGCACGACGTGCACTCCGACCGCGCGCCCGCGCTGCATGATCTCGGCGAGCAACCGGAACGGGGAATCCTCTGCGGTGAGCATCTCGGTCGCCTGCCTGAACGCGGCGAAGCCGTCGACCATCAGGATGACGCGGGGTTCCCCCCGACCGGCCTTCGTCGCGCGATACGCCTCGATGCCGTTCGCCCGCGCGGCGGCGTACCGCGGGCCGCGTTCCACGACCAGCTCTCGCACATGGCGCAGCACTCGGCTCACCAGCTCGGTGTCGGCGAGCGGGGCCACGGCACCGACCGTGGGCAGGACGCTGAGGCCGCCGAGGCCGCCTCCAGCCGCATCGACGGCGTAGAGCTGCACGGCATCGCGATCACCGTCGGCGCTGACTGCGGCCGCGAGCGAGAAGAGAGTGCTCGTCTTGCCCGTGCCGCCGGCTCCGATGACGGAGAAGCTGCCCGCGTCCTCGAAATCGATGCGCACCGGACGCCGCGCCTGGGCGGCGGGGTCGTCGCCCAGGCCGATGAGAACACCCCTCGCGGAGTCCTCGCTGCTGCCGTGCCTCCGAGTGTCGACTTGAGCCGGTGCAGACACCCTCGCGATCCCGGACGCGCCGCCCAGCGCAGACGCCTCGGCCAGAGTCAGTGCTGCGGGCAGGGGGTCGAGCCACGGCCTGCGCGGTGCGGTGAGGCGCAGCTGCCGTGCGGCCGCCGCGATCCCGTCGCGCAGCCGCTCGATGTCCCGCGTTCGTCGCCGGCCCTGCCCACCCCGAGGCGCTTCGACGGGGATACTCCACGGCTCGCTCTCGGTGAAGCCGAGGGATCGAACCTCAATACTCGCCGACGCGCTTTCGGGCGAAGCGCGCCCGCCGAGGTAGCCCGTCTGGAAGTGAGTGATGCGGCCCGGGCCGACCTTGATCGCCCCTCGCCCCGGGGTCTCCGCGTCGAAGAATGCGGCGTCCTTCACACCGATCACATCGGTGCTGTCGGCTTCGTCGGCCATTCGCAGTGCGATGCGCAGATTGGTGTTGGCGCGCAGATTGTCGGTGATGACGCCGGCCGGACGCTGAGTGGCCATGACGAGGTGCAGACCGAGGGATCGCCCCCGCTGGGCGACGTCGATGACACCGTCGACGAACTCGGGCACCTCGCGGGCGAGTGCCGCGAACTCGTCGATCACGATGACGAGCACGGGCGGTGCGGCGGCATCGGAGCACCGTTCCATGGAGATGAGATCCTTCGCACCATGCGCTGCGAGGAGTTCTTCGCGGTAGCGGAGCTCGGCGTGCAGCGACGTGAGCGCGCGACGCACGAGGTACGGGGTGAGGTCGGTCACGAGGCCGACGGTGTGCGGCAGGTCGACGCACTCCGCGAAAGCGGCGCCGCCCTTGTAATCGACGAGCAGCAACTACCGTAACCAACGATCCGCGGCTCTCGTCTGCGATGGAAGCACTCAGCGGGCTACTCACGTAGGGCGCCACTCTTTTGCCGTTGGGCGCGATTGCCCGTTGTTGTCCGTCGTTGCCCGTCGTTGCCCGTTGCGGGAGTTGTGTATGGACCGTACACTAGAGGAAAGGTTCCACCCTGCTGATAAGAACTCCTGAGTTCTGCCGAGAGGCTAGGCGGGGTGGTCGCATTTTCACCAGTATCTCGTGTGGCCGTACTGGAAGATGTTGAACTTGCTGTGCGATACAGGTAGTTGCGAGAGTGGCACCGGGTCGTTGCTCTCAAGTTGCCGGAACAACGCCCACGCGAAATAATCTGCGATCTGCCCGCAAGGCTCTTCTTTGATGGTGGCGAACGAGATCCGATACTCAACGCCAAGCGCGGCCAACTGCGGCTTGATGACCTTCAGGAATGCTGCACGATGCTTCTTCGACAGTGCAGAATCAAACATCAAGACAATGGGGCTGTGGTAGTCGCGGAAGCTCTTTACGATGTACTTTGCCAGTGCGCCAGCGACAAGTGAGTAGAAGACCTCGGGTGAGTGCTTCGACTGGTGCGCATAATGCTTGTCGCAATAGATGCTGTGCACCCTGCAACGATGCGTTGAACCGCAGAGCGCTTCGCTGAACCGCTGGCGCGTGCCTCTACTGTTGTACACCGCATGAAAAGGCAACTGCGCGTCGAGCCCCCGCCGCATGAACTCGTACTTGAGATTCACAACGTTCTGGGAGCACTCCGCAGGGGACGACGTAATGAACGCTGACATCACGAAGTGATCAGTGCCATTCCCACTGAAGTCCAAGTTCCCCGACTCGTCAATGAAGACGTAGAGGGGCAGCTTCTCATTCTTTGGCATCCTCACATTCTCTCCCAAGTGTGGGTCGAACGTTTGTGCCGCACACTTCTCCGAGTAGCTGATATTCTCTAACCACATTCTTTAATAGCCGAGCACTGGTGGTTGGGGCTCGAGCACGCAGGAACCACAGCATGAACACGCTGGATAACCTTGTCGCCCTCGATCACACCGGACACGCAGATGTCGGCTACCTCGAGATGCGCGACTTCAATCGATTCGTCTGGGCCTGGGCCGAAGGTGCACGCATCACCACATGGCTGTACTCGGCCGGCAACCTGAACAGCACGAGCGAAACCGACGTGCGAGTCGACTCCTCCGCTACGGCGTCGATCAATCTGCCGGCGACATGGCTCGCCGCAGACGAGATCTCCCGGCTGCTGCAGCAGCTCAACCGCTTCCCCACCCCGGAGGATGCAGCGAATGACAAGATCGGCGCCTCCCTCGCGATCGACCTCGGGAAGGCCGTTGCCACTGCTGATTATCGGTGGCCCCGTGAGGAGAAGCCGCACAAGGTCACCTACATGAGGTGCGGCGGGTGCGAGATGCTCACCCTGAAGTTTCGCCCGCCACGCTGGCATGGGGACTTCATCAAAGTTGACTGCTCATGCGGGTACGAGCTCAGCGAAGAGGAATGGACGTGGGCTGCGCAGATCGTCATGGCCGAGATGGAGGCAGCGGCATGACCACCTCACAAGACTGGGTGATGGCGAAGGATGCTCCGGCTCTTCTTGCCCGACCGAAGAGCACCATCTATAAGTGGGTTGAGTCGGGCGAGGTACGCACTTTCCGGCCTCTTCATGAGAAGTGGCTATTTGTCCCCGATCTGCGGCGAATGGATCGTGCCACGCCGAGACGACGGCGCGCTAAGCAGGCGGCTTGACTTTCTTATGACCGATATGTAATCTGAGATCAGATGGTGGAGTTCTATACCCACACACCATGGCCCCGGCAGCGAACAGCGTCGGGGCTTTCGTGTTCCATCTACACAATCGAATAGCCCGGGATCAAGGTTCGCGGGCGGCCCCACAGGGTTGAGATGCCACACGATAGACGGTGGGCGGATGGTTCGACTCCATCCGGGGGCGCGGTGGCACCTCTGAAAGACGAGGAGAGCGCCAATTCCGGGCAATGACGGAACGCTTAGCGAACCCGAGCCCGCGTAGCTCGCACTACAAGGCCCCATTGTGAGGGAACTGGCGCGAGTGCCTGCGGCATGACGATGCGCGGCAGACACATGCACGTCTTCGGGCCTGCATCAGCCGCGTGCGGGGCTTCTGGAATCCGGTGGCCCCGCACAGCGCGCTTTACATGGCTTTACATTTCATCCACAGGCTTCCCGCGCGTGACGGGAGCGTTGCCGAGTCCGGGTTGATCGCCGGAGGGACCGCAGCCAATAGCGACTGGAACGGCCACAGCCTAGGTCGCATCACGCACCGCCAGTACGCGCCCTGCCTCGGTTGTCCCGGGACCGCCTCTGCTGGCGTTCTTCGTAGATACATTCGGTTCCCATCGACTAGGGTTTGTGATAGGCTGTAGCCACAAATCAATAGTGATGGGAGGTGAGAAATATCCCGGCAGATAAGCGATTGAAACCGCTTCTCGAAAAGCTGGAATCCCAGGGGTGGCGAATCGAAACCACCACCAAGGGATACATGGCCTACCCGCCCGACAAGAGCAAAGATCCGGTCTTAATGCACAAGACCAACTCGGATCACCGAGCGTTCAAGAACACGCTCGCTCGACTCAAGCGCAGCGGCTACATCCAGTGAGCGGATAGAAGTTGTGGGGAGCTAAACCTTGGCCGGGGAAGCTCCCCACAATCTAACTCAATCGCCTCCCTCTAAGCAATCGAACAGATATACGGAGGATTCACCATGCCTACATGGCACGCATCAGTAGCATTCACTTGCGCAAGCGAGTTCAGCGCCGATGCAGCATTCGACCTCATGGATGAACTCCTGAATCACGGAGCATCCATGACCACGGCCCGCGATCACCTTGGCGGCACCATAACCGTCACCATCGATGCCGACACCGCGCTCGATGCCGCAACGGCCACCAACAGACTCCTGCACGACCACGCCCCGGCCGCCATTGGCGCAGTCGAAATAGCAGGTATCGAGATCCTGTCCGAAGCAGGGATGGACGCATACCTCGCCGAACCGGTATTCCCGGAAGTCGTCGGATATGCCGAGATCGCTGCGATGGGCGGGTTCTCGCGCCAGCGCGCACGCCAGCTCGCAGACAGTGCGGCGTTCCCCAAGGCAGTCATCACGACCGCGCAGGGACCGCTGTACTCCAAGCACGCTGTCGAGCGCTGGCTTGAAACCCGGAACACCAAACCGGGACGCCCCGCAAAGGCGAACGCATAACCCCGCAACCTCATCCGCTTACGAGGTAGAAACCCCCGCGCCATCACTGGCCGGGGGTTTCGTCATTTCTAGACCACCCGTGCCGCGCCACACTCACTCAACGATGACCAAGCGGGCGTCCGAGCACGGGGAACACTTCAAGCCGGGAGGCCCAATGTCGCGTCGTCCCCGGAAGATCGATGACCAACGTGTCGCCGCCCTCATCACTGAGGGGCTATCGAACTCGGCGATCGCACGCGAAATCGGCTGCGACGAAGCATCCGTGAGACGCGCACGGAAACGCCTCAAGGTAGAACCAGCTCCCCCAGTGAACGCGGGCAGCAAAGTAGCCCCAGCAGGTGAATCGGAGACGCACCGCCCCGACGGAAGCTCTGACTACGTTCTCAGCTCTGACCGGGCGTGGGGATACCGTGACTTCTGCGAGTTCATCCGATCCAAAGGGCAAGACCCGGAACAGGTGACCTTCACTTGGGGTGTCACGACGAACCCGACCGGCGGGTTCTGGAACAAGCTGAACAACGTCCGCCCCAAGCAGGGCGAACAGGCCATCGATGTTGCCGGGATCGAGCAGCGCGTCCGCGACTACCGGCCCGCCATCACCCTGCGCGACGACACGCACCCGAAGTCGCTCGTCATTGTCGCCACCGATTTCCAGCTCGGCAAAACCGACTGGAACGGCGGCACCGACGACACCGTGCAACAGGTCCTAGAGTCTTTCACCCGTGCAGCGGAACTTGCCGTCACAGAACGACCACAAGAGATCGTCATCGTAGACGCCGGCGACATCATCGAGAACATCTACTCAACAAGCTCACAGCTCGGCACGAACGACCGCGACCTACCCCACCAGGTAGAAGCGGCCATGCACGTCATGCTGACCGGGCTTCAGATGCTCGCACCCCTCGCACCGTCCGTGAAGTACGTGGCCGTGTCCTCGAACCACGGGGCGCACCGTATCGGCCCCAAGAGCCCCGCGGGGAACGTGCACGCCGACTACGGTCTCGTCGTCGCGAAGATGCTCGGGCACGCCCTACGCCTCAACACGGCAGCGTTCGGGCACGTCGAAGTGCTCACCCCACTCCCCTACATGGAGTCTCTCGCATTCGACACCAGCGGGTCGCGTATCGGCGTCGTGCACGGCCATCAAGCCGGAAGTGCTGACAAGCTCGGTGAATGGTGGAAGGGCCAATCGCACGGGCGCATGCCGACCGCAGACGCACGGATCCTTCTCGCCGGCCACTGGCATTCCCTGCGAGTGCAGCAGTCCGGAGACGCACGCTGGATCTTCGTCGGACCCGCCTCAGATCGCGGCTCGTCATGGTTCACGAACAGTCGGGGTGAGTCGTCACAGTCGGGCATGCTCACGTTCCTCACCTCGAACAACACGTGGGAACAACTCCGAATCGTGTAGGAGGCTGTCGTGAAGACCCTGACGCGGCCACTCGGACTCCCCGAACCTCCAGCAGAGGGCGACTGGGATCTGCTCACGAGTGAGGCAGGAGACGACGATGCATGAGTGCGAGGTGTGTGGCGGCATGTACCCGTCACAGCTCGCGGCAGCCCTGTGTGGTGAGGATGATCGCGAAGCCGACCTCCACGCCCGCCAGATGGTGCGCGGACGGCACAGGGCTACCCAGTAGCGAACCCGAACCGGTGCAGCATCGCGTCGCTCATCGGGCGGGTGAAGTGCTCCACGAACACACCACACGCGAGACATTCGTAACGGACCTCAGCCGGTGACGCAGCCCCAGCGGTGTACGAACCATCACGCGACTGATGCTCCACCATCAACTCCACTTGCGGCACATACCGGGTGATACGAAGCCGCTGCTGCTCACCACAGCCGGGACACTTCATCGGACGCACACTCATACGGCCAGGGTAAACGACACCACCGACACGGAAGGCATCACAATGAGCACGCCGCGACTTCGAGTCCTCGAGCTCCCGATGGAGCATCAAGGCGAGTACACGAACACGCCCTACCTGCTCATCATCGACCGCTGCACCGAAGAGATCGCAAACAACCTGGCTACGGTCGACGGCGATGCTCTCAATGAAACCACTGGAGCACGCGGCCTCCTGACGTTCGACTTCGAGATCGACCTTGAATAGGAATCAAAGTGCTCATAGAACCTACCGAGCAGGACAAGCTCCGCGCCCGCAAGGCCGGGGCCTCAGCGGCAGCAACCGTGACGGTCACGACGACAACCACCGACCGTGTACTTAAGCCCGAGACCGACCCGGACCTGTTCGCAGACGCAGCCCGTGAAGCCCTGACAGAAGCAACGACCGCCGGGTATCACACGATCGCCTACGTCAGCGTTACCGAGTTCATCACCTGGCCAGGCGGCTTCGCGGAAGACCCCATCGAGTACCGATACGTATGGGAGTTCACAGCACATCGGGAGTAGAGCTGAACAACCCCAGGGAGGTCCGAAGCAACCCCCGGGGTGCCGTGTTTGACACCCCGGGGGGGGTGTCTCAAAACCCTCAGCAGACCCCCTCCCACTATCCCAGGTAGACCCCCAGCACCTCCCCCGGGATCGTCCGCACCAGCACCCTTGGAGACCCATGCCCCGAGCGCCACGCAAGTGCCCACATCCCGGATGCGAGAATCGGATCACCAACACACGGTACTGCGACGATCACACCCAACACCACTGGGGCAAAGGCAGCCCCCGAGACGCAGCAGACAGAGCATGGTCACGCACAGTGAGACGCAGAGACAAGACCTGCAAGCTCCAACTACCAGGCTGCACCGGCAACGCCGACGAAGCAGACCACATCATCAACATCAAACGCGGCGGCGCACGCCTCGACCCCAACAACGGGCAAGGCGCATGCACCTCATGCCACAAGAAAAAAACACAAGCAGAAGCCCTCGCAGCACGCAAGCAAAGGACAGCACAGGGCTACCACTGACAGCCTCTCAGAACGGCGCAGGCGAACAGCCACGCCCCGTGCAGGGGAGGCTGTCACCCCCCTCCCCCGGACCGCACAGAGCAGCGGTGAGGTGCTGTGGATTTGAATCTGCGGGGGTCTGGGATTATTGACCCGTACGGAAGGGGAAGCAGTGCAGCCGAAGAAGGTATACACGGTTTGTGTTAGCTGCCGCGAACCCCTGATGCCTGCGACGCGGGCTCGCAACCCGAAGAAGTGGTGCTCCGAGGCATGTCGGCTGAGGCACTATCGTTCACGCAATCCCGAGTACGTCGAGCGTCAGGCGAAGCTAGCTAAACGGAGGCACGAGGAGCGCTACGTCCCATCTCGGCATGATCTGGAGTGCGTGGTCTGCGGCGAACGATTCGTCGGCGTCCATGCTAGGCGAAAGTACTGTTCTCAGACCTGCCGAAACCGTGAGTTTAATGCCCGCCGCAGGGCTGATGGTCGTGCTGCTGAGATGTCCGCAAAGCGGCGCGCCCTCGAGGCTGGGGCGAAGATTCAAGATGGTAAGCGCCTCGCGGTGCTCGAAGCCGACAATTACCTCTGCCACTTGTGCGGGCGGGCGACGAATCCAGGCGCCGCGTATCCGCATCCTGACTATCCGGTCGTTGATCACGTAGTTCCGCTCTCACGCGGTGGTGAGCATGCGCCGTCGAACTGGCGTTGCGCGCACAACTCGTGCAACTCGAAGCGCGGGAACATGACTGTTGAGGCGTTCAAGGAGTTGCTCGCGCTCGCTGCGTAGGAGGTGATCGTATGGCTGGCCGAGGGCCCGTTCCGAATCACCCAAGCAGACGTTCCAAGAAGTCTGGGCATGCGGATCTTCGTCTGATTGTTGCTGAGCCTGTTGAGCAGCCGCCGCTCCCAGATTTCGATGTACAGGTCGAGATTGATGGCGAGCTTGTCTCTCAGGAGTTCAAGTGGCCGCAGCGGACTCGTGATTGGTGGCAGATGTGGGCGGATTCCCCGTTGTCTGCTGAGTTCACGTCGACTGATTGGTCTGAGCTGCTGGACACGGCTCTGATTCATGCGAAGTTCTGGTCTGGTGATGTGAAGGTTGCCGGCGAGCTTCGTCTTCGTGTGGCGAAGTTTGGTGCGACTCCCGAGGATCGGGCGCGGTTGAAGATTCAGTTTGCGCAGGCGGATGAGGCTGAGACTCGTGCTGCTCGGCGCAAGGAGTCGATCAAGAAGCCACCGAAGAGTGATGACCCGAGGTTGACGCTCGTGGAGTAGGTGGTGGCCATGGCGACGCTGATTGTGCCGCCACTGGATCTCGACTATCCGACTCTGGGGCCTGCTCTGAAGGATTTCATCGAGGAGCGCTTCGTGTTCGGCCCTGGCTCCCTGTCGGGGCAGCCAGCACGGGTTGATGCGGAGAAGTATGCGGCGCTCTGCCGAATGTACGAAGTGTTTCCGAAGGGCCACCGCTACGAGGGACGTCGACGATTTCAGCGCGGAGGCATCGAGTGGCGCAAGGGCATGGCGAAGACCGAGTTCGCGGCCTGGGTTGTGGCGCTCGAGCTTCATCCCGAGGCACCGGTTCGTGGTTACTACGAGGGCGATGAACTCCGCGGTATGCCGGTCGACTTCCCGTACATCCCGATGATGGCGGTCGCGAAGGAACAGGTCGAAGAGCTCGCGTTCGGCGTGCTGAAGTACGTCATTGGCGAGGGCCCCGACGCTGACTTGTTCGACATCACCGATGAGCGTGTGATGCGCCTTGGAAACCGTGGCCAGGATGACGGCAAGGCCGTTCCCGTCGCTGGCGCTCCCGGTTCGCGTGACGGTGCGCTGACGACGTTCATGCACTTCGATGAGCCTCACCGCCTGAAGTTGCCGACGCACAAGGCCGCGTACGAGACGATGATGGCGAACCTGTCGAAGCGTCCGCTCGAGGATCCTTGGGCGTTGCACACGTCGACGGCGGGCGCTCCTGGTGAGAAGTCCGTTGAGGAGGATCTGCGCGCCGAGGCTGAAGCGATCCACCGCGGCGAGATCGATGATCCTGCTCTGTTCTTCTTTGCACGCTGGGCGGCGGAGGATGATCATCCGAAGCTCGAGACTCGTGAGCAGATCATCGCCGCGGTTTCGGATGCTACTGGCCCGGTTGGAGAGTATGGCCCGGGCCAGTTTGAGAACATCGCGAAGAACTGGGAGCGGCCCGGCGCGGACAAGGCTTACCTCGAGCGGGTCTGGCTGAATCGGTGGCGTAAGTCGGGTTCGACGTTCTTCTCACTCCCGCAGATCGTCGGGCTCTGCGAACCGGGGCGCACGATCCCACGTGGTGCGTTCGTTGCGCTCGGTTTCGATGGTGCCCGGTTCCGTGACGCTACCGCGATCGTTGCTACCGACATCGACACTGGTATGCAGCAGCTCATCGGCCTCTGGGAGCGCCCGGAGAACGTTGAAGAGTGGGAAGTGCCCGAGCATGAGGTGACGGAAGTCATCGAGTGGGCGTTCAAGTACTTCCGCGTCTACAAGCTCTACGCAGACCCGCCGCACTGGACTGAAACGGTCGGAGCGTGGCATGCGAAGCGGCCGGGGCACGTAGAAGAGTTCTACACGAAGCGGCACGGCATGATGGCGTACGTTCTGCGCGAGTATCAGGAAGCGCTCGACGCCGGCGACATCAGCTTCGGCGGGCTCTCGATCCCCGACACCGTGATCGGTGAGTCCGTATCCCCGCATGACGATCTGATTCGGCATCTCGGCAACGCGGGCAAGAAGGAACTTCGCCTGCGTGACGACGAAGGCAAACCCCTGTATGTGATGCAGAAGCAGGACGGACAGATGGGTCTCAAGTTCGATGCGGCAATGGCCGCGGTTCTCTCGTGGAAGGCGCGCTTGGACGCCATCAAGGGTGGCGCGAAAGCGACACCGGCAAAGCGTTCTGTGATTCGAAGGCTGAATGCCCGTGGCTGATTGGAGGCTTGCATGGCTATCAGTGTGAGCAGGAAGAACAGCCCCGGATGGTGGCTCGAGAAGTGCTTCACCAAGCGCGCTGCCGGGCTCGCACGGCTGAACGATCTCGATGCTTGGCGGAAGGGCGAACCGCCAGTTCCGCAGGCCGTGAAGGAAGCTCGTGAAGCGTTCCGTGAGTTCGAGTCGGAGGCGGTGACGAACTGGGCGCAGCTCATCATCGCTCTGCTTCGTGAACGACTGGGAGTGCGAGATATTCGTACTGGCGCTTCCGGGGATGACCCTGATGAGGAAGCGTGGGCGTATTGGCTTGCATCGAACCTTGATGTTGAGTTCTCGACGTTCGTTGACACCATGCTGTGGGCCGGCGACGCGTACGCCATGGTCGGTGAGGACGAAGACGGCGACGTGTCCGTCACGCCTCAGGATCCCCGCGACGTGGTGACGTTCCACGATCCGATCCGCCAGTCCCGCTACCGTGCCGCAGCCAGGTTCCTGCACGATGGCGACGAGGGCAAGGACTATGTGTATCTCTCGGTGGCCGGTCGGTACTTCGAGGACGGGTATGCACGCGTCTTCGTCGCTGTGAAGAGTGGCGATGGCACGGCTTCAACGGACTTTGATCCGAAAGCGTGGTCGTGGGACAAGGAACAAGGCGGGCCGGACGGCCAAGCACTGAATCATGGGCTCGTGCCGGTAGTTCGGCTCCGCAACACGGGAGGCATGGGCGAGTTCGAACCGTTCCTGCCGCAGTTGCGCCGCATCAACCGGTTCACGTTCCAGCTCTCGGTCATCATCCTGTACCAGGCCTACAAGCAGCGGGCGATCCTCGCTGACGTAGACGACCCGGACGCTGCCGCTCGAGGTGACCTCGCGAACACCTTCAACGTGGAAGACCTCGAAGACGTACTCACGTCCGATCCAGGCTCGTGGTTCCTGCTGCCGTCCGGGTCGAAGGTGTGGGAATCGACTCAGGCTGATACTCAGGGGCTGGTTGCGGCGATCAAGGCGGAGCAGCTTTCTCTGGCTGCGGTGTCTCGGCGGCCGATGGGCATGTTTGCTCCTGATAACCAGTCGGCTTCAGGCGCGAACTTCACTCGCGAGGGGCTGACCTTCGCGGTAGAGGACAAGCAGAAGCGCCTCCGCAGGTTCCTGGTTGACGTGTTCCATCTCATCTTCCTCACGGCAGGAGATGAGGAGCGCGCGGATAAGAAGAACATCCGGGTATCGTTCACGCCTGCTGATCGGTACACGATCACCGATAAGGCGTCTGCGACTTCGCAGGTTTCGTCGGTTCTGCCTCTCCGCACCATCCTTCGCGAGGTGTGGCAGATGAGTCCGGATGAGATCGCTGCGGTTGAGGCTGAGGCTGCTGACGCGGCGCTGCTGTTCTCGGAGATCGGGGATGCTGCGCAGCCAGCCAGCCAGCCAGCCAGCCTGATCTGACGCCTGAGCAGAAAAAGGCAGCAGCAGACGCGCTCGGTGTGCTTATCCGGGCCGGAGTCGAGCCCACAAATGCGGCGGCGGAAGTTGGTCTCCCTGCGCTCGAGTTCACTGGCGCCATGCCAGTTGCGCTGCGTCTCCCAGAGACGAAGGCGGGTGAAGTGGAGGAGCGCTAGTGGCCACAAAGCTTGATGTCGCCTACCAGTCAGAGGTGCAGAAGGTTCGTGATGCTCTGTTACGTTTCGCCCGCAATCAATGGAACGGTCTCGGTTCGTGGCGCGACGCCGACTATGAGCGCATGCTCAGGGTGCTCGTGCCTCGAATCGAGGCGGGCCAGCAGAAGATTTCTGACCTGACGGACGCCTACGTTCGGCGGCTCGCGGTCGAGGAGTTTGGCAGCATCCGGAACGGTCTGCCGTTCTCCGCTTCTACCGAGGCTCTACGAGGCACGTCCGCTGCGGAGGTCTACCATCGGCCGTTCGCATCCACCTATACGGCGCTGAACGAAGGCAAGGCCGTCACTGCGGCAGTCTCTGCCGGGGCCGAGCGCCTCGCTGATCTCATCTCGACCGGCATGCAGCTCGCCAAGACGCACTCCGCGCGGAACGCGATCGGCCGCTCGAGGTTCCAAGGGTTCCAGCGTGCGCTTACCGGTCGCGAGAACTGCGCGCTGTGCGTGATCGCGTCCACCCAGCGTTACCACCGTGGGGATCTGCTTCCGATCCATCCCGGATGCGATTGTGGCTGCAAGCCGTATTACGGCGAGTTCGGCCAGCAAGTGATCAACCCAACTCTGCTGGATGAGACGTACACCCAGATCGCGACGCATCTCGATCACGTCTCAGTCGGACGGGATGCTCGCGATCTTGGGATCGGCAAGACCGACGCAAAGGGCCGGCCGCTGTCGGACTTCACCGACCTCATCGTGACGCACGAGCACGGCGAGATCGGGCCGCTGCTGACCTGGCGCGACTACACATTCACGTCCCCTGAGGATATCGCAGCGCTCGCTTAATCTTCCGCACACCATGCGGCAGCCCCTTCGTGGGGAAACACACTCATCCCTTCGTGGGAAAGGAAACCAAACCATGTTCATTCACCGCCCGTTCCGACTCATGTTCACCGGCCCCGAAGGGGAAGGTGGCAAGCCGGAGGAGAAGCCGAAGCCCACCTCGGAGATGACCGCTGAAGAGCGTGCAGAGTTCGAGGAGAAGGCTAAGCGCCGCGCTCAGGACAAGCTCAAGGCATTCAACGGGAAGACCCCCGAGGATGTCGCGAAGCTTGAACAGGAGCTTGAGCGGCTCCGCAAGGAGAAGCTCAGCGAGCAGGAACGTGCCGTGGAAGAGGCACGCGCTGAAGCACGCGCCGCAGCACTCGCGGAAGCGAACTCGCAGACCGTCGAGACCTCGCTGCGGATTGCCCTTCGTGGGCGCACCGCTGATGCTGCCGCGCTGCTGGATCTCGACCGTTCCACCTTCGTGGCGGACGGGCGAGTCGACGCCGACGCAATCACGAAGTGGGTTGAGGAGCATTCCGCGCCTGCTGATGGCGGTAAGCGTCCCCCGGTGAAGATCGGGCAGGGCCACCACGAACAGTTGAAGGTTTCCGACCGGGCAACCGGCAAAGCCGAAGCCGAGAAGCGCTTCGGGAAGAAGAACTAACGAAAGGAACTCGACATGAGTGACATCACTGTACGTCGCTCGACGTTCCAGGCAGAGAATCGGTCGTGGCTTCAGAGCCAGGCCGGTGTCGGCCCTGGTGAGACGCCGAGCGTGACTCTCGACCTGGCACTGTTCGACAGCGACGACCACTACCCGAACGGATTCGTTCCTTCGGGCATCGTGCTTGGCCAGGTCACCGCGAGCAAGAAGTACGGCCCCTACGACCCGGACGCCTCGGATGGCCGCGAGACCGCAGCAGGCCACCTGTTCGGTTCGCTGACCGTGCCCGCCCCGACCGGGGTTGTGGGCGGCGCGCTGGTTCGCACCAACGCGACCATCGACCCGACCAAGCTGCCCGTCGCCTCCGGCGCCGGCGCACTCGATGACGCGGCACGGCTCGCGCTGTTCAACATCACCTACACCGACAAGCCGACCGTCATCCCGACGCCGGCAGAAGGGAGCGAGGGCTGATGGCTATCGTCTTCGACGCACCCGTTTCGCCGGGTGCACTCACCGAGTTCGTACGCAACGTGCCGTCGCCGGACAACCTGGCGCTGCTCAACGCGTTCCCCTCGGTCACCAACGAGACCAACACGATCAACTTCGCGGAGATCGTGAAGCGCAACCGCACCGCCAAGTACCGCGCCTTCGACGGCAGCATCTCGGTGTCCGACCGCGACACCGGCTCGGTGTCGAGCGTCGGCATGATCCCGCTCTCGGACTCGCGAAACATGGGCGAGTACGAGCGGCTCAAGCTCGAGTTCGCCCGTACCGGCGGCACCGCGACCGGGGTGCTCGCGAACGCGATCTACAACGACGCTACCGATCTCACCCGGAACGTGCAGCGCCGACTCGAGCTCGCCTGGGGCGACGTTCTCGCGGATGGTGTGCTCACCATCAACGAGAACGGCCTCGTCGGCTTCGAGGCGGACTTCGGGGTTCCCGCCGACCAGAAGGTCGCACCGTCCGGGGCGCTGTGGTCGAACGTGACCACCTCGACCCCGCTCTCGGATCTCATCCTCTGGCACGACGTGTACGTCGCCGCCAACGGTGCCCCCGCCGGGGCGATCCGCACCTCGCAGGCGGTCATCCGTCTCGTGCAGAAGAACAAGGAGATCATCGACGCCGTTCACGGTGCGACCTCGGGCAAGACCCGTGTGACGCTCACCGAGCTCAACGACCTGATGGCCTCTGAGGGTCTGCCCGCGTTTGCGGCGCCCTACGATCTTCAGCTCGACGTGGATGGGTCGTTCGTACGCTCGGTCCCGTCGAACCGTGTGCTGTTCACGCCCGCGGATCTCGGCGACCTTGGCCACACCGAGTGGGGTGTCACCGCGACCGCTCTTGAGCTGGTCAATAGCAAGGAAGCGGAGTTCGGCTTCTCGGAGGCGCCCGGCATCGTGGGCGTGGTCGAGAAGATCGGCCCTCCCTACCGTGAGTTCACCTACGTGGATGCGGTGGCGATGCCGGTGCTCGATCGTGCTGAGGCGCTGCTGATTGCGACGGTGACGGCGTAATCATGTCCACTCTCGCGCAGAGCGTGTGGCTGGAGCGGGAGGGGGAGCTGGTCTGCTTTACGGCAGGCAGCACCCCTCCCGCTTGGGCGGCGAAGCTCATCACGAACCCGCTCGCATGGGCCGAGGCTGGCGTACCGGTCGAACCCATCACAGAGGAACGCACCGAGGAGATCGCTGAGGAAGTCGCGAAGACCGCCGACGCTCTCACCGAGGCGACCTCGCCAAAGATCCCGCCGAAGTCCGGCAAGGGTTCGTCCGCAGCGGCCTGGGCGGCGTACGCCAAGGCCAACGGCTTTGAAGTTGAAGATGACGCGAAGGCGTCGGAGATCCGCGAAGCCCTGGCCGAGGCTGGCGTACCGGTCGAGTAAAGGAGGTGCCCCATGGCGCTTGAACCATTCGCTGATGTCGAGGACGTTGAAGCGGTGTGGGGCGAACTCACGGTCGCTGAATCACAGCAGGTCACTGCCTGGCTGGTGACGGCCTCGAACAACCTGCGTCTCATCGGCAAGGAACGCGGGGTGGACGTTGACGCGTTTATCTCGGGGAACGAGCTGCTGGAGCAGGCCGCGAAGGATGCTGTCGTGGAGTCGATCAGGCGCCGCCTGATGAACCCTGACGGGATCCGGCAACGCTCCCGAACTGTGACGGACGGGCCGTTCTCGGACACTTCCTCGGAGACGATCGACACGGCGATCTCGTCGGGCGGGTTGTACTTCAATGCGGATGATCTGCGCTGGCTGCCAGTGAAGCGGTCCCGCCTGTTTCGCACGATCCGCGCGAAGTCGGGGTACTACTCATGAGGTACGAGCCGGTCATGATTCGCCGCGCCGAGATCACCTACGACGAGGCGGGAGACCGCGTCGATGATGATTTCGCGGATCATCTGCAGTTGATGATGAAGTTCGCGCCGTCGAACTCGTCGGAACCAGTGGAGATCGGCAGCAACGCGGTCATCACCGGTGGGACTGTGTACGCGCGTGATCTTGCCACTCCCCCGGACGTGCGGTCTACAGACCAAGCACGTATACGTGGTCTCGATTTCGAGATCGAGGGCGAGATCGGGGTGTGGCAGCGCGCGGACACGTGGGCGGTCCAGTTCGCAGTGAAGCGGGTGACGGGATGAGCGAGTACATCTTCGACCCCGTGGAACTCACCGTGCAGGACTACCTACGTTCCGTTCAGTCCGAAACGGTAGTGATCACAAGGCCCGAGAGCCTGCCGGAGAAGTTCGTGCAGGTGCAAAGCGTTGGCGGAACCGCTTCGCTGGTCTCGCAGGCTGCGATGGTCACGCTCATCTGCTGGGGCAAGTCTCGGGCTGACGCGATGCGGTTCGCTGAGACGATACGAGCGCACATGCGTTCCTGTCGTTCCCTGGCAGGTCTCCCGGTCTACCGGGTGCGCGAGATCGGTGGTCCTACCTCTCGCCCGGACCCTGAGACGGGCCGGCAACGCTATCAATTCACTCTCGAGCTCACGGTTCGAGGTAAGCATTTCGCCCCCTGAATGGGGGCTTTCTCATTTGAAGGAGGTGCCGCCGTGACGCGAGTTGAGGTGGTGAACCGTCAGGAGATTGACGGGAAGCAGTACAAGCGGGGTGAGGTGATCGACGTGCCTGATGGGCGCGCTCGTGACCTGATCACCGCAGGCAAGGTGCGTGAGCCGCGGAAGGCTCCCGCACAGGCAGACGAGAAGGCTGCCGTGACGAAGGGCGGTAAGTGATGGTCGACATCGTAAAGGACAACGTCCGCGTCTGGTCGGATATGAACTCGATGGTGTTCTGGGCCCCCAAGGGTACTCCGCTGCCCGAGACTCTGACCGAGGATCTGGACGAGGCGTTCCTCCCGATCGGCGCGCTGAACGAGGACGGCCCCTCTGAGGGTGTTTCGGTGGACGTGAACAAGATCAAGGGTTGGCCTGCGGGTCAGACGCTGCGGATCAAGACCACGTCGACTGAGAAGACGTTCAGTTTCACCGCGCTCGAGGAGAAGCCGGTCGTGACGCGCATCTTCTACGATCACGGCGCGGTGACGGTTACCGGTACCGGTGCAGATGCGGTCGCACGCTACGACATCCCGGATTCGTTCGGGACCGTCGAGGGCACCATGGTCACCGTCCTCAACGACGGCGCGTACAAGAAGGTGCGCTGCATGGAACTCGTGCAGGTCTCCGAGCGTGGCGACGTGTCGAACGGCAACGAGGACCCCGCCGGGTACGAACTGACCGTCGACAACATCGGCAAGGACTACGTGCTGACCAATCAGCCCGCCTATCTCGCTGAAGGTACGCCGTAACGAGACCGGGTGGGGCGCGTGGTGACTCCGCGCCCCACCCTATCCCCAGAGTCACACCAAACTACTTCTAGAAATGGAGTCACCCATGACTGAATCCCCTACCCGTGAAGAACTGGTTACCATGACCCGCGAGGAGTTCGAGTCCCGTCTCGCTGAGCACGTCGGTTTCGCGGACGCGACCGCTTCGTCGACGCGCGAGCGCTCCCCCATCAAGCCGCAGGACCACCAGCCTGCCGCCGAGGACCTCGTGAAGGTCGAGCACAACGGCGTCACCTACGAGGTGCGCAAGAAGGCTCTCGGGAACCTGCGCCTCCTCGATCTGATGGAGCACAACCAGCTTGCCTCCGCACTGCGACTTCTCGTCGGCGATGCGAAGTTCGAAGAGTTTCTCGAGTCAGCGGACGACGGCACCGGGTTCGTCGACGTTGAAGAGGCTGGCCCCCTGCTCCAGGCGATCTCCGAGAAGGCTGGCGCAAAAAACTGATCACGCTCCTCGTCTGGCTCCGAGAGGCGCGCGCACAGCTGAACGCTGATTTGCAGCGTGAGTATGGCGTGTGCCTCTCGGACATGTACGAGGGGCGAGTCGGTGTACTTGATGTCGCCGATTTCGCTGCGAACCTCCCTCGTGGAGGTGCCGTTTATCAGTGGTACGGCGGCTGGTGGGCGGTCTCTGCCGAGGTGGAAGCGATGATGCGCATCGAGCATCTTTTGCAGGCGCAGCTCGTGCAGGCATCGGGTAAGAAACGAAACATTCCAGATCCGAAACCGCCGGCATCTCTGCGTGACGCGGATATCCGGTCGAGAGAGAAGCGAGACCGACTCGCTCAGGCACGTGCAGATGCGGCCGCATACCGGAGGTAGATGAGAAATGGAGACGGTTGTCGAGAACAATTCGAACAGGCCCGAACCGATACTGAGCGCCGCCGAATGGGATCATCTACTCCGCGTTCGCGACGACAGTCACAGGCCCTTCGAGAATGATCGCATCAAGAACCAGCGCAGCTTGTTCAGCGTATTCAACGTATTCGGGCTTCCCGGCGTCGTACGTGAACTGAAGCGTCGTCGTCGGGTCAATCGTGAGCTCAAAGGCTACATTGGTGGCCTGGTCGAAGACCCGCAGTAGGAACGTGCGTCCGTCTATAGCGCACTTTCTAGTGGCGTCCTCGATCGCTGCGACGGTGATTGAGGTGAGGCGGAAGTTGTGACCGCTACTAAGGGTGATTGTTCCCAGGTCCACTCCATGAGCCTATAAGGATGTAGAGATGTCCAAGCACGATGTTAAGGTCAAGCTCCAGATCCGGGGCATCAACAAGGTAATGAGAGGTGCCGGTGCGCAGCGCACAGTGAACGAGGCTGCGTACCGACTCGCCAGTCGCGCTGGTGCGGGACATGAAGTCGTGCCAGCGCAGGCGAGGCCGCACCGGTGGGTAGCACGTGCCTATGTGCAGCAGGAAGACGCAGCGCAGGCTCGAACCGATCCTGACGGCCTTGTTCTATTGCGTGCCGTCGCGCTCCGGGAATGACGTTCAGCATGGGGATAGGGCTGACATCGCATTCAGCCGCATTCGCCGACGCGAGCTACTGCACAGCTACGAATGCCTTATCTCCAAGCAGGTCAGGTTGCACCGCCAGAGTGCCTTCGCCGACGTTCACTTCCGGAACCTCGAAAGCTAGCGCTCCGGAGTGCGTCGCGCCCTCGTAGAGTTCGGTTAAGAGGCTGAAGTCCTGGGCGCCAGACCCCGTTGTATCCACCCACGCCTGCATGATGGTGTTCCCGTCCGCGGTCACGAAGTCAATCTGGCCCATAGGAATTTCGCCCGCAGGATCATTCCCATTGTACGCGACGGTCGCTGTGACAAGCACGTAGGTATTGCCTTCGGCAGCCGGCTCGTTGAACTCGTTTGTCGCGATAACGTCGTTCGCTGCAAGGTTCACGTTGTCGATGGTGATTGTCCAGTCGCCGCTCGTGATCGCCGTGCCAATCGGGTACGGGTTGTTTCTCGTGCCTTCTTCAGGCGCGGGATCCTCTTCAACCACTTCTTCAACTACGGGGGCGTCTGCCTCCGAGGCTGGCTTCTCTGCTGTTGTCGGTGTGCTGCATCCGGCCAGCGTAAGGCCTACGACTGCCGCGAGGGCCGGAATGAGCATCAGGCGTGATTTTCTCGTCATGCTCCAGATCCTAGCTGCGGGGTTTCTATTGAGTTCGCTTAGCGGATTGCATAAGGCCGTTTGTTGCCCATTTGTGACCGTCGTAAAGCGTCTCTCGGTGTCTTGATTTCACGGGGGTGCTTATGTCTGTAGCCGGTGCTGAGATTGCCAAGGCCTACGTCACGATCTACACGCAAATGCCCGGGGTGCAGCGTGACGTGACGCGCGCTCTGGGCGGCGTAGATGTTTCTGGCGAGGGCAAGAAGCTCGGTAGTCGCATCAGCTCGGCGATGGCTGGCGCGGTCGGTGGTGCTGTCGCCGCTGTAACGACCAAGGCGATCAGCATGGTCACTGGTGCGATCAGTGGCGCTGTGAGCCGCGTTGACACGATGGCGAACTTCCCCAAGGTCATGAAGAACCTTGGGTACTCCGCGTCTGATGCGGAGAAGGCGATCAAGAAGATGTCGGACGGTCTTCAGGGCCTCCCTACGTCTCTCAATGGGATCACGTCGAACGTGCAGCGTATCGCGCCCGCGTTCAGTTCCCTGGATGAAGCCACGAACACGGCTCTTGCACTGAATAATGCACTGCTGGCGGGTGGTTCGCCTCTCGAGAATCAGGCGCAAGCGTTCGAACAGTATTCGCAGGCTGTCGGACGCGGCAAGTTCGAGATGGAAGAGTGGCGGTCGCTGCAAACCGCGATGCCTGGACAACTAAACCAGGTTGCTCAGTCGCTGCTGGGCGCGTCGGGTGACGCGAACCAGCTGTATGAGGCGATGAAGTCCGGCCAGATCAGCATGGATGACTTCAACCAGGCAATCGTGCGGCTGAACACGGAGGGCGTCGGCGAGTTCGCATCGTTTGAGAAGCAGGCGAAGGACGCGACCGGCGGAATCGCGACCGGGTGGGCGAACCTCCAGACGGCGATTACCCGCAACCTCGCGAACATCATCCAGAAGCTTAAGCCAGCTATCGATGCGTTCATTTCGGGATCGACGGAAATCGCGAATGCGCTCGGTCCTGTCGCGCTTGAGGTAATCGATGTTGCGTTCGCCGTGGCGGATTGGGCTGCGCAGAATCGGGACTGGCTAATACCGGCAGCCGCCGTAGTCGCCGCGGTTCTCACGGCGATCAAGGTCTATCAGGGTGTCAAAGCCGCTTTGGCGGTCGCGAAAGCGGTGCAGCTCGGATGGAACGCTGCCACCTACGGCGCGGCGGGTGCGTCCTATGCATCAACGGCAGCGGCGAAGGCCGGCCTGGTTGCGCACAAAGCGTGGAACGCCGTAGTTGCGATCGGGAAGGGCATCTGGGCGCTCCTGAATGGGACGCTGATCAAGTCGGCAGCGCTTTGGGTCGCGAACACGGCGAAGCTCGTAGCCCATAAGGCGGCGGTGATCGCCAACAATGCGGGCCTGAAGCTCTGGCTGCAACTCGCTGCAACCCAGCTCGCTACGGGTTGGAAGAACGTGACGATGTGGGTGAGGAACACTGCCGCGCTGGTAGCTCACAAAACCGCCGTGGTCGCTACGTCGGTGGCGTCGAAGGCTGCTGCGGGAGCGCAGTGGTTGCTGAATGCGGCGATGAACGCGAACCCGATCATGCTGATTGTGACGGCGATCGCCGCGCTCGTCGCGGGACTCGTCTATTTCTTCACGCAGACGGAGACCGGAAAGGCGATTTGGGAGGCGTTCACTCAGTTCCTTGGTGAGGCATGGTCCAACATCTCGACCTTCTTCGTCGACACGTGGAACAACATCGTGTCGTTCTTCACAACCACGGGCAACAACATCGCCTCCTGGTGGAGCGGGCTGTGGTCTGGCATCGGCTCGTTCTTCGTGAATACGTGGAACAACATCAAGTCGTTCTTCACCGGCATTTGGAACGGGATCGTCTCATGGTTCCAGCAGAAAGTGGCGTACTGGAAGCAGGTGTACAGCGTCGCTCTCAATCTGCTCAGGGATACCTGGTCGCAGATCTGGACCAACATCGGGAATTTCTTCCGCAACATCTGGAACGGGATCGTGTCCTGGTTCCAAGAGAAGATCGCGTACTGGCAGTTCGTGTATCGGGTCGCGCTGGAGGTTCTGAAGCAGACGTGGGAGAACGTGTGGAACGGTATCAAATCGTTCTTCTCGACCATCTGGAATGGGATACAGCACGTCTTTCAGACGATGATCGATTTCATCAAGACGAAGCCGAAGGCCGCTTTCGAGGCCGCACGTGATGCGATCGGGAAGGCCTGGGCCGGGATCCAGGATCTCGCGAAGAAGCCGGTGAAGTTCGTCATCGAGACGGTCATTAATGGCCTGATCGGGACGGTGAACAAGATCCTGCCTGATGGGATGAAGATCCCGACAGTGCCCCTTCCGAAGGGGTTCTCCGATGGCGGGTACACCGGTAATATCGCGGCGTCCGCGGTCGCGGGTGTTGTGCATGGTAACGAGCATGTGATCCGTGCGCCGTCTCGGTTCAAGATCGAGCGGCACCATCCGGGCCTGCTCGATCACATGAACAAGTACGGTGAGGTGCCCGGCTACCGGACCGGTGGCTTGGTGAATCCGCTGCCGCGTGGCTCGTACTCGGTGTCGCAGCCCTATCACGGCGGGCACAACGGTATTGACCTTGCGGCCCCGATGGGCACGAAGGTGTACGCCGCCGGTGACGGTGTCGTGGGCCTGGCGGGTGTTGTCCCGATGGGCGGCAACGAGGTGTATATCCAGCACACCAACGGGCTCGGCACCCGGTATTCGCACCTGAGCCGGTTCGCGACGCGGGTGGGTACCTCGGTGAAGGCCGGCAACGTGATCGGCTATGTCGGGTCCACTGGCATGTCGACGGGCCCGCACTTGCACTACATGGTGCATCGTCCCGGTGGTGGTGGCGGGAACTACGCCAACCACGTCAACCCTGCCCCGTATCTGGGGATGTTCGGGAAGGATCTCGGCGAAGCCGGGGGTGCGGCGTCGATCCTCGACGGGCTCGTGGACTGGGCTGTGTCGAAGATCAAGGACGCGTTCCCCGGTGGGGGCATGTGGGTTGATGCCGCGGCGGGGCTCGCGAAGAACGCCGCGCAGATGATGGCGAAGGCGTTCAACCCGTTCGCGGCCGCTGACGGGCACACGGCCACCCTCTACGACAACGGCGGCTGGCTCCCCACTGGGATGTCGTTGGTGGAGAACCGGTCGGGGCGTCCTGAGCCGATCCTGACGGGGTCGCAGTGGGACGACCTGCTGGGGTCTCGCGGTGGCGGGTTCCCGGATCGCATCATGCTCCTGGACGAGGACGGTTCGATTCTGACTCGGGCGCGGGTGATCGCGGCCGAGGAAGTCGACCGCGGGTTCGAAGAGCAGGCGCACGCCGAACGGCGTGCCGCGCTCGTGTAAACACTGGAGGGTCGGATGACTGTATTCGCTGGAGGCCGACTCGACTATGAGGGGGTGTCGTTCCTGTTCGGGGACGGCACCCCCTACCCGATCACGAACTTCCAACGCGGGAGCGCGGGATGGCGAGCGGGTGACCGTTCCCATCCGACCCGGGACGGGCGCGTGTTCGGACGCGACCGGAAGGATGCGCCCGCGCATGAACTCTCGCTCCTGGTCGTCGGCGACGGCGACACCCTGTCGGCGCGGGAAGCGTCGGTGCGGGAGCGCGTGGGCGCGCTCACGGCAGCATGGAACGCGCCCACACTGCGGTCCCGGATCGCTGATGTGGCGGAGCTCACGATCGGTGACCGGTCCGCGATCGGCCGCCCGCGCGGTGTCACCCCGGACGATACGACCCTGTGGGATGGCAGCGCCGAACCCTCCCTGAAGTTCGAAGCCGTCAACGACCTCTGGTACGGCACCGAAACCAGCACCCGGATCGCGTTCGTGCCGGAATCGACCGGCGGGCTGCCGGTCCCGGCAGAAGTCCCGTTCGTGCTCGGCGGGGGCAGTGGTGAGGCCGACAGCCTCGTGCAAGTCGGCGGCGATCACGAAACCTTCCCCGTGTTCGAGTTGCATGGGCCGATCCGTGATCCGTGGGTGGATGTGCCCGGGGTGGGGCGGCTGATGCTGTCGGTTGATCTCGCCTACGACGAGGTGCTGACGGTGGATGCGCGGCCCTGGCGGATGGTGGTCCTCCGCAACGGGGTCCCGGTGCATGGGGTGGTGCGCGGTGCGGGGGTGCGCCTGTCGGATCTTGGCATGGTGCCGGGATCGTATCGCGTGATCTTTGGAGGCCATGACCCGTCTGGTGGGTCGTGGCTGACAGTGCGGGTGCGTCCCGCATGGACGAGCCTGTAGAGGAGAGTTTCTGATGGTTGATTTTGGTGCACCGTACGCGGTGGACGGGTCCGTGATCCCCGGGTCGGGGCTGCGCCGGCAGTTGCAGCGCGAGACCGGTGAAGGGTCCGGGGTGGTGCGGGCGACGGATCTGCGGATCACGCAGATGAACGTCCCCGGGGCGGGGGTGCGGATTCTGCCGGGTGATGATCTGATCCAGTGCCGCGCCCCCGGAAGAGACCGCGAAACCTACGGCATCCCCCTCCTCACCGCCCAGAACTACCTCGGTGACTCCGGGGCGGGCATCGACGGCACCGGCTCATCCGGGGGCCGCCGGGACATGATCATTCACGAGGTCCTCGACCCGGAACTGCCGCGGCATTACACGCCGCGGGATCAGTGGCCTGCGGGCGCGCTCTCGAAGCTGTCGGTCGTGCCCGGCGTGCCGGCGACGGCGAAGACCGTGGATGATGTGCCCGCCCTGAATGATGTGACGTGTTATGCGCTGGCGGCGATCAAGTGGCCGGCGTCGACGGGCACCATCACGAACGCGATGATCGAGGATCTCCGCGAGGTGCAGTCCCCACGCCGCTCCGAGGCCCTGTTCGCGCGCCCCAGGGTTGCGGCGGATGATGGGCGGCAGATGTTCCTCACCGCGCCGATGACGAACGGCGGCGAATACTTCCCCGGCGGGGCCGGCGTCGCGAACGAGTTCACGGTGCAGATCCCGGCGTGGGCGACACGCATGGTGATCGACGCGGCCTGGATGGCGATCATGTACGACGCCAACGTGAGCCCGTATGGGCGGTTCTGGGTCGAGTTCGGCACCGAGTACCGGGCGAAAGGGTGGGCCAATAAGCACGACTACGAGTTCAGCAGCCAGGATTTCTGGTTCAACGCGCCGCTCACCCCGGACCAGAAGTCGGATAACTGGTTGCTCGCCGACGAGGTGCCCGTGCCCGCGAAGCTGCGCGGGAAAGAGGTCACGTTCGTGTTCAAGGCGGGTCTGGAGAATGCGACGGCGTCGAAGGTGTGGATGACCTCGCTCGGGGGTCTGAAGTGTCGGTTGACGTTTGCGGAGCAGGCCATCGGTGCCGACCTGATCTAAGGAGGGCGTGATGGAGCGGTTCATTCTCGAACGCGCCACCGACGGCAAGATCCTCGACCTGGAGTTCCCGTTCGACCCGTCCGGGGTGGGGCGCAAGCTCTCGGGTGCGGGGAGCCTGTCGGGGACGGTCCTCCCGCACGGGGCGCTCCCGCCCGTGGTCCCGTTTCAGTCGATGCTCCACCGGGAGGTCGACGGCGTGATCCGCGGCTCCCACCTCGTCACCCGCTGGTCCGAATCCGGCAGCACCTACCAGCTCGAAGGGATCGGGTTTTCGGCGTACCCGAACGGGATGCGTTACGACGGTGCCCGGGAGTGGGTGGGCGCGGATCCGCTCGCGATCATCAAGCACTGCTGGGCGCACCTCCAGGCGAAGACCGGCGCGGATCTCGGTGTCACCGTCACCGGCTCCTCCAACATCCGCATCGGGGAACCGAAACGCGACGTGTCTTTCAAGACGCGTGCGGGCGAGGAAGTCGATTTCGAGGCGGGCCCGTACCATCTGCGCTGGTGGGACACCCCCGATCTGGGCGCGAAAATCACCGAGCTCGGGAACACCGCGCAGCAGGAGTTCGTGGAGTGGTCCGCGTGGGATCCCTCCCGCACCCGGATCGTGAAAGAGATCCGGTACCTCCCCCGACACGGCAAGCCGTTGGCCCTGGAGTTCGCGGATGATACGAGCATTGTCGATCACGTCGAGGTCGTCGCAGACGGCACGGACTACGCCAACGTGATCATCGCCCTCGGGGCCGGTGAGGGGAAGAAAGCGCTGCGCGTGGTGCTGCCCGCCTCGGACGGCCGGCTCAGGCGTGAGCGCGTCATCGAACGCAAGAACATCACCAGCCGGAAGGCGCTGGAGGCTGAGGCCCGGTTGGAGTTGCGGCGGGCGCAACGCGGCGTAGAGATCGCCGCGATCGAAGTCCTCGACCACCCCGCCGCCCGCTTCGGCGAGTTCGGGTTGGGGGATGACGCCCTGGTGACGGTCACTACGGAGCGGCACGGCCGCATCTCGCAGCGGTCCCGGATTCTCGAGATCGAGGACACCGGCGACACCGCGAAGTTGGTTCTGGAGGCGATCTGATGTCTGAGTTGCAGCGCTGGTACCGTCTCCGCGAGCAGGCCGCCCGCAATCGTGCCCTCCAGGTCACCGTCGCCCAGCTCGCCCACTCCACCGTCTCGGTCGTCGTGGACGACGAAGAGGTTGACGTGCCAATCACCGACGTGATCCAGGAGGGCGTCGACGCCGGTGAGAAAGCCGACGACGCGATCGATCAGGTCGAAACCGTGTCCCGGGTGCCGGGGCAAGTGACCGGGGTCCGGGTCGTGTCGAATGTGGGGTCGTGGGGGCTCGGCCCGCGCGCGCTCGTGGAGCTCGCGTGGGATCCGATCGTGACCGGCGTCGACGGGAACCCCCTCGCCATCGCCTCCTACGAGGTGATCGACGGCAGCACCCCCGTCGCCACCGTCACCACCGCGACCGCGGTCCTCGATGTGCCCTCTGGCACGATCCACGAGTATCGGGTCCGCGCCACCACCATCTACGGGGTGGCCGGCGACCCCTCCGACCCCGCGGTGACGGTCACGGCGGAGTACCCGACGCTGGTGCCGCTGAAGCCCACCCCGCCGACTCTGGAATCGTCGTTCGGCGTGGTCGTGGCGCGGTGGGACGGCCTGTACACCACGGCGGGGCATCCTGCCGCACACTCCGTGATGCTCGAACGGCGCATCGTGTCCGGGAACACCGTGACGTGGGAGCGCGTCGGTGCGGGCCTCACCGGGGCCGGATCGGTCACCGTGCCCGGCGTCGTTGACGAGACGATGATCCTGCGCCTGGTCGCCTACGACCAGCTGGGGCGGGAGACCGGGGTTTCAGCACAGGCGGAGATCGTGGTCGTGGGAGTGCGGTCGGTCGATCTGGATGCGGCAATCCGTGACGCGATCGATCAGCTCGATGACTGGTCGGAGGCGATCGGCCTCGCTGGAGGAAAACTCACCCTCGCCGACCGCGCGCCTCTCCCGGCTGATGGGGTGGAGAAGCCGGTGCCGGCTTTGTGGATGCAGCACACGGGCGGCGCGTTCACGAAGCTGTACGAGTGGAACGGGACGGCGTGGACGGAACGGCCGCTCGCGGAAGAGATCCTGCCGAAAGTCGCAATCGGTGCCGGCACCTACGGGGAGCTCGAAGGCGACCGGCTGAAGGCCCGCACCGTCGCATCGGAGAAGATGCTGGTCGGCGATTTCCGCAACTATTGGAACGACCCCGAGTTCCGGCACCCGTCCGGGTATGCGCCCTGGACCGTGAACGGTCTCGGGGTGGAGAAGCCCGGGACGGGCACTCAATCCGGCGGATACTGGGACTCATCCGAGATCTACGTGCAGCCCGGTGAACGTCTGAAGCTCACGATCACGAAAACTCATGTGACGGGCACGACGAGCGAGGTCGCGGTGTTTGTGCGCCGCCGGACCGCGACCGGGGAACAGTCCGGCGCGAACACGCTAATTCTCCGACTGTACGGGGGCGACGGCGACTACTCGGGCGAGTGGACGATTCCTGAGGGGGTCGAGCGTCTGAGCTTCGGTTTCTGGACCCAGGCCACGACCCCGTCAACGACGCGTGTGCGCTTGTCGAACGTGCGCATCCACAAGATGGAGACCGGGGAACTCCTCGTGGACGGGGGCGTGCTCGCGCGACACATCCAGGTCGATGAGGCGATGGTCACGAAGCTCTTGCAGACGCCGGAGCTGTGGGCGGGTCGCGTCAAGGCGGACTTCCTGGAACCCAACGTCGGCGACACCCTCTATCTCGGTGCGAATGAGGCGATCGAGATGATCGTCGCCCGGCAGGACGACACCGACGAGGCGGTGTCCGTGGCGCAGGAAGCCGCCGATACCGCGCAGACCGCGGCGGAGGACGCGGCAGGGCTCGCGGGTGATGCGCAGGGAGCGGCCGAGCGGGCCGCGGAAGACGCCGCCGGCGCGCAGTTGGTCGCGGAGGAAGCCCGCGACGGTGTCACCGGATTGCAGTCCGCGTTCCGGGTGCTTCCCACCCATGTCGCTGTGTCGACGGTCCCGCAACCTGGGGTGGTGCCGCATGAGATGCGCATGTACCCGGACCGGGCGCAGATGGTGCAGGGCAACACGGTGCTGTCGGAGTGGAACGGCGGCCAGATGATCGTCTCCGAGACGATCTTGAACCGCGTGCAGATCGGCACGAAGGCGACGCGCGGGCATCAGATCCAGCAAGCCGGCCCCGGCCGCACCACCTTCCGCCCCATCCAGTAACCAACACGACGTGAGGCCCCAGCAATTGTGCTGGGGCCTCACTCATTCTCAGGAGGTTTCGATGGCTGACTATTGGGGTCCGGCATCGGGCGGGTATCAGCTGATGGCGCGCGTCACCTGGACGCAGAACATCGCGAACAACACGTCGACGGTGCGCACAGTCATCTACATGGTGGTCCCGCAGTGGGTATCCACCTCAAGCGCGTACTTCGGGCTCGTCATCGGCGGCGTCACGAAATACTCCACGTCGACGGCGGCGACCTACGGCAAGGGTACCCATGTCGTCATGGACGCCTCGCAGACCATCACGCACCGGGCGGACGGCACCCAGAACGTGACGATCGCCAGTTCGGTGATCGACAACATCAACGGGTTCTTCAACGTACAGGTGAACGTGCCCAACCTCACGTTGCCGACGATCCCGCGCGCGACCACCCCGAACTTCTCCGGGGCGATGGTCACCGGCAGTGCGAAGACGATCAACCTGCCCCGCGCGAGTTCGAGCTTCACGCATGATGTGACGTACAAGTTCGGCAGCCTGTCGGGGACGATCGCGACCGGGGCCGGGGTGACCGCGTCCTGGACGCCCCCGCACTCGCTCCTGACGGCGATCCCGTCAGCGACGAGCGGTCTCGGCACGATCACCGTCCGCACCAAGAGCGGATCCACCACAGTCGGCACGAAGAGTGTCGGGTTCCGCCTCAACGCGGCTGCCTCCCAAGTGCCGACCGTGTCGGCGGTTACCTGGGAAGACACCAACACTGATGTCGCATCGAAGATCGGCGCGTTCGTGCAGGGGCTCTCCACGATCCGCGGCACCGTCACCGCCGCCGGCATCCAGGGCTCCACGATCACGAAACGCGAGACGACGATCGCGGGAAAGACCGTCACGCAGGGCACGGTCCTCACCCCGACCACCTCGGGCACCGTCTCCGCGTCCGGCAAAGCCACTGACTCCCGCAGCCGCACCGCGACCCGCACCGCGAACATCACGGTGCTCCCGTACGAGTCGCCTGCGATCACCGCCCTCGAGGTGTACCGCGCCAACGCCGCCGGCGCACGCGACGAGGCGGGCACCCGACTCTACGCGAGATGGGACATGGCCGTATCCTCCCTCGTCGTCGGCGGCACGGAGAAGAACCGGCGCTCGTTGCGGATCAGTACCCGCACCGGGACCGGGGCGTGGGTGCAACGCAACCAGGGCACCTACACCAACCTGTCGGTGACGAATGGTGGCCTGTACGTCGGCGGCGGGTCCGTCTACCTCGAAACCCAGTCCTACGACGTGCGCGTGGAGGTCTGGGACGAGCTCGGGCAGGTCACCACCGCCGAAACCACCGTCCCCACCTCCGCAGTAGCCCTCGATCTCAACGGCACGAGCGTGGGGGTTGGGAAGTATTGGGAGCGTGGCGCGCTCGATGTCGGCGGCACGATCTACGCCACGGACCTGAAGCTCGCCGCAGGCCCGGGCCGGATCTTGTGGACGGGCGCGATCTACATGCAGGGCTCCCAGACCGCGACCCTGTCGGATCTCGTGTCGAACCAGCTCACGGGGATCATGCTCGTGTGGTCACGCTGGACCGGCACCTCGGCGGCGGATGATTCGTTCAACTTCACCACGATCCCGAAAACGCACGTCGCACAGCATCCCGGCAGTGGCGTGTATGCGCTGATGAGTCGCGGATCCAGCACGACCACCACCGCGTCGAAATACGTGTACGTGCACGACGACCGGATCACCGGGAACGCCATCAACGCGACCGCCCCCGAAGACTCCTACGTGCTGCGGTACGTGATCGGCATCTAGAAAGGAACCCCGCTGTGTCTCTGCTTGCGCAATCGAAGATGGCCGAGGATCACACCCTCATCGCCCGGATCGCCGCCTGCGCCGCCCGTACGGGCATCCAGGACGCCCGCCCCTGGGCTGCCCGCAATATCTGGCTGCTCTCCGCACAACCCGGCTGGGCCGAAGCCTACGCCACGGCGATCGCGGACGACCCTCCAGAGGATCCCGCCGCCTGGATACCCCAGGCCGGAGCCGACCCGAACGTGATCACCGACCAGATGATCACCACCGGGGTACAGGCCGTGATCGTCGCCACGACGCCCCCACCTCCACCGGATCCCGAACCGCTCCACGACAACCCCTGAACCCCCGCCCGAGTGCGGGGGTTTTCTCATAAGAGGAGGCCACTTATGCCTTACTTCCAGATGCCCGTGAAGGGCCGACTCACCGACGCATTCGGGTGGCGCGAAGCGATCCCCGGCGTCGTCGGCGCGCAGCTCCACTCCGGGCGCGATATCGCCGCCGATGCTGGCACCCCGATCTACGCCGCCGCCCCCGGCACTGTCTCTCGCGTCTGGTGGGACGCATTCGCGGACGGTACTGGTGCGGGTGGCTGGATGATCGAGGTCGATCACGGCGACGGCATCACCACCCGCTACGCACACATGCGGGACCGGTCGTGGCGCAAGCCCGGGGAGCGCGTGATCCTCGAGAGCGTCATCGGGCACGTCGGCGATTCGGGTGCAGCCACCGGCCCCCACTTGCATTTTGAGGTGCTGATCAACGGCGCGTTCGTGAACCCCGACCTCTACCTGCACCCCCGCGTCGGCAGCAAGCCGACCCCCAAACCCAAGCCCAAGCCCAAGCCCGTCATCGAGGAGGACCCCATGCCCATCAGTCACGACGTACCCGAGCACAACCCCGCACAGACCTGCCCTCCCGGCAAGTGGACCACCCTCAGCATCAACAAGAAGGGCGATGTGACAGTGGCGTTCGCGGGCGCGAAGCGACGCAGCGGGGACCTCCACGCAGCCGTCAACGCCACAGGCGGCGAGTTCGACGCCCGCTACGTGTACGACACGATCTCCGCAGACGGGAAGAAGGTCACGAAGACCGTCGGTTCGGTGATCGTCCCCAGCGAGAGCGGGCGAGCGGTCTGGTCGTGGCCGTTCAGCCTGCCCGCCAAGAAGGCCGGCGCGGAGCAGCGCATCCGCATCCAGGTCCGGCCCCGCGGCAAGACCCCGGTGAAGGCGACCGCCGTCGTCACCCGAGCCCGCTACTGGGAGAAGTGATGACCGACCCGACCCTTCCCGCAGTCGCTGTCGCTACTGGCATTCTCATCCTGCTGCTCGGCGGCATGGCGTGGGTGGACTGGGTGAACCGGAGGCGCGAATGACCGAAGGGATCTGGATCGCGATCATCGCCGCAGTACAAGCTATCTCGCTCGCTGTCCTCGGCAAGGTGTCTCGTGACTCCTCGACGACACGCAAAGAGGTCAAGAACTCCCACTCCACCAATCTGCGCGAAGAGCTGGACGAGCGCCACCACGAGCAGATGTCGGAGCTGCGTGGTATCCGCAAGGACGTCGGTCGTCTCGACACGCGAGACATTCAGCGCGGCGAAGAGATCCGTGATCTCACTCGAAAGGTCGACAAGCACCTCGACTGGTCCGCCGAATGGTCAGCCGACATCGAAGACACCCTCAACCCCCGAAAGGATAGGCAATGACCACCATCATCCCTACTGAAACGAAGATCGCGGCCAAGCGCGGGTTCATCCGCACCGCTACCCAGTCGCTCGCTTCGGTGATCCCGACGACGGCCGTCGCGGTCACGCTCTCGGGCGAATGGGCGCTGAGTGTTGGACTCGGCGTGGCCTCCGCGATCGTCACCGCCGCCCTTGCTGGTACCGCGTCCGCGCTCTCGATCATCTCGAACGGTGTACCCGACGACTACCGCGGCACCACCGGCGACTGACCCGAAAAGAAAACGCATGGAAAGCCCCGCTTTCCTTTTCCTTACAACGCACTGCGCCCCCGCTGCTCTTCGGAGCGGCGGGGGCGCTATTCGTGTTTCTGTCAGCTGACGGTGATGAGGCCTGCGTGGAGACCTCGCCCGTCTTCGACGTACTTGTCGATCGCGCGGACGGGGCGGCGTCGGTCGGGTCGGAAAATGCGCTCGCCCACGGCGAGGACTATCTCGCCGCGCTGGCGTGCGGTCCTGGCCCAGTCACTGGGGACGGGGCGGTGGAGCACACTCTCGCCGGGGACGATTCGCACGACCGGCTCGCCGTCGAGCGTGGCGTGCACGGTATCGGCGGGCACGCGCGGCATCTCCCCCTCGAGCACGGGAATGAGCCCGTACGCCTGCGCGAGGCGGCGCATCTTCTCGGCGATGTCACCCCCGGTCGGGTAGACCAGCAGGAAGGCAACGTCGGCCCCGGTCGTGGGGTCAGCGCCGATCCATCCCGTAGTCGCGATGAGGCGCTCGGTGTCTTGGCCGAAGACGAAGGGGGTGGGGGTCACTGGGTCACCAGCTTTCTGATCCCGGTGCGCTTGTGGTCCTGCCCGCACGTGCAGGGGCCCTCGCACACATCGGAGTAGTGCACGCGCAGCACCCCTTTCGGGAGGCCCGCCCGGTCGAGCGCAGCAGACAGCGCGGCGTGCTCCATCCCGATCTCTCGGCCTGACTCGCTCTCCTGGGCAATGCTGGTGAGGGGTTCCAGGAGTACCCATCCGCTGCGGTGCCGGAGGGCGGTGCCGGTACTGGAATGGCGTTTTCGGCGTTGGATGGTGGCGTGGAGAGTGCCATCCTGGCCGACAAGGACGCCGGGGATCGGGGCATCTCGGTCAAAGGCGCGTGCTTCCCGTTCGGCCCACTCGGCGAGCGGTGCGGGGTCTGCTTCCTCGAATCCGGGGGTGCGGGCGAGCATCGTGGATGCTCGGCACCAGAAGTACGGGTGGACCGACGCGATGGTGTCAGGCATGATCGTCTCCGATCGATTCGATAAGGGTGGCTTCTGATGGGGTGAGGTCGCGGCCCGCGGCCTGAACGGTCGCGAGGAGGGCTTTTGCGATGACGTCGGCTCCTTCCCTGGTGAGGATCCAGTAGTCGCCGCGCTCGTTGTCGTAGGGGATACGGGCGAGCACCTCGCCATCGTCCAGGGATTCCGTGAGGATGTGCAGGGTCTGGTGGAGTTGCCCGTGCTCGGTGGTGGGGTCGGGTCGGTAGTCGATCGGGATCTCGACGCTCGTATCCCAGGCGGATCCGAGGTCGCGGGCTGACTGCGCGGTGGCCCACCCTTTCGCGGGGACGGGTGCGGGGTCGCCGTCAGTGTGCGCCCGGATCAGGCGAGCGATGCTCGCGAGGACGCCGGGGCCGGGGGCATACTTGCCGGATTCGTAGCCTCGGAGGGTGCGCGGATTGATATTGAGCGCGGTGGCGAGGCCGTCGATGGTGAGGCCGAGCAGGTGCCGGGCCGCGGCGACATAGGGCACCTCGCGGGGGGCTTCGTCTTCGGGGAAGGCGGCGAACGGGTCGTGGACCATTCGGGGGCTCCTATCGGAATCGTGGGGTGCCGCGGGATCCGCGGGGCGGGATCCAGGCGGGGTTCTTGGGGTCGAAGCGCACCGGCGGGCGGGGTGCGCCGAGGTCTCGGGCTTCGTCGGGGTGGAATCGCCACAGCCACCAGTCGCGAACCTTGAGGTAGTCGCGGTTGCGGCTGCACCGGTACCCGGTATCGGTCTCCTCGACCGTGGCGCCGGAGAGGGTAGCGACTTCCCCTGCCGTGTACCCGGCCCGGCGCGCCTCTGCGAGGATCACACCGAAGCCGGGACTGTACTCGAACCGGGGCACCGGCTAGCCTTCGCCGTCCGCGTCCACCCACGCGGCGCGGTCGGCGTCGATCTTCGCGCTCAGCTCTCGGAGGGCTGCTTCCAGTTCCGCTTCGCGAGCCTCGACAGCGGAGATGCGGATCTCGATCCGCCCGTAGCGCTCGAACTCGGGCGTGCCCGGTACCTGTGCGCTCGGGTCCTCCACGTAGGTGCTCTCGGGGCGGGCCTTGTAGTACGACTTCCAGAGCAGGCGCTTGTACTCCCGCAGGCGATCCCAGTAGGAGCGACCCCCGGCGTCGCGGGCACTGAGTGCCTCGCGAGCCGTGAGCGCGTGAGCGCCCTCGGGCTGCTGCTCGTCGCTCTCCGTGGCGGCCTGGCGGGCGGCGAGCTCTGCGCGCACATCCTCAATGAAACCCTGCGCGGCGTAGTCGTTGCTGTAACCCATCACGTCTACATCGGCGCGGACCTGGGCCTCAGCCTTCGCGAGCGCGGCGGTCAGTTCCTGAGTGGTGTACTTCTCAAACATCGGAGTCTCTTTCCGTTGAGCCTGGGGCTGATCCCCTTGGCGATACCACCATTGTAGCACCCTAATTTAGGGTGCGCAATCTACTGGACCGTCACAGCGCGCGATATCTCCTCCGATGCGCTCACGACAGCTCACCCCGCTTCGCCGCCTCACAGAGAGCACGGGCGGTGTGATCACGATGAGTTCCCGGACCTGCCCATCCACAATCGCAGCCGTACTGCGAGTACATGTACTCGTGTTCGTCCAGCACATTGGCCACCTTCTCGGGGTCGAGCACCGGCTGAGCAGCGAGAGCGTCGGCCATGCGGTCGAACAGGCTCTTAATCTGCACGTCTGACCACGCCGGGATGAACTCGCGTGCCTCCGCGATCAACTTCTCGCGGTCCTGCGGGGCGACACCAGCAGCAGCGAGAGCGGCGCGAGCCTTCCCTCGATTGTCTTCGTGAACATCGAAAGCGCGGCGGAGGCGACGCACGCCATCCAGCAGCCTTGACCAGGTCTCGGCGTAGCCGTGCTCATCATAGAACTCGTCGAACTCCGGGTGCGAAGTGATGCCCAGCGCCATCCACAGATCGAGCATCCCGTAGAGCGGGATCTTGTGGCGTGAATACTCGTGCTCGATGAGGTTCGTCAACGCCTCGGCTGCAAGGCCGTGCATCGTGTCTCCCACGGGGCCGCGAGTGGCGGCCTGCGCTTCGAGCCATGCTGCGATCTTTCGATACTCGTTCAGCACTTCCATGCTCAAGCGCTCCGCCTGCTCGATCCGTTCCTCGGTGGGAGCGTCTACGAGCAGACCAGCAGCCTTGAGCCGCTGCTCGATCCTCGCCGCGGTCTTGTCGCCGATCGTGTCCGCCGTGGCAGTGGTCGGTGTCGCCAGCACCTCCCGGATGATCAAGAACGCACGGCTCGGGGCATCAGTGGTATCGGTCATTGTCTAGTCCTCCTCGCAGTCGTTGCCGCAGATACAAGCGTGCGGGCCCAGGTCGCAGCAATCGCTCCAGCAGAAATGAATCCTGTCCTCATTCATCGCTCTCGCCCCAATGCGGCCTCGACGGAGCGGATCGTCGGGCACGGCCACTCCGTCACCTTGCCGAAGTAGCTTCCATTTGGCAGCTGCCACGAGCACCCGCGACAGATGGTGTCGCTTGGCTCGATCTCGACCGGTCGATGGAGCGCCATCACCGCTTCGAGCGCGGCGATCATCCGTGGCACCGACTCACGAGAGGCAGCGATGAACTCGGCGTCGGGCGTCCAGCCATCCCGGTTGTCTGTCACCACATGATCCCTGGCGTCGAACACTGCCCAGGAGTCGCCATCGACGGTCTGGCGGCTGTGCCACGCCCACGGCCCTTCGGTCGCGGCCTCCGCGAGGAGCTTCTGCTCGGCCAGGTACTCGGTGATCGTGGTCATTTTCGATCATCTCCTGTCAGTTCGTAGTGCTCGCAAGGCCGCTCATCGGGCGGGGAATACTGACCCACCTTCGGGTGGCGTATGTCATTGATTTGCTGCTCATCGCGCTCCCATGTCGTCTCGATACGCGGCTCGCCGAAAGTGCCGTAGGCATCAGTCAGCGATGAGGCGACACCCCAGGATTCATGCGGGCGTCCAGTAGTCGGGTCGAGCAGGATCTCGTCACGCTCGGCGCAGGTGAGTTTTCTAACGCTCATCGTCACCTCCTACCGACAGCGCAGGGCACTCCTGGTCGTGCCGCTTCGTCAATTTCTTCTTCTGATGCAGGGTCAAGTGACTGGTGCGCCACATCGCCCCGCATCGGTTACATCGCAACATCATCGCCTCCTACCGGCAGCGGCTCGCTGGCCTTGCGACGACGCTCCCTCAGGTATCGCGCCTTCCGCGCCCGGAACGCTGGGTCTTCGCGGCGTCGCGCATCGTATTGGCGTTGCGACTCCCGCATGCACTCGCGACACTGCCGCCCGTTTCTACCTTCGATGACGTTGTCGGGATCGATGATTTCGTGCAGTCCGGCTCGGCAGACGCTCCGGCTGCCGTAACCGTTCTCACCACGACGGCAGTTCTCAGACTGGGTTACGTCATCGAGATGGTCAGGCCGAACGCATGCTGGGTTCGAACACAGGTGGTCCAGAACCTCGCTCTCCGGCTGCATCCCGTGTTCAATCAGCCAAGCAACACGATGCGCGGCATATTGCTGGCCGTCGATAGTGAAGCGGCCGTAACCGCGCCCTGACGACCCCGTCCACTCCCAGCAATCCTCGCCGCGCTCGACGTGCTCCCAGAAGCGCTCGATGTCTTTGGAGGAGAGTTCTGGGATCTGCCTTCCATACTTCATTTCGGTTCCTCCCATTCGGGTTCGGGTGCAGCAGCACGAGAGAGCGCGGCGGCGTATCCCCGGTCGAATCCATCCTCGAATGACGTGAAGAACTCGCTGTATCGGCGTATCTTCACGCCTGCCTGCCAGTTCTTCAGGGCCTCAGCCTTCAGTCGTTCAGGCGCGTCTCCGTCCGGTACCGTGAGCGTTTCGAGGGCGTCGAGAACCGCCTCCGCCGCGCTGTAGAGTCGCGCGAACGGACGCCACTGCGTATCGTTGACCATCGTCCCTTGAGGGATTCGCCCAGCATCCTCATGCGCTTCACGCAGTTCCGCGATCAGGGCGCGGGTCTTCTCATCGGTCATGGTCGTTCTCCTCTCCGAGAATGGCGCGAGCAAGAACGAGCGCGGCATCCACATACCGATTCGGTGTGATGCGAGAGAACTCGACAGCAAGGCGCAGCACGCCCAGCAACGGATCTATGGTGCGAGACAACGTGACCAGCAGCCCTGCTTCGGGGGTCATCCCATCCGCGCCGAAGACGAGTGAGAATCCCTCTGCGTCGAATTCGCCGCCGGGGCTCTCGTCGCGCAGTGTTTCGAGCTTGCTGATCGCACGCTCCAGAATCTCGATAGCGGTCGGGGCGGGTCGTTCATTCGTCATGGTGTTCTTCTCCTGTCAGGTCGGGTTCGGTGACGCCGAGACGAGCAAGCACGTCAATCTCGGCGGTCGTGAGATTGCGGAGGATGGTCATGCGGTCCCTTTCGGTTGTTCGGTCGGGTCGTCGATGCGATCCCAGGCGAGCGGCCCATGCCAACCCTTTTTCAGCGCGAGGGCGCGTGTCACGGACGCACTGTTCCCGATGGCTTTTGTCATTGCGAGGTCGCGGTATGCGCGCTTGATACGGCGCGCGGTGGATGTTTTCACGGTCGCTACATGGCCTGCCCGGATGCGGGTGAGGTGCTGCCCGAACAGGCCGGTCCGGGCTGCGATCGCCTCGCTCGACCACCCCATGACTGCGAGAGCTTTTAACCGTCTCGCGCAACCGCCAGCAGGTATCTCGATATCGCCGCCGTTCGCGAGCACCCGCCGTTTCCGAAACGGCTCATTCGCTCGGTATCGGGCACGCTCACGGGCCGTGCATGGGGCGCACCGGCACCCGTGCCGCCAACATGTCGCCGCCGCCGCGTGTTTGTGACTGTCCGGGCATACAAAAACCATGTGTTCTGACCTCCCGAGGATGCAGAAGGTGCCCGCCACAAGCGAATGTGACGGGCACCAGATGGGCACAAAACAGCCCCACTCGCGGCGGGGCTCGTGAATTTCAGTGGGTGGTGCTAGAAAGGCTGTTCGTCGTCAAACGCGGCTCGCCCGAAATCTGCGTTCTGAGCGCCGTTCCCACCACCGGACGACCATCCGCCCGTCTGGGGTGCTCCCGACGCGTTAGGGCCGCCATGGAAGCCGCCCTGGCCCTGGTTCTGCCGTGACGGGCGCCGCGCAACGATCGAGAAGATCGTCGGGTTCGTGATCGTCGCCGCAATCCCCGCAGTGCCGTCGTTCTTCACGAACGCCCTCGGCCACGGCTCCCCCTCGACCCTCACGAGGTAGCTCTTCTGGATCTCCTGCGCGACCTGCTGGCCGTGCTCATTCCAGAACTCCGCCTCCCACCAGACCACGACCTTCTGCCCGTCCTTGTCGGTGTCGGCCACCCACTGGCCGTCCTTCACGCGCCCCTTCTCGACCGGGATCGTGACTGTGGTGACGGTGTGGTTTCCGGCCTGTCGCTGCTCGGGGTTCTTCGCGACGAACCCTTCAATGTTGATCCTTGCGTTAGCCATCTACTGGCCCTCCTTCTGGTTGATTCTGTCTGCGATTTCGAGGCCGACCATGTGAGTCGTCTCGAGGAGATGTTTCGCGTCTTTCAGGTACGCCTCTTTGCCGGGGTCGCCGAGTTCATCCCAGGGGGTGAACATTTGCCCGGCTTTCACGTCGGCAGCCCATATCGCCCACGCGAGCTTTTCTTCGAGCGTCACAGCGCCTCCTTTCCGGCGCGGACGGCGTCCACGACTTCTTGCTGATACTTCGCGAGTGTTCTCGTGAATGGTTCTCCGTATGCTGCCGCCCCGATCGCGGCGAGAACTAACGCGTCGGCTTCATCTGGACCATTCACCACAACGTCGGGGTAGCGTCGAGTGACGGCCTGACCTACCTCGAACTTCGTCGTGCCAGTTCCGCCGCCTTTCCCGAGAATGAACTTTTTGAGCTGAGACGGAGCGACCAGCAGCGGCGGGTTATATCCGAGCTCGTGGATCATGTGATCGACGAACATGTGCCACCCGACGAGCACCTTGTCGTGGCCTCGACCTTTCGACATGTACGACGGAGATTCGATCACCCATGCGGGACGACCTTCGCTGTGCCACCGGGTGAGGGCCGCGGCGATCTCGCGTGGCCTTTCTCCGAAGCTCCACCACTCGGTTGCTTTGGATGTGAATGTCGCGCATTCGGCTTCTCCGTCTGTGATGGCGCACACGCCAGTGGCGGTGAGCGAGAAGTCCACTCCGAGGATCATGCGGCCTCCTTTCTTGCTGTGATTTCTGCGAGCATTCGTTCGGCACGCGCCTGCTGAAATGACTTCGGCTTGAACTGGCGACGGCTTGGGCGGCGCGGCATCGAATCCGTGGGACGCTCCAGCAGCGCGTCCTCGAGGCGCGCACCGGTCCACTCCCGTGACACTTTCTCGGGGTCTCGGGTTGCGAGGAACATTGCGAGATCGTCGATCATCTGTCGGCCGCCCTTCCTGCGAGGGCGACAAGCAGCGCCCGCCAATCGACCTTCCCTGTTTCGATCGCACCGCACACTTGCTTCACCCATGCAGCGTCACGCTCGCGTACCGCGTCGATCAGGCCAGCAGCGACAGGCTGCACAGCCTCGAGACGACGCTCACCGTCATCGGTCATGTGATCACCTCCTGATCGATCCATTCCTGAATCTTCAGCGGGTCGTTTCTGATTGCGCGCTCGGTGTAGGCGTGCGGGTAGCGCACCTGCTCGGGTGACTGGTCCACGATCCACTTCGAGAGACGCAGCGCGGCAGGTTCGTCGATTACGGTGTCGCAGACGGTTTCCACGAGGTCGGCGATGCGACGTGGATCTACAGGACGAGCGGAGGAATTAGTTTTGGGTCCGTCAGTCTTGCTCGCGCGCGTTACATCAAGACTGACTGACTTAGTAAGTAATCTCTCTATCTCTATCTCTAGCTCTGACTCTGACTCTGACTCTGGTTTCGTTTGGGTTTCGCTGGGTTCGGTCGGGTTTTGATCCGAAACCCCCTGGGTTACGGCTGGGTTCCCCCTCGGTTTGCGAGGACGACCACCCTTCGCCCCGTTCTCCCGAGCAATCCGAGCCAACTCTTCACGCTCCGCACGAGTCTGCTGATGCTCCGCATAATCCCTGATCACATAACAACCAGCCTCATCTTTCATCAGCAGTGGGCGACTCGGATGCGACCCCAACAACGCCTCAAGATGCGCCAACGGCCACATGAACTCAGCATCCTCAGAAGCAAACACTCCGTCGTTGTCAGCGATACGCGCCTCACCCAACATCTCAATGAACGTCCACCGAACCTCAACTGGCAGGCGCGTGATCTTCGGGTGCCGATGAAAGTCCACCACGATCTGGGTGAACAGGCGCTTATCCTTTGCCAACGTCTTCCTCCTCTCTCACAACGTGTTCCGCGATTGCGGCGGCCGTCCCGCACAGCAGGTCGTCTGCGGCAAGCCATGCCGCGAAGTCGTGCATGTACTCCCGCTTCGAGATGCGGGCCAGGTCGTGCACCCACAGCAAGGTCGATAGATCAGAATGGTTGGCTGTCATCGCGTTCCTTCCCACCGAAGTCGTCCAGCCACCAGCGCACCCCGTTCAGATCGGTGACGGGGATCAGTGCTTCGGTTCTCGTGTCGTGCCGCGAGATCGCTTCACCGTCCAGTGCTTCACCGGAGTGCGCGCGACCGTGACAACCTGAATGGTTGCCGCCCGCCAGGCCGCTATCGCCGCCGCAGAGCGCCCAGAGATTCGCGAGGTTATGACGGCCCCCGCGTGAAAGAAACCGGCGGTGATGGATCTCACTCGCCGGTTTCCCGCACCCTGCCTCACACATTCCCCCGGATCGCTCACGCACCTTCTCGGGGTGGTCTTTCGGCATCCGACCGGTCCTCTTGTTACTCATCTCTCACCAGCTCCCACAGGTCCATCTCTGGATTACGGCAGGCGCCGGATGCGAGCAGCCTGGCGATACCGTCACCAGAGACTGGCCCAAGGATCGGCGGGATACGAAGCATCGCACTCATGCTGCCTCCCGTTCCGGGCGAGGGTTCAGACCCCACAACCGGTCCGAAGCCCAGAGCACCGTGATGAACACCGCGGTCCCATCCGGGTCGATACACGCAACGACAGCGACGCGACGGCCGCAGAAGTAGTAGCGTCCGTTCGCGGGATTGTGTTTCACCTCGAGCGGTGCCTTGAGTGCGTCAGCGATCTCCTGCCTCTGCATTCCCTGGCACACCATTTGCGATGCGCGCAGCAAGAAGTGATCGGTCGAAGCGAGATCCATGCCGAGGCCGATGGTCGGGACGTCGATCGCGTCGGGGAACTGTCGCAGCGTCTGAGTGAGCTTGCGGACGGCTTTCGCCATTACGGCACCTCCATCGGCTTGGTCCGGCACCAGCACGCATGAGTAAGGCCGTGGCGGTCGGTCAACCAGCCACGGCCCTCACACGTGCCACACGTCAACAGCGGCTCAAGAACCGGCATCATGAATCGCCGCCTTCCTCGCCGTACACGCCGCGGCAATCTCCGGTCCCCACCAGCCCGCAGCCGACGCCATCTCGTAGAACTCGGTCAGGTCTTCGACGGACTCGCACGCGGCAACATCTTCCTGCCACCCATCAGGGGCAGGGGCTGAGGTGGGCGCGTCACGAAGGGGATGCACTGTGAACGGCGCCTTCTTGCCGCGGGCCACGGTCAGCATGAGCGTCTTCGTGCCGTCGATGTGCGAGGCGTGCGAGATACGAATGCCGCCCACCTTCTGCTTCCCGAACGTCACGTCAGGGTCGCCGTACAAGGTGAGTTTGCGACCCTCCCACCCGGCAGCGCTCTTGCCCCAGATCCCGATCAGCAAGCGTCGCATCGTCAACCCCGGCTTGAACGGCCGCCCCGGATACTCATTAGAGTGCAGTTCAATCGGTTGGTCAGTGTTCACGATCTTGATGCGGTTGATCGTGATCGTCTTCGTCTCCCCACCTGTGAAGTCGTCGAAGTTGAGCTGATCCGATTTCGGCTCAATCGTCTTCATGAGGTCGCTCATAGCGTGATCTCCCCACTCTCGTACTTGTCCTGGTACTTGTAGATCGCCCACATGGGCGGCGCGATCGGGGCCAGGTCCATCGGGTATCCCGGCCAGTCGTCGAGTTCGACGCAGCGTCGGTAGTCATCGACGGCTTGCAACGCTTCGGCTTGGCCCATCTCAGCGAACTGCTGATCCAGCGGATGGACCGCGACGAGGTACGGTGCGGTTTTCTCGACGAGCACGAAACGCATGTCTAGATCCCGACCGGTCGCTCGGTGCAGGATGTCGAGGTAGTGACCGCGCTGGATGTGATACCCATACTCCGCAGCCGAGTTCGCGAATCCGTGTGGTGACGCGTCGAAGGTGGTTTTCAGGTCGACGGCCACCCCGCCCTCGTTGGGCAGGAAGTCGAATCGCCCGCGCCGCTTCACCCCGAGGTACTCATCGAACACCGACACCTCAGGGTGCCCTTCGCGCTCGAACAGCTCCTTCGCGAGCGGGTGTGCGAGCACCGCCTCAGCCATAGCGTCGATCGCCACGAGATCGTCAGCAGACACGACAGGGACGCCTGCCGCCTGCTGCTCAGCCTTCCACTCCTTCGCCGCAGCGGTCCGCATCCCGCCCGTCTTGTCAAGGAGTTCGGGCGGGCACGACACTGGCACCAACCCAACTCCCAGAACCTTCGTGTGCACGGCCGTGCCGATGTCATAGGCGTCACGGTGGACACGATTCCCGTCGATGATCTGATGCTTGAACTTCGCCGGAGACTCGAGGATGAGTTTCGCCCCGGTCGACGACAGTTCGTCCTTCGGGGCGTGGTACTCAGCTTCGGGCATCCCGTAGACGATGCCTTCACGCTTCATGGCCATTTGCGTTCCTCTCTCATCCGGTCGACCTCAGCATCAAGACGCTGCGATTCCGGCCACCCAGACGGCTCGTCAGGCTCCCAACCCGTGTCCGGGTCCCACTCAAGATCCCTTCCCCAGGGGTCCTCATACGGTTCCATCGCTCCGCCTTCCTGGGCATTCCGGGTTGTACACCCCGGTGCCGTTGTTGCATATCCCGCACCTGTGCGTCTTCTCGGGTTGCTCTACGTCGGCGACGTACTTCCCTTCCCGTATCGGGATCAGCACCTCACCAGTACGCCAATCCGTGACAGGACCGTAACCTGGCTCATCCATCAGACACCTCCGGCCAGATACGGCGAGCAGATTTGATGTGAGTGCCCGTAACCGTGATGCCCACCAGATTCGGGTCCGTTTTCACCACCGGCCTGAACAAGTAGTCGCCGGTGGTGAAATCTTCATCTACGATCCACACCGTTTCGCCTCCTGATGCGTGTGAGATGGCCCACACCTCGCCAGGCTTCGCGTCATGCCACGGCCTCGGCTCAGGATGAGCAGCGAAGTAATCTCGCACAGGCGCGGGCTGGGAGTTGTCGGTACGTCCGTGCGTTGATGTGTAGCCAGTGCTCTCGCGCAGCAGGCCAGCAGCAGGCTTACCAGCGCTCCCGCGCTGACGTATCGGGTACACCACGTAGTCCGGGTCCTCCGACCACCGCCACCGTCCGAGTTCCTGGTCCCGCTCATGCTGGAAGAACTCACGCAGCGCATCGGAGGTCTTCACCGTGAGATCGACGGGGAAGCCGATGCCGTCAGCGCTGACAGAACCAGCCGGAGTGATGCTGACTTCGACACCGTTGCTTGCTGTGAACTTCTCCATCACTCCCCCATCTCGACGGTCACAGCGCAGAGCCCAACCGGGACATCCCGATCGAGACGAACCGTGATGTAGGTTCCCGCAGGCATTGCCGGGTATTCGTGGTCGGGGCACTCGCAGTTCTCAAGCCCGCAGTCGTAGCGCGAATCTCCGCTTTCGAAAGCGGCGGTGACGATCCACCCCGTGACTCTCTCCGTCATTTCTCCTCCTTGAGTCCGAGCGCGACCATCCAGTCCGGGAACCGGTGGCGGCGCTGATACAGAAGGGCCGCTGCTAGCACCACCAGCAACGGCCCCAACACCTCGTTCGGGATCGCGTCAACCATTCGTCTCGCCCTTCACCGTGTCGAACAGGGGCCGCAGCATCTCAATCAACGCCGCCCCCACCTTCGTGTTCTGATGCATCCGCCCGATCTCGAGCAACGCCATGAACACATCTGCCTCACTGTCCGCGCGCGCGACAGCCACGATCTCTCTCGCCATCACAGGCCCCTTCCCTCTTCCAAAGTCGTTGTGCGAGGGATGCGGGTGGCGGTCGTTCCATCCGCCACCCACTCGTCTAGGTACACCCGCATACGCGGGCCATCCCGTCAGCCAACCCCCGATGGCTCGCCCCCACAGGGGTCTTCCGCGCCGCCGCCCGGACTCGAACCGGGACGATGCCTCAACACTCGGCAGCTGACCGTGCCTGCCTGCCACTACTCCCCGCCTCTACGGATCAGCAATGCGCGTGTGACGACTCCACCCACCCGAAGGGCGATGAGGAAGTGTGCCGTCGTAGCCGGTCGTGCGTGTTCTTCACGCAGTTCGTCCCCCGCCTCGCCTATTTCAGCTTTGGGGGCCGTCCACCCTCTGGTGCATTCCGATCAGCATCAACGCGTCATCGGGGAGCGAGCCAGAAGGCTTAGTCACTATGCAGTTATCAACGATCGGGTGGAGCGCCCCTCGTGAGGCGGTGAATGCCTCGGGGAACCCGGGAGCCGTGAGGCCGTGCATTGCGCCCGACTCGAACGGGACCGGTTACCTGAAAACGGCAATGCTGTAGCTAGGCCAGGGTCGAAACCCCAGCAAGAGAGGTGGGCGGGCTAGCGGCTACTCACGACGCCACCAGAGACTTCGGCGGATAATCACCCACGAGTTCCTTGGTGGCGCGGAGCTGATCGAAGTGACGCTTTGCCCGGTTGGCTGCGTTCAAGACTGCGACCGGTGCCGTACCTTGACAGAGTGCAATGAGTTCGGTGTGATCGCTCGTGACGATCTCAGTCTCGACTCGTTTCCGCCAACGCCCACGGGTCACTTCCCGTTCGGTAACGTCGCGGCGCACAATCTCGACCTGCAACTTCTTCACGTCCACTGGGATGAACGAACATTGGGGGTAGGTGTCATACCTGTACAGGGGCGGGTGCGACACACGCCAGAAGTGCCCCTCCGGCAACACCGGCAGCCCCGTCAACTGATCCATCACGACGCCACCGCCATCGGCTTCGAGTGCTTCTCCCGCATCTCACGGATCCGCCGCTCAAGCTCATCCACCGACGGCCCACCCGGAAGATACGCACCCTCGGCCGCTTCACGCGGATCCATCAGCAGCGTCCGAGAAAGCTCACGACCAAACACGTTGCTCGCCACCTTGAAGATCTGTTCCTGAGTAGCCATCACGCCACCGCCCCAGCAGGAGCGGACTTCCACCACGAACCGAGACTGTTCGTGCCACGCAGGCCCTTGTTGTAGAGATCCGTCACGGCAGCCGCGTGGTTCGTGACGAGGTCACCGCCATAGGTCTCACGGGATACGGCGGCGAGCTGCCGCAGCCCACGTGCTCCGTTGGGAACATCGCTCAGAACGCGCACGAGGCGCTCAGGGTTGAACCGGCCCTCGTAGCGGTTGATGAACTTCGCGACGCCCTGCAAAGGCTCTGAGTCGAACCCGCTACCGGCCCACGCGTCCCGGACGGTTTCGAGGGTCTTGCGCAGCAGCACCGCGTCGCCGTCCGAGTAGATACGCTCAAGCGCTCCGACCGCTGACACTGCACCGGGCTTGCGTCCCTTCTCGATACGAAGGCCGAGTGTGCGAACTACCCGATCGATGTCGGTCGGCACGGGTAGACCGGCAGTAACGCCCACCTTGAACTTGTCGTAGGAGGTGACCTGGCGGCGGTTGTTGAACGCGAGGAACAGACGTGCCTCATCAGCCTCGCCAAGGCCCTCGTGCGACCAGACCTGAATGGTCCATTCGCCCCACTCATCACCAAACTCGGTCTTTGCCCAGGTGGTGAGGGCGTGGAAGCGATGCTGCCCGTCCACGATCCAGTAGACGCCGTCGCGGTGCGACACCGTGAACGTTCCGACCATGTCGATGTTGAACGTCTCGGTGAGCTTGTCCGCCCACCCCTTCTTCAGTTCACGCTGCGCCGCGTTCGACACGCGCAACTCGCTGAGCTTCACGGTCTTGATGCGGGCGGCGCCTTGGATGCTCTTGTTAGCCATTGCTGATCTCCTTCAGCGATCGAATGATGAGGTTGAACTGGCGGGTGTCGACGCGTTGCAGCGCGTCTTCCGCCTGTTCCTTGGTGATGGTTTCCAAGTCGATGTGCTCGAGAGCGCCAATCGCGGACTCGAGTTGCAGGAATGCCCGGTAGAGGCGGTCTTGCGAAGTGCTCGCGTGCTTTCGGTAGGTCGTGTCGTTGAATCGGTAGGAGGCCCCGTACCGGGAGACAGCGGCCTGTTTGAAAGCCTCGAGGTTCGCGTGGCGCTTGTGCCCCTCGGCTTCGAACGCATGCGTTGCGGTCGGATACTTCGCGGCAAGACGGTGATGCCACTCACGAGCCTCAACGTCAACCGGACGCCCAGCGGAAGGCGAGGCTTCGACCGTCACACTCTCGGACTTTCGACGCACCTCTTTGACTTTGTCGTAGCCTCGCCGGATCGGTGCGCCCTGATCGATGTCAGCGAGCGCTTCACGAGCCGCGTCCTGCACGTCCACGGGCTGCTTCTCATCAGTGGAAAGATTTACCAGCGTCTTCAGCCGGGTGTAGGTGGCCGGGCTGAGGTCCACAGCCTCCGCCGCCACGTCACGTGCCTGATGCCCCGACCCTAAGTTCCCGGGAACTGAGGGTGCTTTGCCAGCGAGCATTCGCTCCTGCGCTGCCGGCCTTTCGAACTCCTCGATCGCCATGCCGAGCGCAGCCTTCTCAGAGGGAAGCATCTCCTTACGAGCGGTGTTCTCGTCCCGCTCAGCGACCAGGGCATCACGCGCGTCACCGATGTCGCGGGCAATCCGGGCCGGGATCTCAGCGAGCCCAAGCTTCTTGAAAGCTGTCAGGCGACGCTCCCCAGCGACCAGACGGTAGCCGCCATGCCATTCCCGTACCGTAATCGGGTTCAGGAGTCCGACCTGAACGATAGACTCAACCAGCTCGGACACGTCTCCGAGGTCCTTCCGGTAGCGGTCCGCCACGATCACCTCCTCGACACCGAGCAGGATCGCGGTAGAATCGACGTACTGATCTCCATCAGCCACGGCCCCGGCAAGTTGCAGCTTGTGCGGGGCCATTTCAATCACATCGGCACTCATGCTGCCACCTCCGCGTGTTCCGGCACGAACGAAGCAGGCGTAAATGCTGAGGGCTTCGTTGAAAGCGCCGCAGCCACGCGATACAGCTCTTCAAAGTTGAATGCAACGATCGCATCGAGCTTGCGCCTCAATGTTGTGAGCGGAATGCCTGAAGCCATTGCCAATGCGGCGCGAGACATTTCGGCTTTGCCCATCTCCGCCAGGACAAGTCGTGCGACCTCTTGGTTAAGTTCTGTAGCCATACGGCTAGATTACATAGCTGTAGTTCGATAAGCAAGCCGCACATCGGCCCTATTTGGCTTTGTTTTGTAGCCGAAATGGTTGTAGTGTTAGCCGTATGGCTACCAAGAATGAAGCAGACGCGTTCGCTCAGACAGTTGCGGCGCAGGTTCGCGCAGAGATTGGGGCACGCGAGTCATCAGTCGCTGCCATCGCGCGAGCCACGGGAATCAACCGCGAAACGCTCGACCGCTGGGTAAAGGGCGAGAGGCAATTCAATATTGCCAATCTCTTCCGCGTAGCTGATGCACTCGGCATGAATACGCATCTGCTCGTGAAGCGCGCAGAGGAGAGATTCATAGAGGAGAACGCCTCATCCACTCTCGCCCGGACCGAAGCCGAACTGATTGTCGGTGGCTTCGGTAAGAATGTCGATCCACACACCATCGATACCAGCAAGCTCGATCTCGCTGCGTCGCACGACCAGTCCGGTATGAAGGACCAGGTGCAGCCCGACTACGAGAACGAGTCTCAGGACCCGGAGGACAATAAGTAATGCTTCAGGCTCTCGCGAACGCCCCAAACACGACCGCGTACATGTTCGGCGTAGACCACTTCTACGACGGACCGTGCGCAATGGACTACGACCCCTACGTGCACGCCCAGATGATCGGCGCTGAACTCGTGTCCAACATGACGCTCCCGGCCGACGTGCCCGCCGCGTACTCGCACCAGATGGACCTCATCTTCTTCCGCGGCGACCAACTCGACGACGAGGAGCGCTGCAACATCACACACGAACTCGTCCACTTCGAGCACAAGGACGACGGCAAGTCGAAGTTCCAGGAAGATCGAGCCGAGCGCATCACCGCGCTCCGCCTGATCCGCCCAAGCAAGCTCTCCCTCATCATGGCCGATACCGATGACTTCTCCTACGCGGCACGGGAGATGCGTGTCACCGAGAAGGTCATGCGCTGCTACCTCCGCATGGCACGCAACGGCACTCTCCCCAGGAGCTACTAATGCGCGCCCTCCGTCCTGTCCCCGACACTCCGCCTCGCGCCGTCCTGTACCTGCGCCAGTCGGTGTCTCGTGATGACTCAATCTCGATCGAACTTCAGGAGATCGCCGGCCGCGACTACTGCGCCCAGCACGGCTACGAAGTGGTGGCCGTCGAGGTTGACGCTGGCTTGTCGGGCAGGAACTGGTCGAAGCGGCCCGCGGTGCAGCGCGTCATGGACATGGTCGAAGCGAAGACGGCCGACGTGATCGTGCTGTGGAAGTGGTCGCGTCTGTCTCGCAACCGCCGTGACTGGGCGATCGCAGCAGACCGTGTAGACGTAGCCGGCGGGCGTATCGAGTCGGCAACGGAGCCGATCGACACCGCCACCGCATCGGGGCGTTTCGCCCGTGGCGTCATGACCGAATACGCCGCGTTCCAGTCCGAGCAAATCGGGGAGCAATGGCAGGAGGTCTTCGCCCGACGAGTAAGCCTCGGACTTCCTCCTACCGGCAGCATCCCGTGGGGGTGGGAGAAAACCAGCGGGGGCGTGACGATCAGCGACGAGAACGCCGCAATCATCCGCTCCATGTACCAGCTCTACTCGGAAGGCCGCGGCCTCGTGTACATCGCGAACTGGCTCAACGCCCAAGGCATTCGCACAAAGCGGGGAAAGTCTTGGCAGTTCGCATCCGTCCGGGCCTTCCTTGAGTCACCCTTCCATGCCGGCTACATCGTCTACGACGGCGCCCACCACAAGGGCGCACACGAACCAGTCATCTCCCGGGACGAGTACGATCGCTTCATGGAGAACCGCCAGGACCGCACCATCGCGAAGAAACCCCGCATCTCCCCATATCTACTTTCGACGATCTGCCTCTGCCACTGCGGCAGGAAGCGCGTCGGCAACATCTCCGGGAGGCGCGGACGCTCCTACGCCTGCACCGCGACGGAGAGCCATCCGAAGAAGTACCGGATCTGCGATCCTGTCGATGCGCTCGTGTCTGACTGGGTGGAAAGCCTGAATGCCGATGCTGAGCTCGCGAACGGCACCTCAAGAGTGGATACCGGGTTATTGAAGGCCCGGATCGACAATCTCAAGAAGGGGCTCACGAACCTGAATGTGCGCCTCGCGATGGAGCAGATCAGCGACGAGGAGCACGCCGCCGCGCGAGCAGCCATCACACTAGAGATCAGCGAACTCGAGCAACAGCGCACAGCAGCCGCTCGGGCTGCGCGCAATAGTGCCGCTGTCTATTTGGAAGGCAAGGAAGAGCTGATCGCCGGATGGGCACTCCTACAGGTTGATGGCAAGCAGGCGCTACTTCGGTCCCTCGTGGAGTATGTGCGCATCATGCCGGACGACACTCTCGAGCTGAAACCAAAGTGGACATCGGAGGTCGTTGTTTTGGGTAGTTCCTGAGCAGGTAGTTGAGCCTGTCGGAGCTCACGGTCGCAGCCATGCTCATGATCCAGGTCTGCAGGAACTCCGACTTGCCCGCACCCGTGGTGCCGCCGACGAGGGCATGCGGGCCGTTCGAGCGCAGGTCGAGGATCGCGGGTCCGTCAGATCCCTGGCCGACCACCGCGGCGAGGGAGACCGGGGCACGCTCCTGCCCGCTCCTCCACCCTGAGACGAGGGATCCGCTGCTCGCCCACGCCTGGATGATCGCTGCCACTCCCCCGAGCAGATCGGTGCCGTGCAGTTCGCGCAGGTCGACGCTTCCGGGGAGATCGCTCTCGTCGAGCATGCGCGCAGCGGTGTCCTCGACGGGAGCGAGCCGCCTCGCGAGTTCGTACGCCAGTGATGAGTCGAGGTGCTCGTGACGGGAGAGGGGCACGGTCGTCGCGGATCGCACGAAGTGCACCCTGCACTCCGCTCGGCCGGCCTCGATGAAAGTGCGGCAGGCCGCCGGGAGCGCTGCCCGCGTCTCACTCACCCAGATCACGTGGATGGCGTGGTCCGGACCGGCTTCGGCGATCTCGATGAGCCGGGCCGGATCGATGCCCGGCGCGTCGAGCACCAGCACGGCCACCGCGGGAAGCGCCGGCAGATCGGTGACGGCTTCGCCCTGAGCCTCGTCGTTGCGAGTGCGAGCAGCGAGGTGGGAGCGAATGCCGGCGCGGGAGGGCCGGTTCGCCCGGCGCCTCTCGAGCAGCTCCTCGAGCGCGGTGAGCAGGCGAGTCGCACTCACCTCCGAGTCTGCGAGTTGCCAGCCTCGGATCGGGCTTGCCACCGGATCGACGTGGGGCAGCCACTTCAGCCAGCCCCAGTTTCCCGCATACTGCGACCCAGCGAAGCAGGCGAGCACCAGCTCGTGAGGCGAGTGCAGGCCGACCAGCTGGAGGACGAGCGCTGCGGCGATGCCTTCGGCCCGCGGCCGCTCTCCGACGACACCGACCGAGCCGCACCGTTCGAGCCGCTCGATCACGGGCACTGGCCCGACGCGCTCGAACTCCTCGGCGACGCTCCGCAGTTTCCACCACTGCTCTTTGGGCGTTTCGCCGCGCTCGGGTAGCACGACTCGCGTGCGGCTCGGCAGCCGCCCCTCTCCGAATCGGATCTCGAGGAACGACCGATGCTCAGGCCGTCGCGTCCAGAGCAGTTCGCCGCGCTGCTCGATCGCCGCGCGCACCTCGCAGAGAGCCGGAGACTCGGCGGAGCGCACCTCGATCTCGCGTTCTCGCAGGCTGAGGAGTTCCGTGCGCTCCGCACGGAGGTCGTCTTCGAAGCGCGCCGCCTGCTTGCTGTGCCGCCGACGACCCCCGAGAGTGGCGTCGAGCCAGGACCCGATCATCATCACGGGTGAGAAGGCCACCATTATCAGGCTCATAGGCGAGCGCGTGACCGCGTACATAGCGAGGCCCACGATCATGGGGGCGAGCACGGCGAGCACCGGGATTCGCGTGTGCGCCGCGGGCGCGGGCGGTGAGGGCAGCTCACGATCGGAGGCGACGAATAGCGGCGCGACCCGCGGCGAGCGCGTATGCATGACGCGATGCGAAAGCTGCACCGGCGGAGACTGCGATACGGAGTGGACGGGTGTGAACCGGAGCTCGATCTCACCGAGGCGCAACCGCGTGGGGCCCACGATCCGGATCGAAGTATGCCGACGTTCGCCGCAGACAACGCCGTTGGCCGAACCGAGGTCGCTCACCGTGATGCTGCCGTCCGACCCGACGCGCGCCTCGGCGTGCCGGCGCGAGACGCTCTGATCGAGCAGCTGCACACGGCACGCGCGATCGCGGCCCATGAGATTGCTGCCGGCGACCAGGCTGAAACGAACGCCCCGCTGCGCGCCGGTGAGCACCTCGACGAACGCCACGGCCTCCACCAGCCGGAGCGCCGCCCCGTCTGCGCCGAACTCAGGAACGGGCTGGATCACGAGCCCGGACTGCAGGCCCGAGGCGGCGACGGACGCCATCGGGTCGAGCAGCACGGCGGCCGCACCGACGCCTGGGCTGGCGCGGAGGGTGACGGGTGCGAGCCTGCGGTGGGCGTTCTCCATGAGGTGCGGGTCGGAACTGAGGCCGGCGCGGATGAGGGATCGCGCCACGTCGGCGACCGTCGCCGTGACGTCGCACGAGAGCGTCACATCCTGCATGCCGCCCTGCGGCAGCACCACCGATACGCGGAGCTTCATCTCAGTCCTCCGATGCTGTGCCTTCGCCGCGGCGCTCGAGTTCCTCCGCGAACGGGTTGGCCGCGTCCTCTCCGGAGGAGACCCGCGGTCTCACCATGGCACCCGCCGCGCACGCCGTATGCACCGACATGGTCATGCTCTCCGCGTTCGCATGCATCGAGAAACTGCCCCCGTCCTCGAAGTCCACGATGAAGTAGGGCTCGATATCGTTGTGCGTCGCGTACAGGTCGCGTACCGCGTGGCCCTCGGACTCCCAGAACTCCCGCACCCGCGCCGTCGCCGCCAACGGATCCTCGGCGTCGGTGTTCTTGAGCGACATGTCGAGACGGCCCGCGTTATCGCCGCAGTTGTTCGGGAACCACGCCTCTATCAGTAGTTCACGATCCTCTGTTCGATCCTCCGCCCAGTACTTGTCTCGCCAATAGATGTCGTACCACCCATCCGCCACCTCGCTTGCAGATACCCCAGCGTCCAATCGCTCCGCCACCCACTCCCGCTGCTCCTCAAGCGTCATCGGGCTCGTCCCTCCGGGCATCGATACGATCGGTCTCTCCTGGACGCAGCCCGTCAAGAGCAGCGCACCGCACAGCATCATCAAGGAGACCCGGAACCGCATACCCATCACGTGCTTCTCCTTACCTGTTCCTCACGCTGCACGACGCAGGGCCGGTGAGCCGTGGGGCCGCATGTACCACTCCCCCGATGGTTTCTCCGTCACCACGAGGGAGTCGGCCAGGCGCTCGCTGATCCGCCCCGTGGTGATCTGCGCCAGGCTGCTCAGCGACTGAGTGTCGATGTCGAGATACCCGTGCCCGACGGACGAGGAGATACCGGCGAAGCCGCGCCTCACTCGTTCCCCGATGATCGAGTGACCGTCGGTGCGCAGCAGCCCGAGCTCCGGATCCCCGTCCGAGGAGAACGAGAGCGCGCCCCCGTACACGGGGCTCAGGGTGTGCAGCCACAGCACCCCTCTCGCCTCGGGGTTCGGCTGGCCGCGCCCCGACAGCCCCGCACCCGACGGCGCGAGGAAGTCCTTCGCCGCATGGGTCGTGTAGATAGCCGCCTGGCCCGGCCAGGCATCCTTGACACGCAGCTCCTCGTATGACGGCACGGTGCGGGCGTCGATGCCCGCGGAGGCGACGAGCGTGAGGCTGTCGACCGGGTGCCGCACCAGGGTGAGAGCGGTCGCCGCCGTGGTCGTGCCGTAGGAGTGGCCGAGGACCGCGACCGAAGGCGCACCGTGCGCCCCGGCCACGCGCGCCGCCTGGGCACCGTCGAGCTCCGCCGCGAGGCGGGGTGCGCCCTCGCACGCAGCGTGGGGCCAGAGCACCCCATCGGAGTTCAGGGAGTCCACGAGGTCAGGGGTGTCATAGCCGAGCCAGGCGATCACCGAGCCCTGGCCGGTGAAGCCATCAGTATCATTCTGAGCGGCGTAGAGATTGCGGCTCGCCGCGTCCCAGTCCGGAAGCACGAGGTGGGCGTCGCTCTCCATACCGGGCACCGCCCAGCTCGTGTGGGTGGCGGAGTCGGAGACGCCGTAGCCCAGTGCCGCCTTCGGCACCCGATCACTGAGGTCCAGTGCGACGACCTGGATCGGCGGTCGGCCCGAACCGTATCTCCGCTGTTCGCCGGCCTCCCGCGCGAGAATCTCCTGCACCTCGGCCGCCACCTTGAGCTGCTCGGGAGTCAGCAGCGTCGGGTGATTCGCATAGAGCTCGAGCATCTCGCGATTCGCGAGATCCCGCACGGCGTGCGGCAATCCCGGCAGGTTGCCGATCACCCACGGCACCTCGTGAATCAGCCGCTCCTGGGTCGCGTCGTCGAGCCCTCTCCACCAGACCGCGACGGTGCCCGGATCAGGTGGTGAATCCCAGGCTCCCGAACCGTCTCCGCCTGGAAACAGCCCGGCCAGCGCGGGATGGTTCTTCGTCACCGCCACAGGGGCGGCGCTCTTCCCCCAGAGCTCACCCACGATCCCGTGCCCGATCGCGAACTTCGGCCCTGCTCCGCCGGGCATCGAACCCACCGTGATCAACTGCCCCAGCGTTGTGTCCCGCAGTGTCGCAACCAGTGCCCGTTCCGATTCCCTGCGCTCCGCGACCAGGTTCTCCCAGTTCCCGCGCTCGTCGCGGATCTCCTCGAGGGCGTCGGTCCACGACATCACGGCGTGCTGCCACCGGGCCTCGTGGGCGGCGACGAGCGCGCGACGCGCCGCTTCCTCCTCCAGCTCGTCCATGCCGACCGTGCGCGTCGGATCGAGCGCCGGGTCCGGCAGCACCGGGGGCGGCGGGCTCTCCCACGACATCGGTGCACTCCGGCCGATCCGCTCGGAGATGTCCTCGAGCACCGATGTCTCGGCGCGGATCACAGCGAGGTGCCCGTCGACGCTCTGCTGGACCACGCGCGCACGCCTGTGGATTGCCTCGATCGAAGAGGCGTACAACGCGAAACCCCGCTGCGCCGCGTCAGCGCTGTCCTTCAGCTTCACGGCGCCGGTCGGCAGCGTCGTGTCGAGCTTCGCCTGCATCTGCCGCACGGCGGCGCCGGTCGCGCCAATCAGGATGCGCGAGGCGGTCTCGATCGACACCAGGTACGTCATGCATCCCTCAGCCACGGACCTCGCGAACGACACCGCCTGCTCTGCCGCTGCGATGTCACCGATGATCGGCGATGGCTCGCTCAGAACGGCCTCGTGTCCGCCGGGAACCATCATCGCTCCGCCCCCTGCACCGAGAATCCGCTGTTCAGCGAACCGGCCAGCCGGGCGTCGATGGCATCGCTCTCGTGCATGAGCCCGTGCAGGCCCCGGCCAGCGGTCAGCGCCGCGTCGGCGAGCGCTGCACGCCCCACCTGGAGGCCACGGAGGTGCAGTTCGACCTCGCCGGAGATTCCGGTGAGACTGGCGAAGCCGTCGCTCGGCCGCGGCACGTTCCCGCTCATCTCGTTCACGGCGCGCACAGTGTGCCAGATCGCGCCCTCGAGTGCACTATCGAGGATGGTCAGGTCAGCCATACCGGTTTCCTTCTCTCCCCCGCGGTGCAGACGGTCCGAGCCGGCGCGGATGCCATCAGCCGATCCTCGCCGCGATCTGCGCGTCCATGTCGCGCATCGCGGCGGCGGCCTGCGTGAGGAAGGCCTGAATCTCCGTCAGCTTGGCGATGACCGTGTTCGCACTGCTCGTGTAATCGGTGTACGCCGCGTCGAATCGCGCGGAGGCCTGATCCGTCACGAAGCCGGACGCCACGAGTTCGGCGATCTGCGCCCGCAGAGTTTGCAGCCTCTGGGTGATCTCATCGCGCCCGGCGCCCAGTTGGGCCGCCGCTCGTTCCATCTCCGCGTACGAGACGTTGATGTTCGCCATGGTGGACTCCGATCCGCTCGGCCGTGAGCCGAAGCGGCGCACGAGGTTGGTGACTGCGATACCGGAAGGTGTTCCGGGTACACAGAACGCTAACCTCGCCGTGCGGCCACCATGGGGGCGCTATGCGAATCTGTGGATAAGTTGACGGAAATCGCAAGATTGCAGCGCTGTGAGCGGAGCTCGGGGTCCCTCGCCGCGGCTACCGCCAGGGCCCGACAGCGTCCGTCGGGGTCCGCACCCGCCGGTCACGCCACACCCACCCACGCCACACCCACACGCGCACACCGTCGCCCACACACACCGCCGCACTCGCTCGAAAGGCGAGTTCCGCATGCGGATCTCGGATCCAGCATGCGGAACTCGCCTTTCGACACAGTTTGAGGGCCGAAGCTCCCCGGGGAAGCCCGAGAAGGACCCCCGGAAGGGACCGGCCCGGGGAACCTACTTCGCGGACGCCCCCGCGAAGAGGGCCGGCACCTCCGAGATCGCCACGCGATCCTTCGTTCCCGCCGCGCGATCCCACACCTCGGCGAAGCCCTCGGCTGCATCGCGCCCCACGACGACCACGCGCGGCACGCCCAGCAGCTCGGCATCGCCGAACTTCACGCCGGGCGACACCTTGGGCCGATCATCGAACAGCACATCGACGCCGCCCCCCGACAGCGAGCCCGCCAGCGAGGACGCGATCTCGTATACCGCCGCGTCCTTGCCGGTCGCCACGAGGTGCACGTCGAAGGGCGCGACCGACTCGGGCCAGATGAGGCCGCGGTCGTCGTGGTGCAGCTCGGCGAGGATGGCCATGATGCGCGTGACGCCGATGCCGTACGAACCCATGGTCACGGTGACCAGCTTGCCGTTCTCGTCCAGCACGCGCAGGCCGAGCGCCTCGGCGTACTTGCGACCGAGCTGGAAGACGTGCCCGATCTCCATGCCGCGCGCGGTCTCGATCGGCCCCGAGCCGTCGGGGGCTGGATCGCCGTCGCGCACGGTCGCGACGTCGATCACTCCGTCGGCGCTGAAGTCGCGGCCGGCGACGAGGTGCGCCACGTGCTTCTCGTGCTCGTTCGCGCCGGTCACCCAGGGGGTGCCGTCGATGACGCGGGGGTCGAGCAGGAAGCGGATCCCCGTCGACCCCTCGAGACCCAGCACGGCCTCGCCGTTCAGCGTCGGGCCGATGTAGCCCTTGACGAGCCCGGGGTGCTTCTCGAAGTCGGCGGCCGTCGCGGGCTCCACCTCGCAACCGGGGAACGCGACCTCGACGCGCTTCATGTCGGCGTCGCGGTCGCCGGGCACGCCGATGACGACGAGGGAGCGCTCGCCCTCGAGATTCGTCACGGCGAACACCAGGCACTTGAGCGTATCCGCGGCGGTCCACTCGCGACCGTCCGCGCGGGGAAGAACCGCATTGGTGTGCGACACGAGGGTGTCGATCGTCGGGGTGTCGGGCGAATCGAAGACCTGCGCCGGCGGTAGGCCAGCGATCACCTCGGCCGGAATCGGGTCGGGAACGGGGGTGGTGTAGGCCTCCACGTTCGCGGCGTAGCCGCCCGCGGATCGCACGAAGGTGTCCTCGCCGATGCCGATCGGCAGCAGGAACTCCTCGCTGCGCGACCCGCCCATCGCCCCGGCGTCGGCCGACACGATCACGTACTCCAGCCCGAGCCGGGAGAAGATGCGCTCGTAGGCATCGCGCTGCTTCTGGTACGAGGCGTCGAGCCCCTCGTCGGACACGTCGAAGGAGTAGGCGTCCTTCATCGTGAACTCACGCCCGCGCAGCAGGCCGGCGCGGGGGCGCGCCTCGTCGCGGTACTTGTCCTGGATCTGGTACAGCGACAGGGGCAGGTCCTTGTACGACGAGACGATGTCCTTCACCATGAGGGTGAAGGCCTCTTCGTGGGTCGGCGCGAGCAGGTAGTCGGCGCCGTGCCGATCCTTCAGCCTGAAGAGCGCGTCGCCGTACTCCTCCCACCGCCCGGTGGCCTCGTAGGGCTCGCGCGGCAGCAGCGCCGGGAAGTGCACCTCGTGGGCGCCGGCGGCCTCCATCTCCTCGCGGATGATCTGCTCGAGCTTCGCCTTGACGCGCAGGCCCAGGGGCAGCCAGCCGAACACGCCCGGCGCCTGTCGGCGAATGTAGCCGGCGCGCACGAGCAGCTTGTGGCTCGCCACCTCGGCGTCGGCGGGATCCTCACGAAGAGTCTTCAGGAAGTAGTTGCTGAGCCGCGTAATCACCTCACTATCGTAGCGCTGCCACGCTCTAGGCTGGGGTGGGTGAGGGGTTCGCTGCGCTGGATCGCACCCGCGTTGGTGCTCGGGATCGCCGCGGTGCTGCGATTCTGGGCGCTGGATCGGCCCGGCGTGCTCGTCTTCGACGAGCTCTACTACGTGCGCGATGCGATCAGCCAGCTCGCGCACGGCTTCCCGACGGTGTGGGCCGACGACGACCCGTCGATGGCGGGGGCGCGGGCGACCGCGTTCGCGGATGCCCCGTCGAACGCGGTGCATCCGCCGCTCGGGAAATGGCTGATCGGGATCGGGGTCCTGATCTTCGGACCTGATAACGGCTGGGGTTGGCGCAGTGCCGTCGCGGTCGCGGGGGTGGCGACGGTCGCGGTCGTGATGCGGCTGGGCTGGCTGCTGTCGCGCAGCCTCCTCATCGCTTGCACGGCGGGGCTGCTGCTCGCGATCGACGGTGTGCACCTGGTGCTCACCCGAGTGGCGCTGCTCGACGGGTTTCTGACGCTGTTCGTGGCGCTCGGTGCGCTGTTCGTGTGGCGGGATATGGAGTGGGGTTCTCGGCGGGGGCCGCGGCCGGGACAGATTCTGATCTGGCGGCCCTGGCTCATCGCCGCGGGGCTCGCCTTCGGAGCCGCAGCCGCCGTCAAGTGGTCGGGGCTGTATCCGCTCGCGTTCTTCCTGGTCTTCGTGACGGTGCGGGATCTGCTCGAGCGGCTGCGCCGCGGCGAGCGCGGTGCCGTCGGGCGGGCCGCGCTCCGGGCCGGAGCCACCGCGGTGATCGCGCTGCCCGCAGCCGCTTTCGCCTACCTCGTGAGCTGGGCGGGCTGGATCCTGCATCCCGGTGGTTGGGCCCGCACGCCGGGAACCCCCTGGCCCGCCGCGCTCCTCGAGTACCACGCGGAGATGCTGTCCTGGCACAGCACCCTGACCGCTGAGCACCCGTACCAATCGCACCCGCTGACCTGGCCTCTGGCGCTCGTGCCGACGGCCATGTACGAGGCGCGCTCGACGAAGGGCTGCGTCTGGCACGAGTGCGTGTCGGGCATCTCTCCGCTGCCGAACCCGCTCGTCACCTGGGGCGGTGTCGTCGCGCTGTGCGTGCTCATGTGGTGGGTGCTGAGAGCGGTGCTCGGCTCGCGGAGTCGGTTCGGGATCGGCCCCGAGCTCGGCAGAGCAGGGTTTCTCGGCGGGCCGGGCGCCCTGGCCGGGGCTTTCGTGCTCACCGGTTACCTGTCGGGGTGGCTGCCGTGGGTGCTGACGTTCTCGCGCTCGGCCGTGTTCCAGTTCTACGCGGTGGTGCTGACACCGTTCTCGGCGCTCGCGCTGGCACTCGTGCTGGGGGCGCTGTGCGGGGTCCCCATCCGCTCGTCCGCGGAGCCCTCCGCGCCTTGCCCACTCGACCCGCCTGATGCGACGCTGCTCGGGCGCAGGATCTCCGTGCTCATCTTTCTCATCGCGGCGGTACTGCTGGCGGTGCTCTTCTTCCCGGTGTGGTCGGGCATGCCGATCGCGGACTGGTTCTGGCAGATGCATATGTGGCTGCCCGGGTGGAGCTGACGCGACGGCGCTATGCGAGCACCGCGGTTCAGAGCAGTCGACGCTGGAGCGCCCACGCCGTGAGCTCGTGGCGGTTCGAGAGCTGCAGCTTCCGTAGGACGTTGGAGACGTGGGTCTCGACGGTCTTCACCGAGAGGAACAGCTCGGCCGCGACCTCCTTGTAGGCGTAGCCCCTGGCGATCATGCGCATCACCTCCTGCTCGCGCGCCGAAAGCCGGTCGAGTTCGTCGTCGGCCGCCGCCGTCTCACCGAGACCGGCGCCGAAGGCATCGAGTACGAAACCCGCCAGCCTCGGCGAGAACACCGCGTCGCCGCCGTGCACCCGCACCGCCGCCGCTGTCACCTCGGAACCCGAAGCGGCCTTGGTGAGGTAGCCGCGCGCGCCCGCTCGGATCACGCTCACCACGTCGTCGGCTGCGTCGGAGACGCTGAGTGCGAGAAACCGCGTCCCCCGCAGCGCCTGCTGGCCCGACAGTCTCTGCACGACCTCGGCGCCACCGCCGCCGGTACCGCCGGGGAGGTGCACGTCGAGCAGCACGACGTCCGGCACGAGCGCGGCGATGCGTTCCACGGCCTCGTCGACGCTCGCGGCTTCACCCACGACATCGAGCTGCTCCCCGAGTTCGGCGCGCAGACCGGTGCGGAAGATCTGGTGATCATCGACGATCACCACCCTGATCCGCGCGGCCGATCCATCGCGGCCCTCCGCCGTTGGATCAGTCATCTCGTTCGCTCCGTCGCCATTCGCTCACCGTTGCCTGCTCCATCGCCGCTCGCGCCCTCACCACTCGCTCCGCTACCGCCCGTTCCGTCATCGTTCGCTCCGTCATCATTCGCTCCTCTGACCGTCATACTGCTGAGCCGTTTCCGGCTCGGCGCCCTCGACGGGCATCTCGAGCCTCACCGATGTGCCCCCACCGGGGCCGGGCAGTATCCTCGCCGTGCCCCCGGCCCGCTCCATCCGCCCGAGAATCGACTCCCGCACGCCCATCCGCCCCTCCGGCAACTGGTCGAGGTCGAGCCCCGGGCCCCGATCCGTCACGTCGATCGAGATCCGATCCCTCGTCGATTCGATGTAGACCGTCACATCTCCGCCGGCGTGCTGCGCCGCGTTGAGCATCGCCTCCCGTGCGGCGAGCACGATCGGTTCGGGTGCCAGCGCACTCCCGCCGACCGAGACGATCTCGAACCGCACCGCGTGTCCCTCCTCCAGAGCCGCCGCCTGCGACCGAAGGTCGGCTTCCACGGCTTCGCGCGGCGGCTGCGGAGCGCCATCCGCAGCGCGGAACAACCACTCCCTCAACTCTCGTTCCTGACCGCGCGCGAGCCTCGCGACCTCGCTTCCGGGCTCGGATCGCTGCTGGATGAGCGCAAGGGTCTGCAGTACCGAGTCATGCAGGTGCGCCGCGATGTCCGAGCGCTCGGCCTCGCGGGCTCGCGCTGCCCGTTCGGCCATCAGTTCGCGATTGATCCGCAGCAGCCAGGGCGCGATGGCGAGCGCGACGCCCGCGAGCACCGCGAGCGAGGCCGCGATCACCGTCCAGGCATTCGGTTCGCGCGAGGTCACGAAGATCATGAGCACGCCCACCGCCACCAGGGCGAGGGCGCCGAGCACGCGCGGCAGCTGATTACGGTCGGGGCGATCGCGATCGGCGATCTGCCACCAGGTCAGGCCCACTCCGACCAGCACCGCCAGCGCGGGCAGCAGCAGTTCGAGTTCGAGATGGGCGCCCAGGCGATCGAGCACGAGGCCCGTGCCCGCGACCAGCAGGCACACCCCGAGCAGCAGCTCGGCGATCGGCCATCGCGCGCGCCTCGGCGATTCATCGCCGTTCGGTGCCGTCGGATCGTCATCGGTGTCCTCCGGCGACGTCGCTCGAGCCCCTCGATCGGAGAGGGAAGGCTCCCACTGCATCGACCCGCCAGCACCTGCCGCCCGCGGCGAGGGCCGTGCGGAGTCGACCGATCCCGCGGACGGCCGGGTGAGCGCGCGCCGCAGCGGCACGACGCCGTCGGTCTCGCCCGCAAGGGGCACCGTCGCCCAGAACCAGAGGTAGAGCAACCCGCCGGCGCCTCCCAGAAGGCACCCGAGAAGCATGGCGCCGCGCACCACCGTGACCGACCAGCCGAGATGCTCGGCGAGGCCGGCGCAGACACCGGCGAGGACGCCGGCGTCGCGCGAACGGGTGAGGGGCGGTCGTTGCATGATTCCATCCAAGCACGCACCACTGACGCTGACGGGCTCGGGGGGCGAAACGTCAGGGATCGATCAGGGTGATCCCCGATGGCACGGTGTCAGTGGTCGGCGTCAGACTCGAAGCATGAACGAATCATCAGAATCCGAACGCCAGGGAGGCGCCCCCGCAGGGCAGGGCTTCTTCGCCTGGCTCCGCGGCCTCGGCATCGTACGCGGCACCGATCGCTGGTTCGCCGGTGTCGCGGGCGGCATCGCGGCGAAGGCCGGGATCGACCCGCTCATCGTGCGCGGCATCTTCGTGGTGCTCGCGCTGCTCGGCGGCCCCGGAGTGATCCTCTACCTCGTCGGGTGGCTGCTGCTCCCCGACTTCACCGGTCGCATCCACGTGGAGGACATCTTCCGGGGGCGAGCGTCGGCCGGGGTGCTGACGGCGGCGATCATCTTCGCCTCGCTCGTCATCATTCCGGCGCTCTTCGGCTTCGTGCTGACCGGGGCACCGCTGCTCGGCGCTCCCGGCTTCTGGGGCTGGGATCTGTGGTCCTCGCTGAACGTGCCGCTCTGGATCCCGCGCACGGCCGCGTGGCTGTTCTGGATCGCCGTGCTGGTGCTCGGCTTCCTGTGGCTGCGCAGAGTGCTGCTGCAGCGCGGGCGGGAGCAGCGCGCGCAGCAGCACAGCGCTGCTGACCATCAGGCACACGCCTCAGCTGCACACGACGCGGCCTCCGGTGCCGCGCCGCCGAGTTCCGCGGCACCGGGCTCCGCAGCTCCGGATCCGGCATCGCCGGCGCCGCCCCGCGGAGCAGGCTTCGCCGCGGCTTCGGACGGCTCTGGCGCAGAGCGCCTCGGCCCAGCGCAGGCCGGCCCCGCGCCAGCCCCTCCCGCCGACACCCGTTCGTTCGCCGAGCGAGCCGACGAGTTCGCACGCCGCGCCTCCGACGGCGCGGCGGCCTGGGGCGAACAGGCGGGGGTCAAGGCCGCCCGCTGGGGCGAGGAGGTCGGTCGCCAGGCCGACGAGTGGAGTGCGCGCTACGCGGAGCATCACGATGCGCACCGCATGGGGCCTGCGCAAGCCGTGATCACCCTCGCCCTCGCGCTGCTCGCCGCGGGCGGCACGGCGCTCTGGGTGATGGGCCTCGGTACGGTTCCGGCCGTCAGCAGCGTTGCTCCGGCTCCGCTGATCGCGGCCATCGTCGCGGCGCTCGCGGTGCTGGCACTCTCGCTCATCGTCGCCGGTGTGCGCGGCCGGCACACCGGATGGATCGGGTTCCTCTCCGCCTGCGGTGTGTTCGCGCTGCTCATAACGGTAGTGCTGCCCTGGGGCATCCGTTTCCAGCCCTTCGGCAACGTGCATGTGGACGGCCTGGGCTCGGCCGGCAGCGTGGTCGTGGCAGGCACCGTCGATCTCGATCTGCGCGGGCTCGACTCGAATCCCGACGAGCAGCGCGATATCGAGGTCTGGCAGCTGGCGGGCAGCACGACCGTGCAGCTCCCCGAGCACCGCCCCACCGCCGTGCGGGTGAGGGTGCTCGCCGGCAACATCAAGGAGCAGACCGCGGGGCGAGACGGGTTCCGGGTGTCCGGCCCCTTCCTCTCCCACGCGACCGGCACGGCGCTCTCCGACACTCGGGACGCGTTCGACGACGACTCGGTCGCGCACGTCACCGTCTACCTGCTCGCCGGCAACGTGCGCATCGAGGGTGACGGCGCGAACCCGAGTGCTGCCGAACGCGAGCGCCTCGAAGAGCAACGGCGAGCCGATGAGCAGACTGAGCGGCAGACCGAAGCCGAACGCGAGCGCCTGAGCGAGGCGCAGGAGGAGCTCGACCGCGTGGAGTGGCAGCTCGAGGAGCCCGGGCTGCATTCGAGCGACCGGCAGGAGCTTGAGCGACGACGCGACGATCTGCGCGAGACTGTGGACGACCTCGAACAGGAGATGGCACGATGAACATGAGCGGCGACCCCACCGAGGAGCGGAGCGCGGAGAATCGGAGTTCGGAGAACCGCGGCGCGCAGGATCAGGGCACGCAGGGTCCCTTCGCCGGCGGGCACGACGACCTCGTACCCCCGCCACCCCCGGCCGATTTCGAGAGCACTCGGGCAGGGGGTGCGAACGGTCCCGGTGCGGGCGGGCCGACCGTCGGCGGAACCGATGCGGGAGGAACGGATACCGGCGAGCCGAGCACAGCCGCCACCCGCGCAACGGCTACGACCGAGACCGATACCGAAACGAAGCGCCCGCAGCAGTCTCACGGATGCAGCCGCGTCGGCCCCCGCACGGGTCCGATCGTCTGGGGCGCGCTGATCCTCGCCTTCTGCGGTTACGCGGCGCAGCGCGCCTTCGGATCCGGCGAACTCGACACCGCCTGGTGGATCACCGCGACCGTCATCGGTCTCGGGGTTCTGCTGCTGGTGGTGGGGGCGGTGATCCTGCTGCGCGGCAAGCGCTGATTGACAGCTAAGGCTAGTCAGCAGCGAGCGCTGGTCGGCAAGCGCCAGCCAGCCCGGAGACCGCATCGGTGAGGCTCGCTCACCGATGCGGTCTCCGCTATGCCGGGATGCGCGGGATCTCGCGCGTCTGGGCCGAAATCCAGTGCAGCGGTACCTGAACGGCGACGCGGGTTCCGCCGCCCTGGTCGGGCCCCCAGACGATGCTGCCGCCCAGCTCGCCCTCGACCAGCGTCCGCACGATCTGGGTGCCGAGCCCATCGCCCACGGTACCGCCGGGAAGCCCGGTGCCCGTGTCGACGATCTCGACGGAGAGACGCTCGTCAGTGCGATCCGCGTGGATGAACACCTCGCCCTCGCGACCGGCCAGGCCGTGCTCGACCGCGTTCGTCACGATCTCGGTGAGTGCCAGGGCGAGCGGCGTGGCGTACTCCGACGGCAGCTCCCCGAACTCGCCCTCCTTGCGCAGGTGAACAGTGGTGTTGTGCAGGCTCGCGACCTCGGCGGCGAGCCCAAGCACGCGGTCGAAGACCACGTCGAAGTCGACGATCTGCGCGAGCCCCGTCGACAGCGTGTCGTGCACCACCGCGATGGCGGCGACACGACGCATCGCCTGGCCGAGCACCTGCTTCGCTTCCTCGCTCCGAGCGCGGCGCGCCTGCACGCGCAGCAGCGATGCCACGGTCTGCAGGTTGTTCTTCACTCGGTGGTGGATCTCACGGATCGTCGCGTCCTTCGTGATGAGCTCCTGCGCCTGCTGACGCATCTCGGTGACGTCGCGCGTGAGCACGATGCCCCCCACCCTAGCCCCGTCGCGGATCACGGGGATCGAACGCAGGTTGACCGTGCGGCCCCGCGCGGTGATCTCTCCGCGTTTGGCGACCTTGCCCTGCGCGATGAGCGGCAGCGATTCGTTCGTGTCGAACTGTCCCTTGACGATGTCTGCGATGACCTCCGAGAAGTTCTCGCCCTCCAGTTCGTCGCGGTAGCCGAGCCTGTTGAAGATCGTCTGGGTGTTGGGGCTCGCGAATGTTGCGATGCCCTCGAGGTCGATGCGCACGAGTCCGTCCGAGGCGCGGGGCGCCCCGTGCTCGCGCACTGACGATGTACCGGGCGACGGGAAGAGGCCGTGCTGGATCATCGAGAACATATCACCGGAGACCTCGCGGAACGCCGCGCCGATGCGCGAGGCCGTCTGAGTGTCGGCGACGCTCGTGTGCACGGTCGCGACCGCGAAGGGGCCGTGCTCGGCGCCCTGTCCGTCTCGTCGGCTCACGGAGTAGGCGGAGAGACGCATGGGGTTCTCCTCGTACCAGGCCGGCGAGGTCGAGATGACGGGTTCCCCGCATCCCATGGCCGCATCGACCAGCTCGCGCCAGTCCGGGCGCAGGAACTCGCCGACGATGTCCCGGTAGAAGAGCGTCACCGAGCCCGCGGGGCGGCTGTGCGCTACCGCGAGGTAATCGCCGCTCTCGGTCGGCACCCAGAGCACGACGTCGCTGAGTGCGAGATCGGCCAGCAATTGCCAATCGAGGGCGAGCAGCTCGAGCCACTCGATCTCCTCTTCGTTCAGGGTCGAGTACTTCGTCGCGAGATCACGCAGAGTTGCCACCCCACCAGCCTAGTGGCCCGCGGGAACCGTGCATGTGCAGCTACGAACGCAACCGGCGCCTGTAAACACTTCACGACCAGGGCGAAGAAGTCTCTTGACCCCTCACAATGCGCGTTCCTTAGTGTGGGACTTCCATCGAGTTCTACAACACCTATCGCTGAAATCGGGGCGGTGGAACACGGAGACGGCTCCGGTTCACGGCCTCGCAGACCACGACCTCACAGACCACGAATCCACACCCCGAAAGGACTCCGCCATGCCCCGTTCCGCAGCCCTCACGGCCGCTCGCAGCCCTCAGCCGCTCCGGGTAGCGCCCGCGCAGTCCGTACCGACGTTCGAAGAAGCACGGCCACTCACAGCGGTTCCCGCGCTTCCACCCGAACCGCCGAGCTCGCCCGGCTCCCGGCCCGAGCGCCATCTCCGCCTCGTCGAGGATGAGGTCCCGGTCCACCCGTCGTTCGGCAGCCTGACGAGCGCCGATATCCCGCCGCCGGCAACGCGGTTGATTCAGAAACTGGCGCTCTTCGCGTTCGAAGCGCTCGAGGGGTCGCGCGCCGTCGCCCAGCTCGGCGGCTGGGTGACACCGGAGGTCGTGCAGCAGCTGCGAGAACGCCGCGCGGCGCGCACAGAGCGCCGCACGCTCTACGGCGATGAGCGACGCATCGTGGCGACCCCCGGTCGAGCGCATATCGGGCAGCCCCTGCCCCACATCGTCGAGGCGACTGTGGTGCTCTATGCGGAGCCCAGGACCCGCGCGGTCGCCCTGCGCTTCGAGCACGTCTCGGGTCGCTGGCGCGCCACCGACCTCACCGTGCTCTGACGGCGCACGGTCTCACCGCGAAGACTGCTCCGCGCGGAGCTTCGACACCTCGTAGAGCGCCACGCTCGCGGCGATCCCGGCGTTCAGTGACTCGGTGGCCGAGGAGATCGGGATCGACACCACGGCATCGCAGTGCTCGGTCACGAGTCGAGAGAGCCCCTTGCCCTCGCTACCGATGACCAGCACGAGCGGCCGGTCGGCGAGCTCGAGTCCGGGCAGCGATACGTCCCCGCCGCCGTCGAGGCCGAGCACGAACACCCCCTGCTTCTTGAATTCTTTGAGGGTCTGCGTGAGGTTCGAGGCCATGGCGACGGGGATGCGCGCGGCGGCACCCGCCGAGGTCTTCCACGCCGCCGAGTTGAGGCCGGCCGACCGGCGCTGGGGCACGACCACTCCCTGTCCGCCGAATGCCGCGGTCGAGCGGATGATCGCCCCGAGGTTGCGGGGATCGGTCACGCCGTCGAGCGCCACGATCAGCGGCACCTCGTCGCGGTCGATGATCTCGTCGAGCATCTCGAGCGGGTGTGCGTACTCCATCGGCGGCACCTTGAGCACGACGCCCTGGTGCACCGTGTCGCGCTCGGTCATACGGTCCATCTCGGGACGCATCACCTCGAGCACCGGCAGGTTCCTATTGGTCGCGAGACGCAGGATCTCCCGCGTGCGGTCGTCCATCTCGATGCGGGCGGCGACGTAGAGCGCGGTGGCGGGGATCCTCGTGCGCAGCGCCTCGAGCACCGCGTTGCGGCCGGTCACGAGCTCCGATTCGTCCTTCTTCGAGCCGCCGCGGGGCCCGCCTCCAGCGGGCCGTCCCGCCCCGGCTGCCGCGTGGCGCTGCTTGGCGGCCTCGTAGCGCTCGCGCGCCTTCTTCGCCTTGTGCGCGGGGTGGTACTCGCGATCCTCGGCACGGGGTGTGGGCCCGCGCCCCTCGAGGGCCTGACGTCCCTGCCCTCCGGAGCCGACGGCCTTGCCGAGACCCTTCTTGCGAACGGCGCCAGTACGGCTCTTCTTATTACTCATGACAGGCTCCAGCGGGTTCCGTTCGGGGTGTCTTCCAGCGCGATCCCCGCAGCCGACAGGCTGTCGCGGATCGCATCGCTCGTGGCGAAGTCTTTGTTCTTACGGGCCTCGGCGCGCTGCTCGATGAGCGCGGTTGCGAGTGCGTCGAGCGCGGTGCGAGACGCATCGTCGGTGCCGGATCCCGAGTCCCACGCCGGATCGGTCGGGTTCAGGCCGAGCACATCGAGCATGGCGTGCACCTCAGCCGCGGAGCGAAGAACCTGCTCGGCGTCTCCAGCGTCGAGCGCCGCGTTGCCCGCGCGCACCGAGCCGTGCAGCGCGGCGAGGGCCTGCGGGATCGCGAAGTCGTCGAGCATCGCCTCCGCGAAGGCTGCGGGTACGGCCGAAGCGGTGCCCGCACCGGGATTCTGCGATTCGCGTCGCTCGCGCAGAACCGCGCCCTCCGCCCGCTCCAGGAACCCCTCGATCCGCGAGAACGCCGCCTCGGCCTCGGCGAGCGAGGTCTCCGAGAACTCGAGCACGGAGCGGTAGTGGGCCGAGCCGAGGAAGTAGCGCAGCACGATCGGCCGCGACGCCGCGAGCAGATCGGCGGCGAAGAGCGAGTTGCCGAGCGACTTCGACATCTTCTGACCGCCCGTGTTGACGAGGCCGTTGTGGATCCAGTGCCGCGCGAACGGCTGCCCGGCAGCGGTCGACTGGGCCAACTCGTTCTCGTGGTGCGGGAATCGCAGGTCGAGGCCGCCGCCGTGGATGTCGAACTCCTCACCGAGATAGCGGGTCGCCATCGCCGAGCATTCGATGTGCCACCCCGGCCGGCCGCGACCCCATGGCGAGGACCACGAGGCCGACTCCGGCTCGTGCGCACGGTGCGCCTTCCACAGGGCGAAGTCCCGCGGATCCCGCTTTCCCACCGGCTCCGAATCGGCCGCGTCCTCCATCTGCTCGCGGCTCTGCCGCGTGAGCGCACCGTACTCCGCCCAGCTCGCGGTGTCAAAGTAGACGCTGCCCGAGCCGTCGGCCGCGGGGTAGGCGTGCCCTCGCTCGATCAACCGCTCGATGAGAGCGATCATCTCGGCGATGTTCGCCGTCGCCCGCGGTTCATAAGTGGGCGGCAGCACGCCGATCGCGTCATAGGCGGCGGTGAAGTCGCGCTCCACCCGGTAGGCCAGCGCCCACCACTGCTCCGTCGATCCCGAATCCTGCGCGGCACGCGCATTGTCGAGGATTTTGTCGTCGATGTCGGTGACGTTGCGGATCAGGGTGACGTCATGGCCGGTCGCCTCGAACCAGCGCCGCATCTGATCGTAGACGAGCGCACTGCGCAGGTGCCCGATATGGGGCGCTGACTGCACGGTCGGGCCGCAGACGTAGAGGCCGATCCGGCCCGTCTCGATGGGCTCGAAATCGACGACCTGCTGCGCGCGCGAATCGTAGATGCGTTGTCTCACCCTGCAAGCCTACTGCCGTCAGCTGATCGAAGCGGTGCATCGCAGGACTGTTTCGAAGTCGTCACCCTGCGTCGACCGAGTAAGGCGCAGGTTCTCACGGGGGACCCTGCGACTCCGACCGACGCAGTCGTGTCCTCGCAGATCAGTCCAGCGTGCCGCTCAGGAAGAACTGCACCTGCTTGGCGATGCTCACAGCGTGATCACCGAAGCGCTCGTGGTACCGGCTCGCGAGCGTCGCGTCGACCGCGCCCATCGGGTTCGCGGCGAGCTTGTCGCTCAGCACCTTCTCGAACACCTTCGCGTGCAGCTCGTCGAGGTCGTCGTCGAGATCGCGCACCTCCGCGATCACTCTGGGCTCCTGCGTGCTGAGCAGTTCGACGATCTTGCTCGCCATCTCGACGTCGAGCGCGCCCATGCGCACGAAGATCTTCTTCAGCCCCTTCGGGATCGCGCTCTCGGGATAGCGGTAGCGCGCGAGCTGGGCGATGTGCTGCGCGAGGTCGCCCATGCGCTCGAGCGAGGCGCTCATGCGCAGCGCGCCGACCATGAGCCGGAGGTCCGAAGCGACGGGCTGCTGTCTGGCGAGGATGTCGATGGTGAGCTGGTCGAGCTCCGCCGCGAGCACATCGATCTCGTCGGCGCCGTCGAGCACGCGCTCCGCGAGCGCCACGTCGGAGTTGCCGAACGCCGCGGTCGCATTCTCGATCGCTTCCTCTACGAGCTCGGCGATCTTGACCAGGCGCTCCTGCACCTCGCGCAGTTCCTGCTGAAAGACCTCACGCATGCGGTTTCCTCTCTGAGTCTTCGCGCCCCACGGGCACCCTCACCAGTCTGGGCCGGGCCGATGAACCCCTGCGCACGGGCAGGTGAACAACAGTTGAACTCTGGATCTCGCACCGGGGGCCACCTCTACGATAAAAGACATGGACCCGACCCTGCTCGTTCTCGCTTCGACAGCACTGGGAGCAGTGGCCGGCGCGGCCGTCGCCGTCGCGATCCTGAGCCTGCGCAGAGCCGGCATCCGCAGGGCCGCAGAGCTGAGACCCGAGCTGGGTGACGTCGCGACCACGATCCTCGACGAGATCGACATGTTCGCGGTGATCCTCGACTCCTCGCTCACTCCCGTGTATGCGAATCCGGTCGCCCGCCAGGAGCGCCACATCAGCGACGAAGACATCCGAAACCCGGAATTCCTGCTCCGAGTACGCCGGGTGATGACCTCGGGGGTGCCCGACACCCACGAGCCGGATCCGACCGACCCCTCCGACACCGTCCGCATTCACATCGTGCGCATCCAGCGCCGTTTCGTGGTGGTGCTGGCCGAAGACCTCGGCGAGGAACAGCGGGTGAACGCGATGCGACGCGATTTCATCGCGAACGTGAGCCACGAGCTCAAGACCCCCATCGCCGCGATCGGCCTCCTCTCGGAAGCCGTGCAGCAGGCCGCCGATGAGCCGGAACTCGTGCGCGGGTTCGCGAAGAGCCTCGTCAAGGAGTCGCGCAGGCTCGGCGAGCTCAGCCGCGACATCATCCAGCTCTCCGAGGCGCAGTCGTCGCTGCGACCGGAGGATCGCGAGACCGTCTCACTGCGCGATCTCGTGCGCAGCGAGACCGAGTCCCATCGCGAGTTCGCGGCGCAGCACGGCATCGAGCTGGTCATCACCGACGACTCCGCGAAGGGGCGCGACGCGCTGATCCTCGGCCGCCCCACCTCGCTCGGCGCCGCTGTAGCGAACCTGCTGAGCAACGCGATCAGGCACTCCCCCGAGGGCGGGAGGGTCGGGATCGGCATGACGATCGAGCGCCGCAACTTCCTCGTGACCGTCACCGATCAGGGCGAGGGCATCGCACCCGAGCACCTCGGGCGCATCTTCGAGCGGTTCTACCGCGTCGACGGCGCCCGCACCCGCGGCGAGGGCGGCACCGGGCTGGGACTCAGCATCACGAGGCACACGATGCGCGCGCACGGGGGTGACGTCGACGTGTGGTCGCAGCCCGGCATCGGATCCAGCTTCACACTCACCTTCCCGCTCTACGACCCCGAGGGCTCCGCCAAGATCTCCAAGCGCGCGAAGAAGGCCAAGCGCGCCGTCCGCGAGCACGCGGAGACCCCACAGCAGCAGCGTGCCGCTCCGGCGGCCCCCCAGAAAGGACACCGGTAGTGGCACAGCACATCCTGCTCGTCGAGGACGAGGAGTCGATCTCCCGACCGCTCTCCTTCCTACTCGAACGCGAGGGCTATCGGGTTACCGTCGTGGACGACGGCGGCGAGGCGGTCGGAGCTTTCACCGGCGCGCAGCCGGATCTCGTGCTGCTCGACCTCATGCTGCCCGGGCTGCCCGGTACGGAGGTCTGCCGCGCGATCCGGCAGACCTCGCAGGTGCCGATCATCATGCTCACCGCGAAGGACAGCGAGATCGACGTCGTCGTGGGCCTCGAGCTGGGGGCCGACGACTACATCACGAAGCCCTACTCGACGCGCGAGCTGCTCGCGCGCGTGCGCGCCGCTCTGCGCCGATCCGGGGTGAGCGAGGAAGAGCGCGTGGGCCCCGGCGACGAGATGGTGCTCGAGGAGCTCGGGATCCGCCTCGACTCCGAACGCCACGCCGTGACCGTGCGCGGCGAAGAGATCGCGATGCCGCTGCGCGAGTTCGAGCTGCTCGAGATGCTCATGCGCCACTCGGGGCGCGTGCTGACGCGCGGGCAGCTCATCGATCGTGTGTGGGGCAGCAACTACTACGGCGACACGAAGACGCTCGACGTGCACGTCAAGCGCATCCGCGCCCGCATCGAGGAGGAGCCCTCGAACCCCAAGCTCATCTCCACCGTGCGGGGCGTGGGCTACCGTTTCGGCTGAGGCTCGGCCTCTGAGCCCCCTGAACCTCCTCGCTCCCTGAGCTTGCCGAAGAAGGGAACGAGGACCGTCCAATCAATGCAGAGAGCCCCGGATCCGCTTTGGATCCGGGGCTCTCTTGCGCTCGGGAACCCTACTGGGGCTCACCCTCTTCGTTCTCGGCGACGTGCGACTGATCGGCCTCCTGGTCGGCAGCGGTCGCCTCATCGGCCTTGTCGGTCTTATCGGCCTTGCTCGCGGAGAAGTCGGCGGGGAGCACGTAGTCGCGGTACTCGGCGAGCGTGCCGTCCAGCACCGGGATCTCGTACTCGACCTCGGGGGTCCCCGCAACCTGGAAGTACGCGGTGACCGTCGAACCGACCTCGACCCCGGGCAGGGCCACCAGCACGGGAGTCTGCTCGCCTTCAGGGTTGCCGAAGCGGGTGTTCCCCTCGGGGACATCGAACTCGGCACTCGCCGAGGCGGACCCCTCGCCGACGAAGTTGATGGTGAGCTGCTGGTCGCCGCCGCTGCGGTTCACCGCGCTGAACACGACGTTGAAGTTCTCGCCGGACTCATCAGCGACGAGCATGATGTTGCGCACATCCACGTGCTCCGTGGAGACATCGCGGCCGTCGCTGGGAGCGTAGGGCTCGAGCGTGCCCTGGGGCGCGATCAGGCTGCATCCGGTCGCGCCGAGCGCGAGTGCCGCCGCCAGTGCGACGGACGAGGCGATCCGAATCTTCAAGAGGTCCTCCGAGCCGTGGGTCGATTCGTTGACGTGCGTCGCAAACCGCGAACACAGTTTGAACTCATCATAACCGTCCGCGTTCCGCGCATGCAGCTTAGGCAACCCTAACCAACAAGTGACGAGTGTGGTATTCTAGTACCTGAACTGCTGTAGAAGGAGCAAACTCGATGCAATTTGAGGTCGGAGAGACCGTTGTCTTCCCCCACCACGGTGCCGCCAGGATCATCGATGTCAAGAAGCGCAAGCTCGGCGGTGAAGAGAAGCTCTTCCTGAAGCTGCAGGTCGACCAGGGCGACCTCACCATCGAGGTCCCGGCCGAGAACTGCGAGCTCGTCGGCGTGCGCGACGTCATCGACAAGGAGGGGCTCGAGCGCGTATTCGAGGTGCTGCGCGCGCCCTTCACCGAAGAGCCCACCAACTGGTCGCGCCGATACAAGGCCAACACCGAAAAGCTCGCCTCGGGCGACGTGATCAAGGTGTCCGAGGTCGTGCGCGACCTGTGGCGCCGCGATCAGGAGGTGCGCTCGCTCTCCGCCGGCGAGAAGCGCATGCTCGCGAAGGCCCGCCAGATCCTCGTCTCGGAGCTCGCGCTCGCCGAGAAGACCGATGAGGACAAGGCCTCCGAGGTACTCGATCAGGTGCTCGCTTCCTAAGAAGGTCTGAGCCTCGGGATCCCGATCCCGCACCCGAAACGCCCCGCCCCGAGCGGGGCGTTTCGCGTTTTCGGCACGCTTCGGCCCCCAAGGAGGAGATCCGCGCCCGTGCGGGCCGGTCCTGGAATTTCTTCCTACCTGGGGAACGATCTCCTCATCGCGGGCCTCGCTCCGGCGGTACGCTGGGGCCATGAAGACACTCGCGAACGACTTCTCCGGATCGACTCCGCACGCGCTTCCCTCGCTGGGCGTGGTACTCGTCGCCGCGGGCCGTGGCGAGCGCCTCGGCGCAGGCACCCCGAAGGCGTTCGTCGAGCTGCACGGGCGGGCACTGCTCGAGTTCGGGATCGGGGTCGCTACCTCACTCCCCCACGCGGGGCACCTCGTGGTGGTCGCCCCCGAATCGCACGCCGCACTCGCACTCGAGATCGTCGAGCAGGTGCTGCCCGAGGAATCGCCATGGGAGGTCTCGGTGGTGCACGGGGGCCGCGAGCGTCACGAATCGGTGCGCTTCGGCCTCGAGGCTCTGCCCGAGAGCGTCGAGACGGTGCTTGTGCACGATGCAGCCCGCCCCTTCGCGAGCGCCGAGCTCTTCGAGCGCGTGCTCGCCGAGGTCGTGCGCACCGGTGACGCGGTGGTGCCGGCGCTGCCCGTCGTCGACACCCTCAAGCGCGTCGATGAGGACGGGATCGTGCACGAGACCGTGGATCGCGCGACGCTGGTCGCCGTGCAGACCCCGCAGGGCTTCGTGCGCGAAACGCTCGCTGCCGCGCACGCCACAGCGCAGATCCAACAGGAGGACGACGCCCCCACCGACGACGCCGAGGTCATGCAACGCGCGGGTGCTCGGGTGCGCACGATCGAGGGTGAGCAGCGCGCTCACAAGCTGACGACGCCGGCCGACCTCGCGCTCCTCGAGCATTTCCTCACGGAGAACCTGCTCGGCCGCGAAGCCGCGCCCGCCGGAACGCACGGGGCCGCCCTGTGAACGCGCAGCTCCCGGCGATCCGCGTGGGCAACGGCTTCGACGTGCACGCCTACGATGCGGGATCGCCCCTGCGCCTGGCGGGCCTCGAGTGGCCGGACGAGCCGGGCCTCTCGGGTCACAGCGACGGTGACGCCGTCTGCCACGCGGTCGTCGACGCCCTGCTGTCGGCCGCCGGGCTCGGAGACATCGGGGAGCTCGTCGGCGTGGATGAGCCCGGAACCGAGGGAGCCGACAGCACGCGGTTCGTACAACTCGCGCTCGCGAGACTCGCCGAGCACGGGTGGCGCCCCGTCAACGTCTCGGTGCAGATCGTCGGCAACTCGCCCAGGTTCGCTCCGCGAAGAGACGAGGCGCAGTGGCGCATGTCGAAACTCGTCAGGGCCCCGGTCTCCCTCGCGGCGACGACCACCGATCACCTCGGCTTCACCGGCCGCGGCGAGGGCCTCGCCGCGATCGCGACCGCGCTGATCGAGCAGGTCTGAGCAGCTCTGAACGAGCAGCTCTGAACGAGCAGGCGCTCCGCTACCGCGAGTACGCTCCGACGAGCTTCACGGCGCCGCCGTCGACGCCCTTGGCGCCCTGCTCGAACCCATCCAGCTCGCGCGTCGCAGTCGAGATCGTGCCCGCGACCCAGGTGTCGAGTCCCTCGGCAGTGAGCGCTGCCGCGACCTGCGGGGCGCGATCCGCCTCGACGACCGCGAACATGCCGATGCCGAGGTTCCAAGCGCCCTCGAGCGACTCGAGCGTGTGCCCGCCCAGCTCGGCGAGGTGCCTGAACACTGGCAGCGGCGACCACGACGCGCGGTCCACCTCGACCCAGGCGCCCTGCGGCAGCACCCGCGCCAGGTTCGCCGCGATGCCGCCGCCCGTCACATGCGAGAGCACGTGGACGGCGCCGTCGAGCGAGGGGTCCTCGAGCACGCGCAGCAGCGGCGCCGTGTAGAGCGCGGTGGGCGTCAGCAGCGCCTCGCCGTAGCTCGCGCCCAGATCGTCGCTGCGGTCGCCGTAACCGATGCCGCGCTCGGCGAGGATGTGGCGCACGAGCGAGAAGCCGTTCGAGTGCAGCCCGGAGGCCGCCATCGCGAGCACCACGTCGCCGTCGCGCACGAGCGCCGGCTGCAGCATGCGATCGGCCTCGACAACGCCCGTCGCGGCGCCCGCCACGTCGTAGTCATCGGGTCCGAGCAGGCCGGGGTGCTCGGCCGTCTCTCCGCCGACGAGTGCTGTACCCGTGGCCTCGCAGGCCTCGGCGATGCCGCGCACGATATCGGCGATGCGCTGAGGCACGACCTTGCCGCAGGCGATGTAGTCGGTCATGAAGAGCGGCTTCGCGCCCACCACCACGATGTCGTCGACGACCATCGCCACCAGATCCTGCCCGATCGTGTCGTGCTTGTCGATGGCCTGGGCGATCGCGACCTTCGTGCCGACGCCGTCCGTCGAGGAGGCGAGCAGCGGGCGACGGTAGCCGAGCAGCGCGCTCGCGTCGAACATGCCGGCGAAGCCGCCCACACCGCCGAGCACCTCGGGGCCGTGAGTGCGGCCCACCGCTGACTTCATCAGTTCGACGGCGAGATCGCCGGCTGCAGTGTCGACTCCGGACCGGGCATACGCGTTTTCGCTCACCCCACCAGCGTACAGTGCCGTTCACTCCCCGGCAGCAGAGCACAGCGGCATGTGGGACACTAGTCCGTGCGTCTGTCTGACGCTCCATCGCATCCCAGGGAGCATTCACACCAGCATGTGCGGCATCGTCGGAATCGTCTCGCAAGAACCGGTCAACCAGCAGATCTACGACAGCCTCCTGCTCCTGCAGCACCGCGGACAGGATTCCACGGGAATCGCCACGCTCGACGGCGACTTCTTCCACATGGTGAAGGCCAAGGGCCAGGTGCGCGAGGCCTACCGCACCCGCGACATGCGCACCCTCATGGGCAGCATCGGCCTGGGGCACGTGCGCTACGCCACACGCGGTTCGGCCGCCGCGGAAGAGGAGGCGCAGCCGTTCTACGTCGGCGCCCCCTACGGCATCATCCTGGTGCACAACGGCAACCTCACCAACACACGGGAGCTCACCGCGGAGCTCTACAACGTGGATCGCCGCCACCTCAACACGCACTCCGATACCGAGCTGCTGCTCAACGTGCTCGCCAACGAGCTTCAGGCCGGCATCTCGGGTCTGTCGCTCGACGCCGAGCAGGTCTTCGACGCCGTCTCCCGCGTGCACGAGCGCGTCGAGGGCTCCTACGCGACGATCGCCCTCATCGCCGGATACGGGCTGCTCGCCTTCCGCGATCCGAACGGCATCCGTCCGCTCGTGCTCGGCCGCCGCACCGCGCAGAACGGCGCCGACGAGTGGGTCGTCGCCTCGGAGTCGCTCGTGCTCGAATCGGGCGGATACGAGATCGTGCGAGACGTCGAACCGGGCGAAGCGATCCTGATCTCCCCCGACGGCTCGATGGCATCACGGCAGTGCGCGGCTCAGAGCCGCCTCGTGCCCTGCGCCTTCGAGTACATCTACCTCGCGCGACCCGACTCAGTGCTCGACGGCATCGCCGTCTACGACGCGCGTCTGCGTATGGGCGACGTGCTCGCCGAGGAGATCAAGCAGCAGCTCCCCGACCTCGACATCGACGTCGTCATGCCGATCCCCGATTCCGCCCGCCCCAGCGCCATGCAGGTCGCGCAGAAGCTTGGCATCGAGTACCGCGAGGGCTTCTTCAAGAACCGCTATGTCGGCCGCACCTTCATCATGCCCGGACAGGCGGTGCGCAAGAAGAGCGTGCGCCAGAAGCTCAACGCCATGAGCATCGAGTTCAAGGGCAAGAACGTGCTGATCGTCGACGACTCGATCGTGCGCGGCACCACCTCGCGCGAGATCGTCGAGATGGCGCGAGCGGCCGGCGCCAAGTCCGTCGTCTTCGCCTCGGCGGCTCCCCCGGTCGTGTTCCCCCACGTCTACGGGATCAACATGCCCTCGCGGGCCGAGCTGATCGCCCACGACCGCACTCCCGCGGAGATCGCCGCAGAACTGGGTGCCGACCACCTCATCTACATGAGCGTCGAGGGCATGAACAGGGCGATCATGCAGGGTCAGGATCGCGTCACCGAGCTCGAGCAGAGCTGCTTCACGGGCGAGTACATCGCCGGCACCGTGGACGCGGAGTACCTCTCCTGGGTCGAGCAGACCCAGGAGAGCTGAGAGTCCCAACCGCAACTGATCGCGAGGGCGCGATCAGCGCCGTCGCCGCGCAAAGCTCCGCTTTGCCCTGAGCGGCTTGCCGGGGTCGAGCAGACCCAGGAGAGCTGAGCGGCGAGCGAGCACCCGGAGGACTCCCGGAAACGCCAGAAGCGGGTGCCGCGCTTCTCAGCACGGCACCCGCTTCTGTTCGAAAGGTCTAAGGCCGGTCGCCCGGCGCGGCCCCGTTGCCGGGATCTCGTCGCTCGGTGCCATCAGCGTCGCTCCGCGGTGCTGCGGGGGTCGTCGTATCCGCGGCATCGTTGCTCTGCCCCGCCGACCCCTCGTCGTCGCTGCGCACCTCTTTCTTCAGGATGCGCATCGACTGGCCCAGGCTCTTCGCGAGCCCCGGCAGCTTCGGCGCGCCGAAGAGCAGCAGCACGATGATGAGGATGACCACCAAGGTGGGGCCGTTGAGGTTACCGAGCATGCGGTGAGACTCCGATCGTCAGCGTCAGATCATTATGGCACGTCGGGGCGCTGCGGCCCAGCGTTCTCACCCGCGGGCGCTGCTGCGGGAGCCGTAGGTGCCGCCGCAGCGGCCTTAGCCGATACCGGCTGCGACACGGCAGCCTCATCAGCCACCGTTTGCGACGTATCGGACGCGGTATCGGTGGTGACCTCTTTCTTCAGGATGCGCATCGACTGGCCCAGGCTCTTCGCGAGCCCCGGCAGCTTCGGCGCACCGAAGAGCAGCAGCACGATGAAGAGGATGACGACGAGATGCGCTCCGCCCAGGTTTCCAAGCATGCGGTCAACTCCGTTCGTGAGTAGGATGGGGCGATTATCGCACGTCCCGCTGGATCGCGATGCCCAGCCCGCTGCCGCGACGCGCGAGCACCCCCAGCACGAGCGAGAAGAGGCCACCGACGGCCAGACCGATCGCGGCTCCGATGATCGCGCTGAAGCCGACCACCTGCCCCATCGTGTACTCGGCGCCCTCCGGGATCGGGAAGAGCAGGCAGACCATCGCGGCGACGAGCGCTCCGAGGGCAGCGGCTCCGACGAGCACCCGTCCGTAGCGCACCGTGCGCTGCAGCTCCACCTCGTGCTCGGTCTCCTCGATCACGGCTGCGGGTTGGTCGAGCGCCTCCCCGAGCGGGCTCTGACCGTTCTGAACGGGGGCCCCGGGCACGGCGGATTCAGACACGACGGCCTCGGGCACAGCGGTTTCGGGCACAGCGGATTCGGGATCGACGGCGGCGCACTGCGGCTGGCCGCTCGCTGCATCGGAAATACTCATGGGCCCATTCTCGCAGCGGCGGCTGTGCGTCGCCTCCCGGTCGAGGGGACATCGATGATCTGCGTGCTGCGATGCACGCAGCCGTGGACCCGTCGGCCCGCCCTCTCAGGCCAGCGGCAACAGCCCGTGGAGGTCGGCGCGGGATCCCGAGGCCACCACGCGCGCCTCGCCCAGCGCGGTCTCCCAGTCGAGCTCGCCCGTCGCGAGCGCGATCCAGGTCTCCGGATCCGTCTCGATCACATTGGGAGGGGTGCCGCGCGTGTGGCGGGGCCCCTGCACGCACTGGGTGGCGCCGAAGGGAGGCACCCGCACCTCGACAGAGTTGCCGGGAGCTCGCTCAGCCAGCTCCTCGAGCAGATAGCGCACCGCGGTCGCGAGCACGATCCTGCCCCTCTCCCCCGCCCGCGCTGCGGCGAGCGCCGCCCGTCCGTCCTCGATCGACACCTTCCGCTTCGCCATGTCGCACCACCCTACTCCGAACATCGAGCAGGCCCCACCGCCCGACTATCCTGGAAGCGTGAAGATTCTCGTCCTGGGGCCGGGTGCCCGCGAACACGCCATCGTCCTCGCTCTCCTCGCCGAGTCCGCCGATCATGAGATCGTCTGCGCGCCCGGCAACGCCGGTATCGCCGCCAGCGGGATCGAGACCCCTGCGCTCGCCTACACCGACCCGGCAGCGGTCGCCGAATTCGTGAGCGATCGCGGCTTCGACCTCGTGGTGGTCGGGCCGGAGGCGCCGCTGGTGGCCGGCGTGGCGGATCCGCTGCGCGAGGCCGGAGTGCCGGTGTTCGGGCCTGATCGTGCGGCGGCTCAGCTCGAGGGCTCGAAGGCGTTCGCCAAGCGCATCATGGATGCCGCTTCGGTGCCGACCGGGCGCGCGGTGCGGGTCGCCACGGTCGAGGACGCGGGATCGGTGCTCGACGAGTTCGGCGCACCCTACGTGGTGAAGGCCGACGGCCTGGCTGCGGGCAAGGGCGTGCTCGTGACGGAGGACCGCGCCGCCGCGCTCGACCACGTCGCCACGTGGGCGCCGCAGGGGGACGTGCTGATCGAGGAGTTCCTCGACGGTCAGGAGGTATCGCTGTTCTTCTTCGCCGACGGGCACGACGTGCTGCCGCTCACCCCCGCGCAGGATTACAAGCGCATCTTCGACGGTGACGAGGGGCCGAACACGGGGGGCATGGGCGCGTACTCGCCTCTTCCCTGGCTGCCGGGCGGCGTGGATTCGTTCGTCGAGGAGATCACGCGCACGGTTGCGCTGCCGACGGTGCGCCGCCTCGAAGAGGAGGGCACTCCGTTCGTCGGTCTGCTGTACTGCGGGCTCATCGTGACCTCGAAGGGCGTGCGGGTCATCGAATTCAACGCGCGATTCGGCGACCCGGAGACCCAGGTCGTGCTGGCCCGCCTCGAGTCGCCGCTGAGCCGCTACCTGCTGGCCTCGGCGAGGGGCGAGCTCGCCGCTCAGCCTTCCCCGGAGTTCTCCGACGACCCCGCGGTGATCGTGGTCGTCGCGAGCGAGGGATACCCAGGAGAGGTCGCGACCGGCCGCGAGATCACGGGGCTGGACGCGGCCGAGCAGGTCGAAGGCGTGCACCTGGTGCACGCCGCCACGCAGCGGGACGATGAGGGGGGCTGGATCGCGACCGGTGGTCGAGTGCTCGGCGTGGTCGCACGCGGCGCCGACTTCGGCGAGGCCCGATCCCGAGCCTATGAGGCAGTGGAACGCATCGGCCTCGAGGGCTCACAGCACCGCACGGACATCGCGGCGCGGGTCGCGTAGGGGCGGATCGGAGGCCGGCTGAGGGGCGGCGATCAGAGGCCTCGGAGAAGGCTGTCGAAATCGGGGTCGCCCGTCAGGCTCTCCTCGTCGGAGGAGCGATCCTTACCGCCATCGGAGGAGCGATCCCGATCATCCGAGCGCCCGGGCCCGATCACCGGCACCACCGCGGTGTCCAGTTCGAGGTGCTCGCCCGGCTGCGGTTCGGCGTCGACCTCGATCTCGATCTCGGCCTCCACCTCGACGACTTCGCCGTCGACCTCTTCGGGAGCGAGCTCGATCTCGCCGGTCCAAGCCGGGCTCGGCTCCAGGGCGGCGAGGGGCCGCGGTTCCGACGCTGAAGCGGGCGGGGCCTCGACTTCGGGATCCGCCGCGGGGCCCCGCCCGACCCTGTCGTCCGCCCCGATCGTGCCCGCGGCGACGCCGCGATCGATCGCATCGGACAGCGCGGAGAGCAGCACCTCCCACCCCTGCTGCGAAGCGGCCGCGCGTTCCGCGGGGGCGGGCAGCGCGTCGAATCCCGTCTCCGTGACGGTGACGCCGGTCTCTTCACCCTGAGCGCGCAGGGTCAGCAGCACGGCAGTGTCGCGCGCGTCCCCGGCCTCTCGCCAGGTGAACCCGATCGCGTGGCCCTCGACCCAGACGTCGATGCGGCCCGAAGCGTCGCGGCTCACCATCTCCTCGCCCGAGCCCTCGCTCCAGCGCTCGACGACCTCTCCGCCGATGCGACCCTCCATCTGCAGGTCGGGCCACCACTCCGAGCGGCGCTCCGGGTCGCTCACGTACGTCCAGACGCCGGCCCGCGCTGCCCTCATCCGGCTCCGCGCAACCACCGGTCCCAGCGGGATCATGTTTCTCCTCAGCGTCGCTCACCGGGATGACCACGTTCCTCGCGCCCGGCTCCCGGCGAGCGACCGGGCGCGGAGGTTCCCCTCACTAGTGAAGAGTAGTCGCACCCGCTGACAACGAGGTCTCATTCGTGTGGCAATTCGCCGAGCGGCCGAGTCGATGCTCGGTAGAGCCGTTCGCGTCATCATTCGAGTCGCAATTCGAATGATCATTCGCGTGAAAGAATGGAGCGGTGACCGATCTCTCCTCGCCCCAGCAGCTCGCCGGATGGAAGCACGTCTACTCCGGAAAGGTGCGCGATCTCTACGTTCCCGCCGACGGCTCGGACGCCCACCTGCTCGTCGTCGCGAGCAACCGGGTGAGCGCGTTCGACCACGTGCTCGAGCCGCCGATCCCGGGCAAGGGCGCCCTCCTCACCGCGCTGTCGAACTGGTGGTTCGAACGGATCGACCTCCCCAACCACCTGGCGGGCGACGATGCCCCCGGAGTTCCCGAGGAGGTCGCCGACCGCGCCGTCGTGACTCGCAGGCTCGAGATGCACCCGATCGAGTGCGTGGTCCGAGGGGCCCTCACCGGATCCGGTTTCGCCGAGTACCAGCGCACGGGGGCGGTGTGCGGCATCGAGCTGCCCGCGGGCATCGAGGACGGGGATCTGCTCGAGACGCCGATCTACACCCCGGCGTACAAAGCGCCGCTCGGCGAGCACGACGAGAACATCACTTACGAGCAGACCGTGGAGCTCGTCGGGGCCGACGTGGCCTCCGCGCTGCGCGAGGCCTCGCTGCGCATCTTCACCGCCGCGCGGGATCTCGCCGCCGAGCGCGGCGTGGTGCTCGCCGATACCAAGTTCGAGTTCGGTCGTGATCCGCGATCCGGGGGTCCCGCTGATCTCGTGCTCGCCGACGAGGTGCTCACGAGCGACTCATCGCGTTACTGGGACGCCGCTGCGTACTTCGACGAGCAGAATTCGCGGGCGGATCGCCTGGCCTCGTTCGACAAGCAGATCGTGCGCAACTGGCTCTCGGCCAACTGGGATCGCACGGGCGAGCCGCCCGTGCTCCCCTACGAGATCGTCGCGCAGACCCACGACCGCTACGCGGAGCTCTACGAGCGCCTCACGGCCCGAGGCTGATCAGCGCCGCACCGCCGGGGACGCCCTCGCACCGGGTAGACTGATGCTCGACTTCTGTGTTCTCGAGTTGGAGGCTCTCTAGTGCCCACGATTGTTGTTGATGTCATGCCCAAGGCCGAACTGCTCGACCCGCAGGGCAAGGCGACCACCGGGGCGCTCGCCCGCCTCGGCCATGACAAGTTCGAGAACGTGCGCATCGGCAAGCGCTTCGAGTTCACCGTCCAGGGCGAGGTGACCGACGCGGTGCTCGCCGAGGTGCGCCAGGTCGCTGACGAGATCCTCTCGAACTCCGTCATCGAGGACGTCGTGGCGATCAGCGTCGACGGCGCCCCCGTCGAGACTCGCGCCGTCGTGGGCGAGGCCCGCTGATGACCGCCCGCATCGGCGTCGTCACCTTCCCCGGCTCTCTCGACGATCGCGATGCACAGCGCGCGATCCGGATCGCGGGCGCCGAACCGATCGCTCTCTGGCACGCCGATCACGACCTGCAGGGCGTCGACGCGATCGTGCTGCCCGGCGGCTTCAGCTACGGCGACTACCTGCGGCCCGGCGCGATCGCGGCGATCTCCCCGATCATGACGGAGGTCGTCGAGGCCGCCCGTAAGGGTCTGCCCGTGCTCGGTATCTGCAACGGCTTCCAGGTGCTGGTCGAGTCCCACCTGCTGCCCGGCGGCCTCATCCGCAACGCGCACCAGCAGTTCATCCGCCGCGACCAGCGACTCGTGGTCGAGAACGCCGACACCGCGTGGACCAACCGCTTCGAGCAGGGCGAGGAGATCGTGATCCCGCTCAAGAACGGCGACGGCGGCTTCATCGCCGACGACGAGACACTGAAGCGCCTCGAGGGCGAGGGGCTCATCGCGTTCCGCTACGCGGGCGTCAACCCCAACGGATCGCTCGACGACATCGCGGGCCTCACCAACGAGCGCGGCAACGTGGTCGGTCTCATGCCGCACCCCGAGCACGCGGTCGAGCCCGGCTTCGGCCCCGACACCGCCGAGGCCATGCGGTCGGGCATCGACGGTCTGCGCTTCTTCGAGAGCGCCGTAGCCGCACTCGCGGCGCGGGTGTAGCCGCGACGAACAACGGTGAAGGGCGGCGGATCGCATGATCCGCCGCCCTTCACCGTCTTCGTCGGGTGTCGCCGGCGCTCAACAGACGACGGCTCCCTTCGCCGGTGTAGACCTCCGGCACCGGTGTAGATCCCTCGCACTGTTCTAGAGGTCTACACCGGTGCCGGAGGTCTACAACGGTCACTGCTGTACCGCTGCCCCCTACCGGTCGCCGACGGCCGCTAGGCGGTCGGCGGCACGGCCTCCGCCGCGGCCCGAGCCGCCGCCGGCAGCGCCTCGAGCACGCGCGAGATCGCCGCATCGTCGTGCGCCGAGGTGGCGAACCAAGCCTCGAAGGCGCTCGGCGGCAGGTTGACGCCGCCCTCGAGCATCGCGTGGAAGAACGCCCGGTGCCGCTGCGTCTCCTGGCGCTGCACCGTCGCGTAGTCCAGCGGAGCCTCGGGGAAGTCCCCGAAGAGCACGCTGAAGAGCGTTCCCGCGCGCTGCACGCGGTGCGGCAGGCCCTCGGCGTTCAGGGCATCGGCGACGGCGCCCGCGATCGCGTCGGCGGCCGTGCCCAGGGCCGCGTAGGCGGCGACGTCGGCGTGGCGCAGCGTCGTCAGCCCGGCGGCGACGGCGAGCGGATTGCCCGACAGCGTGCCCGCCTGGTAGACGGGTCCGAGGGGCGCGAGCAGATCCATGATCTCGGCCCGCCCGCCGAGCGCCGCGAGCGGCAGCCCGCCGCCCACGACCTTGCCGAAGGTGAAGAGGTCGGGCGCCTCCCCCGACGGCACGCGCGCCTGTTCGATCCCCCAGTATCCCGAGGGGCCCGCCCGGAATCCGGTGAGCACCTCGTCGAGGATCACGAGCGCACCGTGCCGGTGAGCGGTCTCGATCATGAACTCCGTGAACCCGGGCGCGGGCGGCAGCACCCCCATGTTCGCGGCCGCCGACTCGGCGATCACGGCGGCGATGCGTTCGCCGTGCTCCGCGAAGGCCGCGGCGAACGCCGCCGGATCGTTGTAGGGCAGCACGAGCGTCTGGCCGGCGGTCTCGGCCGTGACTCCCGCCGAACCGGGCATGGCCAGGGTCGCGAGCCCCGATCCGGCCTCCGCCAGCAGTCCGTCGGAGTGGCCGTGGTAGTGGCCCGCGAACTTCACGATGAGCGGGCGCTCGGTGGCGCCGCGCGCGAGCCGGATCGCGGTCATCGTGGCCTCGGTGCCGGTCGAGACGAGGCGCAGCCGCTCGACCTCGGGCACGCGTGCGATGATCTCCTCGGCGAGCTCGGCCTCCTCGGGCACCGAGGCGCCGAAGCCGAGACCGCGCACGGCCGCGGCTTGCACGGCCTCGACCACAGCGGGGTGCGCGTGGCCGAGCAGTGCCGGCCCCCACGAGGCGACCAGGTCGACGTACTCGTTGCCGTCGGCATCGGTGACGTAGGGGCCCCGCCCGGAGACGAGGAAGCGCGGGGTGCCGCCGACGGAGCCGAACGCGCGCACCGGCGAGTTCACCCCGCCGGGGATCACGCGCGCGGCGCGCTCGGCGAGCCGGGCGCTGCGATCAGTCTGCGCGGCGGTCATCGGATCCACCCCGCGAGCTCGACGGCGAAGTAGCTCAGGATCGCGTCGGCCCCCGCGCGCTTGATGCCGATCACGGACTCCTCGATGGTACGGCGCCGGTCGATCCAGCCGTTCGCGGCCGCGGCCTCGATCATGGCCGCTTCGCCCGACACCTGGTAGGCCCAGACGGGGACGGGGCTCAGCGCCGCGACGTCGGAGAGCACGTCGAGGTAGCTCATGGCGGGCTTCACCATGACCACGTCGGCTCCCTCCGCGATGTCGAGCTCGGCCTCGCGCAGGCCCTCGCGGCGGTTCGCCGGATCCTGCTGGTACGTGCGCCGGTCGCCCGTCAGCTGCGAGTCGACGGCCTCCCTGAAGGGTCCGTAGAACGCAGAGGCGTACTTGGCCGAGTAGCCGAGGATCGCGGTGCTCTCGTGCCCGGCCTCATCGAGCGCGTCGCGCACGGCGGCGACCTGGCCGTCCATCATCCCCGAGAGTCCCAGCAGGGCCGATCCCGCCTCGGCCTGCGCGAGGGCCATCGCCCGGTAGCGCTCGAGGGTGGTGTCGTTATCGACCTCCCCGCGCGCGTCGAGCACGCCGCAGTGGCCGTGGTCGGTGAACTCGTCGAGGCAGAGGTCGGTCTGCACGACGAGCGCATCGCCGACCTCGGCCGCGACGGCGCGGGTGGCGACGTTGAGGATGCCCTGCGGATCGTCTGCCGCGCTGCCCTCGGCGTCGCGCACGGCGGGCACGCCGAACAGCATGACGCCGCCGATGCCGGCCTCTGCCGCCTCAGCGGCGGTGCGGCGAACCGAGTCGAGCGTGTGCTGCAGCACGCCGGGCATCGAGGCAATCGGGCGCGGCTCGTCGATTCCCTCGCGCACGAAGACCGGCAGGATCAGCTCGGCCGGATGCAACCGGGTCTCTGCTGCGAGCCTGCGCATGGCCGGGGTGCTGCGCAGGCGGCGGGGGCGGACAGTGGGGATCATGCGGTGGTTCCTCCGTGATCGGATCGGCGGGTGCTTCGGGCGGGACTGGCGGGATCGGTGGCGGGATCGAGTTCAGATGCGGGATCCGGTTCAGACGCGGGATCGAGAGCCGCGACGAGCGCGGCGAGCACCCCGTCGACGGTGTGCTCCGTCGCGACCGTCGCGGCCTCAGCGCCGTATTGCGCGAGGGCGCGGGCCGTGGGGTCGCCGATCGCGATGATCAGCGTGCCTGTCGGCAGGGGCGCGAAGCGGCGGGCGATCTCGCGGGCGCCGCTGCTGCTCATCGCGAGGATCGCGTCGATGCGACCCGCTGCGACTTCCGCCTCGGCTGCGGCGTCGCGGGCCGCGGGAACGGTGCGGTAGGCGGTGACGCGGTCGGGATCGTGGCCCGCCGCCGCGAGCGCGGTCTCGAGTTCGGTCGATGCGATCTCCGACAGCGGAAGCAGGAGGCGGACGGGCGCCGTCGCGGCGCTGCCGTTCCGCTCCTGCGGCGCGCTCCGGCCGTCGGCGGTCCGGGCGACGGCTCCCCGGGCATCGGCACCGGCGCCCCGGGCGTCCCCGCCCGGACCGATCCGCTCGAGCAGCGCCTCGGCGATCCCGGTCGCGGAGAATTCGCGCTCGGGCATGAGCGCGACTTGGAAGCCGCGCTCGCGCAGCGCCTCGGCGGTGGCCGGGCCGACCGCGGCGACGGCGGCGTCTCCCGGCCGCGCACCGGCCTCGACGAAGGCGCTGGCGGCGTTCGCGCTCGTGACCACGAGCCAGTCGTACTCGCCCCGGTTCCAGCGCTCGGCGGCCGCGACGAGCGCGGCCGGGTCGGCCGGCGGAGCGGTCTCGGTGAGCGGCGACACGACGGGCTCGCCGCCGAGTTCTCGGATCGCTGCGGCCCAGCGCTCCCCCGCCGCACCGCCGCGCGGCACGAGCACGCGTCGCCCGATGAGCGGCTGCGCATCGGCCTCCGGGAGATCCGTCGGACTCACCGCGGGCCCCCGGGTCTCGTGCCGCCGGGCCGCTCGGCGCCGGGCTCGGTTCCACCGAGCGGAGCGATCATTGCCGCGCCCATCTCGAACAGGCTCTCGGCCACGGTGCGCCCGAGGCGGTCGGGGATCTGCCGATGCTCGGGATCCGCCGCCGTCCACGGCAGCGCGCCCCCCGTGGAGAGTCCCTGCGTCCCGTCGAGTGCCGAGACCTCGGCGTTCAGTTCGAGCGCGCCGTCCACGACGCGCGCGGTGGCTCCGATCGGAGCCGCGCACCCGGCCTCGAGGGTTGCGAGCACCGCGCGCTCCGCGAGCGCGCACGCGCGCGACTCGGCGTGATCGAGTGCGCTCAGGGCTTCGGCGTACGGCTCGCGCGCGAGATCATCGGCCCGCACCTCGATGGCCAGTGCGCCCTGCCCGGGCGCGGCCGGCATCTCGTCGAGCGGGAAGCGCTCGGTGATGACGCCCGAACGGCCGAGGCGGTCGAGGCCGGCGCACGCCAGCACGACCGCGTCGAGGTCGATCTCGAGGCGTCCCAGCCGGGTGTCGACGTTGCCGCGCAGGTCGACCACGTCGAGGTCGGGCCGGCGCCTGAGCAGCTGGGCGACGCGGCGGGGCGAACCGGTGCCGACGCGGGCTCCGGCCGGCAGTTCCCGCAGCGTCAGCCCGTCATGCGCGCAGAGGGCGTCGCGGGCGTCGGCGCGCTCGGGCACGGCGCCGAGCGCGATGCCGGGACAGGGGCCGGTCGGCAGATCCTTCAGCGAGTGCACCGCCAGGTCGCACTCACCGGCGAGCAGGGCGTCGCGCAGAGCGCTCACGAAGACACCCGTTCCGCCGAGCTGCGAGAGCGGGGCTCGCGAGGTGTCGCCGTGGGTGGTGACGATCACGAGCCCGACGTCGAGTCCGGTGGCCGCTGCGATGGTCTCGGCCACGGTCGTGGTCTGCGCGACGGCGAGCGCGCTGCCCCGGGTGCCGACGCGCAGCAGCCCGGGGGCGGCGGCGAGGGGTGTGTCGGATCGGAAGACCCGCCCGCTCGTGCGCGTGTCGTCGGGGTGTGCGTTCATACCGCTGTTCATGCCACTCGGCTTTCTGCTCGTGCTGGGTTCTGGAGGTGCTCGATGACGCCCTGCGCGGCCGCGCGCGCTCCGGGAATGACCGAGGCGAGACCGGTACCGCTCACCCAGTCCCCCGCGAGCACGACGCCGGGCGGCGCGATGATCTCGGGATCGGCGGACTGCCCGCCGACGGGCGCCCCCATGGTCCAGGTGCGACGGGTCGAGGCGAGCACCGAGCGCTCGACGAGTCGGAGGCCGAGGATCCGCGAGGCATCCTCGAGCGCGAGGCGGCGGGCCGCGGTGTCGTCGAGCTGCAACGTCTCGGGCGGCGAACCCGCTCGGCCGTACGACAGGCGCAGCACGTGCCTTCCTCGGCCCATCTCACGCGCGCGTTCCGCCCACTTGGCGGTGACGTGGGTCAGGGCCTTCGCGCGGATCGGCGCCTCCGGCGATCCGCTCGTGCCATTCGTGGAGCCGCCCGATCCGCCATCCGCTTCGGCGCTTCTCGCGACGAGCGCTCCGGTGCCGCGCGGCGCGGCGTCGAGGCGAGCGTCGTCGAGCACGAGCGCGACGACCTCGACGAGGGTCTCCGAGCCCGCCCGGTCCGGCGCACCGAGCATCGCCCTCGCCGCCGACTCCGGAACCGCGAGGATCGCGGCGTCGAAGCGGTGCGTCTCGCGTACCGCGTAGGGGTCCGAGCCGGAAGTCGTGCCGCGGATCGGGTCGGGAGCCGAGCTGGCGGTGACGCGACACCCGCGGCCCGCGGGATCGGTCGCGTCCGTCTCACCCGAGACGCTCTCGACGTGCACGCCGGTCTCGACGCGCACCCCGAGGTGATCGAGTTCCGCCGCGAGCGCATCGATCAGCACGGTCATGCCGCCGCGCAGGCCCGCGACCGCGCCGCCGGCGGCCTGCTGGCTCCCCCGCAGTTCACGGGCCGCGGCGATCAGAGATCCGGTGCGCTCGAAGGCGGATGCGAGCCCCGGTACCGAGCCGAGGGCGAGCCGCTCGGGATCGGACGAGTGCACGCCGAGGCAGACCGGACGCACGAGACGATCGAGCACGCGCGAGCCCAGCCGGCGGCGCACGACCCAGCCGACCGTGGCCTCGGCGTCGCCCGATCCCGAGCGCGCTCCGAAACCGCGCGGCAGCAGCGGCTCGACCGCGGCGCGCAGCGCGCCGGCGAGACCGAGCGCCCGTCGCGAGGCGGGCGACAGCGGGGCCGCGGGGATCCCGAGCGTGCCCGCCGGCGGCAGCGGCACCGCGCGATCGGCGGTCACGAGCCAGGATCCGAGCGCCACCGGGCGCACGACCTCGTTCTCGAGCCCGAGCTCGGCGAGCAGCTCGGCGACCGTGCCGCCGCGGGTCGCGAATGCTTCGGCGCCGATGTCGAATGCGGCGCCGTCGTGATCGGCGCTCCGGATCCGCCCGCCCAGCCTCATCTCGCTCTCGAAGACCGTGACCGCGCATCCGGCCTGGGCGAGTCTCCGGGCCGCGACGAGCCCCGAGACGCCCCCGCCGACCACGGCGACCGTGCCACGGGGGTCGACGCGACCCGCCTCGGGTAGATCAGCGGTCATGCGCGAGTTCCACGATGCGCGTGAGCACCGCCGGATCCGCCTCCGGCGGTACCCCGTGCCCCAGGTTCAGCACGTGCGCGGGAGCGCGCGATCCTCTCCGCAGCACGTCGTCGAGATGCGCCTCGAGCCGCTCGGCCGGCGCCCCCAGGTACGCGGGATCGAGGTTGCCCTGCAGCGGCAGCGCGTCGCCGAGCCGGCGGCTCGCCTCGTCGAGCGGCGTGCGCCAGTCCACGCCGAGCGCGCTCACGCCCACCTCGGCGAGTTCCTCGAGCAGGTGCCCCGACCCGACTGCGAAGTGGATGATCGGCACGGTCTCATCGCGTGCGTCCTGCCCCTCGTGCGCGGGGCGCCGGGCGCCGAGCCCGCGCACCGCGTCAAGGGTGCGCCGGGAGGCCGGAGCGACGTGCTCGCGGTAGTCCGCCGCGCTGAGCGACCCGGCCCAGGAGTCGAACAGCTGCACCGCGCTCGCGCCGGCCTCGACCTGCGCCTCGAGGAAGACGCCGCTCAGGTCGGCGACCCAGGCGAGCAGCTGGCGCCAGGTCTCGGGATCGGAGTGCATGAGGGTGCGGGCCCGCAGGTGATCGCGGGACGGGCCGCCCTCGACGAGGTATGCGGCCAGCGTGAAGGGAGCGCCCGCGAAGCCGATGAGCGGGGTACCGCCCAGCTCGTCGACCGTCAGGCGCACCGCCTCGCGCACGGGTTCGAGGGCCTCGCGCAGGCGATCCGCCGTGAACTCGGCTCGGCAGCGCGCCACATCGGCGGCCGTGCGCACTGGCTCGGCGAAGACCGGCCCGCGGCCGGCGACCAGATCGACGTCGACCCCCGCGAGCTTCATGGGCACCACGATGTCGCTGAAGAAGACCGCGGCGTCGACGCCGTGCCGTCGCACGGGCTGCAGGGTGATCTCGCTCGCGAGTTCGGGATTCACGCAGGCGTCGAGCATACGATGGTCTGCGCGGATGCTGCGGTACTCGGGCAGCGAGCGGCCGGCCTGGCGCATGAACCAGACGGGTTGGCGCTCCGGCCGATCGCCCCGGAGGGCGCGGATCAGAGGGGCGTCGCTCGTACGTGCGTCGACGAGCGGGTGCGAAGCTGGGAGTGATCTCATCGATCGAGATGTTAGCTTATAGATCTGATGTGAAAGATCTGATCTACTCAGCTTCGAGTGCTGAGCTGATCCGGTCACCGCCCCAGCCCCGATCGAGACCCTGCCGAGAACCCCATGCTGCTCTGCCTCACCGTCGATCATCGACGCGCCGACCTCGCGCTACTCGAACGCATCGAGCGTCGCACCGAACCGGTGACCGCCGCTCTCGGCGACTCCGAGTTCGCGCGCGGGGCCGTCGTGCTCGCGACCTGCAACCGCTTCGAGGCCTACCTCGACGCGCCGGGGCTCGCACCGGAGGAGGCGCTCAACGGTTTCGCTCGGGCGGCGCGCCTCGAACCGGCCGAGCTCGAGCGGGCCTGCACCGTGCACCGGGGCGACACCGTGGCCGAGCATCTGTTCGCCGTCTCCAGCGGCCTCGAATCGGCCGCTGTCGGCGAGGGCGAGATCGCCGGGCAGGTGCGTCGCGCCATCGACGCCGCACGCGATGCCGGTCGGTCGAGCGCCGAGCTCGAGCGCCTCTTCCAGCGTGCCCTGCTCGTCTCGAAGCAGATCAAACACCGTACGGGCCTGCAGCGCAAAGGCCGCTCGCTCGTGCAGCTCGCACTGACGATGGTCGACAGCCGCGTCGGCGATTGGGCCGAGGCGCGGGTGCTGCTGATCGGCACGGGCGCGTATGCGGGGGCGAGCCTCGCATCGCTGCGCGCCCGGGGCGCGACGAGGATCGGGGTCTACTCGCCCTCCGGTCGCGCGGAGGCCTTCGCCGACTCCCACGGCATCCGCCCGGTCGCATCCGACGCGCTCGACGCCGAACTGCGAGACACCGACCTCGTGGTCGCCTGCAGCGCGGTGCACGAGCCTCTGCTCACCAGGGAGCGCTTCGACGAGACCGTGACCGAGGGCGCCCCGCCGTTCTGCGCGCGGTTCGGCGGGCTCGAAGCCGATCCCCGTACCCGCACCCGCCCCGCCCCTCGGCCCAGGCTGCTCATCGACATGGGGCTGCCGCGCAATATCGCCCCCGACGTCGCGGGAGTGGCGGGCGTCGAGCTGCTCGACCTCGAGACGATCGCGCTGCACGCCCCCATCCCCGAGCTGGGCGCCGAACTCGAGGCCCGCGACATCGTGCGCACCGCCGCCGCGGAATACGCCGCCACCCGCGCGGAGCGGGAAGCGGTGCCGGCCCTGCGCGAGCTGAGGTCGTTCGTGAACGACATCCTCGATGACGAGATCGCGCGCGTCCGGTCGCGGGACGCGGGGCGCGACGGGGGCGGCGAGGTCGAGGCCGCCCTGCGGCACCTCGCGGGACGCCTGCTGCACCGCCCGACCGTGCGGCTGCGCGAGCTCGGCAGGGAGGGGCGCGCACCCGAGGCCGCGGCGGCCGTGTCGGCGCTCTTCGGGGAGTAGGCAGGCGTTCGCGCGTCGATCCTCAAGCGGGGGCTCGACGTCTCGGAGGGGAAGATCATGGAATCTGACCCCTGAGTGTCGACCCCTGCTCAAACAGTGTCCGGAGCAGTCAAACGGGCACCCGGCTCCTACTCGGACGGCGGCCCGACGCCGAGGACCCGAACGACTATTTCTCGTTCCTCGGCAGCGTGATCAGGCCCGAGTCGACAAGGGTCTGATGTTTCGTCTCGGGCGCCCACATCCACGACACGATCAGACCGAGCAGCAGCACCCCCGCAAGGACCAGCATCGTCATGGCGACGCCGAAGTTCGCCATGAGCACGGGCAGCAGGAACGTGCTGATAACGGAGCCGAGGCGGCTGACGGCTGTGGCCAAGCCGATTCCGGACGATCGCACAGGCGTGGGGAAGCTTTCAGCCGGGAACACACCAACGAGGTTGCTCACCGCCGACAGCGTGAAGGTCATAACGGCGAAGAGCACCACGAGCACCACCGTCATGGTCGTCGGCACTAGCGCGAGCGCGACCAGGGACACGACCAATACAACGAAAGACGTGAGCAGGAAGCCCCGACGCGTGAACCTGGCGGTGAAGTAAATGCCGCAGAGAGCGCCCACTAGCAGGAAGACGTTGAGATAGATCTCGACCGCGTACCCTTCACCCGTTGCCGCGAGATTCGAAAGCCCCATCTGCTCAAGCACGCTGGGCAGAAAAGTGTAGATGGCGAAATAGGGCATGACGAGGCAGGCGAAGAACACGCAGTTGAAGATGGTGCGGCGGATGTAGGCCCGGCTGAACAGCGCCCGGTAGCCGGCGTCACACAGCTCGGGCTCGGGCTGGAGCACCACGTTCTTGCCGAAGAAGCGGTCCACGATCGCGCGTGCTTCATCACTCCGCCCGACGCGCAGAAGCCACCTCGGCGATTCGGGGATGCCCATGCGCGCGATGAGCACCAGCGCGGAGATCACGCCGGGCGCGATCAGCATCCAGCGCCACGCATCCTCGATCCCCGACTGCATGAACCAGATGCCGAGCAGTGTTGCGACGACGTACCCGAACGTCCATATCACCGAGAACGAGCCCATGATCTCCCCACGTCGCTTCTGGGGCAGGACCTCCGCCAGCATCGCGTGACCGACCGCGTAGTCCCCGCCGATTCCGACCCCCATGATGATGCGTAGGGCAAGCAGCTGCCAGGGCTCTTGAGCCCAGAACTGCGCGAACGTGGCGAGGGTGATGACCACGAAGCTGGCGATGAAGATCGGTCGCCGCCCGAGGCGGTCGGCGACGTTACCGAAGATGAGCGCCCCGAGGAAGAGCCCGAACAGGGCGCCCGCACCGAGCGCTCCGGTCCACCAGGCATTAAGATCCATAGCGCCTTCTCTGCCGATCAGCACGATCGCCATGCCGATGATGCCAATGGCGAAGCCGTCGTTGAAGTGCGCGCCGAACGTGAGTCCGGTCACGCGGATGTGGAATCTATTGATCGGTAGATCGTCGAAATCAAGTCTCGTTCGATCATTCGTGTTTGTTGTCGTCATCTGTACTTCTTCTTTCGCCTGCGCCTTTGCTGGGCGGTGGGTTGCGGGTGAGAGACACACAGGAGGAATCCTCATGCCGGTCGATGGAGGTGGAGATGCGCGGTCAGTGGAGGTGCGAGGGCGCACCTCTCGACGGGTCAGCGGATGGGCAACAACTACGATCCCAATCCGCTGACCCGTCGAGCGACTGTCGGGAACTACGCCGCCAACGGATCGGCGATGCCGACGTAGACGGTCTCGAGGAACTCGAAGATGCCTTCGGAGCCGCCCTCGCGCCCGAGTCCCGACTGCTTCACCCCGCCGAACGGAGCCGCGGGGTTCGAGACGAGCCCCGTGTTGAGACCGAACATGCCGGTCTCGATCCGCTCGGCGAGACGGAGCGCACGATTGAGGTCGCGGGTGTAGGCGAAGGCGACCAGCCCGTATTCGCTCGCGTTAGCGAGGCGCACGGCCTCCGACTCATCGCTGAAGGAGACGATCGGCGCCACCGGCCCGAAGATCTCTTCAGTGAGAATCCGGGCGTGCGCGGGCACTCCGGTGAGCACGGTCGGCGGGTAGAAGAAGCCGTCACCCTCGGGCGTTTCTCCGCCAATCTCGATGCGTGCACCCTGCGAGGCCGCGTCGCGCACCAGCTCGTCGACCTTGCTGCGGGTCGCCTCGTCGATGAGCGGGCCTATGGTCACGCCCTCCTCTGTGCCAGCGCCCTGGACGTAGCCCGCCATGCGATCGCTCAGCTTCGCACTGAACTCTTCGATGACGCTCTCGTGCACCAGCATCCGGTTCGCGGCCACGCAAGCCTCTCCGCCGTTGCGGAGCTTTGCCACGAGCGCGCCCTCCACAGCGGCATCAACGTCCGCGTCCTCGAAGACGATGAACGGGGCATTGCCGCCGAGTTCCATCGACACCTTCAGCACCTGCTCGGCGGAATCGCGGATGAGACGCTTGCCGACCTCGGTCGATCCGGTGAAGGAGAGCTTGCGCAGGCGCGGGTCGGCGATGATCGGGCCGGTCACGCGGCCGGCACTCGCCGTCGGGATGACGTTGACCACGCCCACGGGTACACCGGCCTCTTCCAGGATCGCCGCGAAGTAGAGCGCCGTGAGCGGCGTCTGCTGCGCCGGCTTCAGCACCGAGGTGCACCCCGCTGCGAGGGCCGGGGCGATCTTACGCGTCGCCATCGCCAGCGGGAAGTTCCACGGTGTGACGAAGAGGCTCGGACCGACGGGGCGGTGCAGCACGAGGAGGCGGTTCTTGCCGTCGGGCGACATCGTGTAACGGCCATCGATGCGCACGGCCTCCTCGGAGAACCAGCGCAGGAACTCAGCGCCGTAGGCGACCTCTCCGAGCGATTCAGTGAGCGGCTTGCCCATCTCGAGGGTGATGATACGCGCGAGCTCTTCGCGGCGCTCGACCGTAAGTTCGAAGGCGCGTCGCAGGATCTCACCGCGCTCGCGAGGAGCGGTAGCGGCCCAGGCCTCCTGCGCTGCGACGGCCGCATCGAGGGCTGAGGCGCCGTCGGCGACGGACGCGCTCGCGACGGAGGCTAGCCTCTCGCCCGTCGCCGGGTTGAGCACATCGAGCGTCGCACCGTCTTCGGCGTCGCGCCATTCGCCGCCGATGAAGAGGCTTGTGGGGGTGTTCTCCGGGAGCGCGCTCATGCGTGCACCTCCTCGACGGCGTCGGATCCCGCATCGGCATCGGATCCCGCATCGGCATCGGATCCCGACCCCAGGCGCAGCTCGGTTCCGAGCAAGTCCTCGTAGAGCTTGAACGGGGTCATCTCGCCGGCCAGGTCCCCATAGGAGCGGCGGGCCCGGCGGAAAACCTGCTCGACGAGCGCTGACAGCTCGCTCGGCATGCCGACGGCGCGCGCGAGGTCGATGGAGAGGCCCAGATCCTTGCAGGCGAGCGCGATCGCGAAGCCCTCGTCGTAGTCGCCGTGCTCGAGGATCGACATCACGTCGTTCTCGAGGAAGTTGCTGTTGGCCGGGCTCGCGATGAGCGATCGGCGCAGCACTCCGAGGTCGACGCCCGCGGCGGTGCCGATCGCGAGCACCTCGGCGGTCGCGACGACGTGCGAGAACCACAGCTGGTTGATCATCAGCTTCACCGCGTAGCCTGCGCCGTGACCGCCGACATTGATGATGCGCTCAGGATCGCCCATCGCCTCGAACACGGGGAAGAGCTCCTCGAAGAGTTCAGGCTCGGCTCCGACGAAGATCTGCAGTCGACCGTTCGCGGCGCCCACGGACATGCCGCTCACGGGGGCATCGACGACGCGGATGCCGCGGGCGGTGGCTTCGTCTCGGATGCCGTCGGCGACCTCGGGAACGGAGGTGGACATGTCGATCCAGGTCTTGCCCGCCGACAGTCCCGCGAGGATCCCGTGCTCGCCGCTCAGTGCAGCCGACACGATGCGCGGGGTCGGCAGCATCGTGATGACGATGTCAGATCGGCGGGCGACCTCGGCCGCGGTGTCGGCCCACGCAGCGCCCCCGGCCAGCAGAGGCTCTGCGACCTCGCGGCGCAGGTCGGTGACGACGAGCTTGAAGCCGTTCTCCTGCAGGTTGCGGCTCATGCCGGAGCCCATGTTGCCCAGGCCGATGAAGCCGATGACCGGGGCGTTCGCATTGTTGGTGCTGTCAGCGTGCGACATCTGCGCCGACCTCCTCGCTCGGGGTGTAGAAGGGGTTGCTGGGGGTGTTGCGGGCGGCGATGACGGCCTCGGCGCTCGGAGCGTTCGCCGCGCCGGCTTCAAGCGCACGGCGGGTCGCTTCGCGGTTGTTGCGGTAGATCTCGTCGAGGTCTTCGACGCCGGGGTTCACCCAGACGGCGACGATGAGCGCGTGCGTGCCGGTGTACGAATCGGGAATGATCCCCTCGGCGACGGCGTCGGCGACGCCCGCTGCGACACCCGCCTGCGCGGGACCCCAGATCGCGGTTCCGTGGAGGTCGTTCGCCGGGGAGGCCTTGGCGACGAACAGGGTCATCGGCTTCACCGGAAGCGACGGCTGCAGCACCGCCACGAACGGCACGAAGCCCTCGCTCGGGCTGGCCAGCGCGGTGGCCCAGGCGGTGCCGACCGGCCCCTGGCGTTCGCCGAGCACCGTATTGATATGGGCCGCGTTGACCCCGTCTCCGACGAAGCTCTCGCCGAGCTGAACGCTTTCCGCCATCGATCATCACTCCTCTGTGGTTCGGCCGCCGTGGGCGGCGCTGCTGCCTTCCCGGAAACCGTATGGAAGCGATCACGATATGCGCAATCGATGTTGCGCATATCGGTCCATGCAACGAGACTGGAGGAATGCACACCCCCTCGAACGCACCGCGCACCAACACTGCGGGTCTCGGCCGCGACATCGAACTGCTCGAGCTGCTCGCAAGCGACGCCGCCGCCCGGGCGGGAGGCTACGGCGTCACCCAGCTCGCCCGACTCTCGGGACGCAGCAAGACGGTGGTCTCACGCGCCCTGCAGACCCTGGCAGCGGCAGGTCTCGCAGCGCGGGACCCCGACACCGGCAAGTACGCGGTCGGTTCGCGCGTCTTCGCGCTCGCGGCACGCACCGCCGAGGCACAGCTCGTGCGTCTCGGGCGCCCCGTATTGCGAGGGCTCGTGCGGGCGACCCACGAGACGAGCCATCTCTGCGTGCTCGCGCACGGTAATGTGCTGACGCTCGCGAGCGAGCCGAGCCCGCACGAGGTCCGTTCGGCGGGATGGGAGGGAGTGACGACGGCGGCGTGGCGCACCTCATCGGGGCGCGTGCTCGTGAGCGAGTGGGACGAGGCATCGCTCCGAGCCTGGTACGACGAGCACGGGCAGGACGAATCGGTGATCGACCGCGAGGCCTTCGACCGCGAGGCCAATCCGTTCTTCCTGCTGGAGACCCCGCCGCCCGGCCAGGCCAGGGTCCGGGGGTATGAGTCGTTGACGGACGAGATCGGCCGCATCCGTCGAGACGGCTACGCCATCATCGACGAGGAGTTCGAAGCCGGGGTCATCGGCGTCTCGACGGCCGTCCACGATCACACCGGCAGCATCGTCGCCGCGCTCAACGTGAGCGGGCCGCGGACTCGCCTGGGTCCCAGGATCGAGGCCCTGGCGCGCATCGTGCGCGGGGCGGGGGTCACCTTCTCCCGCACCCTCGGAGCCTGAGACCCGGGTGGGGTGTCATGCTCAGGCGTAGATCGCATGGATGCGCGGCAGCACGGCACGGTATTCAGCGCGGACCCGGCGGTAGGCGGCGACCCACTCGGGGTCGGGAGCGACCCGCAGCTCGGTGCGCACCATGGCGGCCACGGCGGTGTCGAAGTCCGGGTGCAATCCGACGGCTACCGCGGCGCAGATCGCGGCCCCGGTGCCCGCCGCGTCCCTCACCGCAGGTCGTCGCACCGGCGCGTCGTAGACGGCGGCGAGGATCCGCAGCATCAGCTCGGACGCGGCGCCCCCACCGGTCACCACCAGCTCGCCGAGCTCGCGCCCGAGTGCGGCGAAGGTGCGCGAGGCGCCCTCGGCCGAGGCGATCGCGAGCGCTTCGAGGATCGCGCGGTAGACGTGGAAGGTGCCCTGGGTTCCGTCGAAGCCCACGATGGCTCCGCGCCTGCGAGGGGCATCGCTCGGGGCGAGCCAGTCCAGGCCGACCACGAGGCCACCGGAGCCGATCGGCACCGACTCGGCGCCGATCCCGAGCTCGCGCTCTGAGACGGCACTGCCTGCGCCCGAGATGAGATCCCGATACCAGCTGACCGTCCACATCCCCCGACGTACGCCGTCGCTCTCGTAGAGGTAGCGCCCGGGCTCGGCTGCGAAGTTGATCCAGCAGGCGCCGTCTACGGGCGCGACGCTCTCCCCCACCGTCATCGCCGCGACGTAGGTGCCGAGGGAGAGCAGCGCGTCGCAGTCATCCCGCAATCCCGCGCCCAGCGCCTCAACGGCCTTATCGTTCGACGTGGCGACCACGGGCATGCCGACCGGCAGGCCCGTCTCCTCCGCGGCTTCGGGGGCGACCGCACCCAGGATCTCTCCCGGCCGTGCGAGGTCGAAGAGCTGCTCGCGTCGCATGCCTGCACGCGCGTACGATTCTTCGTCGGCGCTCCAGTCCCATGCGCCTATGTCGATCGGCCACACGCCCTGGCAGTTGCCCGCCGCGTCGCGTCGGCGCCCTGTGAGCCGGTACGCGATGTACCCGGAGGAGGTCGTGATGTAGCGAGCGTCCTCGCGCTCCTGCGCGTAGGGCTTCGAGACGCGCTCGTCCATCCAGCTCATGACCGGCTGGGCGAGCGTCCCGTCCTCGCGCAGCACCGCACGGCAGAAGCGGATGGTGCAGAGCCCGAGCGCCCGGATCTCGGAGGGATCCCCGGCGAACTCCTCGAGCGCGTCGCGCAGCGCTGCGACGATCGACGTCCAGAGGTCGTCGTCGGGGTGCTCCCAGCGGCCGGGAGCGGGCGAATCGTACGGCCGCAGGGCGACGCGCGCGCTCGCGTGCACGGTGCCGCCCGCGTCGACGATCGATACTTTGGTGCTCTGCGAGCCGTTGTCCACGGCGATCACGTAGCCGGTCATCGGCGATCCTTTCCGAGGCGGGTCGAGCGAACGGTGAACGGCGGGGCCGGTCTCGCAAGAGGCCGGCCCCGCGTCTCACGAGATCGGGAAGATCGTACCCCGGTTCATGATCCCGTTGGGGTCGAACCCGCGCTTCAGCGTCTCGAGCAGAGGATAGGCCGTGCCGTGCTCCTCGAGCGTCCACGGCGTCCGGTACTTGCCGATGCCGTGGTGATGCACCATGGACCCGCCGAGGCGCAGCGCCTCCTCCACCACGATGGTGTTGATGGGCTCGTGGTACTCGGTGATCTCCTCACGCGGCTCGCAGTCGATGTCGTAGTCGTAGACGAAGTAGAGGTTCGTGCCGGTCTGGTAGCTGTGCGAGGAGTGCGCGCCGAGCATCGTGAGGTCCCCGGCGCGCGGGAACTCGGTGCGCACGCGGAGCATGACCGAGTCGAAGAGTTCCTCGACCCCTGACCAGTCGATCGACACCTCGGTCGTGTAGCCGAGATGCGCCTTCTCGAGCATCTCGCGCTTCTCGGCATCGATCTTGTCCTGGCCCCAGTTGAGGTTCTCGAACCACTGCTCGATGAGCGCGGAGTCCACCTTCTCATGCGGGATCTCCTCGAAGATCTCCTCGACGCCCGCGGCCGTCGCGTCGGCCATGCCCCTTGGCCCCTCAGCTACGACCACCACGACGGCCCGTCCGCCGGCGAAGTGCGAGAAGTGCTGCGCGGCGTCCTCCTCGGAGTAGGCGCGGGCGACCGAGGGGCGATAGCCCTCGACGATGATGCGCCGCAGACCGTCCACGCCGGCCGGCAGCGAATCGACGAGGTAGCCCAGGAAGCGCAGGTTCTCGGGCTGATACTTGAATATCTTGACCGTCACCTCGGTGATGAAGCACAGCGCGCCCTCATTGCCGATGACGACGTGGCGGATATCCGGGCCCGCCGCCCGCCGCGGCACGTTCTTGATGCGACTCGTATGCCCACCCGGGAATACTGCCTCGAGCCCCACGACCATATCCTCGATCCCGCCGTAGAGCGTCGAGAACTGCCCGATCGAGCGGGTCGCGACGAGGCCGCCCATCTGCGCGATCGGCTTCGACTGCGGCGAGTGACCGGTCGTGAAGCCCTGTGCCCGCAGTTCGTCCTCGAGCACCTGCAGCGGCACGCCGCACTGCACCGTCGCCATCATGTCGACCGAGTCGATCTCGATGATGCGGTTCATGGCCGAGCCGTCGAGCACGATCGTGTCTTCGACGACCGTCTCCAGGCCGCCCTCCGTTGCGGTGCGGCCGGTACGGGGCACGACGTTGATCAGGTGCTCGTCGGCGAAGGCGAGCACCGCGGCCACGTCCTCCGTCGAGCGGGCGTTCACGATGGCCGCGGGGATCGGGCCGTCGAATATCCCGTGCACGGCGGTGTACTTCTTGAAGCGGTCGACGCTCGCCTCGCGCAGCTCCGGTTCGTCGGTGACCACCTGGTCGGACCCGACGAGGGTCTGCAGGCGGGAGACGATCTCGGCACGGTCGAGGCTCGAACGCGATGTAACCATGAGAATTGCTGGTCCTGTTCTGTTGGGTTCCGGCAGGGTTTGGGTTCCGGCAGGGTTTGGGGCGGGGCTCCGCACCGCTCAGCGCACGCGGTAGCCGCCGTCGACGGTGAGCACGTGCCCGCTGACGAAGTCGGAGGCGCGGCTCGCAAGGAACACCATCGCTCCCATGAGATCGACGGCCTCCCCCCAGCGCCCGGCGGGCGTGTGCTCGATCACCCGGCGGTTGCGCTCGGGGTCGTTGCGGGTGCCGGTGGTGATGGGTGTGGCGAAGTAGCCGGGGGCGATCGCATTGACCTGGATCCCGTGCTCGCCGAGTTCGTCGGCGTACGCCTTCGTGAAGCCGACGATGCCGTGCTTCGTAGCGGCGTAGGCAGGCGATCCGAGTCCCCCGAGGAAGGCGAAGAGGGAGGCGATGTTGATGATCTTGCCCGATCCCTGCGGGATCATGCGCTTCGCCGCCTCGTGTCCCATCTCGAAGGCTGCGGTGAGGTTCACCGCGATCATGGGATCCCACTGATCGCGCCCGAAGCGCTCAACGTCGGCGATGCGGCTGATGCCCGCGGAATTCACGAGGATGTCAAGACCCCCGAGCGCCCGTGTGCACCCTTCGACGGCTCGGGCGGGAGCACCGGGAGAGGTGATATCGATCGCAAGTTCTTCGTAGCGCCTGCCCTCGGCACGAACGAGTCGGGCGGTCTCTCCGCCGTCGTCGAAGAGGCCGGGCACGAAGATGTCGGCTCCGGCCTTCGCGAGCGCGAGCGCGAAGGCCTGCCCGAGCCCGGTGTTTCCCCCCGTCACGATCGCCTTCTTCCCGGCCAGGGAGAAGAAATCGAGGGAGAAGTCGGTGATGTTCAATGTCGTTCCTCAGGGATGACGTCCGGGGCGGCGGGCGGGTGCAGTCCGCCGCCCCGGGGCTGGTCGTTCGTCAGATCAGGCCTTCTTCTTCGAGCCAGTCGAGGGCCACGTCTTGCGGATCCTCTCCGTCGACGTCGACCTTCGCGTTCAGCTGCTGCATCACCTCGGTGGTCAGCATCTGGCTGACCTCTCCGATGATGTCGGCGATCGCGGGGTACTCGTCGAGAGTCTCCTGCTTCAGAGTGAAGGCGCCCTGGTAGCTCGGGAAGAATTCCTGGTCGTCCTCCATCACCACGAGGTTCAGCGCCGGGATGCGTCCGTCGGTCTGGAACACCTCGCCGAAGTTGCAGTCGTCGCCTGACTCGGCCGCCGTGTAGATCACCCCGGTGTCGAGCATGGTCACGTTCGATTCGGGCGCCTGGAACCCATAGGCCGCCTTGAGGCCCGGCCAGCCGTCGTCGCGGGTGGAGAACTCGCTCTCGATGCAGAAGGTCTGGTCGGCCTCCGGCAGCTGCGCGACATCGCTCAGCGTCTTCACACCGAGATTATCGGCCTCGCTCTCGCGGATCGCGAAGGCGTAGGTGTTGTTGAACCCCGCCGGGTCGAGCCAGGCGATGCCGTTCTTCTCGGCATCGGCGTCCCTGACCGCCTCGAACTGCGCTTCCGCCCCCTGCACGGGCTCGGTGTTGCCCAGATAGGTGATCCATCCGGTGCCCGTGTACTCCCAGTAGCCGACGAACTGGTCGTTCTCGAGCGCCTGGCGGGTGTTCGCCGAGCCCACGAGCTTCGTGTTGGCCTCGAGGTCGGCGCCGTGGGCGTTCAGCAGTTCGGTCGTGAGGTGCGCGAGGATGTACTGCTCCGAGAAGTCCTTCGACCCGATCTCACCGGTCAGGCCGCTCAGCTCGTCGCCGCCCTCGGCACCCCCGCCCCCGCCGCCGCCCGAGCATCCTGTGAGGGCGAAGGATCCCGCCGCGAGCGCGGCGAAGGCGGCGAGCGCCATCTTTCGTTTCTGCATGTGAGTGCCTTTCGTGTGTACGGATCGTGTGTACGAGGTGCCTGCGGTCAGGTGCCGCGGGGCTTGAGGATGTCTTCGACGAGCCCCGCCGCCCAGTCGATGAGCACGGCGATCGAGGCGACGAGCACGGCGCCGACGACGAGCACCGGGTAGCGCTGCAGCTTCAGTCCGTTGACGATCATGTCGCCGAGCCCGCCCGCGTTGATGAAGGTCGCGACGGTCGCGACGCCCACGGCGAAGACGAGCGCGGTACGCAGACCGGCCACGATCACCGGGGAGGCGAGGGGCAGCTCGATGCGCCGCAGCACCTGGCCGGGGGTCATGCCCATGCCCCGCGCTGACTCCTTCACGTTCGGGTCGACCTGCTGCAGGCCGGTGATCGTGTTGCGCAGCACAGGCAGGAAGGAGTAGACGACGAGCGCCACGAGCGCGGTCATGAAACCGGTCTGCCAGAGGATGGCGAGGAGGATCACGACACCGATGGCCGGCGTCGCCTGGCCGATGTTCGCGATGCCCACGACGATGCCGTTGAACACGCGCGACTTCGAGCGGCTGACCGCGATCCCCGCCGGGATGGCGAGCACGGCGACGAGCACGGCGGCGCAGATGGAGAGCACGAGGTGCTCCCAGATGCGCCGGGAGATGTAGTCGGCGTTGAGCGTTCGCTGCTCGATCGAGTCGAGGTCGAGCGCCGCGACCCACAGGAAGGTGAGCAACAGCACGACGGCGACCACGATCAGCGGGAGGCAGCGCTTCACGATGCTCCCGGCTCGCCCAGGCCTGCGCGGAGGCACGGGGTTCGGGATCGCCATCGTCGGCGACGGCGTGATCTGCTGGGCCGACATGATCAACCTTCCGCCCCGGAGGCCTCCGCCGCACGCGCCGCGCCGCGGGGCGCCTCGGCGCCGAGCACCGAGGAAATGGCCGCGTAGTCGAGGGATCCGACCGGCCGGTCGCCCTCGGTCACGTTGATGCGGGGCGCGCCGGTGAACACGAGGTGGTCGAGCGCCTCGCGCAGCGAGTCGGTCGAGGACACGGTCGACGCGGGCGCCGAGGCGTCGACGGGACCGAGCGGGGCGTCGCCCGACGGGATGAGCGCGAGACGCTTGAGCGCGGCGCCCTCGCCGATGAAGGAGGAGACGTAGTTGTTCGCCGGGTTCTTGAGGATGTTGGCCGGTGTGTCGAACTGCTCGATCCGGCTGCGCCCGCTGAGCACGGCGATGCGATCACCCATGCGGATCGCCTCCTCGAAGTCGTGCGTGACGAAGATGATCGTCTTGCCGATCTCGGCCTGCAGCCTGAGGAACTCGGCCTGCAGACGCTCTCGGGTGATCGGGTCGGTGGCGCCGAACGGCTCGTCCATGAGCATCACAGGGGGATCGGCAGCAAGCGCTCGGGCGACACCGACGCGCTGCTGCTGCCCGCCCGAGAGCTGCCTCGGGTAGCGGTTCGCGAAGACGCCCGGGTCAAGCTGCACAGTCTCGAGCAGTTCCTCCACGCGCTCCGCGATGCGCTGCTTCGACCAGCCGAGCAGCCGGGGCACGGTGCCGATGTTCTCGGCGATGGTGAAGTGCGGGAAAAGGCCGATCTGCTGGATGACGTAGCCGATGTGCCGACGCAGCTCGTTGGCGTCGATCGAGAGCACGTCGTTGCCATCGATGCGGATGGAGCCGGAGGTGGGCTCGATGATGCGGTTGATCATCTTCATCGTGGTCGTCTTGCCACAGCCGCTCGGGCCGACGAACATGATGAGTTCGCCGGGCTCGATGCGCATCGAGAAGTCCTCGACGGCCGGCGTGGTCTGGCCGGGGTAGAGCTTCGTGATGCGGTCGAGCTCGATGGATGCCCCGCCCTGCCGGGAGGCGAGCGCGGAGAGGATGCCGGTGTTCGTCGAGATGTCAGGCACGGAGCCCCCTTGAAGTCGTGAAGCGGGAGATGAGCACGAAGATTCCGTCGAGCAGGAGCGCGAGGAGGATGACGGCGACGGTGCCGACGAGTGCGTAGTTGAGAGCGTTCTTGGAGCCGAGCGAAGAGAGCCCCTTGAAGATGTACTCGCCGAGACCGGGGCCGGCGACGTAAGCGGCGATGGCTGCGATGCCCACCGTGAGCTGCGCGGCGACGCGGACGCCGGCGAGGATCACCGGCCAGGCGATGGGCAGCTGCACCGTGAGCAGCACCCGTGTCGGCCCCATGCCGACGCCGCGCGCGGCCTCGAGCACCGAGACCGGCACCTCGCGGAGCCCGACGACGGTGTTGCGCACGATCGGGAGCAGCGAGTAGAAGACGAGTGCGACGACCGTGGGCATCCAGCCGAGGCCGAGGACGGGGCTGAGCAGCGCGAGGAGCGCGAGGGACGGAATGGTGATCGCGACCGCGGACGCGGTGATGACCGCGGAACGCGCGAAGCGCCGGTTCCGCACCGCGATACCGAGGCCGATGCCGATCACCGCCGCGAGCGCCAGCGAGATGAGCACGACGACGAGATGATCGACCACGAGGTCGACGATGTCGTCGGAGCGTCGCGACAGGAAGGTCATCAACCCGTCCAGATCGAATCTGTTCAAGGATCGGCCTCCTCTCTCTTCGTTGAGTGGTTACGTCGTAATGACAGCACCCAAGTTACTTTCCGTAGCCAAATAGACATAGCTAGTTGTCAATATGGAAACATAGCGTTATCGTGTTGTTATGAACGAATCCGCACGCCAGACGAGCCCCCGCCGCAACTCATCCGGTCTCGGTCGAGATCTCGACCTACTCGACTCACTCGCCTCGCCCGAGTCCCTGCGCGGCGGCGGCCTCGGTGTCTCGCAGGTGGCACAGCTCGTCGGCCGCGACAAGGCGGCCGTCTCCCGGGCGCTCGCGACCCTCGCCGACGCCGGCCTCGTCGATCGCGACGAGGACTCCCTGCGCTACTTCCTCGGCCCGCGACTCTACGCACTCGCAGCGCACACGGCGCAGGCGGCCCTCGTCCGAGCATCGCGGGCCCACCTGCGCAAGCTCACCCAGGTCACCAGGGAGACGAGCCACCTCTGCGTACTGCAGGGCGGCAACGTGCTCACGCTGGTGAGCGAGCTCAGCCCGCTGGAGGTGCGCACCACGGGTTGGGCGGGCAGCACGACGGCCGCGTGGCGCACGCCGTCGGGCCGGGTGCTGCTGAGCGACTGGGATGAGACCTCGCTCAGGCAGTGGTACGAGGCGCATGGCCAGGACCGAGCGCTCATCGGGCCACTGAACCCCGAGACCGGGCCGTTCGGCTTCCCGGTGCTCCCCGAGCCGGCGCCCGGCACCTCCCCCGTGACCGACTTCGACAGCCTGCTGCTCGAACTGAAGTCGGTGCGCGAGCGCGGCTACGCGACTTCCGACCAAGAGCTCGAGAGCGGCGTGGTCGCCGCGTCTTCTCCCGTGGTCGACTTCACGGGGCGTATCGTCGCGGCCGTCAACGTGAGTGCCCCGAAAGCCCGGATCGGGGACCGGCTGGACGTGCTCGGCACCTACACCGCGAAGACCGCCCGAGAGCTCTCCAAGCAGCTGGGTTCCCCGCGGCACGCCTGAGCACTGGCGGACGTCGGCCCTGGACGCTGTTCCCGCACCTCCCGCTGGATCCTAGCCCGCGGCCGTCGCGGCGCTGTTCGAGGAGTAGCGCCGCGATCCTCGTCCCTTCGTTCGGAGCTCATCCGAACTTCGGAGCAGATCATTGCCTGCCTGTCCGAATAACGGGCGAGATCCGAGCTTCGGGCCAGCTCCGAACTTCGGGCGAGGCCCCGGGCCCCCTACGGCCGGTAGTACACGGCGACGCGGTGCCCGCCGTGCTCCACCACGTCGACCGGCGTCTCGAACACGCGCTCGAGCACCTCGGAGGTGATGATCTCCTCCGGGGTGCCCGAGGCGACGACGCGCCCCTCGGCGAGCGCCACGATGCGGTCCGCGTAGGCCGCGGCGAAGTTCACGTCGTGGATCACCAGCACGACCGTCTTGCCGAGGGCGTCGGCGGCCGCGCGGACCTGACCCATCATGCTGACCGCGTGCCGCATGTCGAGCCCGGTCAGCGGCTCGTCGAGCAGCACGAAGTCGGTGTCCTGCGCGAGCACCATCGCCACGAAGGCGCGCTGTCGCTGGCCGCCCGAGAGCTCGTCGATGAAGCGCTCCTCGAGCCCGGCCAGGTCGAGGAACGCGATCGCCGCGTGGATCGCCCGCTGATCGGTCTCGGTGAGCCTGCCCGCGGAGTGCGGGAACCGACCGAAGGTGACGAGCTGACGCACGGTGAGGCGCGCCATGAAGTGGTTCTCCTGCTTGAGGATCGACACCACCCTGGCCAGTTGCTTCGACTTGGCGGTGCGCACGTCGAGGCCGCCGATCGAGACGCGCCCGCAGTCGGGATCGAGCAGGCGCCCGATGATGGTGAGCATCGTCGACTTGCCCGCCCCGTTCGGCCCGATGAGCGCGGTCACGCCGCCCCGCTCGAGGCTGAGGTCGACCGGCCCGAGCACGTGACGGCCGGCGTACGTCTTCTCGACACCGCGCAGTTCGATGCCGGAGGCGGCGGGATCGGACCCCGACGGGGCCTCCGCCGCGGTCTCGATGTGTGCGTCGGTCAACGCATCCCCTTTCTCAGCAGGACAATCAGGAACAGCAGGCCGCCCGCGAACTCGATGATCACCGTGACGAGGCCGGCCGCGGCGAATACATGCTTGAGCACGAACGTGGCGCCCAGCAGGGTGACGAGCGCGATGCCGATGGCGAGCGGGATGATCTCGGCGTGAGAGTCGCCTCGCGCGAACTGGTAGGCGAGCGTCGCGACGAGGAAGCCGTAGAACGTCATAGGCCCGACCATCGTCGCCGACACCGAGACCAGCACCGCGACGAGCACGAGCACGGTGACCACCTCGCGCCGGTAGTTCACTCCGAGGCCGATCGCCACGTCCCGTCCGAGCGCCACGACGTCGTAGGTGCGGCGGCGCAGCCACACGAAGACGAGGATCGCGCAGACGAGACCCGCAGCGATCGGCAGGTAGTCGGGGTTGCCCTTGCTGATGCTGCCGAAGAGCCGGGCGCTCAGCACGTCGAACTCGCTCGGCGTGAGCATGCGCTGCAGGAAGGTCGACACGGAGCCGAATCCGATCCCGAGCACCACCCCCACGAGCAGCAGCAGGTGCAGATTCGCGCGCGGCCCCGAGAACAGCCAGCCGTACAGCAGCGTCGCGAACACGACCATCAGCACGCTCTGCGCGATGATCTTCGGAATGCCCTCCATGCTCGCGGCCGCGGTGCCGAACACGAAGACGAGCACGGTCTGGGTGAGCACGTAGAGCGCGTCGAAACCGAGGATGGACGGAGTGAGGATGCGGTTCGACGTGGCGGTGTGGAACAGCACGGTCGCGAGCGCCTGGCTCACGGCGACGAAGGCGATGGTGCCGAGCGAGGTGAGGCGCGTCTGGGCGATGATCCAGAATCCCGGGCTGCCCACGGGCGCGGGGTTGCCGTAGACGAAGATCGCGACGGCGAGGGCCGCCGCGACGGCGAAGACGATCACGATCGGCAGAGCCTCCCGCCACCGGGCTCCGCGGGGCTGGGTGACGAGCGGTGGTTCGCCGGTGCTCGCCAGTCTGACGATGCTGCTCTCCACGTTCACCTTCCCCGCTGCCTCAGCAGCAGCGTGATGAAGACCGCCGAGCCGACGAGACCGAGCACCATCGACACGGGGATCTCGAACGGCATGATGATGATCCGCCCCACCAGGTCGCACAGCACCACGAGCGCGATGCCGCCGAGACACACCCACGGCAGGTTGCTGCGCACGTTGTCGCCGCGGATCATCGAGACGATGTTGGGCACCACGAGCCCCAGCAGCGGCAGGAAGCCCACGACCACCGTCGTCACTCCCGCGGCGACCGCCACGAGCGCGGTACCGCCGAGCAGGATCGCCTCGTAGCGCACGCCCACGCTCGTCGCCACGTCCTTGCCGAGGCCGGCGACCGTGATCCGATCCGCCATGAGGAACACGAGCAGCGTGACGATCGCGACCACCCACAGCACCTCGTAGCGACCGCGCACCACCGAGGTGAAGCTGCCCATGAACCAGACCCCGAGCATCTGCAGCAGGTTGGTCTGCGCCGCGATGAAGGTGGTGAGCGAGCTGACGATCGCCCCGAGCATGATGCCGATCAGGGGGACGACGAGCGTGGTGCGGATCACGATGCGGCGCAGGATCAGCATGAACAGCATCGCCCCGACGAAGGCGAAGCAGCTCGCAATCACCATCTTGCCGACCAGACCGGCGCCCGGCAGCAGCAGCGTGGTGAGCAGCAGCCCGAGCGCCGCCCACTCGGTCGTGCCCGACGTCGTGGCGTCGACGAAGCGGTTCTGGGTGAGCATCTGCATCACGAGCCCGCTCGTCGCCATCGCAGCGCCGGCCAGCACGAGCGCGATGGTGCGCGGCACGCGGGTGATCCAGAACATCTCGGACCCGAAGTCGCTGCCGGCGATGTCGTAGACGCCGACGGCGAGCGACGCCACGAGCAGTGCGAGAACGACCGCGATCGCGGCGATGAGCAGCCAGGGGCGACGCTTCGGCGGGGCGAGCTCGGGCGCGACGGGCCGAGTGCCCCCGACCACCGTCATGTCGTGGACACGCCCAGCGGGGCGCCCGTTCTCGTGAACGTGCGCCCCGCTGTCGCGACCCTCTGGGGTCATGGCCGTGCGGCTCATGCGGCGGAGAATGCCTCCTCGAGCTGGTTGAACAGCTCAGTGTACGCCTGGATGCCCTCGGTCAGGTAGAAGTTGGGGTCGAGGATCACGATCTGATCCTTCTGCACGGCGGTGACGTTCTGCAGTGCCTCCGAGCCCCTGATGAGTTCGTCCGCGGGCGCCGAGCCCGGCTCGCGGTCCTCGGGCACGAAGGAGGCATCGCGGTCGAGCGCGACGATCCAGTCGGGGTTCGAATCCGCGATGGCCTCGACGCTGATGTCGTCGCCCTGGTGATCGTCGGTCGCGCCCTCGACCTCGAGCGCCGGCTTCCAGCCGAGCTCGGGGAACACGGGGCCGAGCGAGCGGCCGACGACGGGGGCGATGTAGCCGATCTGGCCGGCCGAGGTGTTGACGGCCATGACGGTGTCGCTGCCGTTGTAGGCGTCCTTCGCACCGGCGATCGCCTCATCGAGGTCGCTGTTCAGTGCGGCCGCTTCTTCCTCGTGGTCGAAGATCTGGCCGAGGATCTCGGTCTGGCGCTTCAGCTCGCCGAACTCGTCCTCACCCTCGCGCGGAGCGATCTCGATGACCACGGCCTGCGGGTTCTGCTCCTTGATCTGGTCGTAGTAATCGCCGAAGCGGTACCCGCCGATGATGAGGTCGGGCTGCTCTGCCACGATGACCTCGAGGTTCGGCTCGCGGTGGTTGCCGACGTTGGCGACGTTCTCGTCGTCGATGTAGTCGGGCCACACCGAACCCATGACATCCTTCGGCACCGCGGCCAGCTCGATGTCCCACTCGTCGAGGGTGTCGAAGGCCGTGTTGTCGAGCGCGACGACGGTCTCGGGGTTGACCGGCACCTCGACCTCACCGTGGTTATCGGTGATGGTGACGGTGGCGGCCTTCGCCGGCTCCGACGGCTCTTCCGAGGCGGGGGCGCTCGAGGCGCAGGCGGAGAGCGCGAGCGCGGCGCCCAGGGTCAGCGCAGCTGCGGCGCTGCGGGTGATGCGGATGGACACGGTTCGGCTCCTGATGTTCGAGGTACGACGGGCGGGATGCAACGGGCACCGAGCAGCACTGTGCGCGCAGAAGAGCAGACCCTCGGCCCCAAGAGCACCGAGGCGGTGCGCGCGTCAGTGCTTCACGGCTCCCCGGCCCTCATGAGGCGCCCGGGGAGAACCCGTAGTAAGCCTATACATACGTTCATCTGATGTTCAACACGATTCGCGCCCATTTCCGGAATTGCTGATCAGAGGCCGTTTGAACGCACGAATGCCCAGCGACCCGGAGGGCGGCTGGGCATTCGTCAGGACCGCGAGCGCCGCGATCAGCCGCGGTGCTGCTGCAGCGCGGAGAAGTCGGGCTGGCCGTCGGGGCCCGCGGGGAGCGGGCGCCCGTCGGGGAACGTCGGCCACGGCAGCAACGGCTGGGACTGAGGCTGCTGCTGGGGCTCCTGCGATCCGGACGGCCTCGGGGCCTGCTGGGGCTGCTGCGCCCCCTGATGAGGAGCGACCGACTGCGCAGGACGGGGCTGCGCCGGGGCCTGCTGCACCGGGCCGGCCTGCTGCCCGCGGGGCGCCTGGGCGCTCGGCTGGGGCGCACCGATGTAGGGCGCCGGCCCTCGCGCCGCACGGGCGGCCTCTCGGGCCGCGGAGCCGTACGACCAGCGCAGCAGCAGCGTGATCGACAGCCCGAGGGCGGTCAGGATCAGCAGCGCCGTGGCGATCTTCCAGTACAGATCGGGGATGTGCAGATCGAACGCCTCGATGCCCACGGGAGCGGTGAAGAGGATGCCCGACAGCACGGCCAGCACACTCGTCACGAATGCGAAACGGGTCACCACGACGGGCAGCTTCACGCCCATGCCGAGCAGCAGCTGGCAGCAGAGGATCACGAGTCTCGTGACGAGGATCACGAACACCGACTTCCAGAAGATCTCGAGCATGAGCCCGAACGCCGCGTACGGCGTCATCCAGATCACGATGAGCAGCAGACCCAGGATGTAGGCGTTGGCGATGAGCGCCACCGGCGCATACCACTCGGATTTCTGCTCGCGACGGGTGTCGAGCGCGGTGAACAGCACGAACACGGCGAAGAGCGCGAACGTCGAGAAGACACGCTCGAACTTGCCCTCGAAATCGCCGATGAACAGCAGAGAGATCGATGCGACCGTGAGGCCGGCGAGCAGGATGATGCTGACCTTCAGGAACGTCGACAGGCCGGCGTCCTCAGACTTCGCCGCCCGCCCGGGCTTCGGAGCGCGCTCGCGCTTCTTCGCGGGCTGCTGGGGCGCCTGAGCGGGCGCGGCGGGTGCGCCGTGCACCGGAGCGGGCGCGCCGTGGACCGGGGCGGCCGGACTCGGCTCCGGAGCGGGCGCGCCCTGCGTCGGGCCTGCCGCGCTCGGTGCGGGTGGTGCCGCGCTCGGTGCGGGTGGCGCCAAGCTCGGTTCCGGTGCCGCCGCGCTCGGTTCCGGTGGTGCCGGGCGGCTCGGGTATTCAGAACCCTGGGCTTGAGCACTCGGCACCGCGGGGCCCTGCCCCGCCGGAGCAGCCGACGCGCCGGGGGTCGAAGCCGACTCCTCTGATCCGGCGCTCGGCTCCTTCTGCCACGAGAAGGGCTCCTGCAGGTCGAGTTGCGGCGCCTCCTCGCGCGCGGGGCGAGACCCCGGCTCGGGCTTCAGCCAGTGACCCGACGAGGACGCCGGCTCCGGTGTCGGCTCGGAATCCGGCGTCGACTGAGGCTCCGGCGCAGGCCCGGAACCCGACGCCGGCTCAGATTCTGGGGTCGGCTGTGAATCCGGGGTCGGCTCTGACCCGGCCGTCAGCTCGGACTCGGACTCCGGCGAATTCGGTTGAGGTGCGTTCGTGTTCGGATCGCTCATGCACCAAGTCTCGCGCGTCCGCCTGTGAAACGGCAACGGATCGCCTCGCGAGTCGCCTCCGCCATCCTGCGCGACGGAGGACTCCCGGCACGAGGAGGGATAGACTGGAGCCTGCATGTTTCGGCTCGCGGAGCCGATCCCGATCCCTCACTCACTGGAGCACATCGAGCGTGACCGACACCGCCGCCCCCACCCATGCCCCTCGCCCCGACACGGTGGCTGACGCGATCGCGACACCGGACAAGGAGCAGCCGTACGGCGCCCTCGGTCTGAAGCCCGACGAGTACGACAGGATCCGCGAGATCCTCGGCCGCCGCCCCACCTCGGGCGAGCTCGCCATGTACTCGGTGATGTGGTCCGAGCACTGCTCCTACAAGTCGTCGAAGATCTACCTGCGCCAGTTCGGCAAGAAGGTCAACGACAAGATGAAGGAGCGCCTCCTCGTCGGCATGGGCGAGAACGCCGGCGTCATCGACATCGGCGAGGGCTGGGCCGTCACCTTCAAGGTCGAGAGCCACAACCACCCCAGCTACATCGAGCCCTTCCAGGGTGCGGCGACGGGTGTGGGCGGCATCATCCGCGACATCATCTCCATGGGTGCGCGCCCGGTCGCGGTGATGGATCAGCTGCGCTTCGGCGACATCGACGACCCCGACACCGCGCGCGTCGTGCACGGCGTCGTCTCGGGCATCAGTTCGTACGCGAACTGCCTCGGTCTGCCGAACCTCGGCGGCGAGACCGTCTTCGACCGGGTCTACCAGGCCAATCCCCTCGTCAATGCCCTCGGCGTGGGCGTGCTGCGCCACGAGGACCTGCACCTCGCCAACGCCTCCGGCGCGGGCAACAAGGTCGTGCTGTTCGGCGCGCGCACGGGCGGCGACGGCATCGGCGGCGCCTCGATCCTCGCGTCCGACAGCTTCAGCGAGGGCGGGCCGACCAAGCGCCCCGCCGTGCAGGTCGGCGATCCCTTCGCCGAGAAGGTGCTCATCGAGTGCTGCCTCGAGCTGTTCCGCGGCGAGCTGGTGGAGGGCATCCAGGATCTCGGCGCTGCCGGCATCTCCTGCGCCACCTCCGAGCTCGCGGCCAACGGCGACGGCGGCATGTTCATCGAGCTCGACAGCGTGCTGCTGCGCGATCCCTCGCTCACCGCCGAGGAGATCCTCATGTCGGAGAGCCAGGAGCGCATGATGGCGGTCGTCGCGCCCGAGAAGCTCGACGCGTTCCTCGCGGTCACCGAGAAGTGGGACGTCGAGACGAGCGTGCTCGGCGAGGTCACCGACACCGGCCGCCTCGTCATCAACTGGCGCGGCGAGGAGATCGTGAACGTCGATCCCTCGACGGTGGCGGTCGACGGCCCGGTCTACGAGCGCCCCGTCGCCTACCCGGCATGGATCGACGAGCTGCAGGCCTCCGGCGTTCGCGCATCCGGGCTCGCCCGCGCAGCGTCGGGCGACGATCTGCGCGCTCAGATGCTCACCGTCGCGGCCTCCCCCAACCAGGCCGCCGTCGACTGGGTCACCAACCAGTACGACAAGTACGTGCTCGGCAACACGGCGCTCTCGTTCCCCGATGGCGCCGGTATGATCCGCGTCGACGAGGAGTCGGGCCTGGGCGTCGCGATCTCCACAGATGCGAACGGCCGCTACTGCCAGCTCGACCCCTACGTCGGCTCGCAGCTCGCGCTCGCGGAGGCCTACCGCAATGTGGCGGCCTCGGGCGCGGTGCCCACCGCCGTCACCGACTGCCTCAACTTCGGCAGCCCCGAAAACCCCGAGGTGATGTGGCAGTTCTCGCGCTCGGTCGAAGGCCTCTCGGATGCGTGCCTCGCACTCGAGGTGCCCGTCACCGGCGGCAACGTGTCCCTCTACAATCAGACCGGCGACACCCCGATCCATCCCACCCCGGTGGTTGGTGTGCTCGGCATCATCGACGACGTCGCGCGCCGCGTGCCGAGCGGCTGGCAGGATCAGGGCGAGCACCTGTACCTGCTCGGCGTGACCCGTGACGAACTCGACGGCTCGGCATGGGCCGAGGCCGTGCACCAGCACCTGGGCGGACGCCCGCCGGTCGCCGACCTCGACGCCGAGCGCGCGCTCGCCGAGCTGCTCCAGGCCGGCACCCAGGGCGGGCTGATCTCGGGTGCGGTCGACCTCTCCGAGGGCGGGCTGGCCCAGGCGCTGGCCGACGGCGCGCTCCGCTTCGGTGTGGGCGCGCGAGTGTGGATCGACGAGATCGTGTCGCGCGACGGTGTCGACGATACGGCAGCCCTGTTCTCGGAGTCGCAGGCGCGCGTGCTGGTCGCGGTGCCGCACGAGGAGGAGGTGAAGTTCCGTGGCCTGTGCGAGGGCCGCGGCTTCCCGGTACTGCGCGTGGGTGTCACTGACGGCGCGGGCGATGCCGCGGTCATCGAGGTGCAGGATCGTTTCACCCTGCCGCTCGCGGAGTTGCGCGCGGCGTCTCAGGCCACGCTGCCCGAGCGCTTCGGTGCGGTGATCGCCGCGGATCCGCGCGAGGCCGTCGCGGATGCCGCGGCGGCGCGCTTCGAGCGCTCGATGCAGGTCCCCGGTCCCGGCATCTCGGAGTAGCCTGCCGAAGCAGTGTCACGGCCCCTGCGGCGCTCGCGCCGCAGGGGCTCCTTCGTGTCTCCGCGGCGCCGCACCCTCGTCGCTCGGCCGGGCGGGTTCGTTGATTCTCGACGCCGCCCTCTCGGCGCCGGTGTAGACCTGCGGCACCATTGTAGACCTCTCGCGCGGTACGAGAGGTCTACAACGGTGCGAGAGGTCTACACCGACGGGAGGGCGGCCTCCGTCACAGAGCCCGCCGTCACCGGCCTCGACCCCCCCCCGTGGGAGGGCAGCCTCCCCGCTCTCACCGGCCGACCCGGCCGACCCGGCCCTGCGGTGATGTCCGAACTCACCGGCGGGGTCGTGAGCCTCTCGGGCGACGGGCTGCTGCGCCTCTACGAGCGGATGACGGGCTGAGCCTGCGGACGTTACAGCGCGGAGAGCAGCGGCGCCACGCGGGCGATGACGGCCTCGTTGAGCTCCTCGGCGGGCTGGTCGGCGTCGAGCACCAGGTAGCGGTCGGGGTCGGCCTCGGTGAGTTCCAGGAACCCCTGGCGAACCGCCCGGTGGAAGTCGTCGGTCTCGCCCTCGAGCCGATCGGTGCCTCCCCGCGATTCCCGCCGGGAGACCGCGACCTCGGGGTCGACATCGAGCAGCACCGTCAGCTGCGGTCGCAGCCCCTCGGAGGCCCACTCGCTGATGCGCCGCACATCGGAGACGTCGAGCACGCGGCCGGCGCCTTGGTAGGCGAGGGAGGAATCGATGTAGCGATCCTGCACCACGACGGCCCCGCGTTCGAGCGCGGGCCGCACCACCTTGGCGACATGCTGCGCACGATCGGCCGCGTAGAGCAGAGCCTCTGCGCGCGGATCGACGTCGCCGACGTCCTCTCCCCCGTGCAGCAGCAGCCGGCGTATCTCGGCGCCGAGGCGCGTGCCTCCCGGCTCTCGGGTGCGAACCACCTCGTAACCGCGCGTTTCGAGCCAGGCGCCGAGCAGCTCCGCCTGCGTGCTCTTGCCCGCGCCGTCGCCGCCCTCGAGAGTGATGAAGATTCCGCTCATGGGGTCCAGTCTCTCATCTCCGGTTACCCGCCGGTTGAGCTTCGGGGCACCCTGGCGCCGGCGTGTCCGACGCGCGGGGCCGCCCCGCCCGCACTCCATCCCCGAAAGGTCGAAAACGCATGCTCCTCAGAAGAAACACATGCGTTTTCGACCTCTCGGCGTGGGTCAGCGGGGTATCGCGGGGAGGCTACTCGCCCGCGGCCTCGGCTACTTTTCCTCCGCGGCCTTCTTCGCGGCGTTCGCCTTGCGCGTCTCCGCGGCCTTCTTGGCCGCGGCCGAGCGGGCGGGGTCGACCGCCTTCTTCGCCGTGCTCTTCTTCGCGGCGGGCTTCGTCGCGGTCTTCTTGGCGGTGGTGGACTTCGCGCTCGAGGCTGCGGTCTTCTTCGCAGCCGTCTTGCGCGCCGGAGCCTTCTTCTTCGCCGGGCCCTTGGCGCGCTTGATGGCGAGCAATTCGACGGCGCGCTCGAAGGTGATGTCTTCGACGCTGTCGCCACGAGGGATCGTGGCGTTGGTCTCACCGTCGGTGACGTACGGGCCGAAGCGGCCGTCGCGCACCTTGACCGGCTTGCCGCTGACCGGATCGGCGTCGAACTCCTTGAGGGCGCTCGACGCCTTCCGTGCGCCGTACTTCGGTTGGGAGAAGAGCTCCTGGGCACCGGCGAGGTCGATCGAGAAGATCGCATCCTCACTCGGCAGCGATCGGGTGTCGGTCCCCTTCTTCAGATAGGGACCGTAGCGGCCGTTCTGGGCCGTGATCTCGGCGCCCGATTCGGGGTCCTGGCCGACGACCCGGGGCAGGTCGAGCAGAGCGGCCGCGGTGTCGAGGTCGATGGTCGCGGGATCCATGGTCTTGAAGAGCGATGCCGTGCGCGGCTTCTGCCCCTTGGGCAGTTCCTCGCCCTCATCGGGCAGCTCCGTGACGTAGGGGCCGAAGCGGCCGTTCTTGGCGACGACTCGCTTGCCGGTCTGCGGGTGGAGGCCGACCACGCGATCCTCGGCGGGCTCGGCGTCCGCCAGCTCGTGAGCCTTCTCCGGCGTTAGCTCATCGGGGGCCATGCCGTCGGGAATATTGACGCTGCGGGGCTTCAGCACCCCGTCCTCGCCGACCTCGCACTTCTCGTCGAAGACCTCGAGGTAGGGACCGTACTTGCCGTTGCGCAGCGAGATCTGGTCGTCGATCTTGATGGTGTTGATCGCGCGGGCGTCGATCTCGCCCAGGTTGTCGACCACGCCGCGCAGACCGGGGTGATTGTCGGTGCCGAAGTAGAAGTCGCCGAGCCACTTGCCCCGCGCCTCGTCTCCGGCAGCGATGCGGTCGAGGTCGTTCTCCATCTCAGCGGTGAAGTCGTAGTCGACGAGCTCGCTGAAGTGCTCCTCGAGCAGACGCACGACCGAGAACGCGATCCAGCTCGGCACGAGCGCCTGGCCCTTCTTCGTCACATAGCCGCGATCCATGATGGTGCTGATGATCGCCGCGTACGTCGAAGGCCGACCGATGCCGAGCTCCTCGAGACGCTTCGTGAGGCTCGCCTCCGTGTAGCGGGGCGGGGGGCTCGTCTCGTGCCCCTTCGCCTCCCGGTCGGCCACGCCGAGCGCCTGGCCCTCCGCGAGCTGGGGAAGCGACACGTTCTGCTCGGCATCGCCGCGCTTCTCATCGCGTCCCTCTTCATAGGCGAGCAGGAAGCCCGGGAAGGTGATCACGGTACCGCTGGCGGTGAACTCGAGCGGGGTGGGGGCGCTTGCGCCGTCCTCTACCACGGTTGCGCCGACGGTGACGGTGTCGGTCGATCCCTTGACATCGGCCATCTGGCTCGCGACCGTGCGCTTCCAGATCAGCTCGTACAGCGCGAACTCGCCCTGCGTGAGCTTGCCCTTCAGCGAACTCGGGCGCTGGAAGGTGTCGCCCGCGGGACGGATCGCCTCGTGCGCCTCCTGCGCTCCCTTCGACTTGCCCTTGAACACGCGGGGCTTCTCGGGCACCGTCTGGGCTCCGTAGAGCTCTGCGGCCTGTTTGCGCGCAGCCTGGATCGCCTGGCTCGACAGAGTCGGCGAATCGGTACGCATATAAGTGATGTAGCCGTTCTCGTACAGCGACTGCGCGAACGACATGGTCTGGCGCGAGCTGTACCGCAGTTTGCGAGACGCCTCCTGCTGCAGCGTGGAGGTGGTGAACGGTGCGGCAGGCCGGCGGGTGTGCGGCTTCGTCTCGACCGAGATGACGGTGGCCGGTACCTCCTCGGTGAGCAGCTGCGCCAGGCGTTCGGCTCGCTGCTGCCCGAGACCGATCACACCGGCCTTCGCCGCCTTCGCCGTGAGTTCGCCGTCGTCGCCGAAGTCGCCGCCCGTCGCGAGGCGGTTCTCGCCGAGACGCACGAGTCTGGCCTCGAAGTCGGTGGTGTCCTGCGCGTCTGCGCCCGGGCGGAACGTCGCCGTCAGGCCCCAGTACTCTGCGGCGCGGAAGGTCTGCCGCTCACGCTCGCGGTCGACCACCAGGCGCGTGGCGGCGGACTGCACGCGGCCCGCCGAGAGCTTCGGGGCGACTTTGCGCCACAGCACCGGCGAGATGTCGTAGCCGTACAGACGGTCGAGGATGCGGCGGGTCTCCTGCGCATCCACGAGCGAGGTGTCGAGGTCGCGGGTGTTCTGCTTCGCCTGCTCGATCGCCTCCCGCGTGATCTCGTGGAACACCATCCGCCGCACCGGCACCTTGGGCTTCAGCACCTCGAGCAGGTGCCAGGCGATGGCTTCTCCCTCGCGGTCCTCATCAGTGGCGAGCCAGAGTTCGTCGGCTCCCTTGAGCGCACGCTTGAGCTCGGAGACCGTCTTCTTCTTGTTGTCGTTGACGACGTAGTAGGGCGCGAAGTCGTTCTCGACGTCGACGGCGAACTTGCCGAAGGGCCCCTTCTTCAGCTCGCTCGGAAGCTCCGAAGGCTCGGCGAGGTCGCGAATGTGCCCGACCGATGCGATGACCTCGTAATCGTCGCCGAGATAGGCGCCGATCGTGCGCGCCTTGGTCGGCGACTCGACGATCACGAGTTTCTTCGTACCCTCCACGGGGCTCCTTCGTTGCTTCGAACTCACAGACGGCGGGATCGCACTCCTACCGATCGCCCGCCTTGCACCGCCACGCGGTTCTGCACCGACACGATACACACTCTCGTGCAAGAAACCCTCATCGGGGTTCTCCGGCGATCCTCTATTCATATCACCGCTCATCGCCCCTCTGTGCCACTCTTCGCCCGCCACCCCTCCTCAGGGGCGTCCGAGATATTCGAACGGGTCGATGTCGGGGTACGCGTTCGAGGGCGTCGTCGAGAGCGTGAAGTGGGTGTGCGGGCCGGAGGTGCAGCCGCTCATCCCCGCGCTCGCCACGCGCTGCCCCGCTCTCACACGCGCACCGGGCGTCACCCCGAGCTGCTGGGACGAACCGGGCGCCACGTGGTTGTGAGAGCTGTAGATCACGCGCCCCTCGAACTCGTGGCGGATGAGCACGGTGTGGTTCGTCCCGCGCCACCACTCCGGACGCGCCAGGCAGGCCGCGGGCACCCCGCCTCCGTCGGGCCCCGCGCGCACGACCGTCCCCTCGTAGGGGGCGTAGAGCGCGCCGTCAGCGGTGACCGCGAGATCGATCGAGAATCCGTCGTGGAACCCCTGCGAGACGGCGCGACGGTCCGACGGCCAGGCCCAACCGTTCGCACCGACGACGCCGTCGGGCGCGCCCGATGCTCCCGGTACCCCCGGTGCCGATCCGGCACGCGCACGGGCGACAGCGCCGCCGAGCGGTGCCCCGATCCGCACCTCCACCCTCGCCTCTGCTCGCGGAGCCGATACCTCGCAGAGCGTCAACTCGCCCCGCACCTCCGCGGCCACCGTTGCCGCAAGGGCGCACGGCTCGCCCTCCGCCCAGCCGGAAACGGCGTCGGCTGCGGCGAGCGCCGCGGCGTCCGCGGCCCCCGCCGCCCGATGACCGGCTTCGAGTTGAGCGCTGGCCGCGATCACCGGCAACCCGATGCAGAGGGCCGCCGCGCCGCACGCGAGCAGAGACGGAGCACTCATGGCCCCACCCCGTGCTCACCGCTCACGGCGGCGCACGCCCGGCTCTCGATGCTGATCGCCGACAGCAGCCCTCCTCCCGGCCGCGAACCGAGCGTGACGCAGTGCAGCGGCCCGCTGCGCTCCCGGTGCACCGAGGTCTCCGATCCACTTTCCTGGAGCCTCGCCCGTGCTCTGTCCTCGTCACCCCTGGCTTCGAGCCTGGCCACCTCGGCGGCCGTCGTCACCAGGGTGATGCGCTGAGCCGCGATGAAGATCCCGCCGATGGCGAGCCCCAGCACCACGAGCACCGCCGGCATCACGATCGCGAACTCCGCGGTGACCGTGCCCCGCTCATCGCGCCCGAACGCCTCGAGGATGGCTCGAGCGGGTGCGCACCGATTCCCGCGTGGGCAGCCGGCGCGGAAGCCGAGACCACTGCGGCCACCGCGATCGCGGAGGTCCCCGCAATCGTTACGGTCCCCATCGCCACCGCGATCACCGCGGCCGCCGCGATCATCCGCCCGTGCCCAGCGCATTCTGCACCAGTTCCACGAGCATGCTGCGTATCTCATTGGATCGCATGATCGCGACGAGCAGCCCGGCGAAGGCTACCGCGGCCATGATCACAACCGCATATTCCGCGGTGATCGCGCCGCGCTCGTCCTCGAGCAGTTGTCGAACACGGGCGAGGCCGGGTCCTCGCCCGCCGGCACCTGCATCGGTGAACGGGATCGGATCCGGGGCCGGGTTCGGCGTCCGCGCCGATCTCCGTGTGTGGGGAGATGCCGAGCGGCGCTTCGCCACCCTGGTTCCGCGGTCCGAGGCGAGTTCGAGTCTGGTATTCATGGGGTCTCCCTTGGTGGTGTGTCACGGGTGTTTTCTCGGTGGTGTTCCGCTCCGGCGGTCGCCGGTCACCCCATCCTGAGGGGGCGCAGAGACCCGTTTGGAGCGAAACGGAGGATCCGTGGATAAGTCGTACGGGGCGTCGGAAACCCGCTGTTTGTGAGCGAAGTGCCTCGCCCGTCTCACACCCCCAGCATCGCTATCAGCACGGGAACGACGCCGAGCACGATGAAGGCCGGGAGCACGCACACTCCCAGCGGCACGAGCACCCGCACGCCGAGCTTCTCGGCGGCCCGCTCGAGCTCCGCGTGCGACCGCATGCGCGCGGCACCGGCCTCCTCGAGCAGGAGGGGCCGCAAGGGCGTACCGATGCCGGAGGAGACATCCAGGGTTCTCGCCAGCAACCCCGAACTCTCGAAAGCCGCGAACGGCACCCATTCGGCACCCAGCGAGTCGACGGCATCGACGGTGCGGAGCCGGGCCGTCGCGGGAGGCGCACCGCCCCCGAGGGCGATCCATACGAGTTCGAGTTCGATCCCGTCGACGCGGTCCTCACGCGCGACGCTCCGGTGCAGGCTCCGGCTCCAGGCGACTCCGGCCGCGAGCAGAACGGCACCCGATCCGAGCAGCGCCGCCCCGATCGGGCTCAGCAGCACCGGCAGCGGGTCGAATCCCAGCAGTGATCCGAGCAGCAGTGCGAGCGGCGGTAGGGACGAGACGAGTCTCACCGTCGCTCTCGGCCCCGCGAGCAGCACCTCTCGGCGCTCCCGCAAGCGCTCCAACTCTCGCAGCGCTGAGCCGATCCTGTGCAGCGCTGCGGTCAGCGGCGCCCCGCTCTGCTCGGCGAGACGCCACGCGACGGCGAGGATCCGCCACTCCGGATCAGCGCGGGCGGCGAGCACTTCCGGCGGCGACAGGCCCCCGGTGATACGACCCGCAATCCCGGCCTCGCGATCCGCGCCGGTCTCCGCGGTGGCTCGCGCCAGAGCACGGCTCGGGGCTACTCCGCCCCGCAGCATCGACGAGCAGCGCAGAGCGATCTCGGCGGCAGAAGCATTCGTCGAGGTCACCGCTTCAGCGTCGCCGACGCCCGTACCGCCACTCCGCTTCCGCGTCTGCGCGCGCAGTGATCGAAACGATCGCAGCGGCGCCGGTAGCGCCAGCAGCACCCGCCGCATCATCAGCAGCGGCTCCCATCTCCGCTCCGGGTTCACGGCCGCACCTCTTCGATTCCGAGCAGCCCGGCGCCGTCGAGCACGAGTTTGCCCACGCCTGCCACCCGGTGCCCCGTTCGCGCCCGCTCCAGTTGGATGACCCCGTGCAGCGCTGAGGCCGCCTGACGCGCGAGCGCGCGCGGCTCGAGCCCGGCGAGCGCGCCGAGCGCCTCGAGCCTGGCCGGAACATGCGTGATCCTGCTCGCGTGCAGGGTGCCCGCGCTGCCGTCATGACCCGTGTTGAGTGCGGAGAGCAGCGTCGCGACCTCGGCGCCTCTGCACTCGCCAAGCACGATCCTGTCGGGCCGCATGCGCAGCGCCTCCCGCAGCAACCGGTCGAGGGTCACCTCCCCCACCCCCTCGGCGCTCGATTGCCGAGTCTCCAGGGAGAGCGCGTGCGGGTGCCGCAGCCGCAGTTCGGCGACGTCCTCGATCACCAGGATCCGCTCCCGCGGGTCGGCAAGATCCATGAGCGCGGCCAGCACCGTGGTCTTGCCGCTCCCGGTTCCTCCCGTGACCAGCAGGTTGCGACGAGCCGCCACGGCGTCGCGGAGCGCGGCCCCCATGACCGGATCGCAGAGCCCGCCGCGCACCAGCGTGTCGAAGCTCAGGGGGGTGATCCTGGGCACCCTGATCGAGACCGCTGCCCCCTCCACCGCGACCGGCGGCAGTACCGCGTGCACTCGGATCCCGTCGCCGAGCCGCACGTCGGCGACGGGATTCAGCTCGTCGATGTGGCGCCCGCCCGCGGCGATCAGCTCGGTGGCCAGGCGCCCCACTGCGGCGGCATCCGCGTGCCAGCCGGTGACGGCCTCCAGCCTGCCGCTCCGGTCGACCCAGAGCTGTCCTCGGCCGCCGCGCACCTGCACCAGCAGATCTCTCAGCTCGGGGTCGTCGAGCAGCGGAAGAAGACCGCCGAGCGCGCGTTTCGCCGCGATCCCGAGCCCGCCGGTACGGGCGGGCGGAGCACGGAGCGCGGGTGTGGGATCAGCGGTCATGCCCCAAGAAAAGCAGCCCGCAGGCGCCGCCGCGGCCGATTCACCCCGATTGTGGACAAGTCAGTCGCATTCGCTCGAATCGCCTCGTTGTGAGCGGAATATGGGGCGGATACAGAGCAGCAGAGCGAACAGATCGCGGGAGCACGAGGGCCCCGAAACGGTATAGCCTGAAACTGCAACAATCGCGTGCATCGCGGGTGCGACCGCCAGAGTCGCTCCCGCGAGCGCAACACCGGCAACAACGGATAAGGGCGTCCATGACTGACCAGAATGGCACTATCGAAAGTCACCCGCTGCAGCAGCGCGAGGAGGTGGAGGTATACCCGCCGACACCCGAGTTCCGCGCGCAGGCGAACGTGAACGATCCGTCGACGTACTGGCGGGCGGCGGAAGACCCTGAAGCCTATTGGGCGGAACGCGCGCGGCAGCTCAAATGGACCAAGCCGTTCACCGAGACCCTCGACTGGTCGAACCCGCCGTTCGCGAAGTGGTTCGCCGACGGCGAGCTGAACGTGGCTGCGAACTGCCTGGATCGCCATGTCGCGGCGGGCCTCGGGGAACGCGTGGCGATCCACTTCGAGGGCGAACCGGGCGATACGCGCACGCTGACCTACGCCGAATTGACCTATGAGGTGAAGCGGGCAGCGAACATGCTCACGAGCCTGGGTGTCTCGGCCAGGGACCGTGTCGCGATCTACATGCCGATGATCCCCGAGACCGTGATCGCGATGCTCGCGGTGGCCCGGCTCGGGGCGGCGCACTCGGTCGTGTTCGGCGGGTTCAGCGCCGAGAGCCTGCGCGCCCGCATCGACGACGCACAGGCCGAGCTCGTCATCACCGCTGACGGGGGCTATCGGAAGGGCCGCGTCTCGGCGCTCAAGCCCACGGTCGACGACGCGCTCGCCCTCGACACCGGCACGCCGCTCTCGGTCGAGCGCGTGCTCGTGGTGCAGCGCGGCGGCAACGACGTGGCGATGCAGCAGGGACGCGACCTGTGGTGGCACGAGGAGATCACCTCGTTCGACGGTCAGCACGAGGCCAAGGGCTTCCCCGCTGAGAACCCGCTGTTCATCCTCTACACCTCCGGCACGACCGGCAGGCCGAAGGGCATCCTGCACACCTCCGCGGGCTACCTGACGCAGGTCTCGGCCACGCACCGCGACGTGTTCGATCTCAAGCCCGAGACCGATGTCTACTGGTGCACCGCCGATGTGGGCTGGATCACCGGTCACAGCTACGTCGTCTACGGTCCGCTCGCGAACGGCGCCACCCAGGTCATGTACGAGGGCACTCCCGAGACGCCCGACTGGGGTCGCTGGTGGTCGATCATCCAGAAGTACGGCGTCACGATCTTCTACACCGCCCCGACCGCGATCCGAGCCTGCATGAAGGTCGGCCGCCAGGTGCCCGAGCAGTACGATCTGTCGTCGATCCGCGTGCTCGGCAGCGTCGGGGAGCCGATCAACCCCGAGGCGTGGCGCTGGTACCGCGAGGTCATCGGCGGTGGGCAGGCCCCCATCGTCGACACCTGGTGGCAGACCGAGACCGGCGCGATCATGATCGCCCCGATGCCGGGACTCACCGGTTTGAAGCCGGGCAGCGCGCAGGTCCCGCAGCCGGGGATCACCGCCGCCGTCGTCAACGAGCAGGGCGAGCAGGTGGATCACGGCCAGGGCGGACTGCTCGTGGTGCAGCGTCCGTGGCCGTCGATGGTGCGCACCATCTGGGGGGACGATCAGCGATTCATCGACACCTACTGGTCGAAGTTCGACGGACAGTACTTCGCCGGCGACGGCGCTCGCTACGATGACGACGGCGACATCTGGCTGCTGGGCCGGGTCGACGACGTGATGAACGTCTCGGGCCACCGGCTCTCGACCGCGGAGATCGAGTCCGCGCTCGTCGAGCACCACGCGGTCGCCGAATCCGCGGTGGTCGGCGCCGACGACGAGACGACCGGGCAGGCGGTCGTAGCGTTCGTGATCCTGAAATCGCAACAGACCCTGCTCACCCCCGAAGAGGCCGAGACCGCCCTCAAGAAACACGTCGCCGAGCAGATCGGCGCCATCGCCCGCCCGAGACAGATCTTCGTGGTCACCGAACTGCCCAAGACCCGCTCGGGCAAGATCATGCGCCGCCTCCTCAAGGATGCGGCCGAGGGCAAGGAGATCGGCGACACCACCACCCTCGCCGACACCTCCGTCATGCAAACAATCTCGGCCCGGGTCCGCAGCGAGAGGGGCTCGGATTAGCGCTCGTAGGCGCACCGCCTCCGAGCGCTAATCTCGGAGCGAGTCGGCGAAGAGCCGTCGCCCACTGAGAAGACGAGGGGCGGATCCGCGCAGTGCGGATCCGCCCCTCGAGCGTTCAGGCGCGAGTCGCTCAGTCCTCGACCTTGAACACGAACTCGATCTCGACCGGAGCGTCGAGCGGCAGCACGGAGACACCCACCGCCGAACGCACGTGGATCCCGAGGTCGCCGAAGACGCGGCCGAGGAACACCGAGGCGCCGTTGGCGACGCCCGGCTGCCCGGTGAACGAGGGATCGGAGGCGACGAACGCGGTCACCTTGACGACCTGCACGATCTTGTCGAGCGAGCCGATGACGCCGCGGACGGCGGCGAGCGCGTTGAGCGCGCAGAGACGCGCGAGCTCCTCGGCCTGCTCAGGCGAGACGAGCCCCTCACCCTCGCCGACCTTGCCGGTCGCCGGCAGCCCGCCGTTCACGAAGGGCAGCTGGCCCGCCGTGTAGACGTAGTTGCCGTCGCGCAGGGCGGGGACGTAGGCGGCCACGGCCGCGGCTACCTCGGGAACCTCGAAGCCGAGATCGCTCAGGCGCTCCTCGATCACAGACGTCATTTCAGGCCTTCCTCTTCAGATATGCGACGTTGCCGCCCGCCGGGCCCTCGATGATCTGCACCAGCTCCCATCCCTGGGCTCCCCAGTTGTTGAGGATCTGTGCCTCGTTGTGTAGCAGCAGCGGCGTGACGAAGTACTCCCAGCGAGGTGCTTCGGTCGATTCACTCACGTGCGGATCTCCCTCGGTATGCGGTGACGATACGGTCCGGACGACGGCGCGCGCGACCGCGAAGCCGCCCGCATTGCTGTTTTTTCAGCTATGTCGCCTACCCTAGATTCTATGACCCGTCAGACATCCATGTCCGCGCGCGTACGCACTTTCAGGCCACGCAGCGCGGGAGGTGCCCTCGGCGGCATCCTCGGCGCGATCGCCATGAGCGTCATCGCCGGAGTGCTCGTCACCGCAGCCGTCACCCCTGTCGTCGCGCTGAGCGGGCATACCGCGAAGACCGCCGTCGATATCTTCGAGAAGCTCCCGAGCCACCTCGACCCGGGCCAGCTCGCCGAGCCGTCCACGCTCTACGCGACGGGTGCCGACACGACGGTGTACGAGCTCGCCACGTTCTACGATCAGAACCGCGAGACGGTCGAGTGGGACAGCATCTCGCAGTTCGTGAAGGACGCGGCGGTCGCCGAGGAGGATCCGCGGTTCTACACCCACGGCGGCGTCGACATCCTCGCGACGAGTCGCGCCGTGCTGCAGAACGCCGCCGGGCAGAGCCTCTCGGGCGCGTCCACTATCACCATGCAGTACGTGCGCAACGTGCTCATCCAGGAGGCGTACGCCATCCTCGACAAGGATGAGCGCGACAAGGCTTACGAGGACGCGATGCGTCAGGACGCGGATCGCAAGCTCAAGGAGATGCGCTACGCGATCAGCATCGAGAAGCAGTACTCGAAGGACGACATCCTGCTCGGGTACCTCAACATCGCCCTCTTCGGCCGTCAGATCTACGGCATCGAGTCGGCAGCGCAGTACTACTACGGCAAGTCTGCGAAGGACGTCTCGCTCGCCGAGGCCGCGAGCCTCGTCGCGATCGTGAACAATCCGTCGCTGTACCAGCTCGATGTTCCCGACAACCTCGACGCGAACAAGGAGCGCCGCGACAAGATCCTCGGCAGCATGCTGCGCCACGGCAAGATCACCCAGGCGCAGTACGACGAGGCCGTCGCCACCCCGATCGAACCGAAGATCACCCCGCGCGTGCAGGGCTGCTACGTCGCCGAGCAGAACTTCGGCCTCGGCCACTTCTGCGATTACGTGCTGCGCTACATCAAGCAGGATCCCTCCTTCGGCGATACGCCCGAGGAGCGCCAGTTCAGGTTCAACCGCGGCGGCTTCCAGATCTACACGACGATCGACCTCGACATGCAGGCGGCCGGCCTGGAGGCGATGCGCAACACGGTTCCGGCGCTCATGGACGGCATCAAGGTGGGCGGCGCGAGCGTCAGCACGCAGGTCGGCACCGGTCGGGTGCTGGCGATGGTGCAGAACCGGCCCTTCAACGACGCCGACGACTTCTTGAAATCGAACCCCGAGTACACCACGGTGAACTACAACACCGATGAGGAATACGGCGGCTCGAGCGGTTTCCAGGTCGGATCGACGTTCAAACCGATCACTCTCGCCGAGTGGATCCGCTCGGGGCACTCCGTTCAGGACAGAGTGAACGTGAACAGCCGCACGGTGCAGGAGAGCAGTTTCCAGGCCTCGTGCCTGCCCGACGGGGTCTACGGCTTCGGATCGTTCAAGTTCACCAACGACAACGAGGGCACACGAGGCAATCAGTCCGTGCTCACCGCGATCGCGAAGTCCGTCAACGGCGGCCTGGTCTCGATGCAGCAGCGAATGGACCTCTGCGACACGTTCGCCACCGCTCAGAAGCTCGGGATCCATCGCGCCTCCGACCAGCCGCGATTCACGCAGGAGGAGGCCGATGCGGGCTACATCAGCCAGGAGCAGGTCGGCCAGATCCGGGTCCCGACTCTGAACGGCGATGACCGCGACCTGTCGGTCGTGCCCTCGAACGTCTACGGCGGTATCGACGAGATCGCCCCGATCACCATGGCCACCGCCTACGGCGCGTTCGCCGGCGACGGCACCGTCTGCACACCCGTGCCGATCGACCAGATCCTCGACTCGAACAACGAGCAGGTGAAGTTCACCAAGAGCAAGTGCTCCGAGGCGCTCTCCCCCGAGGTCGCCGCGGGTGTGGCCTACGCACTCGAGTACACGGTGAACAACGGGCTCGCGAGCCATGCTCGCTCGGCTACCGGAATCCCGCACCTCGCGAAGACGGGCACCACGGACGACGTGGTCGATAACTGGACCGTCGGATCCAGCACCACGGTCTCGACCGCCACCTGGGTGGGCAACGCCGACCCGATCCAGCTGCCCGACGGCACCTGGGCGCGCGTCTCGACCATGCCCTTCGGCAACCTCATGTACGCCGACCAGACGATCTGGCCGGCCATGATGAACGTGGCCGACCAGAAGTATGGCGGCTCCGCGTTCCCCGAGCCCTCGCAGGCATCGATCCGCCAGACGATGGTCACCGTCCCCGATGTGAAGGGCAAGTCCTTCGACGAGGCGTCGAAGATGCTCAACGATGTCGGGTTCTCCGTCGTGGACGGCGGCGAGGTCGACTCCTCCGTCGCGCAGGGGCTGGTCGCCAGCAGCGATCCCGCCGGCGGCTCGTCGGTGCCGCTGGGCTCTGGAGTAACCGTCTACCGCAGTAACGGCCAGGCCGCGGAGGTTCCCGGCGGGCTGGTCGGCGAGACGGGCAACGACGCGAAATCCACCCTGAACCGGGCCGGGTTCTCATCGGTCGCCTTCGCGTGCGAGGCCGGCGGCAAGGCGAACCCGCGCAATGACGAGGTCGTATCGGTCTCCCCGGAGAGCGGCTCCGAGGCCCGGGTGAGTTCGCGGATCACGTTGACCCTCTCGTGCGATGACTGACGCCGTGAACACCTCTCGACGCTCCGCCGCGGCCGTTCTCGGAACGGCCGCGGTCGGGGTCGCCGTCTGGTCCACGCTCATCGAGCGGCGTCTCTTCACCGTGCGGCGGCACACGCTGCCGTTGCTGGGTGAGGGCGCGGCACCGCTCCGCGTGCTGCAGCTCTCCGACCTGCACCTCGCCCCCTGGCAGACCCGCAAGATCGAGTGGGTGCGCTCCCTCGTGGAGCTGAGCCCCGACCTCGTGGTACTGACGGGCGACCTCATGGGGCACCCGGAGGCCCGCCCGGCACTGCTGCGGGCTCTGGCACCGCTCATCGAGCGAGCCCCCACGGTGTTCGTGCACGGGTCCAATGACTACTACGGCCCGATCCTCAAGAATCCGGTCAAGTACCTCAAGGAGCCGAGTCGTCTCAGCACCCGCGAGCCCGATATCGATAACGCCGCACTGACCCAGGGGCTCGTACGGCTCGGCGCCATCGATCTCAACAACTCGGCTGCGCGTCTCGAGATCAAGGGCACCCGAATCGAGCTGCTCGGGCTGAACGACCCGCACATCCGCTTCGACGATGCGGGCGCTATGCGGGATGCGTTGAGCACGATCGTCGCCGGAGGCGCAGCGGAGTCGTCTGCCGAGTCCTCTGCGCAGTCTCCCGTTGACGGCGGAGCTCCGGCCTCAATCGCTTCGGATGAGGCCGCACCTCTGCGCCTCGGCGTCGTGCACGCGCCCTACCAGGAGGCGCTCGGCGAGCTGCTGGACGACCGGGTCGACCTGATCTTCGCGGGCCACACCCACGGCGGCCAGGTGCGCGTGCCCGGTATCGGCGCGCTCACCTCGAACTGCGACCTGCCCACGGCTCAGGCCCGAGGCCTCAGCGTCTGGTACGACGCCCACCACGCGGCCTTCCTGAACGTGAGCGCGGGGCTCGGCAATTCGATCTACGCCCCCGTCAGGTTCGCGTGCCGCCCCGAGGCCACCCTCATCACTCTCGAGGCAGCTCGGTAGCCGCCACCGGTGCCCGCGGACGGCCCCTGCCGAGGCAGACGGTCCCGGCTGGTTCCCTGCTGCGCCCGTGCTCCGCTCGGGTCAGGAACCCGCGTGGGCCTCGCTGACAGACGAAAGCGGGGGTGCAGATCAGGATCCGCACCCCCGCTCCCCGCAGCGACTACGCCGCGAGCTTCGCCCCGACCGCCTCCGCGATCTGCACGGCATTGAGCGCCGCGCCCTTGCGCAGGTTGTCGTTCGAGATGAAGAGCACCAGGCCGCGACCCTCGGGGGCCGACTGATCCTCGCGGATGCGTCCCACAAACGAGGGATCCTGGCCCGCCGCCTCGAGCGGCGTCGGCACATCGCTCAGCTCGACTCCGGGGGCCTCGGCGAGCACCTCGCGGGCGCGGTCAGCAGAGATGGGGCGCGCGAACTCGGCGTTGATCGAGAGCGAGTGCCCGGTGAAGACCGGCACGCGCACGCAGGTGCCCGCGACGAGCAGATCGGGCAGCTCGAGGATCTTGCGGCTCTCGTTGCGAAGCTTCTTCTCTTCGTCGGTCTCGCCGGCGCCGTCATCGACGATGGATCCGGCGAGCGGCAGCACGTCGAACGCGATGGGCTTCACGTAGACCTCGGGTTCGGGGAGGGCGACCGCCGAGCCGTCGTGCACGAGTCGCTCGAGGTCGCCGGACTCGACCGCGGCGACCGCCTGGTTCGCCAGCTCACGCGCACCGGCGAGCCCCGAACCCGACACCGCCTGGAAGGTGGTGACGATCAGGCGTTCGAGGCCGGCCTCGCCGTCGAGTGCCTTCATGACAGGCATGGCCGCCATGGTGGTGCAGTTCGGGTTCGCGATGATGCCCTTGCCGGCCGCGACGATGCCGTCGATCGCGTGAGGATTGACCTCGCTGACCACGAGGGGCACCTCGGGGTCGAGGCGCCAGGCGCTCGAGTTGTCGATGACGATCGCTCCGGCCTCGGCGAACTCGGGCGCGTACTTCTTGGAGGCGGTGCCGCCCGCGGAGAAGAGCGCGATGTCGATGCCGCTCTTGTCTGCGGTATCGACGTCCTCGACCGTGATCGACTCGCCGCGGAACTCGAGCACGCTGCCCGCGGATCGGGCGCTCGAGAAGAGACGAAGGCTCTTGATCGGGAAGTCGCGTTCGTCGAGCAGGCGGCGCATGACCGCCCCCACCTGACCGGTCGCGCCGACGACCGCGACGTTGAAGCTCTGCTGCTCTGCCATGTGTTCTCTCCTTCTGGCGGCCTAGCGGCCGGTGCCGGCGTAGACCGTCGCGTCGGTGTCGGAGTCGAGGCCGAAGGCGGTGTGGAGCACACGCACGGCCTTGTCCATGAGGTCGGCTCGGGTGACCACCGAGATGCGGATCTCGGAGGTCGAGATCATCTCGATGTTGATGTCGGCCTCGTACAGCGCACGGAACAGCTGCGCCGACACTCCCGTGCTGGTGCGCATGCCCGCGCCCACGACGGCGACCTTGGCGATCTGATCGTCGTACTGCAGGCTTTCGAACTCGAGGGTCGCGCGCTCGGCTTCGAGCGCCTCGATCACGCGACGGCCGTCTCCGAGGGGGATGGTGAACGAGATGTCGGTGCGGTTGGTGTCGGCGGCCGACACGTTCTGCACGATCATGTCGACGTTCGCGTGCGTCTTCGCCACGATCTCGAAGATCTGGGCGGCCTTGCCCGGAGCGTCGGGCACTCCGCCGACCGTGACCTTGGCCTCGCTCTTCTCTGCGGCGATACCTGTGATGACCGGCTCTTCCACCTGATCTCCCTTCGGATGCCCCTTCTCGGGGTCGTAGACGATAGTGCCCTGCTCGTCCGAGAACGAGGAGCGGACGTGCAGTGCGACGCCGTGCCGACGGGCGTACTCGACGGCGCGCAGGTGCAGCACCTTGGCGCCGGAGGCGGCGAGCTCGAGCATCTCCTCCGCCGAGATGGCGTCGATCTTGCGAGCCTTGGGCACGATTCGGGGATCCGTCGTGAAGATGCCGTCGACGTCGGTGTAGATCTCGCAGACGTCGGCGCCCAGCGCAGCTGCGAGGGCCACCGCGGTCGTGTCGGATCCGCCCCGCCCGAGTGTGGTGATGTCGCGGGAGTCTCGGCTGAAACCCTGGAAGCCCGCCACGATCGCGACAGCGCCCTGTTCGAGCGCCTCGCGAACGCGCCCGGGCGTCACGTCGACGATCTTCGCGGAGCCGTGCTCGGCGGTCGTGATCATGCCGGCCTGGCTGCCGGTGAACGACAGCGCCTCGATCCCCATCCCCTTGATGGTCATCGCGAGCAGCGCCATCGAGATGCGCTCCCCCGCGGTGAGCAGCATGTCGAGCTCGCGCGGGGCTGGGATCGGGGTGCACGCAGCCGCGAGGTCGAGCAGCTCGTCGGTGGTGTCGCCCATGGCGCTCACGGCCACGACGACCTCGTTGCCTGCTCGGCGGGTCTCGACGATGCGCTTTGCAACGCGCTTGATGCTCTCCGCGTCAGCGACTGACGAGCCCCCGAATTTCTGCACGATCAACGCCACGCGGGTCCTCCTCAAAACTACGCGAGAGGCCAGTCTACCGGAAGGCGGGGCGCATCAGACGCCTTCCGCGTGCGCTCCGGCGGCGAACGGAGCGACAGACCGTCTCAGGCCGCCTCGGCGATCGCCGAGCTCCACACGCCGATCAGCGCTACGGCGGCCATCATCAGCATGCAGGCGGCCATCCACCACAGCCTCCGCTGCCGTTGCTCCACGGTGAATCTGATCGCGATCATCGCCGCGTAGAGCACGACCACGGCGGCGATGGTCGTCACGGCGAGCGGCATGGAGGGGCCGCCCCCGGCGGCCAGGGCGACGAGCGGGATCATGCTCAGCGCGGCGAAGAGGCCGCCCATCACGAGCCAGATCCTGCCCGTCGAGGTCTGGAGTGCGGGCTGGTTGCTCATACTGGTGGGGTCGCGACGACGGCGATCTTCGGAGGAAGGGCTTCGCAGATCCCGCGGCTCTCGCGGATCCTGCGCCCCCCGAGGCTCTTGCCCGTTCATCGTCGCTCCCTTCGCGCTGCTCGCATGTCCACGCTTCCAGGGTCGCGTTCGCGCGGGTGCCGAGTCCAGGGGCTGGTCTCAGGGCGTGCTCGGGAGTATCCTGCACGACCGCCGCCGGCCTCCTCCGCCGGAATCGGGGTCGCTTGCGGCGTTTCCCGAGTCCTGGAAGAGCCGCAAGCGACCCCGATTTCGCCCGCCTCCCCCGCCCCGGTATCTCAGTCGATGACGCGGCGCCCCTCGAAGGCGCGGCCCAGGGTGACCTCATCGGCGAACTCGAGATCGCCGCCGACCGGCAGGCCGGAGGCCAGGCGCGAGGCGGGCACCTCGATACTCGTCAAGAGCCGCGAGAGGTACGCAGCTGTCGCCTCCCCCTCGAGGTTGGGGTCGGTCGCGATGATGACCTCGCGCACCTCTGCCTCCCCTAGGCGACGCATGAGCGCCGGAATGCTGAGGTCGTCGGGCCCGATGCCGTCGATGGGGCTGATCGCCCCGCCGAGCACGTGGTACAGCCCCCGGTACTGCCTGGTGCGCTCGATCGCGACCACGTCTTTCGGTTCTTCGACGACGCAGATCAGCGTCTGGTCGCGGCGGGGGTCACGGCAGATCGAGCAGCGCTCCTGCTCGGTGATGTTGCCGCACACCTCGCAGAACCTGACCTTCTCGCGAACCTCGGTGAGCAGTTCGGCGAGGCGCGATACGTCGAAGTTCTGGGTCTGCAGAATGTGGAACGCGATGCGCTGCGCCGACTTCGGGCCAATGCCGGGCAGCCTGCCGAACTCGTCGATCAGATCTTGGACGATGCCGTCGTACACGAGTGGGTCTCCTCAGGAGTGGGTCGAGGGGTCTGGTGAGCTTCGGTCAGGGCGCGCGCGGCGGGAGCGGGCGCTCCTCGACGAATCGCGCTCCGAGCACCTCGCGCACGACCGCCTCCCCGTAGCGGGTGAAGGTCGGGGCGGTGCGCTTCGCCGCGCTCGAGTCGGTCTCGGGCGAAGGATCGGGCGCGGGCGCAGGCGCTTTCGATGCCGTCTCCACCGCCGGTTCCGGGATCGCCGCTGCCTGCGCGGCTTTCGTGACGTGACCGGCGCCGACCGCATCCGGCGTGCTTCCCCCATCAGCGTACGGGTCGCCCGTCATACCGGCGTACGGGTCGCCGTCCGGGTCGTATGACGCCGGGATGTAGTCGTCATCCGGCTGCGCGGCGGGATGCGGGATCGCGGCTCCCGAATCGCTCCGAGCCGCAGGGCCCGGTTCACGGTGGCCCGAGCCGTCGGTATCCGAATCGGCAGGCCCCTGTTCGACAGGGCCCGGTTCGACGAGACCCGACTCGGTAGGTCCTGATGCAACAGGGCCCGCTGCACCAGAGCCCAGTTCGACTGGTTCCGATTCGGTGGGGCCAGGCTCGGCCGAGCCTCTCCCGTCGGAGCCGCTATCTACGGCAGAAGCGGACCCCGATTCCACTGTCCGAGCCGGCGAGGGTGCCCGGGCCGGCTCGGCTGGTGCCGCGGCCGGCTCGGCTGATGGAGCGGGGGGCGGATCGGCCCAGGCGGGTGCCGCCAGAGCCGGTCCCAGCCCGCTCAGCCGGGCTGCTGCTCGCGCCACCGGGTCGTCAGAGGACAGGCCGTTCGGAGTGCCCGGCTCACCCGCTCGATGAGGCTCCTCTGCGTCGGGCTCGCGCTGCGGCCCGCTCTGGGAGCTCTCGCCCTGCGGCCCGGACTCACGGGCGCCGGGTGCGATGCGCTTCGGCACGTACTTGACGTTGATGCCGATGGCAGCGTTGATCGTCTCGCGGAGCGGGTTCGCCCCCACGGTCTTGAACGCCGCCAGGTCGGACTGCGAGGCGAGACCGACGGTGAGCACTTCCCCGTCGAGCCCCAGAGGGGTGACGACCCGGACTGCGTTCCACGCATCTCGGTCGGCGTGCAGAATCTCTTCGAGCAGTTCAGGCCACAGCTCGATCAGGTCGTCGAAGCCGCCCGACCCAGGGGGTTCCGCTTCCCCTGCTTCGTCGGCCCCGGTTTCGGCTGCGCTCGAAGCATCCGTCTGCGAGAGATCTCGCGGTGCCTGCGAATCGTCGCCCCCGGGAGCCGCGGCCGGCGCTACGGGTCGCTGCGACTGCGGCCGCTCTTCCGCTTCGCCGCTGCGCGGCTCGGCGGCATCGACGGGCGTCTGCGGCGCGGGCTGCTGCTCGGCCGGGGCGGGAGGCGCCTGGAATGCCGAATCGCGCCCGATCCCCTCGAGCTGCGCCGCGCTCAGCACCTCCGAGATGGGCCGACCGAAACCTGCGGCACCCGCGTTCGGGTGGGCCGCCGGAGCGGGATCGGCCGGGCCTGTCCCGGCTGCCTCTGCCGCAGTCGGATCAGGCGCAGCGCCTGCAGCCTCTGCCGCAGTCGGATCAGCAGGCACAGCGCCGGCAGGATCCGCCCCAGCCGGGTCTCCCCGCAGGAATTCACGGATCGAGGCTGCCGTCTCTGCTGCGTTCGGCCGCGCCTCCTCGGAGTCCCCGGTCGCCGCGCCCCGGGCCGCGGCGACCGCGGCGAGCGGGTCGGGACGCGATGCCTGCTGCACGGGCTGGTTCTGGCCCCCCGCAACCGGCGTCGGCGATCCGCCCTGCTCGGCTCGAGCTGCGGCCGAACCCGCGGCACCGGTCTGAGCCCCTCCGGCAGCTGCTCCGCTCTGCGCCGCCCCGAGCCGGCCGGCCCCGCTCTGCGCAGCACCTCCACCGGAAGCCGCAGCGCGCTGCGGCGCGGAGGCCGCCTGGGGAGCGTTCTGCTGGGCGACGAGCGCACGAGCGATCATGAGTTCGAGCTGGAGTCGAGGCGCCGTGGCGCCGGCCATCTTGTCGAGTGCCCCGCTCACGACGTCGGCGATGCGCGAGAGCTCACCGGCGCCGAAGCTCTGAGCCTGCTCGAACATGCGCGCGAGCTGGTCTTGCGGCACACCGCGGAACACCGCCGCCGCACCGTCGACCGTCGTCGCGCTCACCACGATGAGGTCGCGCAACCGCTCGAGCAGATCCTCCACGAAGCGTCGCGGATCCTGTCCCGTCTGCACCACGCGGTCTGTGGCACGGAAGGCGGCGGCCGAATCGTGGGCGCCGAGTGCTGCCACCACGTCGTCGAGCAGCTCGGCGTGCGTGAAACCGAGCAGCCCGGCAGCGCGCTCGGCGGTGACGAGGTCTCCCTCGGAACCGGCGATGAGCTGGTCGAGTATCGAGAGCGTGTCACGCACCGATCCGCCGCCGGCCCTCACCACGAGCGGCAGCACGCCCGGCTCGACTCGAACGCTTTCGCTGTCGCAGAGCGACTGCACGTAGTCGACGAGGGTGCCGGGGGCAATGAGGCGGAACGGGTAATGGTGCGTGCGCGATCGGATCGTGCCGATCACCTTGTCGGGCTCGGTGGTCGCGAACACGAACTTCACGTGGGGCGGCGGCTCTTCGACGATCTTGAGCAGGGCGTTGAAGCCGCCCGGCGTCACCATGTGCGCCTCGTCGATGATGAAGATCTTGAAGCGGTCGCGGGCGGGCGCGAACACGGCGCGCTCGCGAAGGTCGCGCGCGTCGTCGACGCCGCCGTGACTCGCCGCGTCGATCTCGACGACGTCGAGCGACCCGCCGCCGTCTCGGCTGAGCTCGCGGCAGCTCGGGCACTCGCCGCACGGCGTGTCCGTCGGTCCCTCCGCGCAGTTGAGGCACCGCGCGAGGATGCGCGCCGAGGTCGTCTTGCCGCAGCCCCGAGGGCCGCTGAAGAGGTACGCGTGCCCGATGCGCCCGGTACGCAGGGCGGTCATGAGGGGTTCGGTCACCTGAGACTGACCGATCATCTCGGCGAACGATTCTGGCCGATAACGGCGATACAGTGCGGCAACCACGGGGTCAATGCTACCTGCGACCTCTGACATTCTTCGGTCCGTTCGCCCGCAGCACCGAACCGCTTCCGTTTCGGACGCGAAACGGCGGCCCGGCGTCTCGAATCTCGCTGCCAGCGCCCGCTCTCACCCCACGAGCGCGCGGGTCTGCCGCGCGATCTCGGCTTCCTCATCGGTCGGTACCACGAGCACCTCGACGCGGGAATCATGGGCGCTGATGCGACGCGCCCCCGAGGCGCTCGACCCATTGCGCTCGGGGTCGATCCGGATCCCGAACCATTCGAGCCCGGCACACACCTCCGCCCGCAGCGCCGCGTTGTTCTCGCCCACACCCGCGGTGAATACCACGGTGTCGGCGCCGCCCAGCTCGACGAGGTAGGCCCCCAGATAGTGGCGGATCCGGTGCACATAGACCTCTATCGCCAGTCGAGCCGCCGCATCGCCCCCGTCGGCTGCGGCGCGTACGTCGCGGAAATCGCCGCTGCCCGTGTAGCCGATCAACCCGGATTCGTGGTTCAGCAGACGGTTGAGCTCGTCGGCAGCGTACCCGGCGCGCAGCAGATGCAGCAGAGCACCGGGATCGATGTCGCCGCTGCGCGTACCCATCACCAACCCCTCGAGCGGTGTGAACCCCATCGAGGTGTCTAGGGATCTGCCTCCGTCGATCGCGCACATCGAGGCCCCGTTGCCGAGATGCAGCACGATCTGCCGCAACGACTCGAGCGGGCGCCCCAGATACTCGGCGGCTCGACGCGACACCACCTGATGCGACGTTCCGTGGAATCCGTAGCGGCGGATGCCGTGATGCTCAGCGACCTCGGCGTCGATCGCGTAACTGTATGCGCGTTCCGGCATGGTCTGATGGAAGGCCGTGTCGAACACCGCGACGTGCGGCACCTCGGGGAACATCTCGCGAGCGGCGACGATGGCCTGGTACTGACCCGGGTTGTGCAGAGGCGCGAGGGATCCGAGTTCGAGGATCTGCTCGGCCACCGCATCGTCGATGCGCGTCGGCGCGACGAACAGGCTGCCGCCCTGCACCACACGATGCCCGACCGCTCGGATACCGAGCGCCATGACCGGCGTGCCGGCCCGCTCGAAGGCGTCGACCATGGCCGAGAACGCTGAGGTGTGATCGGGCACACGAACGCTCCGCTCCTCGCTGCGCCCGTCGTCGCTGCGGTGCACCAGGCGCCCTTCGGCCTCTCCGATTCGCTCGACGAGTCCGGAGGCGAGACGCGCCTCCGTCTCGGGGTCGATCAGCTGGTACTTCACCGACGAAGAGCCGGCGTTGACCACCAGGATGGTGTGCACTGACATGACGCTCCTACCGTGTTATTCGCGGGATCCGCGCTGCTCGCCGGCTTGCACAGCGGTGATCGCCACCGTGTTCAGGATGTCCTCCACGGTCGCGCCGCGGGAGAGATCGTTGACCGGCTTCGCGAGCCCCTGCAGCACCGGGCCGACGGCGACGGCCCCGGCCGAGCGCTGCACCGCTTTATAGGTGTTGTTGCCGGTATTCAAGTCGGGGAATATGAAGACGGTCGCGTGGCCCGCAACGGCCGAGCCGGGCAGTTTCGCCTCGCCCGTGGCGGGGTCGCTGGCGGCGTCGTACTGCAGCGGCCCTTCGATCAGCAGATCGGGGCGCGCGGCTCGCGCGAACGCGGTCGCCTCGCGCACCTTGTCGACGTCGGCACCCGATCCCGATTCACCGGTCGAGTACGACAGCATCGCGACTCTCGGTTCGACGCCGAACTGAGCAGCGGTCTCGGCGGAGGAGACGGCGATGTCGGCCAGCTGAGCCGCTGTCGGATCGGGGTTCACCGCGCAGTCGCCGTAGACCAGCACCCGATCTGCCAGCGCCATGAAGAACACGCTCGAGACCACCGAGACGCCCGGCTTCGTCTTGATGATCTCCAGACTCGGACGGATCGTGTGCGCCGTCGTGTGCGCGGCCCCCGAGACCATCCCATCGGCGAGCCCGAGATGCACCATCATGGTGCCGAAGTAGCTCACGTCGCGCATCACGTCGTGAGCCTGTTCGAGTGTGACGCCCTTGTGCGCACGCAGACGTGCGTACTCGGCGGCGAAACGCTCGCGCAGCGGCGAGGCGAGCGGATCGATCACCTCGGCGGCGTCAATCGAGAGACCGAGTTCGCCGCCCCGCTTGCGCACCGCCGCCTCGTCGCCGAGGATCGTGAGCCGCACCGTGCCTCGCGCCAGGAGGGTGCTGGCGGCACGCAGGATCCGGTCGTCACCGCCCTCGGGAAGAACGATGTGCGCGTTCGCGGCGGCAGCTCGCTCGAAGAGGTCGTAGGCGAACATCACGGGTGTGCGCACACCTCCCCGATGCAAGCGCAGCCGTTCTCTCAGCACGGCCCCGTCGACGTGCTGTGCGAAGAGCGCGAGTGCGGTGTCGAACTTCGCCGGGGATTCCTCGGTGAGCAACCCCCTCGCCCGGGAGATGCGCCGGGCCGTGTCGAAGGTGCCGAAGCTCGTGCGCACGATCGGCAGCGTCGAATCGACGCCGTCGAGCAGTTGCTCCACAGGGCCGGGCAGTTCGAAGCCCCCGTTGAGCACCACCGCGGCGATCGTGGGGAAGGTCGGCGCCTCGTGCGCCATCGTCACCGCGAGCAGCGTCTCCGCCCGGTCCGCGGCGATCACGACCGCAGCGCCCTCGAGCAGCCTCGGCAGCACGTTCTCCATGGACATGCCCGCGATCACCACGTCGCGCACCTCGCGGGCCAGCAGTTCTTCGGAGCCGCGCACCAGCTCACCGTTGACCGCTTCGATCACCTCGGTCACCGGCGGTGCCACCAGCACGAGTTCTTCGGGGAGCGCCCAGACCGGGAGCCCCTCGGGCAGGGAGGCCGCCACCGCGCGCTCGATCTCGTCGAGGCGTTCGGGATCCGCCCGGTTCACCAGCGCGGCGAGGACCTCCGCATGCTCGCTGCGCAGCTCGGCCATGCCGAGTTCGGCGAGCTGCGCGATCTCGGTCGCGGTGCGGGCCGGCTGCTGGCCGAGGTGCTCCGCCTCATCGTTCGAGCGACCGCCCAGCACCAGCAGCACCGGGGTATCGAGATTCGCGGCGATCCGAGCGTTGAAGGCGAGCTCGGTCGGAGCGGCCACATCGCTGAAGTCGGACCCGACCACGACCACCGCATCGCAGCGGTCTCGCAGCCGTCGGAAGGCCGCGACGATGCTGGCCATAGCGGCGTCGGGATCAGCGTGCGCCTCCTCATAGGTGACCCCGACGCAGGCGCTGTAGGGCGCATCGGCCGTGGCCCGGGAGTGGAGCAGGTCGAGCACGCGATCCCGCTCGCCGCCCGCGCGGATCAGCGGGCGGAACACGCCGACGCGCGGAGCGTCGGCGAGCAGGGCGTCGAGCACGCCGAGCGCCACCGCGCTCTTGCCCGTGCGCCCCTCGGCCGAGGTGAGATAGATGCTTGCTGCCACGTTCTCCACCCTATGCCGGGCCGCTGACATTCGCGGGGTCGCTCTTTGTCGCTCCCGATCAGGATCAGGAGCCGTCGAACCCCAGGTCGGGCTCGGGCAGACCGTACTCGTGCCGCAGCGCAGAGCGGGCGGCGTACCACCCGGAGAGACCGTGCACCCCCGGCCCGGGCGGCGTAGAGGAGGAGCAGAGGTAGATGCCCGCTGCGGGCGTGCGCCAGGGCTCCGCCGAGATCACGGGGCGCGCGAGCAACTGCGGCACCGAGACGGCGCCGGCGCTGAAGTCGCCCCCGACGTAGTTGCGGTTGTAGTCGGCGAACTCGGCCGCCGTGATCACCCGCAGGTCGACGATCCGATCCCGGAATCCCGGTGCGAACCGTTCGATCTGCGCGATCACCGCGTCCGACATGTCGACGGTCGAGCCGCTCGGCACGTGCGTGTAGCTCCAGATGGGCGTCAGTTCCCGACCGCCCTCGCGCTGCGGAGCCCGGGCCGGATCGAACGCCGCCGCCTGCGCGAGCAGCACGTACGGCTGCCTCGGATGCCTCCCCCTCGAGACCTCGAGCTCGGCTGCGGCCCCCTCGGAGCGGCTGCCGCCGAGATGCACGGTCGGCGCGGCGGCGACCCGCGGATCCTTCCAGGGGATCGGCCCGTCGAGCACGAAGTCCACCTTCGTGGCGGCGTCCCCGTAGCGGAAGCGACCGAGCGCCCGCCGGTAGCGTCCGGGCAGCGCAGAGCCGGCGATCCGGGCCAGCCCGCGCGCCGACGTGTCGAAGAGTTTCACCTTGAATGCGCTCAGCTCGCGTACGTCGCTGACGGGGTGGCCGGTCTCGATCCTGCCTCCGTGGGCGAGCAGGTCGGCGGCGAGCGCGTCGGTGATGGCTCGGGATCCGCCCACCGGTACCGGCCATCCGCGCGCGTGCCCGAGCGCGCCGAGCACGACCCCGACGCCGGCCGTGGCCAGGTTCGGCATGCGGCCGATGCTGTGCGCCGCGACCCCGGAGATGAGGGCGGGCGCCGCTTGCTCTCGGAAGCGGGCGTTCCACAGGGGCGTGCCCTGCTCGAGGGTTCGCAGGCCCGTGAGGATCGCCGATGGGATATCGCTCGGCCAGCGCAGCATCGACCCGCCGAGCGCGAAATCGACGACGCCCTCGAGGTGGTTCAGCAGCGGCCGGTAGAAGCGCGCGTACGCGGAACCGTCACGGCCCAGCTCGGCCACCGTGCGCTCGAGGTCGCGGTACGCGAGCGCCGCGCGATCAGCCCCGCCGCCCCAGCGCCCCGCCTCGCCGTCGAGCGGGTTCGCATACGACACCTCTGGGATCACGAACTCCATGCGGCGCTCGAGTTCGAAGGCCCGGAAGAACCCGGTGGCGAGGGCCATGGGGTGGATCGCGGAGCAGACGTCGTGCAGCACGCCCGGGTGCACGAGCTCCTGGGTGCGGGTTCCGCCGCCGATGGTCTCCGCCGCCTCGTAGACCGTCACGGGCACTCCGGCACGAGCGAGAGTGACGGCCGCGGCGAGGCCGTTCGGGCCTGCTCCGACGACGGCGGCGCCTGCTGAAGTCATGTGCCCAGCGTAGCGCGGAAAGATAAGACTCCCCACGCACCCGCTAGAGCCCCGGTACCCTTGCTGCATTTCTGCCCTGGGGGAGTTTCCGAAGATAGCGCCACGTGGGGAGCCATGTCAGTCTACCGGACGCACCCCGCCCGCATCGAATCGTGGGGTCGGATCATTCGAGGTCAGCGCTCGACGCCGGTGTCTCCGGCACTCCCGTCTTCACCGGGGACGGCACCCCGGCTTCCGGCTCCGCTCCGTCCGTCGCTGATGCGCGTCGCTTGCGCATGACGCCGAACAGGATCAGCGCGAGCGCGATGACGACGACGATGATCGCAACGACGATGAACACCGTGTTGTCCGAGCCGCCGGTGACGGCCAGGTCGTTCGACAGTGACCTCATATGCTCTGTCCTCCCCGTGTTTGGGTCTCAGCTTAGCCGCGGATACGGAAAGCGCGGGCGGTGATGGTTCACCGCCCGCGCTCCGACTGAGCTACTGCCCGCCTTCCGGCGCGTGCGCCGCACCGGTTCCGAGCGGGGGCTCGCCGGTGGCGACGGGAATCGCCCCGGTCAACAGCTCTTCGGCGTGCGCCTCGTCGACCTCACCGGCGAACTGCGCCTGGTAGAGCTCGTAGTAGGCACCCTTGCGGGCGAGCAGCTGCTCGTGCGACCCCTGCTCGACGATGCTGCCGTTCTCCATCATGAGGATAGTGTCGGCGTCGCGGATCGTGGAGAGCCGGTGCGCGATCACGAACGAGGTGCGGTCGGTGCGCAGCGCCTGCATGGCCTGCTGCACCAGTACCTCGGTGCGGGTGTCGACCGACGAGGTGGCCTCGTCGAGGATCAGCAGCGACGGGTTCGCGATGAACGCGCGCGCGATGGTGAGCAGCTGGCGCTCCCCCGCCGACAGCGAGGACGCGTTCTCGGAGATCACCGTGTCGTATCCGTCGGGCAGTTGGCGCACGAAGCGATCCACCATCGTGGCCCGTGCGGCCTCGACCACCTCGTCGTCGCTCGCGTCGAGGCGGCCGTAGCGGATGTTCTCGCGGATGGTGCCGTCGAACAGCCACGCGTCCTGCAGCACCATGCCGACGTGCCCGCGCAGCTCGGCGCGCGACAGCCGGGTGATGTCGACGCCGTCGAGCGTGATCCTGCCGGAGTTCAGCTCGTAGAACCGCATCACCAGGTTGACGAGCGTGGTCTTGCCCGCGCCCGTCGGCCCGACGATGGCGACCGTCTCGCCCGGCGAGGCCGTGAGCGACAGATCCTCGATCAGCGGCTCGGCCGGATCGTAGCTGAACGACACGTTCTCGAACACGACACGGCCCTCGCTGCGCTCGGGCAGTCTCTCCGCGGCGTTCTCGGGCTCCTGCTCGTCGGCATCGAGCAGCTCGAACGTTCGTTCGGCCGAGGCGACGCCCGATTGCAGCATGTTGGCCATGCCGCCCATCTCGGCGAGGGGCTGCGCGAACTCGCGCGAGTACTGGATGAACGCGGTGACGTCGCCCAGCGTCATCTGGCCGCCGGTGACGCGCAGCGCGCCGACGACCGCGATGAGCACGTAGGTGAGGTACTGCACGAACTGCATCGACGGCATGATGGTGCCCGACAGCGCCTGCGCGCGGTAGGCGGCCTGGAACAGCTCCTCGTTGCGGCGGTCGAACTCCTCGGCCATCTCGCGGTCGCGGTTGAAGATGCGCACCAGCTCGTGGCCGGTGAACGACTCCTCGATGTGACCGTTGACCGCGCCCGTGTACTTCCACTGCGAGACGAACAGCTTCTGAGCCCGGACGCCCACGATGCCCACGATCACGGCCGAGAGCGGCAGCGCGATCAGGGCGATCAGGGCGAGCTGCCACGACACCACGAACATCATCACGGTGATGCCGATGACGGTCAGCAGCGACTGCACCAGCTGCGAGAACGCCTGCTGCAGCGCCTGCTGGATGTTGTCGACGTCGTTCGTGACGCGGGACAGCACGTCGCCGCGCTGGCGGCTGTCGAAGTAGCTCAGCGGCAGTCGGTTCAGCTTCGCCTCGATGTCCTCGCGCAGGCCGTAGACGATGCGCATCACCAGTCGGTTCAGGATGTAACCCTGCAGCCACATCAGGGCCGAGGCGACGAAGTACAGCGCGATCACGGCGAGGATCAGTCGCGAGAGGTGCCCGAAGTCGATCTGAGACCCCATCACGCCCGTCACGATGACGTCGACGGCCTGGCCGAGCACCTTCGGAGCGATCACGGTCAGCACCACCGAGAACACCACGAGCACGACGACGAAGGAGAACAGCCCCTTCTCGGGCGCGAGCAGGCCGAACAGCCGCTTCGCCGACGGCCAGAAGTGCTTCGCCTTCTTGACGGGCTGCGAACCCGACCAGTCGTCGTTATCGGGCTGGTAGTCGTCGGGCAGCTCGAACTCGTCTGTCGCGGTGGTCACCGCGCCCTCGGGGGCCGAGCCGGCGTTTTGCTTCTTCTTGCGCGCCATCAGGCCACACCTCCGCTCGCGTCGGCCGCTTCGAGCTGCGACTCGACGATCTCCTGATACACCGCGTTGCTCTCGAGCAGCTGCTCGTGTGTGCCGCGCCCGACGATCTCGCCGTCCTCCATCACGAGGATCTGGTCGGCCTCGGTGATCGTCGAAACGCGCTGCGCGACGATGATGGTTGTCGCGCCCTCCGTCGCCGACGGCAGCGCCTCGCGCAGCCTGGCGTCGGTGGCGACGTCGAGCGCCGAGAACGAGTCGTCGAACAGGTAGACGCGGGGCTTCGCCACGAGCGCGCGGGCGATCGAGAGCCGCTGGCGCTGCCCGCCGGAGACGCTCGTGCCGCCCTGCGAGACCGGCTCGTCGAGGCCGTGCTCCTTCGCGCGCACGAAGTCCTCGCCCTGCGCGACGCGCAGCGCCTGCCACAGCTCGTCATCGGTCGCGTGCTCGTTGCCGAAGCGCAGATTCGAGGCGATCGTGCCCGAGAACAGGTAGGGGCGCTGCGGCACGAGGCTCACGGCGGCGGCCAGCTGCTCGCGGGTCAGCTCGCTCACCGGTGCGCCGTCGATCGAGATGCTGCCGCTCTGCGGGTCGAAGAGACGCAGCACGAGATTCAGCAGTGTCGTCTTGCCGGAACCGGTCGAGCCGATGATCGCGGTGGTCTTGCCGGGCTCGGCGACGAAGGACGCGTTCTTGATCACGGGCAGCTCGGCGCCGGGGAACCCGAAGGTCACCCCGGAGAACTCGACGCGCCCCGCCTGCGGCGAGGGGACGGTCTCCGCCTCCGGGAAGGAGAGCTCCGAGGTCGTGTCGAACAGTCCGCGCAGACGCTCGGCGCAGACCACCGCGCGAGGGATCATCATGGTCATGAAGACGCCCATCATGACCGCCATGAGGATCTGCAGCAGGTACTGCAGGAACGCGGTGAGAGATCCGACCTCGACCAGGCCGGCGTCGACCCGGTGCCCGCCGAACCACAGCACCGCGCCGGTCGCGATGTGCAGCACCATCATGATGACGGGGAACATGAGCACGAAGACGTTGCCGACCTTCACCGACACCTCGGTGATGTTGCGGTTGGCGGTCTGGTAGCGATCGGCCTCGAAATCCTCGCGCACGAACGCGCGCACGACGCGGATGCCCATGATCTGCTCGCGCAGCACGCCGTTGATCGCGTCGACGCGTTCCTGCATCTTGCGGAACAGCGGCAGCAGCAACCACACCAGGAAGCCCACGATGACCGCGAGCACCGCCACCGAGGCCCACACGAGCCAGGACAGCCCCGCATCTTCGCGGAGCGCCATGATGATGCCGCCGATCGCCATGATCGGCGCGGTGACCATGAAGTTGAAGGTCATCAGCACGAGCATCTGGATCTGCTGCACGTCGTTCGTGCCGCGCGTGATGAGCGTGCCCGCCCCGAAGCGGGTGGCCTCGAGCGTGGAGAGCGAGTCAACCTTGCGGTAGACCCGGCGGCGCAGATCGCGGCCGATGCCCATGCTCGCGCGGGCGCCGAAGTAGACCGCGCCGACCGCCGTCACGAGCTGCCCGAGCGACACGAGCAGCATGACACCGCCGGTGCTCCAGATGAAGTCGGTGTCGCCCGTCATGATGCCGCGATCGATGATCTGGGCGTTGAGGCTGGGCAGCCACAGGGCGGCGATGGTTGCGAGTAATTGCAGTACGAGCACCGCGACGACGAACGGCCAGTACCGTTTCGCGTGGTGCAGGGTCAGTTGGAGAAGAGCCACCGGAATCCTTCCTAGAGGTGGTGAGGTCGATGCACGCACACTACCGACAACCACTGACATTCATGGAGAAGCGGTCTACGAGACGGGAGAAAAGCGGCACCTGCGAGGCTTGCGCACGGAAACGCTGAGAGTTCGGCCCAGCAACGCTAGCAGAAAACTCCCACTGTGACCAGCACCTCGATCGCGAGAATCGGTTCAGGGACGGGCGAGGCCCTCCGCGATCGCGTCCGTGAGCTCCACGATCGGGTCTGCTGCACGAATAGGTGACATCTGATCTGGCTTGCCCGAGGGGTGGGTCTGGAAGGATGTTGTTGTGCCA
>NZ_JBVUAC010000003.1:0-281346 GCF_055791005.1 Leucobacter holotrichiae
TCACACGGTGACCGCGTCCACGTCGAGAACGACGTGCCGGACCACCATGCGCTACACCACTATGCGGGACTCAACTCGCCTGGCCATGGCCCCGCTGAACAAATCAGTGGGAAGGTCTACTGCCTCGATCCAGAATGTGGGGTAGTCAGGATCCTGCCGGCGCTCTCAGACCGACTTCCCTGGGAGCCCGAAGAGTGAATGTCGGAGGGTGGGCGTACCCTCGGCGGCATGATCAGATCCGATACGGGATGGACGCTCGGCTCACCGGCCTCGTGCGCGCTCGCACGGGCCGTGTGCGGGCCGACCGCTGTCGTACGGTACATGACCATCGACTACGGTCGCCGTCACCTCAGAGGGCGCACCTACTACGTCCACGTAGCTGACGAACAGGGACCGATTGAGCGCACCCACTACGACCTCCTGGAGCTCGAGTCGCTCTTGCGCGAGGCCGATCCTGACCTCGTCGCGACGCGCAAGATGCTCGAACGGCGTATAGCGGAGCCGAGCGATCCGACGCCGATACGCCGCAGCCATTGGAGGCCATAGTCTTCCCCGGACGACTGGCGCGGCGTACCCTGAGCGCATGTGTAATAGCTATGGCCTCGGCGGCTACCTCCAGGAGGGCGAGGAACCGCGCGATCCCATCCACCCGATGGACATCCGCAAGAACGAGCGCGCTATTGCGGAATGGGCGCAGGGGCTCGGCGGCCGCGCAGCGATCACGGGCTCGAAGGCGCGCAACCTGAACCCGATCATCCGCGCAGACGATACAGGCGATCGCGAGCTGGTGTTCGCTTGGTGGTGGCTCTGGCTCGACTCGTCGGGGCCTGCGAAGTTCTCGGCGTTCAACGCGCGCGACGACAAACTGATGCGCTCGTGGAGGCCGGCGTTCCAGAGCCGCGCGCTACTGCCAGCGGACTGGTACGTCGAGAAGAAAGGCAAGTTCCGCTTGCCGGACGGCGAGCAGTTCGGGATCGCGGCCATCACCTCCACCGTCACCACCGACGACGGAGACCTCACCACCTACTCGATGGTGACCCGCGATGCACCGGCGGACAGTGAAGCGGCGGAGTATTGGCCTCGGATGCCGCTCGTGCTCCCGCGCGACTTGCACGACGAATGGCTCGACCCGGCGCGCCCCGGAGACGCATCGCTCGTCGCCGAGGTGCAGCACGCGTCGGAGGAGATCTCACGAGCACTGACCACAGAGGTTCCCCCGGCATCTATCGACTCCACACTCTTCTAGAACGCAGGAAAGCCCCCTGCGGCATCCCGAAGGACACCTCAGGGGTGGGCGAGTAACTAATTGGACACGGTTTCTAAATCGTGGGTCTTTGCAGAATGTCGCTCTGGCAGGATCGCGTCATGACTGAGACTCCTGCCGGTTGGTACCCAAACCCTGACGTGAATAAGCCCGGCACCGTCCGCTGGTGGGACGGTGCCGGATGGACCGAGCACGAGCACACCGACTTCTCGAACATCGATCCGACCCGGATCTCGAAGCGGGACGCTCGGGCTCTGATCGGGCAGATGCAGCAGAGTATCCATACTCTGGAGAACATCATCAACCGGCATGGCCTGCGGAAGTTCGAGGACTTCACGCAGTGGCGGCAGGAGCGCCTCGACGGTCTCAACAAATACCACGCAGAGATAGACCAAGAAGTAGCGCGCCTGAAGCAGGAGCGCGACAGCGTGCAAGCGGAGGTTGAAGCACTCCGCGGAGAAGTCGTGGCACTCACGAGCACGCGGGACTTCCAGGAAGTGGGCTTGTTTGACTACGAGCATCCGGCCGAGTCATCAACGCAGCTCGCAACCGAGCTGGAGGCTGTGCGGACGAAGATCAAGAGCGCGATCCGCAACAAGTACGCGACGACCTCGGTCGATGGCTTCACGTTCAACAACTCAGTAGCTCAGGGCACCCGGTTCTCGAACGCACTCGCGAAACTTATGCTGCGCGCCTACAACGCAGAGGCAGAGAACGCGATCAAGACGACCAAGGCCGGCAACCTCGCGACCGCGCAAGCCCGTCTCAGTCGTGCGGCTGAGCAGATCGCGAAGAACGGTGCGATGATCCAGCTCCAGATCACCGATCACTTCCATCACCTTCGCCTGCAGGAGATCGAGCTCGCGCACCGCCATCTGAAGGCTGTGCAACGTGAGAAGGAACTCGAACGGGAACATCGAGCCGAACTGCGCGAGCAGCGCAAGGCTGAGCTCGAACTGAAGAAGGAGCAGGATCGCCTCGAGAAGGAGAAGTCACACTACCAAGCCACGCTCGCCACGTTGCGCGCCAAGGGCGATGAGGAAGGCGTCGAGCGGCTGCTCGCGAAGATCGAGGACGTTGACCGCGCTATCCATGACGTCGACTACCGGGCCGCGAACATTCGGGCCGGCTACGTGTACGTCATCTCGAACATCGGCTCGTTCGGTCCCGATGTCGTCAAGATCGGCATGACACGGCGCCTTGACCCGATGGACCGTGTCAGAGAACTCGGGGACGCATCGGTTCCATTCCGGTTCGACGTGCATGCGCTCTTCTTCGCGGACGACGCGGTGTCGGTCGAGAACATGCTCCACAAAGAGTTCTCACACTGCCGCATCAACCAGGTGAACTTCAGACGGGAGTACTTCCAGACCACGCCGGGAGAGGTCCTCGAAGCTCTCAAACAGCACCGTGTCGAGGTACTTGAGTTCACAGTTGATCCCGAGGCGGAAGAGTTCAGGGAGAGCCAGAACATCAGAGCCGCTCTCGCTATGTCAGTTCCGGCCTAGAAACACCTATAGCGGCGTGTCCCGCCGGCCTGTAGGCCGGTGGGACACCCCGCTATTGACTGTTACCTATGCATGCGCCCGACGGCGATGCTGCCGTACGGTCGTTGGTATAGACCTGCACTTGCTCCGTGCTCCCGCCCGTCGCCTGCACCGCCGCGGCGTAGTCGTTCGTCGCTTGGGCCGTCTCGAGCAACATGACCCCAGTTTCTCGACCTGCCTCGGTTGCGATGAGGACTTGGACGACGTTGCTGGCCCTCGATCAAGCGCGCCGTGCGTCGGTTGTTGCCAAAGTGTTGTCAGCAGCAGACTCGCAGAAATAGACGAAGCCCCGGCTTCCCTGTGTTTGCTAGGGAAGCCGGGGCTTCGTGGTGTTGTTCGAATGGCGGAGACGGGGGGATTTGAACCCCCGGTCAGGTTTTAGCCCGACCCTTCATTAGCAGTGAAGTCCGTTCGGCCGCTCCGGCACGTCTCCATACGAGAACAACGTCACCCATTCTAACCGGACGAAGCGGCCCATCGGAAATCGCGCGCCGTTCTCCTCGCGCAGGGGCAGGATACGGGGTTATGTGTGGCGAGAGGAGGATATTGCAGGGAAAGACGCGCTGGGGCGCGCGAAATCCGCCTCTCGACGGGACCTCGGAACCCTCGGGACCGACGGGACCCTCGAGACCGACGGGATCCACGGCATCACCTCCCGGCGCCAATACACCTCAGCCCAGCAGCGCCCGCTCGTAGATCTCGACCATGCCCGCCGTCTGGGCCGACTGGAGGAACTGTCTGCCCTCCTCCTCGGGCACGCGGAGGGATTCGGGATCCGCGGATCCGCCGTCCGCGCCCCGCGCCGCCGCGGCGAGCTGACCGACCGCCTCACGCAGCGTGCGCGCGAGCTCGCCCACGCTGCCGTCGGCGACCCGCCACTCCACCGAGGCCGCCACGTCGTCGGCGATCTCGTGGTCGCAGAAGACGATGGGCGTGCCGAGTGCCGCGGCCTCGAAGGGGGTGAGCCCCTGCGTCTCGAAGCCCATCGAAGTCTGCACGAGGGCGTCGGCATCGCGCATCGCGACGAGGGCGTCGCGATAGGGCACGGGTCCGGGGACGGTGACGCGATCCTCCAGCCCGTAGCGCACGATCCGCTCGCGTACCCGCGCCAGCAGCAGCCCCGCTCCGTGCAGTACGACGTCGGCGTCGATCCGCGACTCTGCCACCGCGTCGATGAACTCGAGCACGCGCTTCTCGTGGCTCATGCGCCCGAGCCACACGAGCCGGGGCCGGCTGCGCGGCGACCGCGGCAGCGCGCACACCTGCGCGATGGCCTCGTCGTCGACACCGCCGCGCGTCACGAGCACCTCGTCGGCGACTCCGTGCCGCTCGAGCTCGTCGGCGAAGTGCTGCGATGGCGCGGTCACCGCGGTCGCCTCTGCCGCAAGCTCGGCGAGATACCGCCAGGCTCCTCGCGCACGGCGAGCGACCGCCCCCCGGCACGGCCCCAGTGCGAGACCCCGCCACGCGCGCAGTCCCTGGAAGGCCAGCGGCGCGAGAGGGGTGACCGCGCGGGTTCCCTCGTCGACGTGGTTGTGCATCGTGATCACGGTCGGGATCGCCCGGCCGAGTCCGCGCGCGGCTCCGAGCCCGCGCGCGGCCCGCAGCCCGATCATCGCCCCCCAGAAGTCCCCTTGCACATGCACGAGATCGACGGGCGGGAGAGCGGCGAGCGCCGCCGCGAGCGCGCGATCAGCGCGTGCTCCGGGCCAGGTGATCCCGTACTCGCGATCCCGGGTGATCGGCCATGACGGCAGATCGATGTACGCCTCGCGATCCTCCTCGGCCGGCGCGTACCCGGGGCGGTGCAGCGCCGGAGCCGCGATCGTGACACGATGCCCGAGCCGCTCGAGATAGCGGCGCTGCAGGCGGATCGCCACCTGCACACCGCCGAGCGATTCGGGGTGCTGGTCGGTGACGATGAGCACGTGCACGGTCAGGCGTCGCCCCGGTAGAGCTTCTCGAAGGTGTCGAGCGTGCGGTCGATGTCGTGCACCTCGACGGCCTCGAGCGATGCCTGCTGCATGCGCCGGTACTGCTCGGGCGGGAGCTTGAGGATGCTCTCGACGCGATCCGCGAGCTCGCGGTCGTTGCCCGCCTGGAACAGGTACCCGTTCTCGCCCTCGTGCACGAGGTGAGGCAGTGCCATCGCGTTCGCGGCGACGATCGGCAGGCCCGAGGCCATGGCCTCCATGGTCGCGATCGACTGCAGCTCGGCGATCGACGCGATCACGAACACGCTCGCCTCGGTGAGGTGGGCGCGCAGCTGCTGGTCGCTGACCCGGCCGGTGAAGTGCACACGCTGCGCGATGCCCAGTTCACCGGCGAGCTTCTCGAGGTTCTTGCGCTGATCCCCGTCTCCGACGATGGTGAAGCTCACGTCGAGCTGAGGATCGATGCGCGGGATCGCGCGCAGGATCACGTCGATCTCCTTCTCGAGCGTGACCCGGCCGACGAAGACGAGCCGGTTCGAAGTGCGCGGCTCGAGGTCGGCGGTGTAGTCGGAGGCGCGCAGGCCGCAGCTGACCGGGAGCACGCCGCGGCGGTGTGTGTTGCGTTCGAGGAAGTCGGCGGCGCGGCGCGTGGGGGTGGTGACGGCGGCGGCGCGCGTGAGCACCCGGTCGGCGTCGTTCCAGCCCCAGCGCACGAAGATGCGCTTGGCCCGCTCGGGCAGCAGGGTGAAGTCGAGCACGTTCTCGGGCATCACGTGGTTGGTGGCGACGATGCGGATGCCGCGCTTGGCGCCCTCCTTGGCGAGGGCGCGGCCGACGACGATGTGGGACTGGATGTGGATCACGTCGGGGCGCACTCGGTCGAGCAGTTTGCGCGCGTAGGAGCGGGCGCGCCAGGGCAGCACGAAGCGCAGCCAGTCATGGGGGTACCACCGCCAGCTCGTCCAGCGGTGCACGGTCATCGACTCGCCCTCGATCGTCTCGGCGAAGCTGCCCGTGCGGTTCACCCGCTTCGAGGGTGCGACCACGTGCACGTCGTGTCCGCGCCCCACGAGTCCGGCGGCGAGGCGTTCGGCGAAGCGGGCGGCGCCGTTGACGTCGGGCGAGAAGGTATCGCATCCGATGAGGATGCGGAGAGGAGGCTGGCGATCGGTGGTGCTCACGGTGTGCGGGAGTCCTTCGGTCGGTGGGGCGCTGGCCGGTGGGCGAGCGCACTCCAGTGTATTCAGGAATACCTCGGAAACCGCGGAGCGGGTCGCCGAGTCCCCGGGAGGCTGCCCGGAACTACAGGCGCCCCCGTGGGATGTAGCGCGGGATCCATCGCGCGAACCCGGCGGCCCCCAGCACCGCGAGCACTCCGGTGACCGCACTCGCGAGCGGCAGCGAAGCCGCGGAGATCGCGGAGATCGCGAGCGGTGCCGCCGCCCCGCCGAAGTCGGTGAACGTGCGCCACGCCGCGAGATACGGGGCGGGATTGTCGCGCGGAGCGAGATCCGCGCCGAGGGTGAGCAGAATCCCGCTCGAGAGGCCGTTCCCGATCCCGATCACCACCGAGCAGCCCACCAACCACCACACCGCGCCGGGCAGATCGTGGGTCGCGGCGAGCACGAGGAAGCTGAGCGCCATGGCGACGGTGGCCGGCAGCGCGGCCCAGAGCCGCCCGAAGCGGTCCATCACCTGGCCGCTCGCGTAGAACAGGGCGAAGTCGATCGTGCCCGCGATGCCCACCACGAGCGCGACGCCCGTCGCGTCGAGGCCGATCGAGACGCCCCAGAGCGGCAGCAGCACGTCTTTCACGGAGCGCAGTCCCGAGAGGATCGCAGCCGGCCCGCCGATGCGCAGCAGGGGTGTCCTCCCGGCGCGGATCGCGGCGAGCACGCCGCCGGGGCGCTCCGGCGCGGCAGCCGCCACAACCGCGGAAGCCGCGGACGAGGCCCCGGTCGCGGGCTGAGCGGGGAGCAGGCGCTCGGGATCCGGCGCGAATCCGACGAGCAGCGCCGCGAGCGCGAGGCACACGACGAAGGCCCAGACCGGGGCCGTCGTGGCGTCGGTGACGCTGAGCAGGCCGGCCGCCAGGAAGGGCCCGGCGAACCGCCCGAATCGGTGCGACCCTCCGATCAGCGAGAGCGCCCGAGCCCGGAACGGCACGGGCACCCGCGTGGTCATGAGCGAGTGCCGCGCCAGAGCGAACGCGGCCTCGGCGAAACCGATCACGAAGACCGACACCCCGAGCACGACGAGCCCGGGCGCGAGTGCGACGCCCACCGCTCCGGCGAACGCCACCGCCGAGGCGACGAGCATCGCGATCCGCTCCCCCGCACGCGACACGATCCAGCTCGCCGGCAGATTGCCGAGCAGCCGCCCCACGACGACCGCGGAGGCGATCACGCCCGAGAGGCCGAGGCTCGCGCCCTGCGAGACCGCGATGACGGGCACGATCGGCAGCATCGCGTACGCGCCGAGGGTGAACAGGATCGTGGGCCCGTAGATGATCGGCGCGAGGCGCAGCAGCAGGGTTCGGGCCGGGTTCGTCATGTTGATTCAAGCGTACGCCCGCCGGGCGGCGCGGACCCTCAGCGCCGGGTCGCCACCAGCACCGTGAAGGTGCGGTTGCGGGCGATCTCCCGCGTCCGCCCGATCTCCCGCTCCACGAGCGGCCGGTAACGCAGGTGCGAGTTGAACACGAGGCGCAGCTCGCCGCCCGGGGCGAGGGCGCGACGGCAAGCACGGATCAGCCGATGCGCGACCCCTGTGTGCACCGTCGAGCCGGTGTGGAACGGCGGATTGAGCAGGATCAGATCGGCCCACTCGTCTTCCACCGCTTCGAGCGCGTCGGCACGGTGGATCGCGATGCGATCCTCCACCCCCGCCCCACCGGCGGTGAGTCGCGTGGCGGCGACGGCAGCAGCCGACTGATCGGTCGCGATCACCACGGCACCGGGCCACCGCAGCGCGGCCGACACCGCGAGCACGCCGTTGCCGCAGCCGAGATCCACGATGCGCGATGGGGCAGTCGCCGGGGCAGTGCGGCCCCCTCCGGCGTCGCCCAGCCCCTCCAGCAGCAGGCGACTGCCGTGGTCGAGGGTCGGGCCGCCGAACGTCGCCCCGTACGCCGCGACGCGGAATGGCAGCGCCGGATCCTCACCCCACCGCGGGAACGGAGCGGGCCCCGGCTCCCCAGGTCCGCTCGCGGTGAGCACCCGCGCCTTGCGTCGCCCGAGGCCCGCGGAGACCTCGCCGAAGTACCGCCCGAGCACCTCGTTCTGCGTGCGCGTCATGTGCTTCACCCGGCCGCCGGCGAACACCCGCACCGCCGGATCCGCCCAGCGCGCGATCGACCAGGCGATCTCGTCGAGGGCGTCGAGCCCGCGCGGCAGCTGCAGCAGCACGGTTCGCGCGCCGCGCAGCAGGGACTCGTCGAGCGGGTGCGAGGTGTAGAGGTTTCGATCCTCCGCCTCCGCCGCGGCGGCCGAGGGGAGCGCAGGATCGGCAGGCGGGAACACCTGCTCAGCGTTGCGGGCGAGGGCGCGCTGCCCGAGCAGCGGATCCTGATGCACCCGGATCCCGCGCGCCCCGAGCACCGCCGCCGCACCGAGAGTGAGCGCCCCGTGCCGATCCCCGATCACCACCAGCTCACCGGGATCCGCCTCCCGCACCGAAGCAGCCGCGGTCTCCAGGATCAGCTCGTCGGCCGCATCGTAGGCTTGCAGTTCGGGCGCCTCGAAGTCGGGCTCGCGCGAGAGACCCGCGAAGAGCCCGGCTAGGGCTTCCACACGACGACCTCGGCGTTGCGCCGCACCCGTGTGCCCCTCCGCAGTGTGATGACCTCGCCCCCCGCCGCACCGGCCGCGAAGACGCGCCGCTCGGGGCGCTGCAGCCGCTCCTCGGTGAGCGCGTGCTCGAGATCCCGCACGCGCTCCTCGAGATCCCGAACCCGATCCTCGAGCTGCAGCACCCGCCGGATCCCCTCGAGGCTCAGGCCCTCGGCCGACAGGCGCGCCACCTCGCGCAGTCGCGCCACGTCGTGCAGGGAGTACCGGCGGGTGTTGCCCCGCGTGCGCTGCGGCGATACAAGACCGATACGGTCGTACTGCCGCAGCGTCTGCGGGTGCATCTCGGCGAGCTCGGCCGCCGCCGCGATCGCGAAGACCGGGGTGAAGCGATCCATCTGGGGTTCGGCCATGGTCGACTCAGCCCCGTGCGCGTGCCAGGAGATCCTCGCGCGGATTCTCCTTCGGTTCGACCTCGCGGAACGCCTCGAGCGCGTCGCGCGCCTGCTCGGAGAGGTGCGACGGCACGACCACCTGCACCTCGGCGAGGAGATCGCCGGTGCCCTTCGAGCTCTTCACGCCGCGGCCCTTGACCCGCAGCACACGACCGCTGGGCGTGCCCGGCTGCACCTTCAGGCGCACCGGATCGCCGCCGAGCGTGGGCACCTCCACGGTCGCGCCGAGCGCGGCCTCCGAGAAGGTGACCGGCAGCTTGAGCCGCAGATTCTGGCCGTCACGTTCGAAGACGGGATGCTTGCGCACGCTCACCGTGAGGATGATATCGCCCGCGGGGCCGCCGTTCGGGCTGGGATCGCCCTTGCCGCGCACCTTGATCTTCTGCCCGTCCGAGACGCCGGCCGGAATCTTGACCTTGACCGTGCCGTTCGGGGTCTGCAGCGTGACCGTCTTGCCCTGCACGGCCGTCTCGAAGTCGAGCGTCGTCGTGGCCTGCACATCGCGCCCGGGCTGCGGGCCGCTGGGGCCGCCGCCGAACAGGTTGAAGATGTCCTCGTACCCCTGGCCACCCTGGGGGAAGCCCCCCTGGTAGCTGAAGTGCGAACCGCCTCGACCGCCGCCGAACATGCCCCCGAAGATGTCCTCGAAGCCCTGTCCGCCCCCGCCGCCGGCCGTGAAGCGGGCGCCGCCCGCCCCCATGGCGCGGATCTGGTCGTACTCGGCGCGCTGCTCCTTGTCGGAGAGCACGGAGTAGGCCTCGCTCATCTCCTTGAACTTCGCCTCGGCGACAGCGTCACCCGGGTTGGAGTCCGGGTGATACTTCCGGGCCAGCTTGCGGTAGGCCTTCTTCAGCTCATCGTCGCTCACGTCCTTCGAGACGCCGAGAATCGCGTAGAAATCCTTCTCGAGCCAATCCTGACTAGCCATCTGCTCCCACCGCCACCGCTACCTTGGCGGGGCGCAGCTCGACATCGCCGACTCGGTACCCCCGCTCGATCACGTCGAGCACCGTGTGCTGCTCGGTGCCCGGAACAGGAACCTGGGCGATCGCCTCGTGCAGCTGCGGGTCGAAGGCCTCGCCCTTCTCGCCGAAGCTGACGACGCCGAGCTTCTCGACCGTGCCGCGCAGCTTCTGCGCGATCGTCGAGAACGCGGAGCCCTCGGTCAGATCGCCGTGCTGCTCGGCCCGATCGATGTCGTCGAGCACCGACAGCAGCGGCGTGACGGCCGCGGCGATCGCGCGCTGCTTCTCGAGCTCGGCGTTCGCCTCGGTACGCTTGCGGTAGTTCGCGTACTCCGCCGTGAGCCGGCGCAGGTCCTCGAGGTAGGGATTCTCCTCGCCGCCGCCCGCGGTCTCGGACTCGCCGCCCGTCGACCCGGTGTCGGCTCCGGCGGCCTCGGCGCTCTGCTCCGAGTTCAAGATGTCATCCACGGTCAGACCCTCGTCGGATCCGCCCTCCTGCGGCGCGGGGCCGGAAGCGTTCGCCTCCGGCCCCTCGGCTGGTGAGCCGGCCGGCCCCGTCGAGGAATCGCTTCGCGATTCATCCCGAGCCGGCTCCGCAGGAACACCGTCGCGGTTCGGCTCTTCGCCCGGCGTGCGCTGTTCCTGATCTGCCATGGTTACTTCTTCTCCTCGTCGTCATCAACGACCTCGGCATCGACCACGTCGTCATCGTTCGACTCCGCGGAGTCGGCGTCGGCAGCGGGCTGCTCGGCCTGCGCCGCCGCGTAGATGGCCTCGCCCAGCTTGGTCTGGCTCTGGCCCAGCTTGTCGGCGGCGGTCTTCACGGCCTCGTCGTCCTCACCGGCGAGCGCCTGCTTCAGCTCATCGAGATCGCCCTGCACCTCGGTCTTGACGTCCTCGGGCAGCTTGTCCTCGTTCTCCGAGATGAGCTTCTCGACCGAGTAGGCCAGCTGCTCGGCGTTGTTGCGCTGCTCGGCCGACTCGCGACGCTTCTTGTCCTCGGCGGCGTGCTCCTCGGCCTCGCGCACCATGCGCTCGATGTCCTCCTTCGACAGCGTCGAGCCGCCGGAGATGGTGATCGTCTGCTCCTTGCCGGTGCCCTTGTCCTTCGCCGAGACCTGCACGATGCCGTTCGCATCGATGTCGAAGGTGACCTCGATCTGCGGCACTCCGCGCGGAGCCGGGGCGATGCCGGTCAGCTCGAAGGTGCCCAGATTCTTGTTGTCGCGGGTGAACTCGCGCTCGCCCTGGAAGACCTGGATCGCGACGGAGGGCTGGTTGTCCTCGGCCGTGGTGAAGGTCTCGCTGCGCTTGGTCGGGATCGCGGTGTTGCGCTCGATCAGCTTCGTCATGATGCCGCCCTTGGTCTCGATACCGAGGCTCAGGGGGGTGACGTCGATCAGCAGCACGTCCTTGCGCTCGCCCTTCAGCACGCCCGCCTGGAGGGCGGCGCCCACGGCGACGACCTCATCGGGGTTCACACCCTTGTTGGGCTCCTTGCCGCCGGTGAGCTTCTTCACGAGCTCGGTGACGGCGGGCATGCGGGTCGAACCGCCGACGAGCACCACGTGCGCGATGTCGGAGACCTTGACGCCGGCCTCCTTGATCACGTCTTCGAAGGGCTTGCGGGTGCGCTCGAGCAGATCCTTGGTGAGATCCTCGAACTTCGCGCGGGTCAGCGTCTCGTCGAGGTTCGCCGGGCCGTTCTCGGTGAGCGAGAGGTAGGGCAGCTGGATCTGGGTGCTCGTCGAGTTCGAGAGCTCCTTCTTCGCCTGCTCCGCGGCCTCCTTGAGGCGCTGCAGCGCGATCTTGTCATTCGAGACGTCGACGCCCGACGAGTTCTTGAACTGCGTGATCAGCCAGTCGACGATGCGCTGATCCCAGTCATCGCCGCCGAGGCGGTTATCGCCCGAGGTCGCGCGCACCTGGATCGTCGAGAAGTCGTCGTCCTTGCCCACCTCGAGCAGCGAGACGTCGAACGTGCCGCCGCCGAGGTCGAAGACGAGGATCAGCTCGTCTTCGTTGCCCTTGTCGAGCCCGTAGGCCAGGGCCGCAGCGGTCGGCTCGTTGATGATGCGAAGCACGTTGAGGCCCGCGATCTCGCCGGCCTCCTTGGTGGCCTGGCGCTCGGCGTCATTGAAGTAGGCGGGCACGGTGATGACGGCGTCGGTCACCTTGTCGCCGAGGTAGGTCTCGGCGTCGCGCTTCAGCTTCATGAGCGTGCGGGCGCTGATCTCCTGCGCCGTGTAGCGCTTGCCGTCGACCTCGTCGCTCTTCCAGTCGGTGCCCATGTGGCGCTTGACCGAGGCGATCGTACGATCGACGTTGGTGACGGCCTGGCGCTTCGCGGTCTCGCCGACGAGCACCTCCCCGTCCTTGGTGAACGCGACGATCGAGGGGGTCGTTCGGAAGCCCTCCGCGTTCGCGATGACGGTGGGCTCGCCGCCCTCGAGCACGGCGACGACCGAGTTGGTGGTGCCGAGATCGATGCCTACTGCACGTGACATGTGTTCTCCTTCATTACTGTTGATCGGAGCCCGCCGATGCGATCCGGGGATCGAGGGCCGGTATCCGTGGCCTATGCTCACGCCGACCCGGAACCCCGAGCAGACCTTGAGCCTGATGGACTCAAGTTTACCGCGAGTGTCGGCTCCGTCAAGTCCTCGTGGCAAAAGTTGAGCCGCATACGCTCAACTCTCAGGGTTTGCACAAGACACCCGGGCGTTTCCCCGATCGACTACAGTGACCCCCATGAGCGACACCGCATCGGAGCCCGCAGCGACCGACGGCCATCTGAGCGCACCCGCGCCGCCGAGGGTCAAGAAGCGCTCCGTCTTCGCGTGGTCGCTCTGGGATTGGGGATCCGCCGCCTTCCAAGCCGTCGTCACGACCTTCGTGTTCTCCGTCTACATCACCTCGGCCGCATTCGGCCCCGAAGACGAGACCTCGGTCGCCCTCGGCGCCACCCTCTCCATCGCGGGTGTGGCGGTCGCGGTCTTCGCGCCGCTCTTCGGGCGCCTCACCGATGCAACCGGCCGCCGCAAGCACTCCCTCGCAGTCACGACGGGCATCGTCATCGCCTGCACCGCCCTCATGGTGCTGGTCGCGCCCGCCCCCGAGTACCTCGTGCTCGGTCTCGTTCTGCTCGCCGTGGGCAACATCGCCTTCGAGTTCGCGAGCGTCAACTACTACTCGATGCTCACCCAGCTGTCGACGCCCGGCAACATCGGCCGCATCTCGGGATTCGGCTGGGGCATGGGATATCTCGGCGGCATCGTGCTGCTCACCCTGGTTCTCGTCGGCTTCATCCTTCCCGACGCCGGCTGGTTCGGCGTCTCGAGCGAGGGCGGCTGGAACGTGCGCATCGCGATGGTGCTGTGCGCGCTGTGGTTCGCGGTGTTCGCGATCCCCACGTTCTTCGCCGTGCCCGAGGTGCCCGCCGACGACGACCGCCGAGTGGTCGGCGTGATCGCCGGCTACCGGGCGATCTTCAGCAGCATCGCGGGCCTCTGGCGCACCTCCCGCCACACCCTCTTCTTCCTCATCGCGAGCGCGGTCTTCCGCGACGGCCTCGCGGGCATCTTCACCTTCGTCGGCGTCGTCGCCTCGCTCTCGTTCGGCTTCGATCCGGCGACCGTCATCATGTTCGCGATCGCCGCGAACGTCATCTCCGGCATCGCGACCATCTTCGGCGGTCTGCTCGAGGATCGCTTCGGCGCCAAGAACATCATGACCGTCTCGCTGGTGCTGCTGGTCGTCGGGCTCATCCTCATGTTCGCACTCGCGCCCCTCGGCGCCCCCGCGTTCTGGGCCGTCGGTCTGTTCTCCACGATCTTCGTCGGGCCGGTGCAGTCGTCGAGCCGCAGCTTCCTCGCCCGCCTCGCCCCTCCCGGCAGGGAGGGCGAGATGTTCGGCCTCTACGCCACGACCGGCCGCGCCGTCTCGTTCCTGGCACCCGCGGCCTTCACCGCCTCGGTTGCGATCGGCGGAGCGACCATCTTCGGCACCCTCGGCATCGGGCTCGTACTGCTGGTCGGGCTCGCGCTGCTGCTCCCGGTGCGGGTGCCTGCGACCGCGGCGGGGAGCGCAGGGTAGCGGGAAGCGCAGTATCCTTGCGGGGTGGCACGCCCCGAACTCTCCCCCGAGCAGCTCGCCGTTTACGAGCGCATCGAGCACACGCGCGAGCACATCTTCGTGACCGGCCGGGCGGGCACGGGCAAGTCGACGATCCTGAATCACCTCTCCTGGAACACGAGCAAGATCATCGCGGTCTGCGCGCCCACCGGCGTCGCCGCGCTCAACGTCGGCGGCCAGACGATCCACTCCCTCCTGCGGCTCCCGACCGGCATCATCGCCGACCACGACCTCGATCAGCCGGCCGAGCTCAAGAAGATGCTCGCCTCGATCGACACGCTCGTGATCGACGAGATCTCGATGGTGTCGGCCGACCTGATGGACGCGATCGACCGCTCCCTCAGGCTCGCGCGCGGCAAGAAGCACGATCCCTTCGGCGGCGCCCAGATCATCATGTTCGGCGACCCCTTCCAGCTGCCGCCCGTGCCGCCTCGCGATCCGCACGAGCGCGCCTACTTCGCCGACACCTACCGCTCCCTGTGGTTCTTCGACGCGCAGGTCTGGTCGACGACGCCGATGGCGGTGATCGAGCTGAGCGAGGTGCACCGGCAGCGCGACGACCGCTTCAAGCAGATCCTCGGAGCGGTGCGCCACGGCGTCGTCGAAGAAGACCAGGCGAACGAGCTCAACGCTGCGGGATCCCGATCCGCGCCCCGCGACGTCATCACCCTCGCCACCACCAACGCCGTCGTCAACCGAATCAACGCCGAACGGCTCGCCGAGATCCGTGGATCCGCACTGCGCGCCGTCGCCGAGGTCAACGGCGAGTTCCGCGAGAACACCTACCCCGCCGACGAGGTGCTCGAGCTCAAGCCCGGCGCGCAGGTCATGTTCCTGCGCAACGACCCCGACGGGCGCTGGGTGAACGGCACGATCGGCACGGTCTCCCGCGTCGACGGGACCGTCTGGGTCGAGGTGGATCGCGAGGAGTTCGAGGTCGAGCCCACCGTGTGGGAGCGCTACCGCTACCGCTACGACGCCGAGACCAAGAAGCTCGAGAAGGAGGTCGTGGCCGAGTTCGAGCAGTTCCCGCTGCGCCTGGCCTGGGCGGTGACCGTGCACAAGTCGCAAGGGCACACCTACGACGCCGCGGTCGTCGACCTCGGCCCGCGTGCGTTCAGCGCAGGCCAGACGTACGTGGCGCTCAGCCGGGTGCGCTCACTCGACGGACTCTACCTGAAGCGCCCGCTGCAGCCGCGCGACGTGATCGTCGATCCCAACGTCGTGCGGTTCATCAACGAACGCAACGGCGGCCCTGGAGACGCGGGCGCGGTCGGCTAAGCCGCGGCGGCGTCGCGGGCCCGGCCCAGATCGACGAAGACCGCCGTGTTGAAGGCGTAGGCGGCGCGCACCTCCTCGAGCATGCGATCCCGCTCCTGATCGGTGAGCCCCGCGCCGAACCCGTCGAGCGCCACCCGGTACTCGTTCTTGAAATCGACGAGCGAGCCCAGCTCGCTGAAGTCGTAGAACGCGACACCCTCGCGATCCAGCCCGTGCTGCTTCGCGACCCGCTTCGCGATCATCTGGCCGCCCGAGAGATCGCCCAAGTAGCGCGTGTAGTGGTGCGCGACCAGGCCGGCGACCCAGCCCTCTTCGGCGACCTCGCGGATGCGCGCCGCGTAGGCGGCCGTCGCGGGTACGGGCGCGATGCGGTCGCGCCAGTCGTCGCCGATCAGGTGCGCCAGGTCGGCCTCGAGCGCGGGCATGCGCAGGAGCGCCTGCGAGTGGAAGGGAGCGAATGCGGGATCGGCGAGGAGCAGCTCAGCGCCCTCCTCGAGCGCCTCGTACATGTAGTAGTGCTGGGCCACGAGATCGATGTAGTCCTGGAGGGTACCCTTGCCGCGCATGATGTCCTCCATGAAAGTGGCACCCTCGCTGTCGGAGTGATCCGACCAGGAGCCCTCGCGGATCACCGTGGAGAACGGCTTCTGACTGTGCTCGTCGCGCGCCGGCACACCGAGCTTCTCGCACGCCGCCCTGTAGAGGGCGACCACCTCGCGACGGATCGCGGGGCGCTCCGAGATAATGCCACCCGGCCACGGGATCGACACCTCGCGCTCGCCGTCGGCATCGGCCACGAGCCAGACGCCCGCCTCGCCGTTCAGCCCCACCATACGACTCGACACCGCATTCGGGTTGCCGAAGGCGCGGGCGATCAGCAGGTTGTCCTCCGGGTGGTCGCCGTTCATATGACCGGTCACTCCGGCGACGACATCGTGTGCAAAGCTCATCACCGTGCCATCTTACTCAGGTTAGCCTTACCTTCGTAACCACCCGAGCGCCACTCCCAGACTCGGGCACTAGAATCTCGGTTGTTCTTTATCGTGTTTCCAGCCGAGATTGGCGGTCGAGTTTGATCCCGAGACTTGCACAGCGCACCCGCTTCGCAGCCGTCGCACTCATCGCGACCGCCGTCCTCGGCCTGACCGCCTGCACCGGTGGCGCGACGGGCACCTCCGGAGGGGATGTGGCGACCCTCGACAAGGGCCTCTCGGGCAGCATCGACGACGCCGTCGCCTCTGCGATGGAGTTGAGCGGCTCTTCCGAAGCCGTTGTGGGCGTCTGGTCGGGTGATGACGCATATGTGCGCGGCTTCGGCGATGGCGTGGACGGGTCGACGCGGATCCGCGGGGCCCAGGCGACCCAGCCCGTCATGTGCGCACTGCTGCTCGACCTCGTCGAGGACGGCACCGTGAAGCTCGGCCGCGCCGTGGAGAAGGATCTCGAGCGGCAGTCCGGCATCGAGGGCATCACCTACGGGCAGCTCTGCGATATGCGCTCCGGCCTCGCCGATTACAAGGACGGCTTCGCCGACATCTTCGTCAACAACCCCACGCGCCCCTGGCCCGAACAGGAGCTGATCGCGCAGGGGCTGACGCGCTCCCCGCTCTCGTGGCCGGGCCTCGACGTGCACATCTCCGACACCAACGCGCTCGTGCTCTCTCGAGCGATCCACGTTAAGACGGGCGATGACATGTCCGAACTGCTGAAGAACCGTGTCTTCGGCCCGGCGGGCATGGGATCCAGCTATTTCCCCGCTCCCACGTCCACCACGGCCGATGACGCGCTCTCGGGCCTCGCCTACCCCTCGAGCGGAGGCAAGCCGGTCTGCGATGCCGGCCCGGTCGAGAAGCTCGAGGTCTCGCCGTCCATGCTGGGCGGCGCCGGCGGCACCGTCACGACGGTCACCGATCTCAAGAACTTCTACGCGCGCTACCTCGACGGAGCCTTCGGCGGCGAAGCCGGCAAGCAGGTCACGGAGACCATCCCGGTCAAGAACCCGGAGCGCGACGAGGAGGGCAACCCCACCAGCGAGGTCGACACCGAGTCCGGCGACCAGTGGGGCTTCGGCGTCGAGAAGGTCGGCCCGCTGTACGGCCGCAGCGGCGCGATCACCGGCACCCTGACCGCCGCCTACCACGATCCCGAGTCCGACTTCTCCGTGGTGGTCGCACTCAACAACTCGTCGGCGGGCGCGGGCTTCGCGAAGTCGCTCGCGTTCCAGATCGCGGCGCTCTCCTCCGAGGCCGGCGCCGCGCCCGAGATCCCGTGGACCGTCGACTACCAGGCCGAACGCCTCCGCAATGCGGCGGTCTGCCAGTAAGGCATCGCCGGGCGGCGTGCGTCAACGAGTGCCCCGCGCCCTGCTATAGTTGGTGCGGCGCTATCGCCCTGGGATCGTCGTCTAATGGTAAGACATCAGCTTCCCAAGCTGAGAACGCGGGTTCGATTCCCGTCGGTCCCTCCACTTTCAGAAGGCCTGCCTCCGGCGGGCCTTCTGCCGTTTCTGGATGGGAGAATAGTCCTCATGTCTTCACACGCGCACTCCGCCAGCACGCCGCTCGAGATCGGAGAGACGATCGAGCTCGACGTCACCGGTATCGCCCACGGCGGGGTGAGCGTCGCCCGGCACGACGGCCGTGTCGTGTTCGTCGCCGACGCGATCCCTGGCGAGCGGGTCCGCGCCCGGGTCACGGACGCGAAGAAGAAGTCGTTCGCGCGCGCCACCGCGGTCGAGGTGCTCGAGGCCTCGCAGGATCGCCGCGACCACGTCTGGGCCGAGGCGGCGATGGATCGTGCCCCCGAGGACCGCGCCGGCGGCGCCGAGTTCGGGCACATCGCGCTCGAGCGCCAGCGCTCGCTCAAGGCCGAGGTGCTGACCGACGCGATGCGACGCTTCGGCGCTGTCGAGCTCGCGGCCGAAGAGGGTGAGGATCTCGCCGATGCGCTGGCGGAGCTGGTCGAGCCCGCTCCCGGCGACGACGAGAACAACGGTCTCGGCTATCGCACCCGCGTGCGCCTGCACGTCGATCCCGACACCGGCGCGGTGGGGCCGTATGCGGCGCGCAGCCGCCGCGTGATCCCCGTCGCCTCTCTCCCTCTCGCCACCGAGGGCGTGGGCCAGATCGCCCCGCTCGGCGACGTGATGCCGGGCGCGGCGACGGTCGACCTGATCGATCCCGCCGCCGATGATCCCCGCATGCTGCTCGGGCTGGTGGGCGAGAAGACTCGCGCGGGCGAGAACGACGCGATCCAGGAGCTGGTCGAGGATCGCGGCTTCATCGTTCGCGCCGGCGGGTTCTGGCAGGTGCATCGCGAGGCCCCCGCCGTGCTGTTCACCGCCGTGCGCGATGCGATCGTCGATCTCATCGATGAGGGCCGCTTCGATCCCGCGGCCGGCAATCTCGACCTCTACGGCGGCGCGGGACTGCTCGCGGCGGCCATGGCCGAGGCCGCGGGCCCGGGTGTGAAGGTGACGACGGTGGAGGCCGAGCCCCGCGCGACCGACGACGCGGCCGAGAACCTGTCGGAGCTGGTGGGCGCGCTCGCGCTGACCGCGCGGGTGGATCGGCACCTCGCCGAGCTGCTGAAGGCGTCGGCCCCCGTTCGGGATCGGCTGCGCCGCGGCACGGTCGTGCTCGATCCGCCCCGCTCGGGTGCGGGCGGCGGCGTGACGAAGCAGCTGACCGAGCTCGCCCCCGCGAACGTCGTCTACGTGGCCTGCGATCCGGTCGCGCTCGCCCGCGATACGAAGTCGCTGCGCGAGGCGGGGTACGAGCTCACGGCGCTGCGCGCGTTCGACATCTTCCCGCACACGCACCACTTCGAGACCCTGGCGACCTTCCAGCGGGCATAACCCCGGGCACCCGCCGCCCGCCGGTGCAGACCTCTCGCACCGGAGTAGACCTCCCGCACCGCACGAGAGGTCTGCACCGGTGCGAGAGGTCTGCACCGGCGCACGGCAAAGCCCAGAAACAGGGAGCGCCCCGGCGCCGGAGCCGGCTCAGAGCGCGCGCACGCGCACCACGCCGGTCATCTCGGGGTGCACCGAGCAGTCGTAGGCGAAGTCGCCCTCCTCCTCGAAGAGGTGGGTGTAGCTGCCGCTCGTCATGAGCTCGCTCACGAAGCTGCCGTCTTCGGCGACGACGTCGTGCTCGGCCGGCCCCTCGAACACCCAGCGCACGGCCTCGCCGGGAACGACTTCGACCTCCGGCGGATCGTAGGCGTTATCGAACGCCCGCACGGTGATCGCGGCCTTCACATTCTCGTCGGAGGGCACCGGATCCGGCTTCGCCGGGGAGCACCCGGTCAGCCCCGCGAGGGATCCGAGTCCGAGCACTCCGAGCGCACCGCCGACGATGCTGCGGCGTGAAATCTCCGGGGTCATCGTGTGAGGCTCCTTCAGATCATCGAACGGGTGACGCGACGTAGCGCTGATGGGTGACGCGACGCAGTGCTGGCGAGCGACGCGGCTCAGTGCTGGTGCAGGGCTCGCGCGGCGTCGGTGATCGCGCCGGTCATCGAGGGGTACACCGCGAACGCCGAGGCGACCTGGTCGACCGTGAGGCGGTGCTCGACGGCGAGCGCGAGCGAGAAGATCAGCTCGCTCGCCCGGTGCGCGACGATGACACCGCCGATCACGGTGCCCGACGCCTTCCAGGCGAAGAGCTTGACGAAGCCGTCGGTGAAGCCGATCATCTTCGCGCGCGGGTTGACGCTGAGCGGAACCGTGTGCGTGACGTGCTGCGCGAGCCCCTCGGAATCGGCGAGGCTGTGCTCGTTCCACCCGACGGTCGCGATCTCGGGGTAGGTGAAGACGTTCGCCGCTACGTTGCGCAGATCGATCGGCCGCACGAAGTCGCCGAGCGCGTGCATGATCGCGGTGCGGCCCTGCATCGAGGCGACCGAGGCGAGCGGGAAGAAGTCGGTGCAGTCGCCGGCGGCGTAGATCGAGGGCACCCCGGTGCGGGCGACCTTGTTCACGCGGATGTGGCCGCTCTCCGTGAGCCGCACCCCGGCCTCTTCGAGGCCGAGCCCCTCGGTGTTCGGGATCGATCCGACCGCCATGAGGCAGTGGGATCCCTCGATGGTGCGCCCGTCCGAGAGAGTGACGAGCACGCCGTCGTCGGTGCGCACGACCGAGTCCGCGCGCGACTTCGACATCACGCGCATGCCGAGACGCTTGAACTCGCGCTCGATCACGGCGGCGGCGTCGGGATCCTCCCCGGGCAGCACCTGCTCGCGGCTCGACACGAGCGTGACCTCCGACCCGAGGGTGCGGTACGCATTGGCGAACTCTGCGCCGGTGACACCGGAACCGACGACGATGAGGTGCTCGGGAATGGCGGGCAGGTCGTAGAGCTGCTTCCACGTGAGGATGCGCTCGCCGTCGGGCTTGGCGGAATCGAGCTCGCGCGGGCTCGCTCCAACTGCGACAACGATCGTGTCGGCCTCGATGCGGTCGAAGTCGGTTCCGCCCGTCGCGGCGGTCGACACGAGTACGGCGTCGGGTCCGTCGAGACGGCCCTCCCCCTGCACCACCCGCACGCCGGCCTCTTCGAGCGATCGCAGCATGTCGACGGACTGCGCGCCGGCCATCGCGAGCAGCCGCTTGTTGACCGCCGCGAGGTTGAGCGCGATCTCGGGTCGCACCGGTTTGCCGTCGCCGCCCGGCACGAAGGCCTGCACGCCCAGCCGCCCGGCATCGCGTACGGCCTGCACTCCGCCCGCGGTCGCGATGAGGCTCTTCGACGGCACGACGTCGGTGAGCACTGCCGCACCGCCGACGCCTGCGCGTTCGATCAGCGTCACATCCGCACCGAGCTGAGCGCCCGCGAGGGCTGCCTCGTAACCGCCGGGACCGCCGCCGAGCACCGCGATGCGATGCTTCCGTTCATTCGCTTTCGCCATGTCCTCCATCCTAGAAGGTCGCGCGGCAGGCAGCGGCCTCCTCGTCGCTCGTGGAAACGGCGGGCTGCTACGCACGACCTGCGTCGCACTGCAACGGAAAACCGAGAGAAATGACCCCGAAAAAGAGGAAACCGTTGCGTTTCGGGGACTCGACCGCCGGTCGCGACAACGTGCCGATTCGGGCACGCGGAAGGTTCTAGGATCAAGGGACGGAGCGCTCCGCGGCGCCGGTGGAACGAAGAGGTTTGGAAGGACAAGCGCATATGACGAGGATCGAGCCCGGCAGCCCCACGAGTGAGCCGTCGAGTCGGATCAGCGCCGAGAAGACCTCCAGTCTGCCGCGCAGCGCCGGAATAGCCGCTCTCGAGCGCGATCCCGGCATGCCCTCGAGCACCTGGCGTCTGCGGAGCGACGCGTGGGAGTATCTGCGCTTCGCGGTGAAGCGGCTGGCTCTGAGCGGCGAGGACTCGGACGCGCTTGCGAGCGACAGCGAGATCCACCGCAACCTGCGGGCGCTCGAGACCATCGAGATGTACTGGGCCGGCTTCGGGCAGCGCTACGTGCAGAGCATCGGCGAACTGCTGAACACCGGTGATTACCGAACGGCGCTCGACCGCATCGGGAGGGTGGTCAACCGGCTTCGCGGCGACACGATCCCCGATGAGCCCCGCGACGAGCACCTCGACGAGCAGGAACGCGCGGAACAGGTCTCGGATGTCGATTCCCGCCCCCGCTTCGAGGTGCTGGTGATCGACGAGACGACACCGGCGGATCGCGACACGATGCGCACCGAGGCGCTCCGACTGCGGGCGCCCGCCGACGCCTTCATCTACGAGTTCGTGGTCGTCCCTTCTGCCGACGACGCCGTGGCCGCCGTGCTCACCAATCCGAACATCCTCGCCTGCGTCGTGCGTCCCGGGTTCAGCGACCGCACGAGGCAGCGGCTGAGCCGGGAACTGCTGGAGACGATCCGCCTCGCCCGCTCCGAGGTGCACACGGGCCGCACCTCCGAGCGATCCTCGCTCGCGTCGGTGCAGCGGGTGCTGGGCCTCGCCGACACCCTGGCCGCGCTCCGGCCCGAACTCGACCTGTACCTCATGGCCGGCGCGCACATCGAGGATCTCGCGGGGGCGCTCACCCGTCGCTTCCGTCGCGTGTTCCGACGCGAGGATCAGCTCGAGCTCCACCTGTCGCTGCTGCGCCGGGTCTCCCACCTCTACGACACCCCGTTCTTCTCGGCGATCCAGGACCACGCCCGCCGACCCGTCGGCGTGTTCCACGCGCTGCCCATCGGCCGCGGCGGTTCGGTGATGAACTCGAAGTGGATCCGCGATCTCGCCGATTTCTACGGTATGAACCTGCTGCTCGCCGAGACCAGCGCGACCTCCGGCGGTCTCGATTCGCTGCTCGCACCCACGGGCGCGATCAAGAAGGCGCAGGATCTCGCCGCGCGCGCGTTCGGCGCCAAGCACTCCTTCTTCGTGACCAACGGCACGTCGACCGCGAACAAGATCGTGCACCAGGCCCTCGTCTCCCCGGGGGACATCGTGCTCGTCGACCGCAACTGCCACAAGTCCCACCACCACGCGATGATGCTCACCGGCGGCCGCGCCGCCTACCTCGAGGCCTACCCGCTCAACGACTTCGCCTTCTACGGCGCCGTACCCCTCGACCGCATCAAGCAGCTGCTGCTCGATTATCGCGCCGCCGGTCGGCTCGACGAGGTGCGCATGGTCACCCTCACCAACTGCACCTTCGACGGCATCGTCTACGACCCCGAGCGGGTCATGGCCGAGTGCCTCGCCATCAAGCCCGACCTCGTGTTCCTCTGGGACGAAGCCTGGTTCGCCTTCGCGGCGTTCCACCCCGTCACCCGCCGCCGCACGGCGATGGCCTCGGCACAGCGGCTCGAGGAGCGCCTCAAGACCGGAGCGCACGCCTCCGCCTACCGGGCCCAGCAGGCGCGCCTCTACGACGCCGACGGCACCCCCGCTCCCGACGAGGTGTGGCTCGAGGAACGGCTGATCCCCAGCCCCGAAGCGCGTATCCGCGTCTACGCGACCCACTCCACCCACAAGACGCTCACCGCACTGCGGCAGGGATCCATGATCCACGTCTACGACCAGGACTGGGTGCGCGAGGCCGAAGAGCCGTTCCACGAGGCCTTCATGACGCACACCTCGACCTCGCCGAACTACCAGATCCTCGCCTCCCTCGACCTCGGCAGGCGGCAGGTCGAGCTCGAGGGCTTCACCCTCGTGCAGCGCCAGCTCGACCTCGCCACGAGTCTGGCCCAGGCCATCGCCCGCCACCCTCTGCTGCGCCGCACCTACCGCGTGCTCACCGCGAACGAGCTCATCCCCGCCGAGCACCGCGAGACCCGCCGACCAATGCCCCTGCGCGACGGCCTCGCCTCCATGTGGCAGGCGTGGGCCACCGACGAGTTCGTGATCGATCCGTCGCGCATCACCGTCGAGATCACCCGGACCGGGGTCGACGGCGACACGTTCAAGCACGAGCATCTCATGAACCGCTACGGTATCCAGGTCAACAAGACCAGCCGCAACACCGTGCTCTTCATGACCAACATCGGCACCACAAGATCGGCGGTCGCCTACCTCATCGAGGTGCTCGTGAAACTCGCCGAACGCTTCGAGGAGGAGCGGGCGCAGCGAGATCCCGAGCTCGCGGCGGCCGCCCTCGCCGCCGAGGCGCCCATGCCGCCGCTGCCCGACTTCAGCGCGTTCGCCCCGGGGTACGACGCCCCCGGCCTGCCCGACGGCGACGTGCGCGCCGCATTCTTCCGCGGCCAGCAGCGCCGCCACATCGAGCACGTGCTGCCCGGTGAACTGCGCGAGCGCGTCGCCCGCGGCGAGCAGCCCGTCTCTGCCGGTTTCGTCACCCCGTACCCGCCGGGCTTCCCGGTGCTGGTGCCGGGTCAGATCATCACGGCCGAGGTCCTCGATTTCATGGCCGTGCTCGACACCCGCGAGATCCACGGCTACGACCCGAAGCGCGGCTACCGCGTGCTGCGCGCCATGCAGAGCACGACGGGCGATGCGCAGAGCACCGTAGTTCCCGCGCAGAACCCGGCGACCGACAGGACCTCATAAGCTTGGGGGCATGAGTAACGAGCAAGATCCCGCGGCCCTCGCGTCGGCGGCCGCCGAGACCATCGCGCGCCTCACCGGCGTCGAACGGCACGACATCGGCCTCACCCTCGGCAGCGGTTGGGGCAGGGCCGCCGACGTGATCGGCGAGACCGTCGCGGTGATCCCCGCCGAGGAAGTTCCCGGATTCCACGTCTCGGGGGTGCCCGGCCACTCGGGCACGCTGCGCTCGATCCGCCTCGCGGGCGGCAAGCACGCGCTCGTGATCGGCGCGCGCACCCACTTCTACGAGGGCCGGGGGGTGCGCGCGGTCGTGCACGGCGTGCGCACGGCCGCGGCGACCGGCGCTTCGGTGATGATCCTCACCAACGGCGCCGGAGGCATCGACCCCGCGTTCAAGGCCGGCGAGCCGGTGCTCATCTCGGATCATCTCAATCTCACCGCGACGTCACCCGTCGAGGGTGCGGACTTCATCGATCTCACCGACCTGTACGCCTCGCGCCTGCGCGCGCTGGCCGTCGACGTCGAGCCGTCGCTGCAGCAGGGCGTCTACGTGCAGCTGCCCGGGCCGCACTACGAGACGCCCGCCGAGATCCACTACCTGCGCACGATCGGCGGGCAGATCGTGGGCATGTCGACCGCGCTCGAGGCCATCGCGGCGCGGCAGGCCGGGATGGAGGTGCTGGGGCTCTCGCTCATCACGAACCCCGCTGCGGGTCTGGGCGAGGATCCACTGAGCCACGAAGAGGTGCTCGCCGAGGGCAAGGCGGCCGAGCCGAGGCTCGCCGACCTGCTCTCGCGGGTGGTCGCCCGGCTGTAGGCGCTGGCGCTCATCGGAGCCGACGCGCTGATCGCATACGTTCGTATGAAACCGGCGCCCGATTCGGTGGGAACGTCTGCCGCGGCCGCGCCGTTCCGCTGGATAAGCTGAGGGGTGTTGCAGGCAGTGTCGCCACCTGAAGGAGAGCATATGCAGTCGGTCGACGTCGTGGTCATCGGTGCCGGATTCGCGGGCCTCGTGGCCTCTCGCGAGCTGGGCAGAGCGGGGTTCGAGGTGGTGACGCTCGAGGCTCGGGATCGGATCGGCGGCCGCACCTGGACCGACTACCGACTCGGTCACGACCTCGAGATGGGCGCCAACTGGATCCACTGGGTGCAGCCCCACGTATGGGCCGAGGCGACTCGCTACGGCCGCGAGATCGTGCGCAGCCCCGCCGCGGACGAGGCCTACTGGCACGGAGCCGACGGAACCTCCCGCAAGGGCACGCTCGCCGATTTCATGGCGCTCATCGAAGAGGGACAGCAGCTGGTCATCGACGATGTGCGCGACGTCATGCCGCGGGGCTCGGAACCGCTCAATGGCCGGATCGCGGAGCTCGATTCGCTGAGCATCCAGGATCGTTTCGACGCCCTCGGGCTCGACACCGAGGCTCGGGCCGCGAACGAGTCGGTGTGGGTCGGGCACGTGAACGCCCCCCTCGGCGAGGTCGGACTGTCGAGCGCCCTGCGCTGGGTATCGGCCACGGGCGGGCACTGGCAGCTCATGCACGAGGCCTCGGCGACGTTCCGCGTCGTCGACGGGATGCGGGGATTCACCGACGCGATAGCCGCGGACGTTCCGGGGGAGATCCGCCTGAACACGGCGGTCGCCTCGGTGACGCAGGAGGGGGACGGCGCCGACGCGCACGCGATCGTCGAGACGGCCGGCGGAGAGCGGATCCGCGCCCGCCGCGTCGTGAGCACGCTGCCCGTCAACGCGATCTCGGAGATCCGCTTCGACCCGCCCCTCCCCGAGGCCTGGCAGCGGCAGAACGCCGAGACCGTGGCCTCGCAAGGCACGAAGGTGTGGATCCGCGCCGAGGGTCACGTGCCCCGCTTCTTCGCCTACGCGAGCCAGCGCCACTCCATCTCGGTGCTCAAGGCCGAGTTCTACTGCAGCGACGAGCGCGGCGACTACACGATCCTCGTCGGATTCGGCCCCGACCACACCCGCGTCGACCTCGACGACGTGGCGAGCGTGCAGGCCGCCGTCGACGCGTGCAGGCCGGGCATCACCGTGACTGAGGTGACCGCGCACGACTGGATGGCAGATCCGCTGTCGCGCAACACGTGGATGACCCACCGCCCGGGCCAGCTCACCCGCGACCTCGCCGAGCTGCAGCAGCCCGACGGGGTGGTGCACTTCGCGACGACCGACAACGCGAATCTGTGGGGCGGCTTCATCGACGGGGCGATCGAGAGCGGCCTGCGAGAAGCCCGACGCGTCGCTGAAACCCTCATGCCCCACTGAGCGCGAGGGCGCGCTCAGTGCCGTCGGCGCGTATGAAATCAGGCTGGCCGGACCACTCCCTCAAGTGATATCATTTTCCCACGGAACGATATCACTCGAGGGAGGTGATCCCCGTGGCACAACTGCTGATCCGCAACCTGCCCGACGAGGTGAAGGAGAGCCTGCGCGAGCGCGCCAAGAGCAACGGGCGGTCGATGGAGGCTGAGGCCCGCAAGATCCTGGTGGATTTCATCCAGCCGGCCGAGAACATCGTGGTCGAGTACGAGGGCCCCTACTCGCCCGAGGCGATCTTCGAGCGCTTCGGAGTGAAGATGCTGCCGAAGAACCGCCCCGGTCGAGCTATCACGTTCGAAGAGACCCAAGCTCTGATCGATGAGTTCGTATGACAGCGCATCTCCTCGACACGAATGTTCTCATCGCGCTACTCGATCCTGACCAGGCCTTCGCCTCCGAGGTAAGTGCCTGGTTCTTCTCCGAACCCGACCGACACTGGCTCACCTGCCCGATCACCGAGAATGGCGCGGTCCGTATCATCTCCCTGCCGCGATACTCCCGAAGCCAGCCTCCGCATGTCACAGTTGAGGCGCTCCGCACGCTGATGACGTTCGGCAGGCATGAGCACGTCCCCGACAATGTCTCCTTACTGAGCCCGGACATCGACGTCCGCCGCCTTCACGGCCCGGGGCAGGTCACCGATACGTATCTCGCTCTCCTCACCCAGCAGCACGGTGCGGTGTTCGCGACTCTCGACCGACGATTCTCGATCTCCGCTCTCGCGCACCCGGTCGAGGTGTTCCAAGTCCCGACCTAGAGGCCCCACGTCATTCTGCGCGAAGTCGCAGAATCCACCGCGAGATCCTGCGACTCGTAAACTCGCGCAGGATGACGGGGCGCTGCCTATTAGCGGGATCGCCTTAGAGCAGGTGATCGAGCGTCCCGCTCCCTTCGACAGGCGCAGGAAGCGGAGCCCCTACCCCTCGTGCACGACGCGGCCGTCGACGACGGTGAGACGGATCGGAACCTCGGGCAGCTCGTCGGGCGAGACCGAGACCGGGTCGGCTCCCCACACCGTGAGATCCGCGACGGCGCCGGGTGCGAGCACGCCGCGATCCGCGTGGCCCCGCGCCCGCGCCGGCCACAGCGTGTAGGCCAGCAGGGCCTCCTCGCCGGTCAGGCGCTGCGAAGGCTCGAACACGTGCGCCGAGGCATCGCCGGGGGTATGCCGCCCGCGCGCCCAGGCCATGCCGAGCCGCGGATCGTACTGCGCAACGGGCCAGTCGGAGCCGAGCACGAGCGTGACACCGGCATCGAGCACGTCGCGCACGCGGTAGCCGGTCTCGTCGCGTCCCTCGCCGAGCCGCATCGCCCAGCTGTCGCTGTGGTCCGCGGCCCGCCACTGCATGTGCAGCGGCTGCATCGAAGCGGTGACCCCCGCGACTCCGGCGCCGCTGCTCGCGACCGCGCGCAGCTGATCCACGTCAGCATCGGAGAGCACCTCGAGGTGCTCGATGGAGTGGAACGGAAGCCCGTCTCGCGCGGGCAGCGAGGCGTAGACGTCGAGCACCCGGCTCACCGCGTAGTCTCCGACGGCGTGCGTCGCGATGAGCATGCCGGCGTCGTGGTAGGCGCGCACGACGTCGCCGAAGCGCTCCCACGACGGCCAGAACGCCGAGCGCCCGTCGCCGCACGTGTCGGGCTCGTGCAGCCAAGCCGTGCCGGTGTCGATCACTCCGTCGCTGAACAGTTTGATCGCGCCCGTCTGCCACAAACGCCCGCTACGATCCTTCGCCGCGATGACGCGGGCCACGTCGTCGTCGGTGTCGCCGACGGCGTGCCAGTGGTGCACCGTGACGCGGTGATCCAGCTCTCCCCGCTGCTCGAGTTCGGCCAGCAGCTCGACCGTGCGATCCTTGCCGTCCATGATGGCCCCGCCCGTGAGCCCGGCGGCGGCCAGCCTGCGGAACATGTCCCGCAGCGCGTCGCGCTCCTCGTCGTGCGACGGCTTCGGGGCGGCGTCGAAGAGCAGGTTGTAGGCCGTTGGTTCGCGCAGCTCTCCGGTCGGGATCCCTGAGGCGTCGACGACGATCTCGCTCGCGTCGTCGAAGTCGCGGGGGCCGGTGATGCCCGCCGCGGCGAGCGCGGGGGCCGTTCCGAGAGCGGTGTGCAGGTCGTAGCAGATGAGCGCGACGGGGCGGCCCGGGGCGGCGTCCTCGAGGAGATCGCCTCGCAGACCGGCCGGCTCACCGGCCCCCGGTCCCTCGTCTCCGTGCTCGAAGGCCTCGTACTCGAGATTCCAGCCGCGCAGCCAGGCCCCCTCGGGGAGGCGCGCGTGCTCGGCGGCGATCGCTGCGCGCAGCTCGGCGATGGTGCCGAGCCCGCCGAGGTCGATCCCGGCTGTCACGTCGGCCGCCCAGTGCGGGTGGGTGTGGCTGTCGAAGAGGCCGGGGGTCACGGTCGCGCCCGCGACATCGCGCACCTCGATGCCGGTACCGGCGGCCGCGGCCGCGGCCGCAGCCGCCAGGATCGTCTCGTCGTCGCCGATCATCGCGATCCGGCCGTCCCTGACGAGGATCGCGGTGGCGTCGGAATCGGCATCCGTGTTGGTGCGCAGTCGCGCGCCGACGATGGCGAGGTCTCCCCCTGCGGTGGCGGTCATCGATGGTCCTTTCGTGTGCTGGGCCGGTGGGTCAGTGAGCTCAGTGCCTGCCGATGGCGCTGATGCCCTTGCGGGGCGCCATGTCTCCGAAGCGTAGCGGGTTCCAGTGGTGCTGGAACTCCGCATCCCCCGTCCCTCCCTCGACGAGGTCGGCCAGGTACTCCCCCATGAACGCCGCGTATTTGAAGCCCTCGCCCGAGTCACCGCAGGCGAGCACGACGCTCGGGTGGGTGCGGCCGATGACGAAGTCCCCGTCGCCCGAGTCGGTCCAGGTGCAGACCTGTGCACCGAGCACGCGGGGCGTGATCGCGGTGAGGTCGCGCTCGACGCGGGCGCGGATCACCTCGGTGCGCTCCGGCCGCTCCTCCCGGTCGAGATCGTCTCCGAGGGTGCCGCCGTGGAGCCTGCGGAGCGGCTGATCGAGACCGACCTTGTACCCGGCGTCGCCGTTCGGCATCGCGTAGATGCCCGGCTCGTCGCCGATGGGGCAGTCGACGAGGCCGGGCAGATCCGGGGCCGGGGGCGAGACCCGCGGATCGCCGAGGTACACCACCTGCTCGATGTACGGCGTGAGCGGCAGCGAGAGGTCGAGGCCGGGCAGCAGTTCGGCCGTGCCCGGGCCCGCGCTGACGAGAGCCTGATCCCCCTCGATGCTCTCCCCGTCGGCGAGATCGACGCGCACCGAGCGCTCCGCGGGCGCGATCCCGACCACACGGGAGCGAGGGCGGTAGTCGCCTCCCGCCGCGACGAATGCCGCGAGCGCGCCCCGCAGCAATCGATCGGCGTGCACCACGCCGCCCTGCTCGACGAACAGCGCGTCGCGCCCGTCCGGCCGCAGCCCCGGGAAGGCTTCGGCGACGCGCTCAGCCTCGATCTGCTCGACCGGCTGGTCGATCGCCGTGAGCGCCTCTGCCACCGCGGGCAGCGACAGGTCATCGCGCCACAGGAGCCCGGCGCGGCGGAAGACGGGTTCGCCCAGCCGCTCGCTCAGCCGCTCCATCGCGGCGAGCGTGCCGAGCATCGCGCGGGCGCGCCACACCTGCGTGTCGGCGAGACGCCACAGGCGGGAACTGCCGCCGTTCGAGGCGTAGGGGCCGCCCGGCTCGAAGCGCTCGAGCAGCGTGACATCCCAGCCCCGATCCTGCAGTTGCAGTGCGGCCGGCAGGCCCCAGGCTCCCCCGCCGACGACGATCGCGCGATTGCTCATGATCCGCGTCCTCAGTCGTCGATCGTGGTGAAGTGCTTGCGCAGCGGCTCGTGCACGCGCCAGACGCCCTTCCATCCGGAGGGCATGACCATCACGTCGCCCGGGCCGAACTCCTCGGGCGCCTGCCCCTCGATCTCGATCGTGACCCGACCCGCGAGGATCGTGCAGATCTCGGTGTAGCCGTTGCGCTCGGCCGTGAAGACACCCGGCGTGCACTCCCAGAGGCCTGTGTCGATGCGGTCTCCCGACCAGATGGTCGTCGAGGCCTCTGTCAGGGCGTCGGTGAGGGCTGTCGGCTTGGGTGCATGGGCGCCGAGATCGGCTGCGGCCGTGTCGTGGGCAGAGTGGGTGAGGACGGTGTGGCTCATGGGTTCCTTCGGGTCTCTTGGTAGGCGGCGGATCAGTGCCGGCCGGTGATGACGTCGGCGACGTGCGCGATGGGCGAGGTCTTCGCGCGACCCGCGAGCTCGGCACGGTCGGCGACGCCGTAGGCCGCGTAGAGGCCCTTCGTCGCGATCCAGCGCAGCGGCTCCGGCTCCCACTTGCGCACGCGGTGGTTCACCCAGGGCAACGAGGCGATCTCGGTGTCGTCGCCGAGGATGAGATCGGTGATGGTGCGACCTGCCAGGTTGGTCGAGGTCACACCGGTGCCGACGTAGCCTCCGCCCCACGCGATGCCGGTCTCGCGGTCGAGCCCGACCGTCGCGGCCCAGTCGCGCGGCACGCCCAGCACACCGGACCAGAGGTGGTCGATGGCCGCACCCCGGGTCGAGGGGAAGAAGCGGTGCAGGATCTCGCTCAGCGTGTCGACGGTCACGAGCGGGGTCTGGCCGTCGGTGTCGGTCTTCGAGCCGAACTTGTAGGGCACGCCGCGCCCGCCGATCGCGATCCGGTCGTCGGCCGTGCGCTGCGCGTACATGTAGACATGCGCGAAATCGCCGAGCACCTCGCCCCGGCTCCAGTTCAGCTCCTCCCACACCTCGGCCGAGAGCGGTTCGGTCGCGATGAGCGAGGAGTTCATGGGGAGCCAGAGCCGGTGCAGGCCCTTGAGATTGGCGGTGAACCCCTCGGTCGCCCGCACCACGTACTCGGCGGAAACCGTGCCGTGCGTGGTGCGCACCCGGTGGGGCTCGATCTCGACGACGCGGGTGCGCTCGTAGATCTCGACTCCGAGCCGTTCGACCGCGTCGGCGAGCCCGGCGGCGAGCTTCGCGGGTTGGATCCGCGCGGCGTGCGGGTGCCACACCGCCGCGCGAGTGTTCGCGACATTGATCTTCGCCTGCGCCTCCGGCGCTTCGAGCAGTTCGAGGTCCGTGTACCGCCAGGTCTGCTCGGCCTCCGCGAACGCGCGGATCCGCGCTTCCTGGGCCGGCGTGTAGGCGACGTTGAACTCGCCGCCCTTCTTGATGTCGGCCTCGATGCCCTCGGCCTCGGTGACGCGGATCACCTCGTCGACGGTCTCGTTCATGGCGCGCTGGAAGCGCTCCGCGGCGTCGCGCCCGTGGGTCTTGACGTACTGCTCACGGCCCCCGGTGATCGCAGCCGTGAGCCAGCCGCCGTTCCGACCGGAGGCGCCGTACCCGGCGTGGCGCTGCTCGAGCATCACGACCCGAAGCTCGGGCCGGGCCTGCTTGAGGTAGTACGCGGTCCAGAGGCCGGTGTAGCCGGCGCCCACGATCGCCACGTCGGCGGTGAGGTTCCCCGGCAGCTCCGGGCGCGGCTTCGGGGCGCCGATCTGCTGCCACCAGTGGGACACGTTGCCGTTGATCATTCGGTATTCCTTCTTGCGTTCGAGAAGCGGAGGGATAGGGGCGTTTCAGGCGGGAAATACTGAGGCGAGCGCGGGATCCCAGCTCAGCACGGCGGCCTCGTTCTCGCCGCGCAGCCAGTCGACCCCGGCAGCGCTGCGCACCACGCCGGTGCTGCCGTCGGGAAGCACGATCTCGAACTTCCAGCCGGATCCGAGGTAGATCGCCTGGCGCACGGTCACGGGCACGACCGGGCGACCCGGCGCAACCCGGTCGGCCGACGCGAACAGCTCGCCTTGCTCGGGTCGCACGACGGTCACGGTGCGGTCTTCACGCACCATCGTCGACTCCCCGATGAAGCCCGCGACGAAGAGCGAGGCGGGCCGCTCGTAGAGCTCCTTCGAGGTGCCGACCTGCTCGATCCGACCCTCGTTGAACACCGCGATCCGATCGGAGAGGGTGAGCGCCTCCTCCTGGTCGTGGGTGACGAAGATGAAGGTGCGGCCCACCTCGCGGTGGATGCGGCGCAGCTCGAGCTGCAGCCGCTCGCGCAGTTGCTTGTCGAGGGCGCCCAGCGGCTCGTCGAGCAGCAGCACCTGCGGTTCGAACACGAGTGCTCGCGCGAGCGCCACGCGCTGCTGCTGCCCGCCGGAGAGCTCCTTGGGATACCGCTCCTCGAAGCTCGCGAGACCCGCGGTCTCCAGGGCCTTCCGCGCTCGCTGCTCGGCCTCTGCCTTCGCGACCTTGCGCTGGCGGAGAGGGAAGAGCACGTTGTCGAGCACCGTGAGATGCGGGAAGAGGGCGTAGTGCTGGAACACGATGCCGAGCCCGCGCTGGTGCACCGGCACGTCATCCATGCGTTTCCCGTCGATCTCGATGTAGCCGGTGGTGAGGTCGGTGAACCCCGCGATGAGGTTCAGCGTCGTGGTCTTCCCGGATCCCGAGGGCCCCAGGAAGGTCATGAACTCGCCGGGCTCCACCACGAGCGAGACGTCGTCGAGGGCGACCGACTTGGGGTAGTGCTTGGAGACTCCGGCGAGCACGATCTCCGCACCGGCGCGGTCAGCTCTTTCGGCCACGGTTCTTCCTTCCGGTAAGCACGAGCGCTCCGATGACGAGCGTCGTGGTGAGTACGAGGATGACGGTCGCGGCTGCAGCGAGCGTCGGATCGGTGTCGCGGGTCACGCTCGAGTACATCAGCACCGGCAGCGTGTTGAGGTAGGGGCTTTTGATGAAGAGGGAGAGCACGACCTCGTCGAACGAGGTGACGAAGGCGAAGAGAGCGCCGGAGACCATGCCCGGCACGATGTTGGGGAGCGTCACCTTGAAGAAGGTCTCGATCCGGTTCGCCCCGAGGCTCAACGCCGCGAGTTCGAGACGGTCGTCGAAACCCGCGAATCCTGCCGTGATGGCGATCACGGTGAACGGCAGCGCGAGCACCGTGTGCGCGAGCACGAAGCCGAGCACCGTGCCGACGAGCCCCAGCTTGAGGAAGATGGCGTAGATGCCGATCGCGACGACGATGCCGGGTACCACCATGGGCGCGAGGAGCCCGATCCGCAGCGACGACGCGAGCCGCTTCTGGACCAGGGCGCGCAGGCCGAGCGACGCGAGCAGTCCGAGCACCGTGGCCACCAGCGCGACCAGCAGTCCGATCAGCAGCGAGTTCATGAGCGCGGAGGTCCATTCGCGGCTCGTGAAGAAGGACTCGTACCACTGCAGCGACCAGCTGTCGGGCGGGAACACGAACGAGGCCTTGCCCGTGAAGCTGAGCGGGATCACGACCAGCGTGGGCGCGATCAGCCAGACGGCGACGATTACGCTGACGGCCCAGAGCAGCGCTCTGGTGAGGGGACGTACGCGGTTCATGTCAGAACACCTCCACGGAGAGGCCCTTGCGGCGAGCGCCGCGCAGCACCAGCGCCACGAGCGCGAGCATCACGAACGTCGCCACCAGCAGGATCACACCGAGCGCGCCACCGCGCCCCCACTCCAGCAGGCTGCTCACCTGAGCGTAGATCGACTGCGCGAGCATGCTGTCCGAGGGAGACCCGAGCAGGGCCGGAGTGACGTAGAAGCCGAGTGCCTGGATGAAGACCATGAGCGATCCCGCAGCGACGCCCGGCAGCGACAGCGGCAGGAAGATGCGCAGGAAGGCGATCGAGGGTCGGGCTCCGAGCGAGCGCGCCGCGGTCACGAGGCGGCCGTCGATCCCGGACATCACCGCGTAGAGGGGCAGGACCATGAAGGGCATCAGCACCTGGCTCAACCCGATGAGCACGCCGAGATTGGTGCGCAGTAGTTGGAACGGGCCGATGCCGACGAGACCGAGCAGGGAGTTGACGAGGCCGGTGTCCTGCAGCAGTACGATCCAGGCGAATGTGCGGATCATGAGACTGGTCCAGAACGGGATCAGCGAGATGACCACGAGAGCCGCGCGTGCGCGAGGCCCGACGATGGTCATCAGGAAGGCGTACGGGTAGGCGAGCAGCAGGCAGACGAGGGTCGCCGTGAGCGCGTTGCCGAAGGTGCGCAGGATGACGTCGAGGTTCTGCGAGTTCTCGAAGACCCAGGTGTAGTTGCCGAACCCGAGCTCGGGTTCGCTGACGCTGCGCCACATGCTCTCGAAGACGGGATAGGCGAAGACACCGAGCAGCAGCGCGTACGCCGGCAGCAGCAGCAGGAGCGCCCGGAGCGGTGCGCGCCGCGAGGTGTTCGCGGCGCGCACCGTCGGGATGTTCGTCGTGGTCACGGCCGCTCGCTCATCCCTGGAGCCACTTCAGCCAGCGCTCGAGCTCGGCATCGTAGTTCTCAGCCCACCAGGAGGTGTCGGTGTTCACCATCTGCTCGGCGATCTCGGGGTTGGTCGTGAGGAACTGGTTGCCCAGCCCGTCGAGCTTCGGCGCGGCGTCGACGTTGACCGGCGAGTACGAGGTCAGCTCGGTGAGCTTCGCCTGCTGCTCGGCCCCGAGGTAGTAGTTGAGGAAGGCCATGGCGGCGTCGGGGTTCTTCACGTCCTTCGGCACGGTGAGGGCCTCGTAGATGACGAGGGCCTGGTTCCACACCGGCTTGTAATTCGCGCCGTTCTTCACGGCCTCGTAGCCGCGGCCCGACCAGACGAGCGCCATGTCGGCCTCGCCCGACTCGATCATCTGCGTCGACTCGGCACCCGTCTTCCAGAAGATGAGGCTGTCGCGGATCGTGTCGATCTTCTCGTAGGCCCGATCCATGTCGAGCGGGTAGAGGTCGTCCTCGGCGACGCCGTCGGCGAGCAGCGCGCCCTCGTAGACGCCGGGCCCGATGTCCTCGAAACCGGCGATGGCGCGCTTGCCCGGGAACTTCTCGGTGTCGAAGAAGTCGGCCCAGCCGGTGGGAGCCTCGGGGTACTTGTCGGCGTTGTAGAGGAAGACGTAGCCGTACTGCATGGCGGGCACGTAGCAGTCGCCGCTCAGCCCCTCGGGTACCTTCGACAGGTCGACGATCGACGTGTCGATGTCCATGAGCAGGCCGTCCTCGGCATCGCACTGCTTCTGCGCCCAGATGACGTCGGTGTCGACCACGTCCCAGGTGACGTTGCTGCTGTCGACCTGGGCCTTGACCTTCGCGTACTCGGTGGGACCGTCCTCGAGCAGGTTGGCCCCCGATTCCTCGGCGAAGGGCTTGCCCGCAGCCTCCATCTGGCCCTCCTGGAACGAGCCGCCCCAGGAGACGAAAGTGAGGGGCACGCCGTCGAGCGCGCCCTCGCGCACCGTGCCGGCCTGGGCGGGTCCGTCGCCGAGGTCGATCTCGGCCGGGCCCGCGGCGCTGCAGCCGACGAGCAGCGCGCCGCCCGCGGCAAGGGCGAGGGCGCTCGTGGCCGCCCGCCGTGCGATCCTGATATTCATGGTCATCGTCTCCTTTGAGGATGGGTGGGATAGAGGTGGTCTACGCCGGTGCGACCGAGTGCGCTCGGCTTTCCTCGGCGCGATCGACGGGTGTCGGAGGGCTGCAGATCCAGACGACCTCCGCCGTCCGATCGCCCTCGTTGACCACTCGGTGAGGCACCGAGCTGAGGAACTCGATCGAGTCGTCCTTGTCGAGCGAGTAGCGCTCGTCGCCGAGTTCGAGAACGACACTGCCCGCGACAACGATGAAGATCTCCTGCCCGTTGCCGTGCGCGTACGGCTCGGCTCCGGTGCTGCTGCCGGGGCTGAACACTCCTGAATACACCTCGAGGTTGCGCAGCGGAGGCAACGAGATCACGTACTTCTCGGCGCCTTCGAGCGGGAGGCTGGGGCGATCGGCCGCTTTGAGCACTCCTCTGGTGTGCCCGGCGCCCGAATCGAGCAGCTGAGCCGGGCTCACGCCCAGCGCGGTGGCGATTTTACGAAGAGAGGCCACGCTCGCGTTCGTGCGGCCGTTCTCGAGCTGGCTCAGAAAGCTCGAACTCACCCCGGCCGACGCCGCGAGACCGCGCAGGCTCATCCCGCGCAGCTGCCTGAAGGTGGCGACCCGCAAGCCGAGCTCGATCTCCTCGCCCGACTCCATCGCTGCGGCTGACGCACGACCCATATCGCTCCCTCGCGATAGAATTGAACACACTGGAAAGTTCACTGAACACTGTGTTCAGTGAACTCTTCAACACTGTACAGTCGCGGGGGTGGGGTAGCAAGGCCTTCGCGGAGCCGTCACCCGACTTTTACCGTCCTGTGACCTGGCTCGGCCTCGCAGTGAGTCACCGACCGCACCAAGCCGACCGCACGGGGCGTACACTGGTTTCCGGCTCCTCACAAGGGCGCTGCACAGTCAATGGCGCTGAGCCATCGACACCACAACGACGTTGCGTGGCCGGCGCATCACCGCAATCGAAAGCTGCTCCAATCTTGTCCGCCACCTCCGCCACACCCACTCGACCGGGCGCCGCGCCCCGCAACAAGCCGTCGCGCGTCGTCCTCGCAAGCCTCATCGGCACCACGATCGAGTTCTACGATTTCTACGTCTACGCGACCGCGGCCGTGCTCGTATTCCCGGTCCTCTTCTTCCCCACGGGCAACGACACCACCGCGCTCATCGCCTCCTTCGCGACCTTCGGCGCCGCGATGCTCGCCCGCCCGGTGGGCGCCGTCTTCTTCGGGCACCTGGGCGACCGGCTCGGCCGGAAGACCACCCTCGTCGCGTCGCTGCTCACCATGGGCATCGCGACCTTCCTCATCGGGCTACTGCCGACTCACGAGAACATCGGGGTCTGGGCCGCGGTGCTGCTGCTCGTACTGCGTCTCGCGCAGGGCTTCGCCATCGGCGGGGAGTGGTCGGGCGCCGCGCTCGTCGCCACGGAGAACGCGCCTCAGGGCAAGCGGGCCTGGTACGGCACCTTCCCCCAGCTGGGCGCGCCCCTCGGCTTCATCATCGCCAACATGCTGTTCTTCGTGATCAACAACGCGCTGGCCGATCCCGCGCACCCGGGCGTCGCGTCCGAGGCCTTCCTCAGCTGGGGCTGGCGCGTACCCTTCCTGTTCTCGGCGATCATGGTGATCATCGGCCTCTGGGTGCGACTCCGCCTCGTCGAGTCGAACGCGTTCGAGAGCGCCAAGCAGAGCGGCAAGGTCACGCGCATGCCGCTCGCCGAGGCCTTCAAGCACCACTGGCGGGGTCTCATCCTCGGCACCTTCGCCATGCTCGCGACCTACGTGCTGTTCTACCTGATGACGTCGTACACGCTCACCTTCGGCACGCGCCCCGGTCTCGAAGCCGCGCAGAGCGCCGCTGAAGCGGCGGGCACACCCTTCGACGCGGCCGACTACGTGCCGGGGCTGGGCTACAGCTACAACGAGTTCATCCTGATGCTCGTGTTCGGGGTCGTCTTCTTCGGCATCTTCACGCTCGTCTCGGGTCCGCTGGCCGACCGCTTCGGGCGGCGCCGCACCCTCATCACCGTCACCGCGGCGATCGCGCTCTTCGGGTTCACCTTCGTGCCGCTGCTGGGCGGCGGCACGGCGACCGTGATGTTCTTCCTGGCGCTCGGCTTCACGCTCATGGGCCTCACCTTCGGCCCGATGGGGGCGTTCCTGCCCGAGATGTTCCCGACCAACGTGCGGTACACGGGATCGGCCGTGGCCTACAACGTCTCGTCGATCCTCGGCGCGGCACTCGCCCCCATCGTCGCGGTGTGGCTGTGGGGCCTCGCCGACGGCAGCCCGGTGCTGGTCGGCTTCTACCTCACCGGGGCGGCGGTGTTGACGCTCATCTCGCTCATCCTGACGCCGGAGACCAAGGACGTCGACATGGAGGCCTGATCCGCCCCCTTCATAGGCGTCGAGAGGCGGATTTCGCAGGTGATCTTCGAGAAGCACCTGCGAAATCCGCCTCTCGGCGCATCCTGAGCCGGTTGGAACGCCGCCTGTCCACTCCGCTCCCTGCGGCAAGCTCAGCGAGCGGTGTCCCGCCTGGAGCTACGTCGTCGACTCGCCCGCCTCGCCCGTGTCCACGAGCAGCACCCCCGCGGGGATGCTCCACATCATCGCGACCTCGTCGCCGCGGTTGTGGATCCTCGCCTCCTGCCCGAGCCGCACCGCACCCTCGGTGCCGTCGGGCAGGCGCACGGAGTAGCGGCGCGACGCCCCCAGGTAGGTGACATCGGTGATCGTAACCGGGATGGAGTTCTCGTTCTCGCCCGCGGGGGTGCCCGCGGTCTCGAGGCGCAGGTTCTCGGGTCGGATGAGGATCGCGAGATCCTCGTGCTCGGACTGGCCGTCGGCGACCACGCGGTGACCGGCGACCTCGATCGCGGTGCGGCGGTCCCCCTCTTTCACGCCCTTGCCGAGCAGCACGGTCGACTCCCCGAGGAAGCGCCCGACGAACAGCGTCTGCGGCGCCTCGTACAGGTCCTCGGACGTGCCCACCTGCTCGATCCGGCCGTTGTTGAACACGGCGATCCGATCCGACATCGACAGCGCCTCCTCCTGATCGTGCGTGACGTACACGAACGTGGAGCCCACCTCCCGGTGGATGCGCTTGATCTCGCCCTGCAGCCACTCGCGCAGCTTCTTGTCGAGGGCGCCGAGGGGCTCGTCCATGAGCAGCACCCGCGGCTCGTAGACGAGCGCTCGCGCGAGGGCGACGCGCTGCTGCTGACCGCCCGAGAGCTCGGACGGGTAGCGGTCGCCGTAGTCGCCCATGCGCACCATGCCGAGGGCGTCGGCCACCATCTTCCTCTGCTGCTCCTTGCCGATCTTGCGGCGCTGCAGCGGGTAGGCGATGTTCTCGGCCACCGTCTTGTGCGGGAACAGGGCGTAGTTCTGGAACACCATGCCGATGTCGCGCTTGTGCGGGGGCAGCTTCGCCACGGGCTTGCCGTAGATGTGCAGGTGCCCCTCGGTGACCGAGGTGAACCCGGCGATCATGTTGAGGGTCGTCGTCTTGCCCGAACCCGAGGGGCCGAGGAAGGTCATGAACTCCCCCGGCTCGATCACGAGATCGATCTCGTCGACGACGGCCTTGTCGCCGTAGCGCTTGGTCACCCCGTTCAGGCTGATGCCGGCGTCGCCGATCTGGTGGATCGCCGAGGTGTTCAGCCCTCCGGCCCTCAGCTGCTGCTCGTGCTCGTCGGGCACGGGGATCTCGTTGTGAGTCATAGCGTTCACGCTACCGGTCGCTTTCTCTTCCTCGTGGCGAACTGCGCGACGAGCATCACGATCACCGAGGTGAACATCGTGATCACCGCCACCGCGGCCACAGTGGGGTCATTGGTCTGGGTGACGCTGTTGAAGATCTTCACTGGCAGCGTCTGCAGGGTCGGGGACTGGATGAACAGCGAGAGGATCACCTCGTCGAAGGAGGTGACGAACGCGAACAGCGCCCCCGCCGTCACACCCGGCGCGATCAGCGGCAGGGTGATGCTGAAGAACGTGCGCACCCGGCCCGCGCCCAGGGTCGCCGACGCCTGTTCCAGCCGCGGATCCAGGCCCTGCAGCGAGGCCATCACGTTCGTGATCACCAGCGGCATCGACACGATGGTGTGCGCGAGCACGAATCCGGGCAGCGTGCCCAGCAGGTCCATGCGCAGGAACAGCGAGTACAGGCCGACTGCGAGCACGATGCCGGGCACGATCAGCGGCAGCAGGAAGTAGCCCTCCATGAGCCCCTTGCCCCTGAACTTCACCTTCGACAGGCCCAGCGCTGCGAGCACGCCCACCGCGGTCGCCACGATCATCGTGAGCACGGCGACCTGCAGCGATGATCCCAGTGCCTGCAGCCACGACGGGTCGGTGACGAAGTTCTCGTACCATCGCGTCGAGAACCCCTTCGGCGGAAAGTTGAACGACGACGCCTCGTTGAACGACATCGGGATGATGATGAGCGTCGGCACGATCAGCCACAGTACGATCAGCACCGAGAACGCCCCGAGGATGCGTTTGGAAGTCATCGGTTCACCCCCGGGAAGAGGCTGCCGCCCCGGTTGAATCTCGAGACGACGACGAGGATGAGGATCGTGCACACCAGCAGGAAGATGCCGAGCGCGGTGCCCTGGCCCCACATCAGGAACACGCTGATCTGCTGCTGAATGAGCGCCGAGATCATGATCTCCTTCGAAGAGCCCAGCAGGGCGGGGATGATGTAGAAGCCGAGGCCGAGGATGAACACGGTCACCCCGCCTGAGAAGATGCCGGGCCGCGAGAGCGGCAGGTACACGGTGAAGAACGCCGTCACCGGGTTCGCGCCCAGGTTCGACGCCGCCGGCAGCAGCCGCTTGTCGATCTTCGCCATCGACGAGTACAGCGGCAGCACCATGAAGGGCAGCAGCACCTGGCACATGCCGAGCGCCACACCGAATGTGGTGCGGATCAGGGGAATGGGTCCGATCCCGAACCACGCCGCCAGCAGCCCGTTGATCGGGCCCGTATCCTGCAGCAGCACCATCCAGGCGAGCGTGCGCACCAGGATCGACGTCCACAGCGGCATCATGATGAACAGCTGCATGACGTTGCGCGTGCGATCGGACACGATGGTCATCAGATAGGCGTACGGGTACGCGAGCAGCAGGCACACGATGGTGACGAGGATCGCGGTGCCGAAGGTGCGCAGCACCACGTTGAGGTTCGCTTCCGTGGTGAACAGCCAGACGTAGTTCTGCGCCCCCGGCTGCGGATCCGTGATCGAGCGGATGAACACATCCACCAGCGGAGCCAGGAAGAACAGGGAGACGATCACGAATGCCGGGATCAGCAGCAGAAGCGGGCGCCAATTCCTCGGCCCCCGCTTCCGCCGCCCGGCATCCGCACCGGAGACCGCGATGGCCTCGGTGACGGTGCCCTCGCTCATGGGCTAGTTCCCGGTCGCCCAACCGGCCCAGGCGGCCGCGAGTGCGTCGTAGTTCTCGACCCAGAAGTCGACGTTCGGCGCGATGCCGGTGTCGAGGTGCTCGGTCGTCATCCACTGGGTGAGCAGCTCGTCCATCTCGGGCTTCGCATCGACGTTCACCCCGCCGTAGGAGGTGAGCTCGGTCATCTTCGCCTGCTGCTCGGCGCCGATCGAGTAGTTCACCGCCGCGAAGGCGGCCTGCTTGTCCTTGACACCCTTGGGGATGCCGTTCGAGTCGACCATGATCATCCACTCGTCCCACATCGGAGCGACCGGCGCCCCGGCGTTGGCTGCGCCGTAGCCGCGACCCGACCAGACGAGACCCATCACGGCTTCGCCCGCCTCGAGCTGCTGCTGCGCCTGCGCGCCCGTGGTCCAGCCGATCACGTCGTCGCCGAGGTCGCGGTACATGTCGAAGGCGCCCTCGATGTCCTCGGGCTTCAGATTCTTCACGTCCTTACCCTGGGCGGTCAGCGCGAACTCGACAGTCTGCGGATCGACGTAGGTCGACTGGCTCACGGTGCGCTTGCCCGGGAACTTCTCGGTGTCGAAGAAGTCGGCCGCGCTCGTCGGCGGATTGTCGCCGAACTTGTCGGTGTTGTAGACGAGGACGAGGCCGTAGAGGATCTGCGGCACCATGCAGTCGTCGGTGATGGTGCCCTCGGGGATCTTCGAGGTGTCGATCTGCGAGTAGTCGTACTTCTCGTAGAGCGTACCGCAGCCGCGCGCGGTGTCGAACTGGGTCGTGTTCACGATGTCCCAGCTGACATTGCCGCTGTCGACCATGGCCTTGAGCTTGCCTGCATCGAACGCGTCCTGATTGAACTCGGCGCCGGATGCCTCGGCGAACGGGTTCCACAGCGCCTCGGTCTGCCCGTCCTGGAACACGCCGCCGGATCCGGCGAACGTGAGCGTCACTCCTTCGAGTGCGCCCTCCTTGATCTCCCCCGCGACCGGGGTGCCGAGATCGCGCTCGGGCGCGGGCTCCTCGTCACCGCCCCCGCCGCTGCAGCCGACCAGCGCGAGTGCGAGCGCCGCCGATCCTGCGACGAGCGAAACACCCCGCCGCGTCTTGGTGTCATTGAGAATTGACATGTACTTCCCCACTTCATCGTGATGGTGGTGGCCAGACTCGCGCCATCGTCGGGATGGTCGATCTCAGCCCTGCCGCTTCCCGAACCTAGCTGGCACCTCCGACATCCATACGGCCCGTTACGCCTTCGTTACCGCCCGGCGGCATCTTTCATAGATTCGTATGGCGAGGCCGGGCGACGTGGTACGAACATAAGGTTTCGCGCACGAGTAGCGGTCAAGGGGGTCCGGCGACGCGCGTCGGTCCCTAGCATGGGTGGCGGGCAGGAGTGCCCGCATCAGCTGTTCGTTCGAGGAGGAACGCAATGGACATCGTCGTCGTCGGAGCCGGGCTCGCCGGGCTCACCGCCGCGTGGGAGCTGAGCAAGGCCGGGCATCGGTGCACCGTGCTCGAGGCTCGGGATCGTGTGGGCGGCCGTACCTGGTCGGAGCGTCTCGGCAACGGCGAGGTGACCGAGCGCGGCGGCGAGTACATCTTCCCGACCGAGTTCGCGATCCGCCGCCTCTCCGCCGAGGTGGGCGTGCCGATCATGTCGCACAACGTTCGCTACGGCAGGCGGACCGTGAACGGACGTGTGATCTCGTTCGAGGAGCTGGGCGAGACGAGCGAGCGGGTGCGATCGACGCTCGCCCGCATGCTCGACGACGGCGAGCGCGAGGTGTCTCTGGAGCGGGCGTTCGCCGAAGCGCTGGGGGCCGACTACCGCCTCGACCCCGTCTACCGTCGCACCACGACGTCGGCGGCGGCCGATCCCGCCCTCGTGAGCGCCGAGGCGGTGCTGCTGCACGAGTCATCCACCGTGGGAGGCTACATCGAGGACGGCGGCCGCTTCGTCGGCGGCAACCAGTCGCTCTCGCTCGAGCTCGCGCGTCGTCTCGGCGACCGGGTGCGCCTGGAGCATCCGATCTCGGCGCTCGACCAGTCGGCCACGGGCGTGCAGGTGACGCTGCACGACGGAGCGCGGATCGACGCCGACGCGGCGGTGCTCGCCGTACCTCTGCCGATCCTGCGCGAACTGCGGCTCGGGTTCGAACTGCCCGAGGATCAGCAGCGCGCGCTCGACCACCGGTTCATGGGCGTCGCCGCGAAGCTCGGCGTGCCCCTCTCCCGGGTCGACGACGACATCGCGCTGCAGAACGCCGAGCACACCTGGTGGTCGTGGCGCTCATTGTCGGTCGACGGCGAGCACCGCATCGACGCCCTCTCCTCGTTCGCGGGCGGCCCGTTCGCGCTCGAGGCGCTCCGAGTCGAGGCGGGCCCGGACGACTGGGTGCGCGCGCTGCGCGAGATGCGGCCCCGCCTCGAGATCGACGGAGACGTGCTGCTCACCACCTGGGCCGACGACCCATGGGCCCGTGGCTCGTACAGCGCTCCCGGGTTGCACTGGAGCGCCGCCGATGCGCACGTCTTCGAGCGCACCGCGGGCCGCGTCGCCATCGCCGGCGAGCACACCGGTCTCGCGCAGTCGCTGTCGGGAGCGGTCGCATCGGGGTACCGGGCCGCCGCTGCGATCGAGCGCGAGTTCAGCGGGTGAGCGCGGCGACGGCCGCCGCTCCGCGCGCCCGAATGTACGCTTGAGCCATGACCTTCACCGTGAGGTCGCTGCTCGACCTGCCAGCCGTACGCACGAGGTCGCTGACCCCCGGCGTCGGGGAGGACCGCGCGATCACATGGGCCCACGTGTGCGAACTGCCCGACCCGTGGCGATGGCTCGGAGACGGAGCCCTCGTGATGACGACCGGGATCGGCGTACCGCGCACGACCGACGAGCAGTGCGCGTACCTGCGGGGGATGCAGGCGGTCGGGATCGCGGCCGTCGCGGTCGACGAGCAGATGATGAGCGCGCCGTTCACCGAGCCTGCGCTCGCCTATGCCTCGCACATCGGCTTCCCGGTGCTGTCGACGGAGCACGAGGTGCCGTACGTCGCTCTCGCAATGGCCGTCGCCGAGGCCGTGCAGCGCAGTCGCGACAAGCTCGTCCAGGAGACCGAGCAGCGTTACGGTGCCCTGCTGCTCGCGGAACTGTGCACCGGATCGCTGCCCGCCGGTACGGCCGCGCGGCTGGTCGAGCCGCACGGCGTGCGACGCCCCGCGCTGGTCGCGGTCGCGCAGAATCGGGATCCCGAAGCCCTGCACCTGCACGTGCGCGCGGCCTTCGCCCAGCGGCTCCTGCCCTCGCTCACCAGGGTCGAGGGGGACCAGGTGCTGATGCTCGCGGAGGCCGGGGACGCCCTCGAGGCGGCGCTCGAGGCCGTCGCGACCGGGGCGACCCGCGTGGGCACCAGCGCCCCGTTCGACGAGTTCGACGAGGTGCCGAACGCGCTGCTGCAGGCGCGCAGCGCGCTGATCCGCAACCATCTCGCCAGCGGGGTGCTGCACTTCGGAGAGCACGAGACCACCTCGCTGTTCCTCCCGAGCAGCGCCGAACAGCTGCGCCGCATCGCGAGCCAGGTGCTCGGCCCGCTGCGCACCTACGACGAGCAGCGCGGCACGTCGCTCACGCAGACCCTGCGCGTGTTCCTCGAGGAGAACCGCAGCTGGGTTCGCGCCGCCGAGCGGCTGTTCGTGCACCGGCAGACGCTCATCGCCCGCATCTCACGCATCGAGAAGATCATCGACCGCGACCTCTCGTCGATCGAGGACACGGCCGAGTGCTGGCTCGCAGTGCAGGCCGCGATCGGCTGCGGGGATCTGGAGCCCGACGACGCGGCAGCCCCGGCCGAGGGATGAGGGCTGGGGGCTGCTGTGATCCGCCCTCGCCGGGTCCGCGCCCCGTCCGCTCCGCCGCCTCCGCGCCTCGCCCGCTCCGTCACCCCCGCCCCGGGCCGGCCCTGCCGCCCCTGCAGCACCGATCTGCCTTCCAGCACACCGAATCGCGGGTTTCGGTGTGCTGGAAGGCAGATCGGTGCTGCAGGGTCGGCGGTCAGGGTGCCGCAGCCTTCGACCGGGTGCGGAATGGTAGCTTGAAAACACCGCGCACCCGTCGCGGAAGGGAGGGACCGCGATGGCACAGCCTGACAGTGGGACGCCGAAGAGCGGCCGAGCATCCGCGCGTGCCGATGAAGCGCTGCGCGCGCTCGTCGCCGAGGCCGAGGTCTGGGCCGAGCACGACATCGACCCGGCGACCCGGGCCGAGACGAGGCGCCTCGTCGCAGCGGCGCAGGGCGGCGATGAGACCGCCGCCGCGGAGCTGGCGGACGCGTTCGACGGCAGGCTCGCGTTCGGCACTGCCGGGCTGCGCGGCAGGCTCGGCGCCGGCCCCCGCCGCATGAACCGGGTGGTGGTCTCGCAGACGAGCGCCGGCTTCGCCGACTACCTGCTCGAGCGCGCGGCGGCAGACGGTACGGGCGCCGCTCCGTCGGTCGTCATCGGCTACGACGCCCGCGTGAACTCCGACGTCTTCGCGCGCGACACCGCCGAGATCATGGAGGGCGCCGGTGTTCGCGTCTTCCTGCTGCCGGAGGCGGGCCCCACGCCGCTCACCGCCTTCGCCGTGCGCCATCTCGACGTCTCGGCCGGCGTGATGATCACGGCGAGCCACAATCCGCCGCGCGACAACGGGTACAAGGTGTACCTCGGCGATGGGGACGCGGGATCGCAGATCGTTCCTCCCGTCGACGGGCTCATCGCGGCGCACATCGACAAGCGCGCGCAGGGGCCCGTCTCGCGACTCCCCCGCTCGACCGCCTACACGGTGCTGGGCCGAGGCGTCGCCGACGCCTACGTCGCCGAGACCTCGGCGGCCGTACTCGCGGGCCTTCCCCAGCGCCCCGAAGCGCCGGGGGTCACCGTCGGTGCCGACACCGACCTGAAGATCGTGTACACCGCGATGCACGGCGTCGGATCCGCGATCGCGCAGCGCGTGTTCATGTCGACGGGCCTCCCCCGGGTGGTCCCGGTGCGCGAGCAGGACGCGCCCGACGGCAAGTTCCCCACGGTCTCCTTCCCGAACCCGGAGGAGCCGGGGGCGCTCGATCTCGCCTTCCGCACGGCACGCAGCCTCGGGGCCGACCTCGTGGTCGCGCATGACCCCGACGCCGACCGCCTCGCGCTCGCGCTGCCGCACCCCGATGAGCCCTCGGGGTACCGCCGCCTCACCGGCAACGAGCTCGGGCTGCTGCTCGGCTGGCGGGCCGCGGAGCGCGAGCGTGTCAGGGCGTCGCTCGCGGGCACCCCGGTCTCGGGCGCCCTCGCCTGCACGATCGTCTCCTCCCCCGCGCTGCGCGCCGTCGCTCGCGGGTACGGGCTCGGCTACGCAGAGACCCTCTCGGGCTTCAAGTGGGTGTCGCGAGTGCCTGGACTCGTCTTCGGGTTCGAGGAGGCGCTGGGCTACCTCACGCACCCCGATATCGTGCGCGACAAGGACGGCATCTCGGCCAGCGCCGACGCGATCGCGATGGCGCGCGAGGCCGCGGCCGAGGGACGCACGCTGTGGGACCTGCTCGACGACGCGGGCGAGCGTTTCGGTCACTTCGCGAGCGGGCAGATCACGTTGCGCCTTCCGTCGATGGCTGCGGCATCCGAACTCGCCGCCCGCGTCAGACAGGAGCCCCCTCGGGCATTCGGCGGCATCGAGATCGAATCGACTCAGGACCTGCTGATGCCCGGCCTCGCGGAGGTTCCCGCGGACGTGCTGCGCTACGATCTCGCCGACGGATCACGCGTGATGATCAGACCCAGCGGCACCGAGCCGAAGCTCAAGATCTATCTCGACACCTTCAGCGACGAGGGATCCGCGCAGCGGCGCCGTGAGACGGCCGAGCAGGCGCTCGAGACGCTCGAGGCCGCAGTGCGGGAGTACCTCGACGGGCTACAGAGGGAATCCGGATCCGATTCTCCGCACAGCGCTGAGAACGGCGCCGAGGCATCGTGACCGAGCGCTGGACACAAGATCGCGCGGCGGAGTGGCTGCCGCGCCCGGGTTCCGGCGATGACAAGTACCGGCGAGGAGTGCTCGGCATGCGCACCGGCTCGGCGCACTACCCCGGGGCCGCGGTGCTCGGCGTGTCCGCCGCGTGGCGTACGGGCGTCGGCATGGTGCGCTACGTGGCACCCACCGACGACTCCCCCGCGCCGTACGGTCTGCCCGCTCCGTCGGCCGCGGTGCTGGCGGCGCGCCCCGAGACGGTGTTCGGCGAACCCGGATCCCGCCCCTGCGACGCCTGGGTCGTCGGCTCCGGCACCGATCCCGACCACCGCTCGCCCGACGAGCGGACGGCCCTGCTCGAACTGCTGCGCGGCGAGGCACCGGTCGTGATCGATGCGGGCGCACTCGATCTCGTCACCGTCGACGGAGAGGCGGGATCCGGTGCCGCCCGCAGGCTCACCGCTCCGACGATCCTCACACCGCACGGCGGCGAGTTCGAGCGGCTGTGGGAGGCCGCGGGCATGGGCGGACTGCCGGAGGGCTGGGATCCCCGCGGCGGCGACCCGGAAGCGCGCGCCGCGGCCGCCGGCCGGCTCGCAGAACGGCTGAGGGCGACGGTGTTGCTGAAGGGCTCGATCACACTGTGTGTGACGCCGAACGGTGAGCGCCTGGCCGCGGGGCCTGCCACTCCCTGGCTCGCGACCGCGGGAACCGGCGACGTTCTCGGAGGCATCCTGGGTGCGCTCGTCGCGGCTCACTCCGAGGCGGTGCGGCGGAATCCCGAGTTGCTCGGACCCCTGGGCGCCACCGCAGCGCTGCTCCACGACGCAGCGGCACGGGTCGCGGCCCACGATCTCGAAGCCACGGGTTGCGGTCGGCCGATCGCCGCCCTCGACGTCGCGGACGCGATTCCCGAGGCCTTCGCAAGCCTCGCCTGAGCGGGCCCGGCCGGGCCCTGAGCGTCAGCGGTCGTAGCGGCCAGACGCGATGGCGCGCGCCCGCTTCTTCTCGGCCTCGAGCTCTCGGTTCTTGGGCGGCGTCGTGGCGACCAGCTCGTCGAGCAGGTGCTGCGTGGCGTGGGCGATCTCGGTCACCGCACGCTCGAAGGCGGGCGCGTTCGCCTTCGAGGGCCTCGTGGTTCCCGCGATCTTCCGCACGTACTGAAGCGCGGCGGCGTGGACCTCATCGCTCGTCGCCGCGGGCTCGAAGTTATGAAGGGTATGAATGCTGCGACACATACCGACACGCTACGCCGATCCCGCGCGCCGGTCGAGCCTCATTCGCGGAACTCCTCGAGCACGCCGAAGGGTGCGCGACGCCGTCTCTGTCACCCTCGACACTCAGAGGGGACGATAGGTCTCAGTCAGCGATCACGCGCTCCACGATGAGGGGACGCGGATCCGGAACCCCCTCTCCGATCTCCACCGCAGAAGCGAGCGACTCGATGCCTCGCGCCATCCGCCCCGGAGAATCGCACGAGACCTCGAACAGCGGGTCGCCGGCCCGCACCCGATCGCCCGGCCTCACGAGCACCTCGACCCCGGCCGCATGGTCCACCGGATCACCCGGCCGCGCTCGGCCTGCGCCGAGGCGCCACGCTCCGACGCCCACGGCGCGGGCGTCGACGCGCTGCACGATCCCCTCGGACACCGCCCGCACGGTCTCCGTCTCGTGCACGACGGGCAACGGCGCATCGGGATCACCGCCCTGCCCCGCGATGAGTCTCCGCCACGCGTCCATCGCCCGACCGTCGGCGAGAGCCGCCTCGGGGTCCGCATCTCCGCGCCCGCCGAGCTCCAGCATCTCCCGCGCCAGCGCCAGCGTCAGCTCCACCACATCGGCCGGCCCGCCGCCCGACAGCATCTCGACCGCCTCGCGCACCTCGTTCGCGTTTCCGACCGCCCGTCCGAGCGGTGCGTCCATGTCGGTGATGAGCGCCACCGTGCGCAGGCCCGAATCGGCGCCCAGCCTGGTCATCGTCTCCGCGAGATCTCGCGCATCGTCGACCGACGGCAGGAACGCGCCCGAACCGAACTTCACGTCGAGCACCAGCCCGTCGGCGCCCTCGGCGATCTTCTTGCTCATGATCGAGGCGGCGATCAGCGGGACCGAGGCGACAGTGCCCGTCACATCGCGCAGCGCGTACATCGCACGATCCGCCGGCGCGAGACCCGACCCCGCAGCGCAGATCACACCGCCCACGTCGCGCAGCATGCGTTCCATCTCATCGTTGGACAGCGCGGCCCGCCAACCCGGAATCGACTCGAGCTTGTCGAGGGTGCCGCCCGTGTGCCCCAGCCCGCGCCCCGACAGCTGCGGCACCGCGACCCCCAGCGAGGCCATGAGCGGCACCAGCGGCAGCGTGATCTTGTCGCCCACACCGCCCGTCGAGTGCTTATCGATCGCGGGGCGCCCCAGCCCCGAGAAGCTCATGCGCTCGCCGCTCGCGATCATCGCAGCGGTCAGATCACGGATCTCGTCGCGCCCCATGCCCTGGATCACGACCGCCATGAGCAGCGCACTCATCTGCTCGGGTGCCACAGCACCTCGGGTGAACGCGTCGACCAGCCAGTCGATCTCGGCTCGGGTGAGCATCCCCGCGAATCGCTTGCGGGTGATCAAGTCGACGACGTCGAAAGGTTCGGGATCCTTGAGCTGCTCCATGACAACAGCCTAGGCGGAGCCACCGACATTCTCGGTCGATGAGCGTCTCCGGACTGAGCTCGGGGCGACGGCGCGCCTCAGAACACGTCGAGGAGGCGCGATCGCTCGGGGTCGGGCCGCCCCAGATCCGCGTCTTGCCCGACCGCGATCCAGCAGCCCGTCAGCAGCAGCGTGCGGCAGATCACGTTGAACCAGATCAGCAGGCCCACCAGCACGGCGAACGAGGCGAGCAGCGGATTGTTCGAGGCCCCGCCCAGCAGCGAGGCGCCCAGCACCTTGATCCCGAACAGCGCCAGCCCGCCGAGCGCGCAACCGCGCAGCAGACTCCACCGCGGCACGTGGACCTCGGCGAGGAACTTGAAGATCGCGACGAGCACGAGCGTGTCGAACACGTACATCGCGCCGTAACGCGCGATCGTGCCGAGACCGCTCATGAGCCAGCCGTCCGGATCCCCGCCGATCCAAGACAGCAGCAGGGTCGTGAGGTTCGAACTGAACACCGTCAGTGCCGCCGACACCATGATCGCCAGCATGAAGGCCACCGCGAGCACCAGATCGCGGAGCTTCAGCAGCAGCACATTGCGGTACTGCCGCACCTCCAGGCCGAAGATGATGCGGATCGCGCGACGCGTGCCCGTGAACCATGTGACCGCGACGTAGACGAGGGCGACGCCCGCGACGGCGCTGCTCCAGTCGAGCGTGCGGCCCTGCAGCAGCGTCGTCAGCGACACCGCACCGCCGTCGCCCGTGCCGACCAGTCCGGGCACGAGCAGGTTGAGTTGCTCGATCAGCGAGTCGAGCAGCTCGGGCCGCCCGCGCAGCACGATCCCGAACACGCTGAAGCCGATCCACAGCGCCGCGAACACGGCGAACACTGCCTGATAGCTCATGCCGGCCGCGAGCACCGACCCGCCGACATCGGTGAAGTGGAAGAACGATCGGAGCGGACGCGAATCCCTGACCCGCGACCAGACGCCCTGCCCCTGCTGCACGAGTTCGCGACCGGCCGCGGAGACGCGAAACGCCCCGCGATCCCGCCCCTCCGAGGAGGGGCGAGGATCGCGGGGCGTCGTCATGTCGTCGAGCGGAGTCACCCGGCGCCGAGCTCGGGCTACTTCGTCTTGCCGGTGCGGATCGCGGCCTTCACCTCGGCGATTGCCTTGGTGACCTGGATGCCGCGAGGGCACGCGTCGGTGCAGTTGAAGGTGGTGCGGCAGCGCCACACGCCCTCGGTGTCGTTCAGCACGTCGAGGCGCACCTGAGCGTTGTCATCGCGCGAATCGAAGATGAAGCGGTGCGCGTTGACGATCGCGGCCGGACCGAAGTACTGGCCGTCGGTCCAGAACACCGGGCAGCTCGTGGTGCATGCCGCGCACAGGATGCACTTCGTGGTGTCGTCGAAACGCTCGCGATCCTCGATCGTCTGCAGGCGCTCCTGGCCGGGGGCCGGCGGTGCCGAGTCGGCCATGAGGAACGGGTTGACCGCGCGGTACGCCGCGAAGAACGGCTCCATGTCGACGATCAGGTCCTTCTCGAGGGGCAGGCCCTTGATCGCCTCGACGTAGATCGGCTTCGTGATGTCGAGATCCTTGATGAGGGTCTTGCAGGCGAGCCGGTTCTTGCCGTTGATGCGCATCGCGTCGGAACCGCAGATGCCGTGCGCGCAGGATCGGCGAAAGGCGAGGCTGCCGTCCTGATCCCACTTGATGCGGTGCAGCGCGTCGAGGATGCGGTCGGTCGGGTACATCTCGACATCGAAATCCTCCCAGTACGCATCGCGACCCGACTCGGGGTTGTAGCGGCGCACCAGCAGGGTGACGGTGAACGACTGGGGCGCATCGGGTGCGCCGCCGGCGGCCCCGGAGGACTCGACGGACGTAGCCTCGGCAGTAGCTGTGCTCATGGCCTAGTACTTCCTCTCCATCGGCGGGTAGTTGAACTCGCCCTGCTCGTTCTTGGTGAACACCACCGGCTTCCAGTCGAGCCGGATGTGGTCCTCGGGGTCGGCGGAGTGGGGATCACCCGAGAGGTACGCCATGGTGTGCTTCATGTAGTTCTCGTCGTCGCGGTTCGGGTAGTCGTCGCGCATGTGCCCGCCACGGCTCTCCTTGCGGTTGCGCGCCGTGTAGGCGAGCACCTCTGCGAGGTCGAGCAGGAAGCCCAGCTCGATCGCCTCGAGCAGATCCGTGTTGTACCGCTTGCCGCGATCCTGCACTCCGACGTTCATGTAGCGCACGCGCAGATCGTGGATCACGCCGAGCACCTCGGTCAGCGATTCCTCGGTGCGGAACACCTGGGCGCCGCGGTCCATCGCCTCCTGCAGCTCGCGCCGGATGTCTGCGACGCGCTCGGTGCCGGAGCCCGTGCGGAAGCGCTCGACCAGCTCGCGGATCTCCTTCGCCGGGTCGGCGGGGAGGTCGACGAAGCTCGCGGTCTGCGCGTAGTCGGCGGCGTTGTTGCCGGATCGCTTGCCGAACACGTTGATGTCGAGCAGCGAGTTGGTACCGAGACGGTTTGCGCCGTGCACGGAGACGCAGGCGCACTCGCCCGCGGCGTAGAGGCCGGGGACCACGGTCTCGTTGTCCATGAGCACCTCGGCGGCGTTGTTCGTCGGAATGCCGCCCATGGCGTAGTGCGCCGTGGGGAACACCGGCACGGGCTCGGTCACGGGATCCACACCGAGATAGGTGCGGGCGAACTCCGTGATGTCGGGCAGCTTCGTCTCGAGCACCTCGGCGCCCAGGTGGGTGCAGTCGAGGTAGACGTAGTCCTTGTGCGGGCCGGCGCCGCGGCCGTCGAGCACCTCCTGCACCATGCAGCGGGCGACGATGTCGCGCGGCGCCAGGTCCTTGATGGTCGGCGCGTAGCGCTCCATGAAGCGCTCGCCGCTCGCGTTGCGCAGGATCGCGCCCTCGCCTCGGGCGCCCTCGGTGAGGAGGATGCCGAGTCCCGCGAGCCCCGTCGGGTGGAACTGGTAGAACTCCATGTCCTCGAGGGGCAGGCCCTTGCGCCAGATGATGCCGACGCCGTCGCCCGTGAGCGTGTGGGCGTTCGAGGTGGTCTTGAAGATCTTGCCGAAACCGCCCGTGGCGAACACGATCGACTTGGCCTGGAAGACGTGCAGCTCGCCGGTGGCGAGTTCGTAGGCCACGACGCCGGCCGGGCGGCGGTCCTTGCCCTCGCCGGTCATCACCAGATCGAGCACGTAGAACTCGTTGTAGAAGTTGACGCCCAGCTTCACGCAGTTCTGGAACAGCGTCTGCAGGATCATGTGGCCGGTGCGGTCGGCTGCGTAGCAGGCGCGACGCACGGGCGCCTTGCCGTGGTCGCGCGTGTGGCCGCCGAAGCGCCGCTGGTCGATCTTGCCCTCGGGCGTGCGGTTGAAGGGCAGACCCATGTTCTCGAGGTCGATGACCGCGTCGATGGCCTCCTTCGCGAGGATCTCAGCCGCGTCCTGATCGACGAGGTAGTCGCCGCCCTTGACCGTGTCGAAGGTGTGCCACTCCCAGTTGTCGTCCTCGACGTTCGCGAGGGCCGCCGCCATGCCGCCCTGCGCCGCTCCCGTGTGCGAGCGCGTCGGGTACAGCTTGGTGATGACCGCGGTCTTCGCCTTGGGGCCGGCCTCAATCGCGGCGCGCATGCCCGCCCCGCCCGCTCCGACGATGACGACGTCGAACTGATGGTAAGTGACACCGTCCTTGACGGTGACTTCCTCGCCCTGATGGATGTCTGTGGTCACGTGAATCCTATTCTTCGAGTCTGTAAGCCTGAGCTGCCGGCGCCGCTACGACGCGGTGCAGAACGATGCGACGAGCGACGGGTCGGCACCGGCGGGGCACGGATCGAGCGTGAACACCACGAAAGTGCCGAGCAGGATCAGCAGCGCGGCCGACAGGAACAGCAGCACCTTGAACGTCTTCGCGAGACCCGGGCGGACGACGTAGTCGTTCACGATGGTGCGCATGCCGTTGGCGCCGTGGATGAGGGCGAGCCACAGCAGCAGCACGTCCCACACCTGCCAGAACGGGTTGGCGAGCTTGCCGCCCACGAAGCCGAAGTCGATCGCGTGGACGCCGCCGGGCGTCGCGATCAGGTTGGAGAAGAGGTGGCCGAACACGAGCACCACGAGCAGAACGCCCGAGACGCGCATGTAGATCCAGCCCCACTTCTCCCAATTGGTGCGCTTCTTGGCGGGGGCCTGCGAGCGCGGGGATTCGATGGTCATCGTCATGTATGTCTCTCCTCGCCTAGTGCCCGAACACGTTCATCAGGTGACGCGGCAGGAAGCCGGCCATCGTGATGACCCAAGCGGCCACCACGATCCAGAACATCGTGCGCTGGTACTGCGCACCCTTGCGCCAGTAGTCGACCAGGATGATGCGGATGCCGTTGTAGGCGTGGAACACGATCGCGGCGACGAGGGCGGCCTCGCCGAGACCCATGATGGGAGTCTTGTAGACGCTCATGACGGCGTTGTAAGCCTCGGGGCTCACACGCACGAGCGCGGTGTCGAGCACGTGCACGAGCAGGAAGAAGAAGATGGCGACGCCCGTGATACGGTGCAGCACCCACGACCACATGCCCTCGTTGCCGCGGTAGAGAGTGCCACCCGGGCGACTCTTCTTCTTCGCCGCGGGTGCGGCCTCTGCCGTTTGGGCTGACACGGGCTTCCTCCTTGGTCCTGCTTCGACGAGCACTGCTCGACGGCTGACGGTGCGGCCCCGGCGAGCGCACCCGAGGGCGCCTCAAACTGAGAATCCGCTGCGCACCCATTATGGCACCTTTTCGCCGGCGGCCCTGCACGACGAAGGCGGCTCGGATCCGCGGATTCATCTGATGATTCGGTGATCTCCGACCCGATTCTTCGAGCCTACTGGCCTAGTCTTGTAGTCATGTCTGACGCGAATGCGCCGCGCCCCGCTATCGAGCGCCTCACCTGCGTGATCCCGGCCGGAGGCGTCGGATCCCGACTCTGGCCGCTCTCCCGGTCGAACGCACCCAAGTTCCTGCTCGATCTCACCGGCTCGGGCGACTCCCTGCTGCGCGCCACCTGGGATCGCCTGGCGCCTCTCGCACCCGCGGATCGCCTCATGGTCGTCACGGGAGTCTCGCATCGGGAGTCGGTGCAGCAGCAGCTCCCAGAGCTCCTGCCGCAGAACCTCATCACCGAGAGCGAGCCGAAGGACTCTTCAGCGGCCATCGGACTCGCCGCGGCGCTGCTCGAACTGCGCGATCCCGACGCCATCCTCGGATCCTTCGCAGCCGACCACGTGATCCGAGGCGATGTGCTCTTCCAGCGCGCCGTCACCACGGCGGTTCAGGCGGCCGACCGCGGCTACATCGCCACGATCGGCATCCATCCCTCCCACCCGGCCTCCGGGTTCGGCTACATCTCGTGCGGCGACGCCCGGGGCGACCTGGCTGCGTTCGACGTCTACGATGTGTCAGAGTTCGTCGAGAAGCCCGATTCCGAGCAGGCCGAGCAGTACCTGGCGCACGGCGGATACCTCTGGAACGCGGGCATGTTCATCGCACGCGCCTCGGTGCTGCTCGATCAGATGGCGCTCTCGGATCCCGACCTCGTGAGCTCGCTCCGCGAGATCGCCGCGAACTGGGATACGGACCGGGGCGCCGAGGTCCGCGAGCGCCTCTGGCCGGCACTGCCGAAGATCGCGATCGACTACACCGTGGCAGAACCCGCCGCCGCCGCGGGCAAGATGGTGTGCGTCGCAGCCCACTTCGACTGGGACGACGTCGGCGACTTCGCATCGGTGGCGAACCTGCTGACCCGCGGCCGCGGCAGCGACCTCGCAGTGCTCGGCGACGGGGCGCAGGTACTCTCGGACGCGTCGAGCGGCATCGTCGTCTCCGAGAGCGAGCGGCTCGTGGCGCTCGTGGGCGTGGAGGACGTGGTGGTGGTCGACACGGCCGATGTGCTGCTCGTCACCACCAAGAGCCGCGCGCAGGACGTCAAGAACCTCGTCAACCGCATGAAGGTCGCGGGCGGCGGGCACCTGCTCTAGCCTGCTACTCGGGGAGTTCGAGGCAACCCCGGGTGCACAGGCTCAGGGGATCAAGTTTCAGCGCCGGGACAGCAGCGAGGTCACCTGCAGGCGCCCGCTGTGGATCCAGACGTCCGAGTACTCCACGGGACGGTCGTCCTCGAGGTAGGTCACCTGCTGCAGATACTGCACAGGCGCACCCTCGGGGAGCCCGAGCGCGGCCGAGACCTCGTCGGAGGCCGACTCGGCGCTGAAGGTGCGCCGAGCCGACGCGATCTTCAGCCGGTACGTCTGCTCGAGCACCCCGAAGAGGCTCTGCACCCCGAAGTCCTGCTGCTCGATGCCGGGCGCGATGTCGGCCCGCACGTAGTTGTGCAGCAGCGCCACCGGGCCCTGCTCGGTGCTGCGCACCCGCACCAGCCGCAGCACGCGGCTTCCGACGCCGGCCTCGAGCAGCGCGGCCACCGGCTTCGGCGGGTCTATGAGCTCGCAGGCGATCACCGCGGTCTCCGTCACCACTCCCTGACGCGCGAAGTCCTCGGTGAGGGTCGACAGCTTCTGGGCGATCGCCGGCTCGATGATCGTCGAGGTGACGAAGGTGCCCCGCCCGCGCACCTGGCGCAGCAGCCCCTCCTCGATCAGCGTCGAGAGGGCCCGCCTGAGCGTGCCCCGGCTCACGCCGAGCTCCTGGGCCAGCTCGGGCTCGCTCTTGAGGCGGTAGTGAGGGGGCCACTCGCCTGAGGCGATCTTCAGCCGGATCCGGTCGGAGATCTGCGTGTGAATCGCCACCGGAGCGTCACGATCGATTGTGCTCACGCTCGCCTCCCCATCATCTGTCGCCGGCTCGTTGCGTGCTCCCTGAATACCACCGCCCCGGGTGGCGTGTCCAACCGGGGCGGCGGCGGATGGTCTCAATAGCTGACGGTGCTCTCGTCGCCCGTGTCGGTGATGATCTTGAGCCCGGCGCTGGTGCCGAGCAGCACGGCGCCCGCGCGCAGCAGCGACAGCGCCTGGTCGTAGGTCTTGATCGAGCCCGAGGCCTTCACCAGCACGCCGTCGCGCGCTCGGTCCACGAGGTAGCGCACGCTCTCGGGGTTCGCGGTCTCGATCTGGCCACTGCTCGCGTTCTTCAGGAACGCGGCACCCGCTTCCTGCGACAGCTCTACGGCGGCCTCGCGCTCCGCCTCCGTGAGCAGCGGCAACTCCAGCATCACCTTGACCGGGATGCCGCTCGCACGCACCACACCCGCGATGTCCTCGCGGAACTCATCGTACATGCCGCTCTTCAGCCAGCCGATCTGCACGCCGATGTCGAGCTGAGTCGCGCCGAGCCGTGCGATCTCCGCGGCCTCGGCGGCCTTGCCCGCGCTGGTCATGACGCCGACGGTGGGGAAGTCGAGGGCTGAGGCGAGCTCGACTCCGGTGCCCGCCAGCTCGGACGCGACGAGCGGCACCCACGAGGCGGGGACCATCGCCGCATTGAAGCCGTGCTCCACCGCCTCGCGCGCGTGCGCAACCATTCGCTCCTTCGTGATGCCCGTCTCGATGAGCGTGTGCTGCACGTAGGGTGCGAGCTCGGCGGGGGCGAGCGTGAGTTCCTCTGCACTGGACAATGTCAGTTCTCTTTTCTGATTTCGGTGGATCCGCTTGGCGGAGTGGTCAGAGCTTGTCTGCGTAGTAATCGGGAACGACGACGCCTTCGCCGCCGAACCACTTCGGCACATCGACGCCGCAGACGAGGCCGATGTTGCCCCAGGGCTCGAACGCGCCCGTGCGCACGATCACTTTCGCCTCCCGGGCGAGTTCGCCGAGCATGTCCGCGTGGCTGCGGGTGCTGAACTCGGCGTCCGTGAAGGTCTGGCGCAGCCACTCGTCGAGCTTCGGGTTGTTCGAGACCACGTCTTCGGCGCGCACGACCCCCTCCACGACGAGCTCCTGCGAGATGAGGTCGAGGACGGTGCGCAGGTCGGGCAGGTTCTCGGCGATCGCGAGGTCGATACGATTGGCATCGCGCGGGATCGGGAACCCCGCGTCGACGACGAGGATCAGATCGGTGTGGCCGAGCGTCGCGAGCGCGGCGCTGAGCTTATCGTTCAGGATTCCTGACTTCTTCATGACTATTCCTCTCGGTCGCCTAAACGACGGATGCGGTAGCGCCGGTAGCCAGCGCCATGATGGATTCTTCGGTCGCTGTGCCGCTGTCGACCACGGCGGCGAGCCTCCCCTCACGCATCACTGCGATACGGTCGGTGATGGTGAGCAGTTCGGGCAGGTCCGACGATGAGCAGAGGATCCCGACTCCCTGAGCAGCGAGAGCGAACAGCAGTTCGTAGATCTCCGCCTTCGCCCCGACGTCGACTCCCCGGGTAGGCTCGTCGAGCATGATGATGCCGGGATCGATGGCGAGCCATCGACCGAGCATCGCCTTCTGCTGGTTGCCGCCCGACAGGGAGGTGATGCCCTGACTCATGGTCGCGGTCTTCACCCTCAGTCGCCCCGCCTGTTCCTCCGCCCGTCGATCGAACTCCCGCCGGCGAAGCAGCCCGAGTCTCGTGAGAGACCGAGCCGTGAGGGCGCCGATGTTATCGGCGACACTCATGGTCGTCAGCAGGCCCTGAGCTCGACGCTCGCCCGGCACGAAGGCGAGTCGCCGCTCGACGCTCGCGATCGGCGAGCGGGAGCCGTAGTCCTCACCGAGCACCCGCACCGAACCGGACACTCCCCGCTGCGCTCCGAAGATGTTCTGCAGCAGTTCGACCCGCCCCGAGTCGGGCAATCCGGCGACGCCGAGGATCTCACCCGGCCGGACGGCGAAGCTCACATCTGCGTGGCCCCGACCGCAGAGCTGATCGACTTCGAGCACTGGGGACTCAGACGTGCGGACGGTGGAGCCCTGCTCGGCCCGTGTCGCGAACTGTCCGAGCTCGCGACCGACCATCGCGGCCACTGCCCGCTCGGGAGTCGTCTCGTTGCGTCGCCATGAGGCGACGTGCCTGCCGTCGCGCAGCACCTCGAGCTGGTCGCACAGTTCGAACACCTCGGGCATGCGATGCGAGACATAGATCATGGTCGTGCCGGCCTCTTTGAGTCGGCGCATCAGCGCGAAGAGCCGGGCGGCCTCCGCCGGTGTGAGCATCGCGGTGGGCTCGTCGAGGATCAGCACGCGGCAGCCGCGCGCGATCGATCGGGCGACCACCACGAGCTGCTGCATCGCGAGATCCAGTTCGCGGACGACCGTACCCGGGTCGATGTCGAGGCCCAACTCGGCCAGTAGTTCGGCGGTGCGTCGCCGCATACCGGCCTTCGAAGGGAACCAGCGGTTGCCCGGCTCGACGCCCGCGAGCACGTTCTCTGCGACCGTGCGGTCCGGCAGCAGTGAGAGCTCCTGAGGCACGATGGCAACGCTATGCCGGGTCAGCACGGTGTTCGGGTCGAAGGAAGCGATCTTCTCCCCGAACACCGTGACGGTACCGCTGCTCGGCGGTTGCAGGCCGGCGAGGATCTTGAGCAGCGTCGACTTGCCGGCCCCGTTCTCGCCCAACAGGGCTGTGATCTGCCCCTCGGGGATGTCGAAGCTCACGCCGTCGAGGGCGCGTACCGGTCCGAACGCGCGGCTGAGTTCCCGCACCCGGACCGCCGGCTCGATGTGTGCCATGTTCGTCTTCCTGTCTCTCCGTCTTCGGCCCCCTGGCCCAGTCACCCCTCGACCGTCGCCTCGCTCAGGTTGTCCTTGGTGATGAACTGCGCCCCGGTGTCGACGCCGGTGATCTCATTTCCCTCGGTGAGGAAATCGACGAGCGTCTTGACTGCCTGATAGCCCTGCTCTTCGGGGTTCTGGCTGATGGTGAACGTGACGACACCCTTTTCGAGGAACTCGGCTGTCTGGGGCAGCAGGTCGAAGCCCACCATGCTGATCTTGCCGGTGTTGCCGGACTGCTCGACCCACTGTGCCGCGGCGGTCGTCGAGCAGCAGTCGAGGCCTGCGATCGCTACGACATCCGGTTGCCCGGCCATGGTCGATTCGACGGTGTTGTAAGCCGCGTTGGGTTCGTTGCCGACGTTCACAGGGCCGACGATCTCGAGGTCCGTGTCTGAAAGGCCCTCCTCGAATCCGCCGAAGCGGTCATGTGACCAGCCGGCTCCCGTATCCAGCGAGAAGACCACGACCTTGCCCGCCGTTTCCTCACCGAGCACAGAGACCAGTTCCTCGGCCTGAGCTTGTCCCGAAGCTTTGAGGTCCTGACCCACGAAACCCATCTGTTTCGAGTCGGGGTTGTCGGTGTTGAACGAGATAATCGGGATACCGGCGTTGTACGCCTGCTCGATCACGGGCTTCAGAGCGTCGCTCGAGGCGGATGAGACGGCGAGGCCGTCAACGGACTTCTGCTGGATCGCGGTCTGCAGCTCGGCGACCTGCTTTGCGGCGTCGCCTCCGGTCGGGCCGATCAGCTGCACGTCGACGCCGAACTCCTTGCCGGCGCGTTCCATGCCCGCGGTAATGGGGGTGGCGAAGGCGAGCGAGGGGTCGTGGTAGCTGAGCTTGATGCGCAGCTCCTCGCCGTCGTCGATCCTCTTCTGGATGTGGTCGGCGAGCTGGAAACCGTCTGGCGAGGCTGCCTCATTACCCGTGGTTATGGCGCCGCAGCCTGTTATGCCGAGTGCGAGTGCCGCCGCCGCGATGCCGGCGAAGGCCGCCTTCCTGACAACTGATACGAGGGACATCGGTGTCTCCTTTGTGCTGGTGTGTCCGTTGATGATGGTGAGGTGCTCGGGGTTCAAGCACGTGTCTTTCGCTTGCGCTGCCAGGTATCGGCAGCGACGGCCGCGATGATCACGAGGCCGGTGACAACCGTCTGCCAGAACGACGAGATGCCGTTGATGTTGAGGATGTTCTGCAGCAGCCCGATGAATGCGACGCCGATCACGGTGCCGAGCATCGTGCCGCTGCCCCCGAAGAGCGCCGCGCCTCCGATGATCACCGCCGAGATCACGGTCAGTTCAAGTCCGGTGCCCGTCACGCCCTGCACGTACGACAGGAACGAGAGACCGAGCACACCCGCTATGGCGGCGGTCAGACCCGAGAGCACGAAGGCGCCCACCTTCACTCGCTTGACGTTGATGCCGACAAGACGTGCTGCCTCCTGGTTGCCGCCGACCGCGTAAGTATTGAACCCGAAGCGCGAGCGTGACAGCAGCACGACGCCGATGGCTGCGATGACTGCAAAGAAGATGAGCTGCATCGGCACGATCCCGAACAGTCGCCCCTGTCCGAGCAGGGTGAACTCGGCGACTCCCGGCTCCGATGCGCTCAGCGAGATGGGCGCCCCGTCCGAGATGAGCAGCGTGACGCCTCGGAACACACTCAGCGTGCCGAGGGTGACGATGAAGGAAGGCACGCCGAGCAGCACGACTGCGAGACCGTTGAGCAGTCCGGCGATCACTCCGACGGCCAGACCAATGAGCACGGCCACCGGCCAGGCGATGCCGGCGGTGATCGCCATTCCGGCGCTGATCGCCGCGAGAGCGTAAATGGAACCCACCGAGAGATCGATCTCGCCGTTGACAATCACGAACGTCGCGCCAATGGCCATGATCCCGATCTGCGCGATCTGCTGACCGACCGAGAGCAGGTTGTCGGCCTGCACGAAGCCGGGCGAGAGCACCGCGCCGAGGACGAACAGCAGCACGAGGGCCGCGAGGACACCCGCCTCTCGCGCATGCACGAAGGCGCGAACGTCGAACTTCTTCTGCGGAAGCGCAGCCGTGGTGGTCATCGGGCTTCTCCGTTCTGAGCGGGGCGGGGCAGGCCGAGCTGCTCCGCGGTGGGAAGGGAGGGAATCACGCCGGAGACCGTCACGGCGTGGGAGCCGGCCGCGGCGGCCAGCTCGGCGGCGGCGTCGATGGAGCGGCCCTCCGCCAGTCCGACGGCCAGGGCTGCGGTGAACGAGTCGCCGGCCCCGGTCGTGTCGACCACGTTGGCTACCGCATGCGCCGCTACCGGGCGCACACCGCCCGCGTCGGCGATGAGGGCTCCGTGGCCGCCGCGCGTGAGGATCGCGCACCCGCCCGAGCGCTGCTGCAGCTCGGTCACGAGGGCCACATCGTCGAGTCCATGATCCGGGCCCAGGCCGAGGAGCACAGGCGCTTCCGTCTGATTCGGGGTGATCACATCTATGTCGCTCCAAACCTCATCCGGCAGGCGCCTGGCGGGAGCAGGGTTGAGCAGCGTGCGGGTGCCGCAGAGCCGACCGATGCGCAACGCGGCGGCGACCGCGGCACGGGGGATCTCCATCGACACCACGAGTACGTCAGCTCCCTCGATCTCGGGACGGAAGGCCTCGACGGCCTCGGCGTCGAGCTCGTCGAGGGCACCGGGTGCGATCGCGATGCGATTCTCGCCGGAGGGGTCGACCTCGATGAAGCCGACCATCGTCGGCCCTTGGGCGGTGACGACGCGTCCGGCTTCCACGCTCTCCCGCGTCCAGAGTTCGCGAGCCGCCGCTCCATGTTCGTCGTCCCCGATCGCCGTCAGGAAACTGACCTGCGCTCCGAGGCGCGCCGCGCCGATCGCCTGGTTGGAGCCTTTGCCGCCGTGCTCGCTGATAAATGAGCCGCCGCTGACGGTCTCGCCTGCTGCAGGAAAACGCGGCACCCGCATTGTGAGACCAACGCCGTAGCTTCCGACTACCGCAATCTTCATTGATTCGCACCGAACTTCTTTGTACGTGGACAACCATGGACAATTACGAATAGTAGAGTGATCCGGGGCGCACGTCAAGAGGCTTCTCCGGCTGCGTACGAAGCTGTTTCGGATCCGCGCGGATCAGCTCCAGGTCTCCTCCCGGCGCGGCTCCGGATCAGCGCAGCCTCGCCGCAGAACGACCGTGAACGGCGGGACCGCCGCGCTCAGCGGATGGGATCAGCACCCACGCAGAGCGTATTTCGAGGGCACATCTGCTTGCAGGAAGCGGGCACCGACACCCTCAAGCGATTACAAATCGCGAGCGCCGGGACGGGGCGCAGGCAGCCCGCACGTCACGCAGCGAAGGGAAGATTCGAGAACCCTGCCTCGCGCTCGCGACCGCTGAAGTAAAGGCACGCACGTGCCAGTCACACGATGCTAGGCGCAACCACCGACATTCAGTGCGGCGAGACACCCTGCCCGCCTACCGCGGCACGACGAGCGCGAAGGGGTATCGGCTCGACCGGGCCACCCGCACCGAGCCCTCGAGCGCATCCACCTCGCCGCCCGCGAAGCGGTCGCCCGTCTCATACTCGGGATCGCTCGACACCACCACTCGGCCGCTCGCATTCACGAGAGTGGCCTCGGGAAGCTCCCCGACGCTGGGCAGCAGCGCACCCTCGAGCGAGGAGACGAGCACGTCGGCGCAGACCACCCCCGAGAACCGGCCGTCGAGCATCACCGGGATCGACGACGTCACCGTGATCTCATTCGAGCAGAGGTAATCGACGAAGGGCCCGGCCACGTGGCGTTCGCCCGTCGCCTGGGGCACCCGATACCACTCGAGGCGCACGAGATCGATGGCCGCCTGACCAGGCCCGAACGTGGACGATGCGAGCAGGCTGCGTTCGGGCCCCTGCCACCAGGCCAGAGGGTTGCCCTCCGAGACGACCGCCTCGCTCGCGCAGTAGCCCGCGCCGTAGAGCGGGCGTCCGGAGTGATCGAGGATCGCGTGCGCGTCCGCCTCGACGAGCGCCGCGAGCTGCGCACCGGTCATCGGGCCGCCCCGCAGGTGCTCGTGCAGCTGCGCGCTCAACCGGGGCAGCCAGGCGTCGAGCGGCGCGAAAACGCCGTCGAAGAACTCGTCGACCGCTTCGATCCCGCTGTCGAGCGCCCGATCCGCTGCCGTGCCCACTCAGTCCCTCCCCTTCGAGGCCGTTATCCGGAGCGGTCGTCCGCCCGTCGTGACTCAAGTGTGGCACGAAACGCTTCTTCGTGCGGACGGGCGAGGAGGTCGGCGCGGAATGCGACCAGCCAGCGCACCGAGCCGCGCACGCTCTCGCGCACGACCTCACGGGTCCTCGAGGAGTCGCCGGCCCTGGTCGCGTCGATCTGGGCGACGAGCGCGTCATGCGTCGTCAGGCGCGCCGAGTCGTCGTGATCCTGCAGCGCGAGCAGCGGCGTGAACTCGGTCTGCACGCGCACGTGCTCGGTCGTGAGCCGCACCGACTGACTGAGCGCGGCGAGCTCGAGCTGCACCTCCGTGATGCGGCGGCGCCAGAGTTGCGGGGGCAGGTCGCGGGCGGCGTCGAGAATGCCCCGCGCCACGTCGAGTTCGTCGGGGGTGGCGCGGAGGCAGGCGTAGTCGGCACAGGCACTCACGATCACCTCGTAGTGCACCCCAAGGTCGGCGAGCGCGACACGGGGCATCGCGGCGAGCGTCCTCGCGTTCACCTCCTCGACCGAGCCATGGCTCGAGCGCACGAAGCTGCCGCCGTGCCGACCGCGTCGAGTCTCAATGAGACCGCGATGACGCAGCGCTCCCAACGCTTCGCGCACGGTCACCACGGCCACACCGAGCAGACCGGAGAGCTCCGTCTCGCTGGGCAGCCGCTCGCCCTCGGTGAAGGCGCCGACCGAGATCGCCTGCACGATGCGCGAGACGACCTGCTCGGTGCGGCCCTCCTCGCCGATCGGGGCGAAGGCCGCCGTCCGGAGGCGACTCGGGGGCGACTGCGTGAGTGAACCGGTCACCGACACCTCCGATCTTCCTGCGGATCCGTGAAGAGTTTCCCACGCCACGAGTGAGGATTCGCTGAGGCGCGGCGATCCCGTAACGTCCTCTCACCCCGCCGCGGGCCTGCCGCTAGGCGGGCCAGGAGGATCGCAACGTGACCGAAACGTGACATTCGTGACTCCTGAGAGCTTTTAAACCTATAAACCCATATGTTATGTTTCAACTATCGGTTCCTGAGAACCCCCAGTTTCGACAACGACGTTGAGGAGCATCCGCACCATGCGCCACACCACATCTCCTGAAGGATCCGCAGGGGCGGCGAACACCGCCGCCCCTGCCACGCCGGAACCCCCTCAGCCCGGTGAGATCGCCGTCTCAGTTCAGGGCGTGCACAAGCAGTTCGGCGACCTCGTCGCGGTCAAGGACCTCAATATCGACATCCGCGCCGGCGAGTTCTTCTCGATGCTCGGCCCGTCGGGATCCGGCAAGACGACGGTGCTGCGCATGATCGCGGGGTTCGAGGAGCCGACCTCGGGCAGGATCCTGCTCCACGGCAACGACGTCACAGCCTCGGCTCCCTTCGACCGCGAGGTCAACACGGTATTCCAGGACTACGCCCTGTTCCCGCACCTCAGCATCGCCGAGAACGTCGCGTACGGCCTGAAGGTGCGCGGCGTCTCCAAGGGCGAGCGAGCACGCCTCGTCGGAGAAGCCCTCGAGCAGGTGCAACTCTCGCACGTGGCCGAGCGTCGCCCCTCGCAGCTCTCGGGAGGCCAGCGCCAACGCATCGCCCTGGCGCGCGCGCTGATCCTCCGCCCCAAGGTGCTGCTGCTCGACGAGCCGCTCGGCGCACTCGACAAGCAGCTTCGCGAGCAGATGCAGTTCGAGCTCAAGCAGATCCAGCGCGACGTGGGGATCACCTTCGTCTTCGTCACCCACGACCAGGAGGAGGCGCTCACCCTCTCCGACCGGGTCGCCGTGTTCAACGACGGCAAGATCGAGCAGGTCGGCAGCCCCCGCGAGGTCTACGAGTTTCCGCAGACCGAGTTCGTGGCCCGGTTCCTCGGCATCACCAATCTGCTCGCCGGCAACACCGCCCTCGCGATCCTGGGCGACTCGTCGCCCCACAGCGTGCGCCCCGAGCGGGTGCAGCTCGCCGATCCGACCGCCCCCGCCGCGGCCGGCACGGTCTCGCTGCCGGGTCGAGTGCTCGAGACCGTCTACGCGGGCGCCCACACCCGCTATCTCGTCGAAACGGAGAGCGGCATGCGCTTCATCGCGGAGAAGCAGAACAACCAGACCCCGCGCACCGACCCGAGCGTGCGGCGCGGCGACAGCGTCAGCCTCCGCTTCGAGCGCGATCACGCCGTGGCGGTTCCCGGCGAACCCGCTCGGGTCTGATCCGCCCCATCCACCACCAAGAACCCGCACTACAAAGGAGTAATGATGAACAAGAAACTGCTCATCCCCGCGGCCCTCGCAGCCGCGGTCGGCCTCGCGCTCTCGGGCTGCGCCAGCGACGGCGGCACGGGAGGCGGAGGCGAAGAGGCCGGCGGCCTGCAGATCGACGTGCCCGACGTCCCCATGATGGAGGAGCTCGGCGACACCGAGAACGAGGTGAACATCCTCGCCTGGTCCGGCTTCGTCGAGCCGGCATGGGCGGATCAGTTCACTGCCGAGACCGGCTGCACGGTCAACCGCAAGATCTTCGCGACCAGCGACGAGGCCGTGCAGCTCATGCGCACCGGGGAGTACGACCTCGTCTCCGCATCGGGCGATGCGAGCCTTCGCCTCATCGTCGACGGCAACGTGCAGCCCCTCAACACCGAGCTGATCCCGAACTTCGGCGACGACATCGTCGAGGGCATGAAGGGCCAGCTCTACGACACGCTAAACGGCAACGTCTACGGCATCCCGATCGGGCGGGGCGCGAACATCCTCGAGTACAACAGCGAGATCGTGACCGAGGAACCCACGAGCTGGGATGTGGTGTGGGAGGAGGACAGCCCCTACGCCGGCAAGATCGCCGCCTACGACAGCCCCATCTACATCGCCGACGCCGCCATCTACCTCATGGAGACGCAGCCGGATCTCGGGATCGAGAACCCCTACGCGCTCGACGAGGAGCAGCTCGCGGCCGCCGTCGACCTGCTCAAGCAGCAGAACAAGATGGTCTCGGAGTACTGGTCGCCCGCGACGAACGTCACCTCGTTCACCGGCGGCAACTCCGTCATCGGCACCTCGTGGGAGGTGCTGCGCAAGGCGACGCAGGACGAGAAGTTCAAGAGCGTGCTGCCCCAGGAGGGCTCGACCGGTTGGTCGGACGCCTGGATGCTCGCCGCCGACGCCAAGCACCCCAACTGCGCTTACGCCTGGATGGACTACACGAGCTCGCCCGAGGTGAACGGCCAGATCGCGATGAACTTCGGCATGGCCCCCGCGAACGCGGCGTTCTGCGAGACGAGCGACGAGGCCAAGGAGCACTGCGACTACTACAACGCCACCGACGAGGAGTACTACAAGAAGGTGTGGTTCTGGACCACCCCCATCGATCAGTGCCTCGACGGTCGCACCGATGTGCAGTGCACCAACTACCAGGACTGGACCAGCGCCTGGGCGACGGTGAAGGGCTGAGCAGGCCCTGACCCCCGGGGCGGATCCTGGCGCAGCGCCGGGATCCGCCCCGATCCACCCGCATCCCACCACCCGCAGCCCCACGTGAGCGAGGACCCCCGATGACCTCCCAGAATGTTCTCGAGCGCCGCCCGAAGCCGCTCTCGACCGCGCTCTACCGGCACCCGAGAGCCCGCCTGGCCTCCCTGCTGACCCTGCCGATGACCTGGCTCGTCGGCGTCTACATCCTCTCGCTCGCGCTGCTGCTGATCACGGCGTTCTGGACGACAGATCCCTTCACCTCCCGGGTCAAGCCGGGCTTCACGCTCGAGAACTTCCAGCAGATCGTGAGCGTCGCCGCTTTCCGCGACACCGCGCTGCGCACACTCGGCATCGCCCTCGCCGTGACCGCGATCTGCGCGGTGTTCTCGGTGCCGCTCGCCGTGTTCATGGCGAAGATCGCGGGGCCGAAGCTGCGCGCCGTGCTCGCCGTGCTCGTGACGCTGCCCCTCTGGGCCGGCTACCTCGTGAAGATCATCGCGATGCGTCTCGTCTGGACCGACAACGGCTTCTTCAACTGGTCGCTCTCGCCGCTCGGCGTCGAGGGGCCGGGCCTCGGCCAGCTGACCGTGATCCTCACCCTCGTCTATCTGTGGTTCCCGTACATGGCGATCCCGGTTTACGCGGCCGTATCGCAGATCCCCGCCAACCTCTTCGACGCCTCGTCGGACCTCGGTGCCAGCGGCTTCCGCACGATCCGCACCGTCGTCGCCCCGCTGCTGCTGCCCTCCCTCATCGCGGGCTCGATCTTCACCTTCTCACTGAGCCTCGGTGACTACATCGCAGCCATGTACGTCGGCGGGTCCACGCAGATGATCGGCAGCATCATCGCGCAGAACATCAACCTCAACCCGCCGCTGGCCGCAGCCTTCTCGGTCGTGCCGATCGTGCTGGTGGTCATCTACCTCGCCGCCGTGCGCCGCACGGGCGCGCTCAACAACCTGTAGGCCGAAGGAGACCGACATGCTTCGCCTGAACCGGGCCACCAAGATCGCGCTGGCCGTCATCACGCTCATCGTCATGGGCTTCATGTACATCCCGCTGTTCGTGATCGTCATGAACTCGTTCAACTCGGGCAGGGTCGCCGGCTGGCCCATCCCCGGTTTCTCGCTCGAGTGGTGGGGGAAGGCGCTCGGCAACCCGGCCGTGCACGCCGCGCTGCTCAACTCGGTGATCGTCGCCGGCGTCGCCACGGCATTCGCGCTCGTGCTCGGCACCCTCGCCGCCTTCGCACTGCAGCGCTTCAAGTTCTTCGGCCAGAACACCGTCAATCTGCTCATCGTGCTGCCGATCACCCTGCCCGGCATCGTCACCGGTGTGGCGCTGTCAAACACCTTCCACCAGGTGCTCAAGCCGATGGGGATCAACGTCGGCTACTGGGGCATGATCATCGCGCACGCCACGTTCTGCGTGGTGATGGTCTTCAACAACGTCATCGCGCGGCTGCGCCGCATGAACCCCAATCTCGAAGAAGCCTCGATGGATCTCGGAGCCGGGATCGGCCAGACGTTCCGGCTCGTCACCTTCCCGCAGTTCCGCAGCGCGTTCATCGCCGGCGGCCTGCTCGCCTTCGCGCTCTCGTTCGACGAGATCGTGGTGACCATCTTCACAGCGCCGCCCGGAGTCGAGACTCTGCCGCTGTGGATCATGAACCAGATGGCGCGACCGAACGAGGTGAACCAGGTCAACGTGGTCGCCACCGTGATGATCCTGCTGTCGCTCATCCCCGTCTACTTCTCGCAGAAGGCCGCCGCGGCGGGCGACGTGAAGTAGGCGAGAGCGGGCGGGATCCGCTCGCCGCAGTCCTCGGGGAGGCATACCCCGATACCCGAATACCGACCCCGGCCCCGACCAGAAGAGAACAGGAGGCGCACCCCGGCCACGTGATCGTCGCCTGGGACACCGGGGACCGTGCGCGCGAGCTGCTGGCACTGCCCGAGCAGGAGCGGTTCGATGCAGCGCTCGCCGGCGTGCGCAAGATCGTGGGCGACGAGGGCATCGACTACGTGAACGCCTCCAACTACGACTGGCGCGAGGATGAGTTCGCGTACGGCGCCTACGCGACCGGTCCGCGCAACGAGGAGGTTCTGTACCGGCCGATCAACGATACGGTCTTCTGGTGCGGAGCGATCAAGAGCAGTGTCGGCGCCGCGCACTCGAGCGGCCTCGCAGCCGCCGAGCAGATCCTGAAGTCCCTCTGACCGGGAGATGCGAAGACTGCACCGGGGATACCCGGTGCGTGTGCCGGAGCCGCGGGTGAGCCCGCCGCTCCGGCACGACCCTGCGGTGTATGCGCACTGCAGGGTCAGGATCCGCGGTTCAGCTTCGGGGCCGGGGCCGCGGACCCTGCGCCCCCTGCGCCTGCCGAGGGGCGGGACGGCGGGGCGGGGCGATCCCGGTTCCTCAACAGGAGATCGGGATCGCCCATCCCCCGATCACAGGACCTTCGAGAGGAAGTCCTGCGTGCGCTCCTCGCGAGGGTGGTCGAAGAGATCGGCCGGCGCGCCGCTCTCGACGACCTTGCCGTCGGCCATGAACACGACGCGATCGGCGACCTCGCGGGCGAAGCCCATCTCATGGGTCACGAGCACCATCGTCATACCGGAGGCGGCGAGATCCCGGATCACCTGCAGTACCTCGCCCACCATCTCAGGATCGAGAGCGCTCGTCGCCTCGTCGAAGAGCATGATCTCCGGGCTCATGGCGAGCGCGCGAGCGATCGCGACGCGCTGCTTCTGACCGCCCGAGAGCGAGGCCGGGCGGGCGTCGGCCTTATCGCCGAGGCCGACGCGCTCGAGCAGTTCGCGCGCGCGGGCGCGGGCCTCGGCCTTGCTCTGCTTCCGCAGCTCCGTCGGCGCCAGCATCACGTTCTCGAGCGCCGTCATGTGCGGGAACAGGTTGAAGTGCTGGAACACCATGCCGACCCGCTGGCGCACGGTGTCGAGATCCTTCCCCTTCGCCGTCGCGATGTTCTCGCCGACGATCAGCACCTCGCCGCTCGTGACCTCCTCGAGGCGATTGAGGCAGCGCAGCAGCGTCGACTTGCCCGATCCCGAGGGGCCGATCACGGCGACGACCTCGCCGTTCGCGATGGAGAGATCGATGCCGGTCAGCACGTTGTTCTTGCCGAACGACTTATGGAGGTCCCGCACCTCGATCGGGTTGTCGACCGTGGCGACCGGACGCGTGTACGTGGGTTCGTTGTTCGTCATGATCATCCCTACTTATTGAACTTCCGGTCGAACCAGTTGGACAGCACCGTGAGCAGCCAGATCACGATGAAGTACATGGCGCCGACCACGATCCAGATCTCGAAGGAGCGGAAGGTCGAGGCGATCACGATGCGGCCCTGGTAGGTGAGCTCCGCGAAGCCGAGCACCGAGAGCAGCGACGTGTCCTTCAGCGTGATGATGAACTGGTTGATGAGGTTGGGCGTCATGATCTTGAACGCCTGCGGCATCACGACGCGGCGCATCGAAGCGCCCCATCCCATGCCGAGCGAGCGCGCGGCCTCCATCTGGCCCGGATCGACCGACTGCACGCCGCCTCGCACGACCTCGGTGATGTAGGCGCCGGCGTTGAGCGAGAGCGTGATCACGCCGGCGGTGAGCGCGTCGAGCGGTTGACCGGTCACGGCCGGAACACCGAAGTAGAAGAAGAACGCCTGCACCAGCACCGGTGTGCCTCGGAAGATGTTGACGTAGGCGGAGGCGAGCTGTCTGAGCACGACGTTTCTCGAGAGCTTGAGAATGCCGAAGACGATGCCGAGGATCATCGCGAAGAAGATCGCGAGCGCCGTCGCGAGCAGCGTGAGCAGCAGGCCGTGCAGCAGTGTGGGCATCGAGGCGCCGATCAGGCTCCAGAAGGAGCTGCCGCCGCCCTCCGCCTCGTCGATCGCGAGGTAGCGGTCGATGATCATCTGGTAGACGCCCGTGTCCTTCGCGTTCTGCAGGCCGTCGTTGAACATCTGCAGCAGCTCGGCGTTCTGGCCCTTGAGCACCGCGAAGCCGTAGTCGGCGCCCGGCTCGGGATCGGTGACGATCTTCAGCGGCACGTTGCCCGATGCGATGCCGAACTGCAGCACGGGGGCGTCCTCGAACGTCGCGGCCGAGTTGCCGGTCGCGACGTCGTTGTACATGTCGGCCGAATCCTGGAAGGCATTGACCTCGAAGCCCACCTTCTCGCTGAGCTCCTGCGCGAAGTCGTAGCCGACGGTGCCGGTCTTCACCGCGACCGTCTGGCCCTCGAGATCCTCGTACGAGGTGATGTCGCTGTTCTCGGCTACCGCCATCTGCACACCCGACTCGTAGTAGGAGTCGGAGAAGTCGAATACCTGCTTGCGCTCATCGGTGATGCTCATGCCGGCGATCACGCCGTCGGCCTGGCCCGCCTGCACGGCCTGCAGCGCCGCGTCGAAGCCGAGCGTCTTCACCTCGACCTCGAAACCCTGGTTCGCGGCGATCGCCTGCAGCAGATCCATGTCGATGCCGACGTTCTTGCCGTCGAGCTGGTAGATGAATGGCGCGAAGGTCGTGTCGGTCGCGATGACGAACTCGCCGTTGGTCTTCGGGGTATCGGTCGCGAAACCCGGGTGCTTCGGCAGATCACCCGGCTCGCCGGGGTCGATCTTCTCGTTGCCGAGCGCGGCCTTGCCGCCGCCGATCGTCGCCGCATCGGGCGCGTCCTCGCCGAGGTAGTCGTCGAGGATCGCCTGGTACGTTCCGTCGTCGATGAGGTTCTTCAGGCCCTCGTTGAACGCCTCCCGCAGTTCGGCGTTCTCGCCCTTCTTCACCCCCATGCCATAGCTGGAGGCCTTCTCCTGCTCGGTGACCGTTTTGAGGGGAACGTTGCCCGTGGCGATTCCGTAGGCGAGGATCGGGTAGTCGTCGAAGACGGCGGCCGAGTTGCCGGCGGTCACGTCGCCGTACGCGTCCGCGGCGTCCTGGAAGCCCGTGACGGTGAAGCCGTGCTCCTCGCCGAGCGCCTCGGCGAACGCGAACCCCTCGGTGCCGGTCTTCGCCGACACCGTCTGACCCTCGAGGTCCTCGTAGCCCTTGATCGAGTCGTCGTTCTGGGCGACGGCCATCTGGATTCCGGAGTCGAAGTACGGGTTGGAGAAGTCGAAGGTCTCCTTCCGCTCGTCGGTGATGGACATGCCCGCCATGACGGCATCGGCCTGACCCGATTGCACCGCCGCGAGCGCCCCGTCGAAGCCGAGCACGTCGATCTCGACGTCGAAGCCCTGATCCTCGGCGATGGCGTTGATGAGGTCGATATCGATGCCTCTGAGCTCGCCGTCGCGCTGGAACTCGAAGGGCGCCCAGGTGGTGTCGGTCGCGATGGTGAAGGTCTTGCCCTTCACATCGCTCTTCGTCTGCATGAGCGCGTTGGCGGCGCCCACCGCGCCCCCGACCGTGAACAGCAGGATGAACAGCGCGGTGATGCTCGCCAGGGTGAACGCCCGGTGCTCGCGCCACCAGGCCGCGATTTGTGTGGTGAGAGTCATTGAGTCCTCTTGTCGTCGTTGACTTCTTGCTTCAGCTGCGTGTTGCAGCGACATCTCCAACCTACGCGATGCGACGGGAGGGCCTCGAGGGGGCTCGGGAACGCGAAAACCCCCATCGCGGAGCAATGGGGGTTTTGGCGGAGGATGGGGGATTTGAACCCCCGAGGGCGTTAACCCAACACGCGTTCCAGGCGTGCGCCATAGGCCGCTAGGCGAATCCTCCTCGCTGGCCTCGAAAGGCCAACGTCCCCAGTCTAGCGGGTTCATCCCGTGCATCGAAAACCGGGCCTGAAACGCGAAACTGAAAACATTCTCAGACATGCACTTGAAAGTAACGGATTGGTAACGCATACTAGATGAGGCGCTCGGGCCAATGCCGGGCGCTTTTTGTTGGACAACCCAGGAGTATCGCGTGAGAGTATCCGCCAAGGCATTCGTAGTCGGCCTGGTCTCATCCGTCACGTTCGCCTTCGGCGCCGCCCCGGCTGTCGCGAGTGCTCCTGTCGAAGACTTCTCGGTCGCTGCGGTGCAGCCGGCCACTCAGCTCTCGCAGACGCTCGACACCACGGGCGAGGACGCCATCGCCGGCGCATCGATCGACGCGGTTCTCGCCATCGACGAGGTCGCGACCGTCCCCCACAACTTCGACGTGGCCGCCACGATCGAGCTTGCCGAGAGCGAGGTCGGCACGAGCCGCCCCACCGGTTGGAGCGCGCCCGGCGAGTGCATCATGTCGGCGCAGCGCTGGATCCGCGCGGGCGGCGGCAACTGGGGCGGGGGCGGTAACCCCGTCTCGAACTACGACAACGCGACCCGTATGACACTGGCCACAGCTGCTCCCGGCGACCTCATCCAGTACGAGTACATCGACTCCCCCACCTCGTGGGTCACTGGCGTGCACACGGTGCTCATCACCGAGGTGCACGACGACGGCACCTTCACCATCATCGAGTCGAACAACCCCGGCGGATCGGGCCTTGTCGGCAAGAACGAGCACTGGACGCCCTCGCCCCCGGCCGGCTTCGAAGCCGCTGTCTGGCGCTTCTAGGCTTCTTCCCGCGGAAGGCGGGGTTCGGGATCGCGATCCCGAACCCCGCCTTCCGCGTTCCCGGCCCGCCCGTGCCCCGTCGCGCCCTGCCGTCCCGACGCCCGCCCGTGCTCCGTTGCGCCCTGCCGTCCCGCATTCCTGCCCACCCGGTGCCCGCCCACCCGATGCGCACCGTCCCGACGCCCGCCGGTGCCCGCTCCGACGGCACCCATATCCGGATGAACCCCGCCGAGATACGACTTTCGCAGCTCCATTCGCGACTCAGCATGCGAGATCCGTATCTCGAGGGGGCCCTTGGAGGGCCATCATGCGCCCAGCGGTTCGGGATCGGGATCGCGATCGCGGACCCGGCATCGCGAACTCGGGGTCGCGGACCCGGTATCGCGGACTCGGCTTCCCGGACCCGGCATCGCGCCGAAAGTCTCGTCGAACAACCGCGCGAGCCCACCGCGAGCTACCGAGATACGGATCTTGCATGCCGCGCCCACGGTTGCCCTGCGATTTCCGCCTTTCGAGGCCATTCAACTCGCGAAGTATCGGCGGCCCTACTTCGCTCACAGGCAGCAGAAATCGCACAGTCTCCCTCGGAGCCCGCGAAAGCCTGTGAGCAAGCCCTCTAGGCAGCGGCCCGCGCGCGAGCATGAAGCATGACTTCCCATCTAGAGCTTCCCCGCCTCGCCCTACCCGACCGGCCGTTCCTCGTCAGGGATGCGATGGAGCAGGGCTGGGGCCGTGGCGCCCTCGCGCACCCGCGCTGGCATCGCCCGTTCAGCGGGGTGCGCAGCTGTGCCCCGCCAGCCGACACCCTCTACGGACGCGCTCTCGAGTACGTGCCCCGGCTGCGCCCAGGTGATCGGTTCAGCCACGCTACCGCTCTCGCACTGCTCGGGTGCCCGATCTGGGTGCCACGTGGAGCGCCGGTCGACGTATCCTCGCCTCCTCGATCGGCGCGGGTCGAGTGCATCGGCGCAGCGGGGCACCGGCACACCATCGACGCTCCGGAATACCCCTGCTCGGTGCCCGAGGGAGAGGACTGGATTCCCGTCGCCGCACCGTTGCAGGCGGTGTTGCAAGCAGCGACGACACTCCCGTTCCGCGAGCTCGTGGTCGCCCTCGACCACCTGCTGCGGAAGGACCCCCACCGTTACGATCCGCACCTGCTCGTGCTCCCCGAGGAACTACGGGAGTTCGCGGAGACCGCATCCGGGAGAGGGGTGATCCGCTTCCGCGCTGCCGCAGCCCTCGCGCGCGTGGGAGCCGAATCGCGCATGGAGACGCTGATGAGGCTGGCGGGAGCCCGCGCCGGAATGCCGGAACTGGAGCTGCAGGCCGAGATCCACGACCAGTGCGGAGTGTGGATCGGACGCTTCGACGCCGTCGACCGCAAGAGCCGCAGTCTCTTCGAGTACGACGGTGACCAGCACCTGTTCTCGCGTGAGCAGCGGAAGCGTGACGCGCGCAAGCACCAGGGGGCTCGCGACGCCGGCTGGCGGATCCGGGTCCTGTATCACGAAGATCTGACCCAGGATCTGCTCGCGGCTGGGCAGAGCATGCTCCGGTTCAGCGGGCGCACTGCACGTCGTGTTCCCGCAGGGCTCGCGCGGTTGCTCGACGAGACTTTCGGGCGCGATGCCGAGTCAGCGATCCGGATCCGCCCGCAGCCGAAGCTCGGCTGACCCCGCGGGGCAGCAACGACCCCGTCGAGATACGGATCTCGCATGCGGGATCGCGACTCGAGCTGCGAGATCCGTATCTCGACGGGGACCGAGGGACCAGCAGGGAGGGAAGGAGGGAAGGAGGAAAGGAAAGGGCAGGGCAGGGCAGGGCAGGGCAGGGCAGGGCAGGGCAGGGCAGGATCCCCCACACCGACTACAGCAGCTCGCGGTGGCGATCCCGCAGTTCCTCGACCGCGCGCTCCAGCGCCGGGTCATCGCCGCGCGCCAGACCGGCGTACTGCAGCACGACGCCGTCCTCGGTGAGCACCGCCTTGACCCACATGCGCCTGCGCGCCACGAACAGCGACCACAGCAGGCCCCCGAGCGCGAGCAGCGCGAACACGAGCACCCACGTCTGCGCGGGGTTCTGCATCACGTCGAACGACGCGTACCGCGGCACAGAGTCGAGCGAGATGGTACCGAGCCCGTTCGGCAGGTCTTTGGTCTCGCCTGGCCTGAGCTCCAGCGAGTCGCGGTCGACGGCGCGACCGGTCAGCTGCTCCATGCCTTCGGTGTCGAGCACGTACACGGACTGCGGCACCCCGCTGTCGATGCCGAGGTCACCGGTGAACACGTCGAGCGTGAGCACCGGGTTCTCGAGGTCGGGGTAGTTCGAGGTGTAGGCCCCGGTGTCGAGCTCAGTCTGCGTGGGGTAGAAGAATCCGCGCAGCCCGAGCTGCGTCTGCTCGCCCGACTCGTCGACGATGCCGTGCGGCACCTTCACCACGCCGAGCGACGTCATATTGAGGTTGTCCTGCGGAATGAACGGCATCGCCTCGCTGTAGACCACCGTGCCCTCCGCGTTGCGGATCGTGATCTCCGGGGCGTAACCGTTGGCGATCAGGTAGATGGGCGAGCCGTGCACTCGCAGCGGGTGATTGACGCGTACCTTGTCCTCGGTCTGCGTGCCGTCGGCATCGGTGAGCGTGACATTCGCGACGTAGTCCTTCACGAGGCCGATCGCATCGATGTTGCCGTCGTCGGGGGTGTTGTAGGTGACATCGAGCGAGTCGAGCCGCAGGCTGAACGGCTCCAGGCTCGAACTGTCGAATGCGCGACCCGAGGTGGCGGTGTCGTAGTCGATCAGCTGGTTGATGAGGGTCTCGCCCTCGATGATCACCTTCTGCCCGTTGAAGGTGTACACGCCGCCGATACCGACGCTGATCAGCACTCCGAGCAGGGATGCGTGGAAGAGCAGATTACCGGTCTCGCGCAGATACCCGCGCTCGGCCGACACCGACACCTCTTCCACGCCGCGACGCGAGGCGCGCTGCACCTGCACCCGGTACCGCAGCTTCTTCAGCACCCCCGCGGCCTCGGCGACGGCGCGCTCGGCGAAGGCCACGCGATCCTCCTCGCTCGCCTCGGGATTCGAGACCCGCACCTCGGTGTAACCGGCCATGCGCTGCAGGCGAGCTGGGGTCTTCGGGGGCTGCCCGCGCCATGCCCGCCAGTGGTGCACGAGGCGGGGCAGCACGCAGCCGATCAACGAGATGAACAGCAGCAGGTAGATGGCCGAGAACCACACCGACCCGTACACGTCGAATGCCTGGATCGGGAAGGCGTCGAGGATCGGGAAGAGCTTCGGATGATCCTGCTCGTACTGCACCACGCCGTTGGGGTCGGCGCTGCGCTGGGGCACGAGGGAGCCGGGGATCGCCGCGACGGCGAGCAGCAGAAGCAGGATCAGGGCGACCCGCATGCTCGTGAGCTGCCGCCAGAACCAGCGCATCCAGCCGACGAACCCGATTTCGGGTGATTCCGCCCGGAGCGACCCACCCGCGCCCGTGCCGTCGTCGTAATCAGAGGGGCGTGACATATCCGCCGATCACCGCCTGCAGTGCAAACATCATCCGACTCCAGAGTCCGGTCACCAGCAGGAGACCGATGAGGATCAGCAGCGCGCCGCCGATCAGATTCACGGCCCGTATATGCCGTTTGAAGAATGTCATGGTCTGCGTCATCCACCCGAACCCGAAGGCCGCGAGGATGAACGGCAGGCCGAGGCCGAGACAGTAGGCGACGGCGAGGATCGCGGCGCGTGCGATCGAGCCCTGCTGCGCGGCGAGCAGGCCGATGGTGCCCAGGGTCGGCCCCATGCAGGGCGCCCAGCCCACCGCGAACACGATTCCCAGCAGCGGCGCGCCCACCAGGCCGACCCGCGGCTTGAGCTTCATGCGGCTCGTGCGCTGCAGGCGGGAGAACGCGCCCATGAAGACCAGACCCATCAGGATCACCACCACGCCCGCGACGCGCGTGATGATCTCCTCCCACTCCCAGATCCACATGCCCACAGCGCCGAGCAGCACGAAGAGAGCCAGGAACACCGCGGTGAAGCCGAGCACGAACAGCAAAGCGCCGATCACCATGCGTCGGCGCTCCGAGCGGCGGGCGCGCGCGGGGTCGGCGCCGGCGGCGCTGCCCGTGCCCGTGCCCGCGACTCCCGAGACGTAGGCGAGGTAGCCGGGGATCAACGGCAGCACGCAGGGCGACAGGAACGACAGCAGTCCGGCGGCGACGGCGATCAGCGAGGCGACGAGCAGCTGCCCGTCAGCGACGATGTCCTGCAGACCCACCGGCGCTACTCGGCCGGGGTCTCGTCGGCGGCGGGGGACTCGGCGGGGCTGGATCCGGATCCGGCTCCGGATCCGTCCCCCGCGCTCTCGGCGTCTTCGGCGCCCTCGGCCAGGGTCTCCGTGATGAGGGTGCGCAGCTGGGATTCCCCGGCGAGCTGCCCGAGCACGCGGTGGGCGACGCGCCCCTCGGTGTCGAGCACGAGCGTGGTGGGCACCGCGTTGAGCGGCACCTGGCCGGCGAAGGCGCGCTGCACCTCGCGTCCGCCAGGGCTGTCCATGATCGACGGGTACTCGATGCCGAACTGCTCCGAGAACTGTCGCGCCTGCTCCACCTGGTCGCGCGTGTTCACACCGACGAAGTGCACACCCTGCGGAGCGAACTCCTCGTAGGCGGCGACGAGATCGGGAGCCTCGGCCCGGCACGGCGCGCAGCCCGCGTACCAGAAATTGACCACCGTGACACCGCCGATAGTGTCGTCGGATCCGAACGTCTCGCCGGTCTCGGTCTCCCCGGAGTACTCGACGGGCTCGGTGCGCTCGGAGGGGACGATGCTCACCGACGATCCGTCGCCCGCGACATAGCCCTTCTCGCTCGACTCGCTCCACTGCTTCGAGAGGTTCTCGCCGCCCCCGCCGCAGCCGGCCAGCAGCAGCGCGCCCGCGAGCGGCAGGGCGAGCGCCGCCAGGCGGGTGCGGGCACGGCCGTGCGCCTGACCGCTCGCGCGATTGGCGCGGTCCTCATCCCTCATACGGTCCGCGCGGCTCATACGGCCCCCACGTCGACCGCGTCCTCGGTGAGGCCGGCGGCCGGGGTTCGGTAGTCGACCTCGAACCAGCGCTCTCCGCGCTTCTCAAAAGTCGTGATGCTCGAGAGGTCGCAGCGGCGCTTCGCGGGGTTGTGCGCGAGCGGCTTGCCGACGATGTCGAGGTGCGCGATCCAGATGGGGGCCTGGTGCGAGACCATCACGATGTCGCCGCCGCGGGTGTTCTCCCAGGCTTCGTCCATCGCGTCGCGCATGCGCGATGCGATCTGCCGGTAGGGCTCGCCCCAGCTGGGGCGCAGCGGGTTCACGAAGCGATGCCAGTAGCGCGGGTTCTTGAACGCCGACCCGCCACCCGACTTCACCATGCCCTCGAAGGCATTGGTGGGTTCGATGATGCGCTCGTCCGTGGCGATCTCGAGGCTCAGCGCGCTTGCGATGGGGCGCGCCGACTGCTGGGCCCGTTCGAGCGGCGAGGCGATCAACTTGGCCACCAGGCGGTCGCTGCCGGCCAGTTCGAGCGCGGCGGCCTCCGCCATGCGGTGCCCGAGCTCGGACAGGCGGAAGCCCGGAATGCGTCCGTACAGCACTCGATCCGGGTTGTGCACCTCGCCGTGGCGCACCAGATGCAGCAGTTTGTCGCTCACGGCTCCATTCTACGGTCGCGATGTCTGGGAGTTCCCGTGCGGCGGGGCGCCTCACGGGCCGAGGGTCAAGGCGCGGCCGGGGCCGGCGCGGTCGGGGCCGGCGCGGTCGGAGCCGTCGCGACCGGGCGCACGCCCGCGAAGCGGGATCCGGCGAACACGAGCGGACGCTCCGGGCGGTGCAGCGCACCGAAGCCGAGCACGTCGGCGATGACGATGCGGTGATCGCCTCCGTCGAACTCCTCCCGGATCTCGCACTCGAACCAGGCGGCGCCCTCGATGAGTACGGGGTGCCCGTGCTGCGGGGACGGTGCCGTCGGCACCCCCTCGAGTTTGCCCGGAGCCCCGGGCTTGGCGATCCTTCTCGCGAGCGGGCCCTGCGTCTCGGAGAGCACGGTCGCCGCGAAGCTGCCGCTCTCCGCGATGCGGGGCCAGCTGGTCGAGGCCTTCCCCACCGAGAGCAGCACGCGAGGCGGGTCGATCGAGAGCGATACGAACGACTGGATGACGAGCGCCGCGGGCCGGCCCTGCGCCGAGCGGAGCGCAGCTGTGATCGCCACGACGCCCGAGGGGAACCGCCCCAGCACCGAACGGGCGGCCGTCGGATCTACCACGCTCTCCGTGGCGAGACTGGGCAGCGGCAGGATGTAGGTGTAGAGATCGAGCAGCTTTTCGCCGCCGATCCACAGCCCGTCGCGCTCGGGGGCGCGCACGAAACCGAGGGCTTCGTAGAGGGCGTGAGCGCCGCGCATGTTCGGAGCGGTCTTGAGAGCCACCGCGGTGAATCCGGACCGCTCGGCCTCCTCGGCGACCAGGCGCATGAGTGCGGCCGCGACCCCTCGGCGGCGAGCGCGCGGCGAGACTCCGAGCAGCCGCAGATCGAGTTCGTGCTCGGCGAAGTCCTCGTGGAGCGGCGGTCCGCCCGCGGCGCGGAAGGTCACGCTGCCGATCAGTTCGCCGTCGGCGTCGACCGCCACCCACACCTCGTGGGTGCGATCCCGCACGGCCGAGCTGCGCATGGGGTCGCCGCTCTCGTCGCTCTCGCCGTAGTCGTGGGCGTACGCCTCGGCGATGAGCCGGTCGACGGCCTCGTACTCATCGCTGCGAACTCGTCTGAGGGTGAAAGAGGCGGGCGTCGGATCGGCATGCCCGTTCGCCGCCGACCGCTCTACCGGCACGGTCGGCGCGGTCGGCACTGTCGCCTGCACCGGCCCCGCCTGCGCAGAGCCCGCCTGCACCGGTCGCGCCTGCACCGCTGTTTCGAGGCTCATGCGCGAATCGCCTCCCGCTGCTCGCGCGAGAGCGTCTCGGCTTCGCCGTCGGCGGCCCCGCTCCGATCCGGACTGCTCGGCGCATGACGGTCATCCGCGGACTGAGCGCCAGCGCCCTCGGCAGCGCGCTCCCCCGCCGGGCGCCAGCCGAGGGCGGGGCCGATGCGGGTGGCGAGCTGGTGCAGGATCTGCTTCCAGTCGTCGAGCTCGAACTCGAAGGGCAGCTCGAACAGGTAGTCGTCGGCCGCCTGGAAGGCGATGTCGCCGCGGATGTAATCGACGATCTCGTCGAGCGAGCCGAGCACGTCGAGCGCGATGATCGTGTTCTTGCCGTGCACCTTGCGAGTGCGGGGCGTGCGCGCCTCGGCGTAGGCGTGATACTTCGCCTGCTGCTCCGCGGTGGCGCCGTCGGTGGGCACGATCACGCGGGCGACCGTGGCGCGGGCGCGCTCCCCGGCGGGGTGGGCCGCGCGGAAGGCGTCGATCTGCGCACGCTGCGCCGCGGAGAAGTCGGTGACGCCGTTCTCAGCCGAGCTGATGTTGCTGACGAGCCAGTTGACGCCGGCGCTGCCGGCCCACTCGGCCGAGCGCAGGGATCCGCCTCCGTACCAGAGGCGCTCGGAGAGGCCGGGGCTGTGCGGTTCGACCCGTTCCGAGTCGAAGTCGCCGCCGATGCCGTTGTACTCGGGCACGTCGCGCACGCGCTCGCCGGCGAGCAGGCTGCGCAGGCGCTCGATGCGGCCGTAACCGTAATCCTCCTCGCGCCAGCCCGCGTCGTGCACGAGGTCGTTGACCGCGTCGTCGGGGTATCCGGGAGCGTGCACGCTGAGGCCGGGCAGCAGGCGGCCGCCCGAGAGCACGTCGGCGGTGCCGAGATCCTCGGCGAGCTTGAACGGGTTCTCGTGCCCGACGGGGATCACGGCCGTGCCGAGCCCGATGCGCTCGGTGCGCTGCGCGACCGCCGAGAAGAAGGCGGCCGGCGAAGAGAGTCCGTATTGCAGGTGCCTCGTGCGCACCCATCCGCTGTCGAGGCCGAGCTGCTCGGCGTACTCGAAGAGCTCGATGCCCTCTTCGAGGCCGCGGCGGGGGTCGTCGCGGTCGAAGGGCACGAGGTGGATGAACCCGAGATGCCGCAGCGGGCGGGGCGTGCTGGTCATGGTGCTCCTGTCAGATCTGGTATTCGGGGCCGCCGAGGGCCAGGTGGTATTCGCGCAGGAAGGCGCGGGTGCGGTCGCTCGTGTCGGGGCCGAAGAACGTTTCGGGGGCGGCGTCGTCGAGGATCCGCCCGCCCTCGAGGAACACGACCCTGCCGGCGACCTGCCGCACGAAATTCATCTCGTGCGACACGATCGCCATGGTCTGCCCCTCGGCGGCGATGGCGCGGATCGAGGCGAGCACCTCGCCGACGAGTTCTGGGTCGAGCGCGCTCGTCGGCTCGTCGAGCAGCAGCAGGCGGGGTTTCATGGCGAGTGCCCGAGCGATGCCGACGCGCTGCTGCTGACCGCCCGAGAGCTGGGCCGGGTAGTGGCCCTCGTGCGCCGACAGGCCGACTCGGGCGAGTTGCTCGCGCGCCTCGCGATCCGCGTCCCGCCGATCGAGACCGCTGATCACCCGCAGCCCCTCGGCCACGTTCTCGAGCGCGGTCTTGCGCGAGAACAGGTGGAACTGCTGGAACACCATCGCGGTGCTGCGGCGCAGGCGCAGGATCTCGGCTCGCGTGGCAGCGGCGGCGTCGACCACGAGGTCGCCCAGCACGATCCGCCCGCTGTCGGGGCGCTCGAGGAAGTCGATGCAGCGCAGCAGTGTCGACTTGCCGGCGCCCGAGGGGCCGACGATCGCGGTCACCTCGCCGGTTTCGAACGTGAGCGAGAGGTCGTCGAGGATCCTGCGCTCCCCGAATGCCTTCGAGATGTTCTCGAGTGCGATCATGCGCGGGCCTCCTCGACGGCTTGAGCCCGCTCGACGGCGCGGATCTGCTCGGAGGCGACCGGGTCCGCATCACCGGCAGCGCGGCCGTTCCCGCCCGCGGGGCCCGCAGGGCCCGCAGGCCCCGGCCGCGATCGGTTGCGCGAGGGCCGGGGCCGCTGCATGCGCGCCTCGACGACTCGGGCGACCTGCTCGACGATCACGGTGAGCAGCCAGTAGATGATCGCGGTCGCGAGATAGGCCTCGAAGTAACGGTAGTCGCGCCCGCCGAGGATCTTCGCGTAGGCGGTGATCTCGACGACCGACACCACGAATGCGAGCGACGACTGCTTCAGCATGCCGATGAAGTGGTTGACGAGGGTCGGGAAGGCTACGACCGAGGCGTTCGGCACGGTGATGCGGCGCAGCGTCTGCCACGGTGTCATGCCGAGCGAGTGCGCCGCCTCGACCTCCCGGCGATCCACCGAGAGCAGCGCGGCCCTGATCGTCTCCGAGCTGTAGGCGGCCTCGGTCAGCGCGAAGGTGAATGCGGCGACGATGAACGGCGACAGCGCCATCGCGTCCCACTCCGTGCCGAAGCGGTGGTTGATGTAGAGGATCGCGATCGGGACCGCGTTGACGTTGAGCAGCAGTTGCACGAGCGGCGGGGTGCCGCGCAGGTACGAGACGAGCACCGCGTTCAGCTGGCTCAGCACCGGCACGCGCGCCATCTTGATGAGCGCCATTACGAGGCCCAGCACCGTGCCGAGCGAGGTCGCCACGATGCTGAGGGCCAGCGTGATCGGGATGTAGGGCAGCAGCGCGAGCGTGTACTGCCAGATCGCATCGAAGTCGATGATGGACATGCGATCAGTTCTTCGGGGTCACGTCGACTCCGTCGAAGAACTCCTTGCTGAGCTCGACGAGGGTGCCGTCCTCGCGCAGCTCGGCCAGACCGGCGTCGAGCTGCTCGACGATGCTCTCGGCATCGGGCGCCTGGCGCGAGATCGCGTAGGCGGAGTAGAGGTTCGTGCCGAAGGTGTCGGCGAGGTAGCCGCCGTCGAGCTCGGTGAACTCGAGGCCCAGGCCCGCGTCGCCGCCGTAGCCGTTGAAGACCACGAGCTCGTTGAAGAGGAAGTCGACCTGGCCCGCCGCGAGCGCGTTGTACTGCGACTGCAGGTCGAGCTCGGTGTACTCGATCTCGATCTTCGCGTCGGGATGCTGCTCGTTGTAGGCCTCGAGCACCTTCGTGAAGTTGAGGCCGGGTTCGCCGTAGGTCTTCTTGCCGGCGAGATCATCGAGGCTGGAGACGGGCTTCGCGCCCTCCTTCTGGATGATGCCGAACTGCGCCTCGATGTAGGGATCGCTGAAGTCGTACTTCTCGCGGCGCTCATCGGTGGCGCTGAGGTTGTTGGCGACGACGTCGAAGCGCCCGGAGTCGAGCCCGGCGAAGAGCGCAGGGAACTCGGCCACCTGGAACTCGAGCTCGAGGTCGTCGTTGCGGGCGTCGATCTCCTTGAGGATCTCGATGTCGTAGCCGGTGAGCTCGTCGTTCTCGTCGAGGAAGGTGTAGGGCTTCGGTGAGGCGCCCGTGGCGACGAGCACCTTCTGAGCGCCCCCGGCGTCGGCTGCCTGAGCCGCGTCGCCCGCGCCCGCCGAGCAGGCCGAGGCCCCCATCGCGACGACCGCGAGAGCGGCGATGGCGAACGACGTGCGGGTGATGCGAGTCATGGCGGTTCCTTTCGGGAGGGCGCGGGTGCGCCGCTTGGATACTCAGCCAGCGTAGGAACCACACACACATAACCGCAAATGATGTGTCACATTGTTTCTCTTTATGACTCGATCCGCCGTCGCACGCCGTGCGCCACCCTCATCCAGTCGGCCCGGGCTCCGCCGAGCGGCCCGGCACCGCCGACCGGCCCGGCTCCGTCGACCACCCTGCCCCGCCCCGCCCCGCCCCGATTGAGTCGGCCTATTCCTATCGAGACCGCCCGAAATTCGCGCAACTTATAGGCCGACTCGACACAAACGGGCCGTCTCGGCGTCAGCAGGTCGACTCGACACAAACGGGCTGTCTCGGCGTCAGCAGGCCGTCTCGGCACAAGCAGGCCGACTCGACGCCGCCCGACCCCTCGGCGAGGCCGGGGAACGAGGGCTCGGGATCCGGATCCCTCCCTACTTCAGCCCGGAGCGCACGAAGGCGTCGACCACGTAGCGCTGCAGGAAGATGTAGATCAGGAAGATGGGCAGGCACGCGAGGGCGCTCGCGGCCATGACCGCGCCCCAATTGTTGCCCTCGGCCCCGAGAAAGCTGCGGATGCCGATCTGCACGAGCGCGTCGGACTGGCGCAGGATCAGCGCGGGCCAGAGATACTCGTTCCAGGCGCTGATGAACAGCATGATGCCGAGGGCTGCGAGCGCGGGCCTGAGGTTCGGCACGACGACCTCCCAGAGGGTGCGCCAGGATCCGCGGCCGTCCATGTCGGCGGCGTCGAGCAGCTCGCGCGGGAACGAGTCGAGGTGCTGCTTCAGCATCATCACGGCGAAGGCCGCGGCGAGCTGCGGCACCATCACGCCGAGCACCGTGTTGAGCAGGCCCATCTTCGAGATCAGCACGTAGTTCGGGATCATGGTCACCTGGAAGGGCACGAGCCACGAGCCGACGAAGAGCAGGAAGAGGATCTTCTGCCCGCGGAAGCTCCAGCGGGCGAAGCCGTAGGAGGCGAGGATCGCGATGGCCAGCTGCCCCACGGCCAGGCCGAGCGCCATGCCGAAGGTGTTGCCGAGCATGCCGAGCATCGGGATCGTCTGCCACACGTAGTCGAAGTTCTCGAGGCTGAACGGCCCCGGCACGGGGCTGGTCGAGAGCATCTGATCGGCCGACCTGAACGCGGTGACGAACATCCAGTAGATCGGGAAGATCGAGATCACGGCGAGCGCGGTGAGGATGACGAAGGCCGGGATCAGGCCGATGCGCCGCTTGGTGCGGGCCCGGGTGAGGGCGCGGGCGGCCTGCTCGAGCCCTTCCGCGGAGCCGGGGGCGACCTGCTGCGGCGCAACGAGGGTGAAGGTCATGTCAGGTCCTTAGTTGTCGTGGAAGCTGAGGCGCTCGCTGAGCTCGACGAACACGAACGCGATCAGCCCGAAGCCGATGAAGAACAGCACGCCGGCGGCCGAGGACATGCCGGCGTCGAAGTTGCGGAAGCCGAACTGGTAGAGCAGGTAGTAGATGTTGGTGGAGCTGCCGCTCGGCCCGCCCTGGGTGGTGAGGTCGATGATCGGGAAGGTCCACTGCGCTGAGAGCAGGATCGTCATGAGCGAGAGGAACACGAGCGAGGGCGACAGCAGCGGCAGCGTGATGCCCCAGGTGATCCGCCACGGCTTCGCGCCGTCGACCCCGGCCGCGTGCGCGTAGTCCGGGCTGATCCCCGAGAGACCGGCGGAGACGACGAGCACGCCGAAGCCGAGCATCTGCCAGCCCACGATCACGACGACCGCGGTCATCGACGAGTCGGGACTGCGGAAGACGTCGCCCATCTCGATGCCGAGGGTGCGCGCGACGGCGGGGATCGTGCCGCCCTCGGGCGCGAAGAGCCAGCGCCAGATCGCGCTCGTCGCCACCGGGGTGACGAGGAAGGGCACGAAGATGAGGGCCTGGTAGATCGTCTTCGCCCTGCCCGCCACGCGGCGGGAGATCAGGGCGAACACCACGGGCAGGGCGACCGAGAGGATCAGGAAGGCGCCGATGTAGAGGCCGGTGTTGAGGAGCGCCTGGTGCAGTTCGGGCAGCGTGAGCACCGTGGCGTAGTTCTCGAAGCCGACGGGCACCTTCTCCTGCGTGGGCAGCATGTTCCAGTCGTAGAACGAGAGCTCGAAGGTCTGAGCCAGGGGCCAGTAGGTCCAGACGACGAGCAGGATCACCGCGGGCAGCACGTACAGGTACGGGGCGGCGTCGAATCGGCGCCTGATGCGGCGCCTCGGATCCTCCGGCGCTTCGCCGGGTGCGGAGCGGGCCCCGTGCGGGGCCCGCTCGGGGACAGGCTGCGTCGCGTGCGCGGCCTGCTGCGGAAGTACCTCGATGAACATCAGGCGAGCGCGGGCTCGGACTCGACGGCGGTCTTCGCCATCTCGGCGCCGACCTCCTCCAGCGAGAGCTCGGTCCAGGAGCGCAGCTGCTCGGCGGTGATCCTGTAGACCGTCGAGAACTCCCCGATCGGCACGACCGTGTGCATCACGCGGTCGTCGTAGAAGTGCACGAGGTTGAAGCCCTGCGCACCGTCCTGGCCCCGCATGCCGCCGCTCTCCACGTTCAGGTCCTGCGTGTAGCAAGTCGCCGAGGCCACCGACACCGGCACGCCGCCGATGTCGCTGAAGGTGTTGAAGTGCAGGTGGCCGCCGAGCACGGCGCGCACGTCGGTGCCCCTGAGCGCCTCGGCGAATCGGGCCTGGTCGCGCAGCTCGACGACCTCGATGGGCTCGAGCAGCGAGGGCACCGGCGGGTGGTGCAGCGCGATGACGCTGCCGTGCGGCGCGGGAGTCGAGAGCACCTCGGCGAGCCACGCGTACTGCTCCTCGGAGATCTCGCCGTGGTGGGATCCGGGCACGGTCGAGTCGAGGGCGATGACGCGCAGGCCGTTCACGTCGTAGACCATGTCGACGCTCTTCTCGCCCTCGTCGGAGTCGAGCAGGTGCTTGCGGAATGGAGTGCGGGTGTCGTGATTGCCCATCACCCAGATCACCTGGGCTCCGATGGCCTCGGCGGCGGGCTCCACGAGCGCGCGGAGGCGACGGTAGGCGTCCGCGTCACCCGTGTCGGCGAGATCGCCCGTGAAGACGATCGCCTCGGGGCGGGCCTTGGTCTCGGCGAAGTCCCGGAAGAGGCGCTTCAGGTTGGCGTCGCTGTCGACCTTGCCGTGCAGCAGGTCGGCACCGCCCACGAAGTGGGTGTCGCTGATGTGGAGGATGAAGTGCTCGACGGGAGGGTGCTGCGATGCGGTCATGAGGGGTTCCTTTCGGGAGGTGCGATGTTCGGGAGGGGTGGAGATCCTGCGGCTGCGCGCAGGATGGCGGGAACTCCGCGCAGGCTGACGGGGTGTCGCGACCTCAGGCGACGAGTCGGCACTGCAGACGGTCGAGCGCGTCGCCGTCGAAGCCGTGCTGCAGCAGCATGCGCTCGACTCCGCCGTAGGTCTCATCGATGAGGTCGAGGGTGCGGTCCATGGCTTCTGCCGGGCTGCCGATCATGAGTTCCCGGACGCCGTCGTCGAGCGCGCCGAAGCGCTCCTCGGCGCCGGCGAGCATGCGATCCGCCCACTCCCCGGCGAGGTTGCGGGCGCTGGCGGCGTAGTCGGCCACGACCTGATCGCGGGGCACGCCCACCGCGGTGAGCGCCGAAGCGACCACGATGCCCGTGCGATCCTTGCCCGCGGTGCAGTGCACGAGCACTCCGCCCTCGGGGGCGTCGGCGATGAGGCGAACGGCGCCCGCCACGCGGTCGGCGCGCTCGATGACGATGTGCCGGTACACGGCGGCGATCGAGTAGGGGCTCTCGAGCTCGGGCAGGCCCGCCCGAGCGTCGAAGATGGGGTGGTGCACGGTCTCGGCGCCGCCTGCGGCGAGCGCGCTCGGCGCGGCCTCCAGCTCGCCCGCGTCGCGCAGGTCGATGACGCGGGAGATGCCGTGGGCGCCGAACCGGCGGTTGCCGTCCTCGCCCAGCCGGTGCAGCGCATCGGAGCGGAAGAGCCCGCCCTCGCGCAGCGTCCCGGAGGCGGCCCGGTACCCCGCGGTGCTGCGGAAGTTGTAGGTGCCCGGCAGGTCGAGCACCGGAGCGGCTTCGGGGGCGGTGGTGAGCAGTTCCATCGGTGTGTTCTCCGTTTCTGTTGGTTCGGCGGGGCGGGGCACCGCGATGCCCCGCCCGAGCGTCGCCGGCGCAGCGGCGCGCCGCTGCGTCAGCGCGACGCTGCGTCAGCCGATGAGTTCCTGCGCGCGCTCGGCGACGTCGGTCATGGTCTCCTCGGCGGGCTTGCCGTAGAACACCACCTCTTCGATCGCGGTGCCAAGGATGTCGTCGACCTGCACGAAGTTGTTGCCGGGGTACGACACCCAGGGCTTCATGGTGTCCATCTGCTCCAGGTTGGGGGCGAGCAGCGGGTTGGACTGCGCCCAGTCGTGGAGCGCGCCGCCCTCCTCCACGAGACCCGGGCGCAGCGGCAGGTAGCCGATCTGGCTCGAGATGATCTCGTAGGCGCGGTCGCTCGTGAGGAACTTCGTGAGCTCCCAGCCGGCGCGCTGCTTCGCGGGATCGTCGCTGAGGATGAAGAGGGCGGATCCCGAGTTCACCGGCACGGCCTCCTCACCCGCGAACGCCGGCATCTTGGCCGCGGCGAGTTCCCAACCGCCGGCCTCGGCGGCGCCCATGAAGGCTCCCTGGAGCGCGGAGGTGGTGAGGATCATCGCCACGTCGCCCTTCGGCAGGCCCTCCATCTGGTCGGCCGCGGTCGCCGAGCGCAGCACACCCGCCTCGGTCATCTCGGCGAAGCGCTCGACCGTGGACTGGGCCTCGGGTGAGCCGAACTCGATGGTGCTGCGGTCGTCGGAGAGCACCTGGGCGCCGTTCGAGCGGAAGAGCGCCTGCATACACCAGTTGCCGCCCTTGGCGACGCAGGTGACGTCGAGCGAGGGCTTGCCGGTCTGCGCGGTGACCTTCGCGGCGATCTCCTGCACCTTGTCCCAGTCGCTCAAGTCGGGGTCGGTGATGCCGGCGTCGCGCAGCATGTCGGCGTTGTAGAAGAGCACCGGGGTGGAGAACACGTAGGGCATGCCGTAGGTCTTGCCGTCCCAGTCGGCGAGCACGGCCGCGTTCGGGTGCATGGGGTGCTCACCGCCGAAGTGCTCGGCGAGCTCCTCCTCGCTCACGAGGTCCGAGATCGGCTTGGCGTTCAGCTGGTTGACGGCGAAATCGAGCGAGTCGAAGGTGATCTGCGCGACGTCGGGCACCGAGCCGGCGAGCATCTGCGTCTGCAGACTGCCGACATAGACGTTGTTGGCGGTGTCGCCCTGCGGCGCCTGCGCCTTCACGCTGATATTGGGGTGGGATTCCTCGAACTCGTCGATCAGCTGGTTGACGGTGTCGGTCCAGGGGCCGGCCTGCATCAGGTTGTAGGTCTCGAAGACGACCTCGACCTTCTGGTCGGCTGCGAGCTCGGGTACGACGGAGGCGGCGGATTCGGGGGCTGCCGCGCCCGAGGAGCAGGAGGCCAGGGTCATGGCGGCGATGGCGGCCATGACGCCGGTGGCGGCGAAACGTCGGAGTCGCATGTGCGGAGTGATCCTTTCGGGATGTGTTCGAAGCGGTGACTCAGGTTGGAGCGTCGAGGCGGGTGGGAGGGGTCAGCGAACGGCGGGACCCGCGCTCGCGGCGAGCGCCACGGGTGCCGCGGACGACACCGGCGATGCGATCGACGCGTCTTCGCCGTTCGGGGCGGCCGCGTCGTCTGCGGCGTCGGCCCGCCATTCGAGGCGGCGACCGCTCGCGCGGTCGAAGAGGTGGACGCGGGCGACGGGGGCGGCGAGCACGACGAGGTCGCCCGCGCTCCAACACTCCTCGCGCGGGCACGAGACGGTGACGCGATCCTCGCCGACGATGCAGTGCACGAGTTGCTCGCGGCCGAGATTCTCGACGAGGTCGACGGTGCCGCGCAGGGCGACGCCCGCCGTGGGTACCGCCTCGGGGGCGCCGCCCGCGTGCATGCTGAGGTGCTCCGGCCGCACGCCGATCACGATGTCGCGCTCCTCGGTCGCGCCCTCCCAGAGCACGGCCTCGACACCGGGGGCGAGCACGGTGATCTTGCCGTCGGTCGTGGTGAGCGAGGCGTCCAGCAGATTCATCGCCGGGGATCCGATGAACCCGGCGGCGAAGACGGAGCTCGGGGCGTCGTAGAGCTCCTCGGGGGTGCCGTACTGCTCGATCCGCCCGCCGTTGAGCAGCGCGATCCTCGTGGCCATCGTCATCGCCTCGATCTGGTCGTGGGTGACGTAGACGAAGGTGGCTCCGAGCTTGCGGTGCAGGGCCGCGAGCTCACGGCGGGTGGCGGTGCGCAGCTTGGCGTCGAGGTTGGAGAGCGGTTCGTCCATGAGGAAGGCCTTGGGCTCGCGCACGAGAGCGCGCGCGACGGCGACGCGCTGACGCTGACCGCCCGAGAGCTCCTTGGGTTTGCGGTCGAGCAGGTGATCGATCTCGACCGACTCGGCGGCAGCTCGCACGCGCGTCTCGATCTCGGCCTTGGGGGTCCTCCGGGCTTTGAGCGGGAAGGCGAGGTTCTTCTCGACCGAGAGGTGCGGGTAGAGCGCGTAGCTCTGGAACACCATCGCCAGGTCGCGCTTGCGGGCGGGCAGCGCGGTGATGTCCTCGTCATCGATCCTGATGCTGCCGCTCGTCGGCTCGAGCAGACCGGCGATCATGCGCAGCAGGGTGGTCTTGCCGCAGCCCGAGGGGCCGAGCAGCACGAGGAAGTCGCCGTCCTCGACGATGAGCGAGATGCGGTCGGTCGCAACGAAATCGCCGAACTCCCGCGTGATCTGGTCGAGCACGAGTCTGGCCATCGGCCGCCTCCTAGGAAATCAGGTTTCCTGAATCTCGGATCTCAGGAAATGCTTGATTCCAGATTGAGCGGCGCAGGTGAACGATTCGCGTCGTCGAGGCGAATGCGCGGCACCGACTTCGCGAACTCTCCCCCGCGAAGGGTGAACAAGGCCAGCGCACGTCCCCCTTCTTCAGCCAGGCGAGGGGAACAGGAACCGATCAGGCCTCGGGACTCACCATCGTGAGCACCTCATCGGCCGCTTCGGCTCGCGAGGCGATCGCGTCGGGTGCCGAGCCGAGCGCCGCGGAGTGCAGCGCCGAGAGCAGCAGCATCTGCACGATGTTGCCGGTGAGGCTGCTGTCGTTCCAGCTGTGGAAGTCGGCGCCCGCCACGAGCGCGTGGTCGGCGACGTCGGCGAGATCCGACCGTCCGTAGCTCGTGATGGCGACGACCGTGGCGCCGTTCTCGGCCGCGAGCTTCGCGGAGCGGAGCGTGAAGTGGTTCATGCCGCTGTCGCTCACGGCCAGGCAGACGTCGCCCGGCTTCAGCAGCTTCGCCGCGATGTGCTGCGTCACGATGTCGACGGGGTTCTCGCAGAGCTTGCCGCTCGTGAGGAAGTGCAGCGCGATGGACTGGGCGGCGGCGAGCGACGCCCCGTTGCCGACGATGAGCAGCCGCGAGCAGTTGCGGATCCCCCTGGCCGCCGCGTCGAAGGCCTCGAAGTCGAGTGCGCCCAGCGCACCGCGGATACCCGAGATCGCGCGCTCGAACATCCGCTCGACGAGATGGACCCCCGCCTCCGGTACCGGGCCGGCGGGATGTGCGGCCTGATCCCGGATCAACAGCTCCCGCAGCCGCTGGAACCCGCCGAAGCCCATGCTCTTGCAGGCCCGCACCACCGTCGCGGGAGACACTTCGGCTCGCTCGGCGAGATCCGCCACCGACATCTCGGCCACCAGCTGCGGCGCGTCGATGCACACCTGCGCCACCCTGCGCTCACTCGGCACGAGCGCCGGCACCTGGGACTGCAGCAGGGAGCGGGTGCCGCCGAGCGGGGGCGAGGCTACGTCGTTCATACGCAGTTCCTATCACCGCAAGCTGTCCGGCAGGTGTCCGGCGGGTGCCGCACCCGTCACCGGCGCTGGCCGGCCCCCGATCGAGTCGGCCTATTCTTATCGAGACCGCCCGAAATTCGCGCAACTTATAGGCCGACTCGACACAAATAGGCTGGCTCGACACCGCCCGACCCGACCCCCCGCTGCCGCTACTCGCCGGCGATCCGCACCCGCGCAGCGTCTCTGGCTGCGAGACCGCGGCGAGGTTGAAGCCCGAGACCCCGGTCTCCTCGACGATCTCCTCGATCGTGTCGGCGACCGTCGCGGCCGAACCCACGATGACGGGGCCGTCGCCGCCGATCCGCGCGTAGTCCGCGCTCTCTCGGGGCGTCCACACGCGATCGGGGTCGGCGTCGGTGAATGCGGCGAGCGCCGGCTGGATGGGCGTTACTGCTGACGCTCCTCGGGCGCGGCTCGCACGCCGCCGCGTGGGAGCTCCACGGGCAGGGCTGGGTGTACGAGGCCGAGAAGTTCAAGATCTCGCAGCACAACAGCCTCTGGCGGGGCGGTCCCGCGCCACGGCGACCCGCCCCCTCAAAACCGACCCCTGGATCGAGATGACGCGTTCGGCCCATCACCGGCGCCGCAAGGGCCACGAGCCTCATCTCGATCCGGGGACCGGAGCGGAGACCGCCCGCAGTCCGCATCCCGGTAGACTGTGCGGGTGACTGAGCGTGTATTGATCAAGGACCTGGCCGCCCGCGAAGACGGCCCCGTGCGCGTTTCCGGATGGGTCGAGAAGGTGCGCGACCAGCGGTATGTGCAGTTCGTCGTGCTGCGCGACGAGACCGGCGCGGTGCAGCTGGTGAACGGCGGCGTACTGCGCGAGCCCGATCCCGAGAATCCGCGATCCGACATCCTCGTGCCCCGCACCACCACCATCAGCGAGCTCACCCACGGCACCTTCATCACGGTGGAGGGCGAGCTGCAGCACAACGAACGCGTGAAGCTCGGCGGCGTCGAGATCCAGATCGACGAGATCGAGGTCATCAGCAAGGCGCTCCCCGACAACCCGATCGCGGCCGACAGCGGCATCGACGTGCGCCTCGACTGGCGCTTCCTCGACCTCCGCCGCCCCGAGCAGAACCTGATCTTCCGCATCCAGACCACGTTCCTGCACGCGCTCCGCAACGTGTGGGTCGATCGCGGCTTCATCGAGATCCAGACCCCGAAGCTCATGGCGAGCGCGAGCGAGTCGCGCGCCGAGCTGTTCGAGGTCGAGTACTTCGAGGGCCAGGCGTTCCTCGCGCAGAGCCCCCAGTTCTTCAAGCAGATGGCGCAGGCCGCGGGCTTCGGCGGCATCTTCGAGGTCGGCCCGGCGTTCCGCGCCGACCCCTCGTTCACCTCGCGCCACGCGACCGAGTTCACCTCGGTCGACACCGAGCTGAGCTGGATCGACTCGCACGAGGACGTCATGGAGCTGCACGAGGAGCTCATCGTCGCAGGCCTCTCGGCCGTCAAGGAGAAGCACGGCGAGGAGATCCAGAAGCTCTTCGGCATCGAGCTCGAGGTGCCCGCCCGACCGTTCCCGCGCATCCCCCTCGCCGAGGCGAAGGAGATCGTGAAGGCCGAGGGCTACGAGGTGCCGCGCGCCGACGCCGACATGGACCCCGAGGGCGAGCGCCGCATCGCCGCGCATGTGAAGAAGAAGTACGGCAGCGACTTCGTGTTCCTCACCGACTACGACGCGTCGATCCGCCCGTTCTACCACATGCGCCACCCTGAGAACCCGCAGCTCACCAGCAGCTACGACCTCATCTACCGCGGCACCGAGATCTCCACGGGCGCGCAGCGCGAGCACCGCATCGAGGTGCTCGAGGCGCAGGCGGTCGAGAAGGGCATGGATCCGAAGGAGCTCGGCTTCTACCTCGACTTCTTCCGCTACGGCGTGCCGCCGCACGGCGGGTTCGGCATGGGGCTCGCCCGCGTGCTGATGCTCATGCTGCAGCAGTCGTCGATCCGCGAGGTCACCTACCTGTTCCGCGGCCCGAACCGCCTCCTGCCGTAGCACCCGCACCCCAGCGAACAGGCAGCGGCGACCGAACAGCGCTGAGCAGCCCCGCACCTCTTCCCGAGGCGCGGGGCTGCTGCGTTTCCGAGGGGCACTACTGAGATCCATGCGAGCCCTACCGAGGCTCGGGAAGCCCCCTTCTGAGACTCGGGAACATCGGCTTGGTCAGGAGTTCTTCTCCTGTTATCGTGTGCTCACCGTGAACTAACCGACGAGTGTTTCTCAGCGGTCACGGATGTCACAGGGGGATGCCGAGCAGGGGGCGATCGTGCTCACGCATACACGGTCGAACCCGCGGATTCAGGGGAAAGGGACGACATTGTCCAAGCAGCACACTTCATCGCGGAAGACCCGCAAGATCGCCGCCATCGCCGCGGGAGCCCTCGTGGTTGGCCTCGGCGCCACCTACACGCTCGCGACCTGGAACGACTCCGAGTGGGTCTGGGGCGGCGCCGACGGCGGGCCGGGCATCGGCACCGAGCGCTTCGACGTCGAGCAGTTCACCGAGGGCGCCTGGCACGACGACGAGACGAACCCGGGTGGCGCGCTCGACTTCACCACTGCCGCGCTCGCCCTCACGCCCGGGGACACGGTCTACGCGCCGATGTCGCTGCGCACGAAGACCAACTCCATCGGCGGTTCCGTCGAGCTCCAGGGCGCGGTCGCGGCCGCCGGTGTCGCCGCCGAGGACGCCGGCAACGAGCTCTGGGACGCGGTCGCGCTCTCGGTGTACACCTCGGCCGACGCGACCGCACCGAGCTGCTCCGCTACGGCGGTCACAGCCGGCGACTGGACCGCGGTCCCCGGTATCGGCTCCTCGCCGCTCGGCACCGGTGCGACGCCGGGCACGGGCGCGCAGACCCTCGCCGCGGCGACGACCACCGATCCCGGCGCTCCGCAGCACTACTGCTTCGTGATCGCGCTCCCCGAAGACGCGCAGCAGGTCGCCGAGGCCGCAGGGGTCGATCTCCAGGGCCGCACGATCGCACCGGCCTGGGAGTTCGCGGCAGAGTCCGACTGAGCTCCGACCGCGCTCCCAGTCCCCCGCTCATGATCCGCAGGATCGCCGGAGGCGCCGTCACGACCCTCGTGGTCGTGGCGGCGCTCGGCCTTGCCTGCTGGTTCGTGCTCGCGGCGACGACCGGGGCGACGCTCATCACTTTCCGCACCGGTTCGATGAGCCCGACTATGCCGCAGGGCGCGGTCGCGGTGACCGTGCCGGTGCAGGCCTCCGAGCTCGAGGTCGGCGATGTCGTCACGGTGCGCAGGGCCGGAGAGTCCATGCCGGTCACGCATCGCATCGTCGAGATCGGCCCGGTGCAGCCGCAGGCCGAGAACGCGGCCGACATCAGGGCGTCCGCGCCCGGATCCGGCCCACCCGATCTCGACAGCCCCGCAGCGCGCCAGATCGTCATGCAGGGCGATGACAACGACACCCCTGACCAACTGCCCTACGCCCTCACCGATGCGCGCAGGGTGGTCTTCGCGGTTCCGTACGTCGGCACCGCGCTCATGATGGTGCAGACCCCGATCGCGATGGGAGCGCTCGTGCTGCTGGTCGGCGCGCTCGTCGTCTGGGCGTTCTGGCCGCGGGCGGCGGCGGATGACGCCGGCGAGAAGAACGCCGAAGACGGGGCGGATCAGCGCCCCCGCCACGCCGAGGGGGTGCTGCGATGAGCGCCCGCGCGGTCTCCGGAGCCCTCGCCCTCGTGTTCGCAGCGGTGACGTGCGCCGGCATCGGGTTCACCGCTGCCCGCGCCTCGGCGGTGTTCCATGAGCTCTCTGAGACCGGCCGCCCGGGCTACCTCACGCTCGCGCTCGACTCGCAATCCGCGCTCCGCGCCGAGCTCGAACCCGGCCAGTCGATGCGCTGGCTGGTGCAGGCCTCGCTGCGCGATGCCGACACGGGCACCCTCGCCGTCGAGCTGCGCGCCGACGGCGACCTGGTCACCGCATCCGGAATGACGGCAGAGGTCGAGGCCTGCTCGGGACCCTTCGATCTCTCGGCCACGCCGGCTCGGTGCGGCGGAACCCGCACCGCCGTGCTGCCCGCCACCCCGCTCGCGCGGGTCGCGCGGGAGGGGGCGCTGTACGAACTCGCGGAGCTGCGCAGCGGCGAGCCGCGCGAGGTGCTGGTGACGCTCGGGATCCCCTCGTCCACCTCGACGTCAGCGGTCGAGGGGCGCACAGCGAACGTCGGGCTCGGGGTGCACTCCACGGGCGGCGACGCCTCCGTCACCCCGGTGCCGCCCTCCGAGCGTCCCCCGCTCCCCGTGACCGGCTCCGACGCTCTCGCACTCGGCCTGCTCGCCGCCGGGCTCGCCGGGCTCGGTGCGACCGCCGCTCTGCGCGGGCGCGCCCGATCCCGCGCCGTTTCCCGCCCGCCGGCCGCAGACGCATCGCTCCCGGGAGGCCCCCGATGAAGTGGTGGGGACCTCGTCGCGGCAGACACTCCGCCGTATCGCACTCGCGAACGGGCGGAACGAAGCGCGGGCTGATTCCGGGTGACGCCCTGAGGCGGCGCGGGATCGGCGCCACCGCCGCCGCGGTGCTGGTGTCGAGCGCGCTCGTCGCCCAGGGCGGGATCACCACCGACGCGAGCTGGAACGATACCGAGTGGGCGCACGCACCCGCGGTCGGCACTTCGGCGTGCGGACCCGACGGTGCCGGATTCCTCAATCGGGCCGAGGGGCGCGCTCTCAGCGGCAACCTGCTCGGCGTGAATCTCGACACGCTGGCCGAGGCCGAGGGCGTGCAGGTCACCAACGACGGCAGCACCGCGACCGCGACCGCCGGCCAACCGGTGACGGGCATCGACTCAGCGTTCGCCGATCCACTCACGGTGAACGCGCTCTCGGCGATCCAGCTCCCCCTCACCGGGTTGCTCGAACTGCCGGCCGACAACAGCACGGGTGTCGTCGGCCAATTCGGTCAGGCTCTGAGCACCGGTGAGGCTCTCGGCGCCAGCGGCTACGTCGACAACTCCGGCGGCATCGACCTCGCCGACGATCAGACGGGCGAGTACCCGGGGCTCGCGACGCTGCGCCTCTCGAACCTCCTGAACTCGCCCTTGCTCGGAGACATCGGCCTCGGCGACACCCTCTCGGGCGTCTCCGACCTCGAGCTCGAGGTCGGAGCGGTGGCCGGCCAGGCGAGCTTCGATACCTGCGCAGAAGCATGGGGCGAAGGCACCGCGGTCGCCCAGCGCTCGGTCGCCGCATCGGCCGCTGAAGACATCGTGGCCGGGCTCGACCGGAAGTACCTCACGGCGTCGGCCGACCTCACCTTCTCCTCGCCCACGGTCGGAGCGCTCTCCGGGGAACTGAACAACCTGCTGGGCGGGCTCGAAGGCACCGTGAACGGCCTCCTCGGCACGCAGGGGGTGAAGGCCGGCATCGAGTCGGGTGTCGCGGATCTACTCAATGCGGTGCTCGACAACCCCCTCCTCACACTGGGCGCTATCCGCCTCAACACGCTCACCGCCGACATCGATCTGGCGCCGGTGCGCGCGCTCATCGACACGGAGTTTTCAGACAGCGGTGGAGTGCTCACGATCGACGCGATCGCAGGGACCGTCTCCGTCGACACGAGCGCGCTGCTGCAACGGGCCTACCCCGACCACTTCGGTGACGGCCTCAACGGCCTCCCCCCGAACACGAATCTGCTCGCCGATGAGGCGATCCTGAACGCTCTGACTCAGAGCCTGACCGGGGCGCTCACCGAGTGGTTGAGCCATGTCGAGAGCCAGCTGGTCGCCGCCGTCGACGGGATCCGGATCACCTCGACGCTGTCGATCGACCTCCGGGCGCGCCTCCTCGCGATCACCCCGTTCCTCGACGTCGGGCACATCGCAGTCTCCATCGACGGAACGCTCGCCGAACTGCGCGCCAACACACCCGGCACGGTGAGCACGGAGGTGAAACTGCTCAGCGGTCTGCTCGGGGCGCTGACGGATCTCCTCACCAAGGGACTCCTCAAACCGGTGCTCGACCTGCTGCTGAACACCCTGCTCACCGGCGTGGGCGGAGTCGTGAGCGGGGCCGTCGACGGCGTCCTCCCCGCCGTGACCGGCCTTCCCGCAAAGCTGACGATCGTGACGGCCCCGCTGATCGCACTGGTCTCCCGGCTCTACAACGGGCTGTTCCTCTCGAATATCGTCTCGATCACGGTAAACGCGCAGAACGCACCGGCCACGGGCGGTCCCCCGCCTCCCGACTGGACTCCGGGCCAGCCGACGGCGCCGCCGGAGGGCCAGTACGAGGTCGCGGCCCTGCGGATCGGGGTGCTCGACGGACTCGGCCCGAACGGGGTGCGCCTCTACCTCGGGCGCGCCTCGGTCGGGCCCGGTTGCTCGCCGGCCGAAGCCGCGACGGGCGGGTGCGCGGGGTACTGAACGCGTCCCGCCCGCACGACCCGCCGCTCCGGCCCGGGCACTACCCGAGGCGGCGGGCGACCACGACGGTGTCGACGAGCACGGCCTCGGTTCCGTCGGGACCGGTACCCGGACGCCGGCGCACCTCGGCGTTCACATCCCAGTGCTCGGGATCGAGCCGCAACAGCGCCAGCTCGCTCTCCGGGCTCGGGAACTCGCCGTGATGCCCCTTCGCCCACGGCGGCGGCGCTGCGTGCGAGATCACCACGAGCCGGCCGCCCACCGCCACCCGCTCGGCTGCGGCACGCAGGATCCGCTCCCGCGGCAGTTCCACGGGTGACTGCAGAAAACTCGCTGTCACGAGGTCGAAGCGCCGCTCGGAGCCGTCGATCCGCTCGGGATCACGGGCCCACTCACCGAGATCCGCGGCGATGAACCGTGCATGCGGGATCCCGCTGTCCTCCGCCGACCGCACCGCCCGGGCGATCGCGGTCTCGGAGAGGTCGATCCCGACCGCCTTCCAACCCCGCTCCGCGAGCCAGATCACGTCGCCGCCCTCCCCGCAGCCGAGATCGAGGGATCGGCCCGTCGGAAGCGAATCGACGACGTCCGCGAGCGTTCGATTGACCCGCCCCGACCAGATCCGGCCCGCGTCGGCACCCGCGTAGCGCCGCTCCCAGAAGAGGACCGGATCCTCGCCCGGCTTCGGCGTATGCGCAGCCGGGCCGTGGACGGCGAGCGCGAAGTCCTCCTCCACGAGCGCCGCGTTCGCGGCCGCCCCGGCGAGCGTGCCGCTGCCCATCGCGATGGGCACCGTCGCCGCCGGATTCACGACGTTGCCCGCGGCCCAGATGCGCGGGTGGCTCGTGCGCCCCGTGGCGTCGACAGCGATGAACGACCCCATCGGCGTCTCCGAGCGATCGAGCTCGAGCCCCTGCAAGAAGCCGTCGTGCGGCACGAGCGCGCCCGCGGTGAAGATCGCGTCCGCCTCGATCTCCTCGCGCAGCGTGCGTATGGCTGCGATCCGCGATCCGTCGCCCACGATCTCGGTGACGGGATCCTCGACGAGACGCACCCCTCGCGCCCCGAACTCGCGCCGGCTCTCATCGCTCAGCTCGCCGAGGCCCGCGGTGAACACCGTCAGATCTTCGGTCCACTGCCTGAGCAGCCTCGCCTGATGCATCCCCAGCGGTGACGTGGCCACCACCGCCAGGCGCCGGCCCCGCACCTCCCATCCGTGGCAGTAGGGGCAGTGCAGCACGGTGCTCCCCCAGCGATCCGCGAGTCCGGCGATCGGCGGCAGCTCGTCGGTGATGCCCGTCGCGACGACCAGGGCGCGCGCCTCGAGCGCTTCACCGCCGTCGAGCACGATGCGCACGGGATTCGGCGATCCCGAACCCGTCTTCGACTCTTCGGGTTCGAGCACTTCCCGTACCGATTCGCGGCGGAACTCCACGCCGTAGCGCTCGGCCTCGGTGCGGCCGCGAGCGAGCAGCTCGGCCGGTGGCGTGCCGTCGAGCCCGAGCACGTTGTGCATGTGCGAGGCGAACCGGTTGCGCGGGCTGCCCGCGTCGATCACGAGAGTGCGGCGCAGGGAGCGCCCGAGGGCCTGAGCCGCGCTGAGTCCGGCGGCGCCGCCGCCGATCACGATGGCGTCCCAGCGGTGAGAAGCGATGTGAGTCATGGGACCATGTTCACCCCCTCATGCGATACTTGCAATACAGTTTGCAAAAATAGCAAGGAGTTGCGCCATGGACGAACTTCGGCAGCTCGGGGCACGACTGCGCTCGGCCCGGCAGGAACGGGGCTGGACGCTCGACGACCTCGCGGAGCGCGCCGGCATGTCGGCGAGCACGCTCTCCCGACTCGAATCGGGCAAGCGCCAAGCGAGCCTCGAGCTGCTGCTGCCGCTGACCAGGCAGCTCGGGATCCGCATCGATGATCTCCTCGAGCCCCGCAATCGCGACCCGCGCGTGCACCGCGACACGATCCGCCGCGAGGGCATGACCATCGCGCCGCTCACCCGCGAAGAATCAGAGGTGCGCGCCTTCAAGATCACCTATCACCCGCATGCCCTCGAGGGCGCCCCGCAGACCCACGACGGGCACGAGTGGCTCTACGTGATGTCGGGGAGACTGCGGCTCACCCTCGGGGAGCAGGAGCTCGTGCTCTCACGAGGCGAAGCGGCGGAGTTCGATACGACCACTCCGCACCGCATGCGCGCCGCTGGGAACCGGCCAGCCGAGGTGATCAGCATCTTCAACACGGTGGGCGAGCGCCTGCATCTGCGCTCGTGGGATGCGGAGTAGGGGTGCCGCGAGCGCATGCCCCGCCGAGGCCGACGGCAGCGTGATCCCATGCGCGGCATCGCCAACCGGTTCGAGTCGGCCTGGAAGTACCGAGTCGGCCGAGAATTCGCGCGAATCTCGGGCCTACTCGATAAAAAGAGGCTGTCTCGGCAGGCAGCGGCCGTCTCGGCAGGCGCGTGGGGGCAGGTCCCGAGCCGAGCAGCGGCCGGGCTGCAATCCCGTGAGAGAATAACCGCGACACTACCCCGGGGGTTCTCCATGACCGTTCTCACCGTCGCGAACGACTCGACCGATCCGACCGGCGGCACGACCTGGGTGGTCGCCGCCGCGGTTCTCGCAATCGGCATCATCATCGTCGCATTCCGCGCCTGGCGCCAGGGCAAGCGGATCAGGGCGACGCGGGAGCAGAACACCGCGGCCAGCGCCCGAGAGCTCGCGGAGCATCACCGTCCGAGGTGGTCGCCGGAAGCGGCCTCGTTCGGATCGCGCCCGGTCGACTGGGGCGTCGCCGTCGGAGCGCCGTTCGCGCTCTGCCGTGGAGCGGATCAGGATCGCCTGAGGTTCCGCGACGCGCAGGAGGAGCGCGAGATCCTCGCCGAGGCCTGGGGCGTGACCGACCGCAGCAGCATGCTGCAGACGCTGTACGACGTGCTGCTCGCCGGGCACCGCGATCGCTTCAGCCGCGAGATCGCCGTGTGGAGCGAGATGCCCGACGAAGAGGCCCGGGCGGTCGAGGCGAGGCTCCGCGCCGGCGCGAAGCACTCGGACGACACCGTTGAAATGCTCTGGCGGTTCCGGCGCGTGCGAGCGAACGACCGCGACATCCGATCCGTCGATTTCCTCGCGTGGGACTTCGTGCGCCTCGCCATGCTCGCCAGAGCGGGTGCGACTGCCGGGTACCTCTCCGAGGCCGAGGCGTCCGACGTGCTGCTCATGACCGCCGGCGACCTGCGCGAGCACTACGGATCCTGGGATGAGCTCGGCGAGTCGTTCAGGATCGGCCGCTGGTACTGGAACTCGCAGGGCGGCCAGAACGAGGCGATCATGGACGAGCACGACCTCAGCCGTCAGGAGGCGCTGCTGTCGGCTGAGAGCCCCTGGGCGCGGGTGCCGTGGGACGCGGAACTGCCTGCGCCGCGGATGCTGCTCGTCGACGCCCTTCGAGACCACGGCATGCGCTCGCTCGACCCGGACGAGTACAGCGATCCGAGTGAGCCCGTGTGGTCCCGACGTATCAACGAGGCGCTGCGACAGCGCGAACTGGCCGACCGCGAGGGCTGAGCCCCGATGTACTGGTTCCCGAGGCCGACCGGCGACTTCCCGCTGTCGACCTTCCTCGTCGTGCTCGGCATCCTCGCGCTCTGCCTGACCATCCTCTGGTGGGACAGACGACGCAAACGCAACGATCCCGATCGCGGCGGCCCCGGATACACCGCGACGGCGGTGCGGGCCCCGCCGCCCCCGGATCCCGGTCCGAATCCGCTCAGCGCCGATGAGCGGTGGCTGCTGGGGTTCGCGGCGCCGCGGATCGTGCCCGAGGAGGGACTCGATCCCGAACGATGGGATCTCGGGCCTCACCTCCACGAGCGGCCTGTATCCACGGGCGAGGCGATCGAATGGCGGGCGATGCTAACCCGTCTCGAGCAGGAGTTCGCTCGCGCGGCGACGCCGCCCGATCGCGCCCTCGCGGCCGTCGAGCTCGCCTGGTGGATCCGCCGGGGCGTCGCGAACCGGCAGATCACGGAGACGGCGGCCCGAGATGCGACGCGAGTCCTCGCGGAATCGATGCGCTCGGATGCGGATGACTGGCTGGGCTTCGGCGACCTGCTCGGCGAACGCCCCGACATGGTCCGCCCCCGCGACCTCTACAAACCGGGGGCTCCGTGGGCCGACGCCCGCTGGCCGGGATAAACGCACCTGCCTTCCCTCTCGATTTGGTCACGTTCATGCGCTGATCACGCGGTGGGCTCCTAGCGTGGAGGGCATGCCCACCGCACCCGAGACGTCTCCAACGAGGAGAAGCGGAGCCATGTGTCCGAGCCCCGGCGAGGGTCGCGCGCAAGACGCCGGGACGTGCGCCGAAGGTGGGCTGGTCTCCATCCCGCCTCCGAGAAAGGTCCAGCCCCTTGGCTCATCTCTACCGCACCACGCTGTCCCCGACGAAGCTGCAGCTCCTCGCCGCGTGGCTCCCCTCCCAACCTTGGTTCGGCGGGAACCCGGAAACTCTGCATCAGGTCGGCTCGTTCCGCTTCGACGATCCGGACGGTGAAGTCGGCATCGAGACGATCCTGCTCACCGCCGGAGGCGATACGGTCTACCAGGTGCCCCTCACCTACCGCCCCGCTCCTCCTGAGGTTTCGCCGGAGAGCGTGGTCGGCTCCCTGCAGCACGGCGTACTCGGCAAGCGCTGGGTCTCGGACGCCACGCTCGACCCCGCCTACATCCGCGCACTCATCGAAACGGTCCTCTCCGGACGCAGTGAGGCACAGCAGTTGATCGAGGAGGAGGGCGAACTCACCCTCATCGACAACGACACCCGGGTTCGTGGATCCGGCGTGGATCTCGACGACCTCGACACCTATGCCGCCCATGGACGACTCGCCGGCATGACGACCCGCGTGGAGACCGGTATCGGCACCATCGAGGTCGTCCGCCGCCCCGGCTCAGACACCGCTGCTCCTGAACGCGCCGGCATACTGATCGGCACTTGGCCGACACAGCACGATCCGACGCTCCTGGCAACGGTGCAGCTGAACGCAGACGCGATCCGTCAGGCGATGAGCTGAGGGGAAGAATCCGGATCTGGACCAGTAAGCTCGATGCCACGCTCATCGCTCGAACGAAAGAACCGCCCTGATGACCAGACCCTCCGTACTGTTCGTGTGCGTTCACAACGCCGGGCGCTCTCAGATGGCGGCCGGTTACCTCCGGCATCTCGCGGGCGACCGCATCGAGGTCCGCTCCGCGGGTTCCGTGCCGGCGGACCGGATCAACCCCGTCGCCGTCGAGGTCATGCTCGAGGAGGGCATCGACATCGCGGCCGAGCAGCCCAAAGTGCTCACGTCGGAGGCGGTGCAGGCCTCGGACGTCGTCATCACGATGGGGTGCGGCGACGCGTGCCCCTTCTTCCCGGGTACACGCTACGAGGACTGGAAGCTCGACGACCCCGCGGGGCAGGGCGTCGAAACGGTGCGGCTGATCCGCGATCAGATCAAGAGCCGGGTCGAAGCTCTGATCGCGGAGCTCTCGCCGCAGTGACCGGGTCGCCTCGGCGAGAGGGCTCACCCGCACTCGCGCCCGCGCTCGCGCCCCAGCGCCCCGAGCGACCGAGATGACGCCTGCGGCCCTCGTCAGTGCCGGCGAAGGGCCGGAAGCGTCATCTCGATGACGAAAGCCCCAGTACCGCAGGCGCACGATCGGCTCGGAAGCGAAATGGACGCAGCTCGCAGCTCTGACGCTCGGTGTTGACTTCCCGACAGACTCGTGGCTTAATAAAGTTATTCATTAATTAAGAAAGCGTTGAAATGCCTGCATCGGACCCCCTGAGCCTCGTATTCGCGGCACTCGCCGACCCGACACGGCGCGAGATCCTCTCGCGGCTCGCTCAAGGCCCGGCGACCGTCGGCGAGGTGGCCGAGCCGTTCGCGGTCAGCGCTCCCGCGATCTCTCAGCACCTGAAAGTGCTGGAGCGCGCGGGGCTGGTCACCCGCACGACCCAGGCTCAGTGGCGGACCCTCACGATGCAGGCCGAGCCCCTCGACCAGGCGTCCGCCTGGGTGGAGCGGCAACGCCGCGAATGGAACCTGCGCCTCGACGCCCTCGAGGAGCACCTGCAGACCATGAAGACCCGTCCGAGCATCGACAACAGACAGGAAGCAGCATCATGAACACGACCGACACCTCGACCGCGCAGGCCCCTCAGTTCTCGATCACCCGCGTTTTCGACGCCCCGCCCGAACTCGTATGGCGCGCCTGGACCGAGGAAGCCGAACTCGCGCACTGGCTGCACCCCTTCGGGGTCTCCACCGACAGCGTCTCCTTCGACGTCCGCGTCGGCGGCCGCTACCGGTACACGATGACCAATGACGAGACCGGCGAGGAGTACCCGACCGGAGGCGAGTACCTCGAGGTAGAGCCCTTCGAACGACTGGTCTTCACCTGGGGCGAGCCCGACGCCGCCGTCGCCACCGCTCCGGTCATCACACTGACCCTCACCCCGCAGGGAGAGCGCACCGAACTCGTCTTCCACCTGCGCGGCATCGAGGGCAAGCCCGGCGACGGCTTCGTCTACGACGGCTGGGACGAGGCCCTCACCAACTTCGGCCGCCATCTCGCCGGAGAAGAGCTGGGCTGAGGTCTACGGGCCAGTAGGCCCGGCGCAGAATTTGCTGAACGCTCCGCGTTCAGCTCTGAAGATTCCTGACCCTGTGGGGCCAGCGCGATCCTTGGTTGAACGCTGCCGCGTTCAACCTTCAAAGGATCCCGCCCACTCCCTCACGCGGGCGGCGCTCTCCTCCTCCGACAGATCCTCGACGCGCGTCATCACCGACCAACGCACACCGAACGGATCGCGGATGCTCGCGAAGCGGTCACCCGAGACGAAGTCGCTCGGCGCCTCGCGCACCACGGCACCGGCCGCGACCGCGCGTTCCACGACCGCGTCCACGTCGGGCACGTACAGACCCATCGAGTAGCAGTCGTCCTCGCCCTCCGGCGCGGCGACGAGGTGATAGTCCGGCACCGGCTCACCGAGTTGCAGGTGCCCCTTGCCGAAGTCGAGTTCGGCGTGCGCCACCACCCCGCCCATCTCGGTCACGTCGACGACCCGGGCGCCGAAGACATCGCGGTAGAACTCGATCGCCTCGCCCGCCCTCGGGATCGCGAGGAAGGGAGTGAGGCTGGTCGAGCCGTGGGGCATTCCGTCCGTGGTGTGCGCGCCGTTCGCGGCGCGGCTCTCATGTGCGTTCATGCCCTCAGCGTAGGATCGTGCCTCGCGAACGGCTTGCAGATTCGCGCCAGATCGCGCCGGATCGCGGCCGGGTCGCGGGGACGGGCTGACGCGCCGGAGCGGTCGGAAGGGCGGGCACAGGAATGGTCGACGAGGAACGGCGCGGTGTGCTCTACCCGCACCGCCTGCCCGAGTTCCATCGGATGCCACCGCGCCGCGAACTGGAGCACGCGGTGCGCTGGTTCTGGATCCCCGAGTGGGATCTCGCCGACGGTGAGGAGTCCCGGCAAGAGCTGCTGCCCTTTCCCGTCTGCAATCTGGTCGTGGAGCCCGCAGCGGTGACCGCGGTCGGTCCGGCGACGCGGCGCTCAGAGCGAGTGCTGACGGGGCGCGGCTGGGCGGTGGGAGCGTTGCTCAGACCCGCTGCGGTGCCGTCGTTAGCGCCGGATCCCGCGACGATCCGCGACGCCACTCGCATCGTCGAAGCTCCGCGCTTGCTCGCCGAGGTGAACCGAGCGATGGAGGATCCCGAGTCTTCCGGCGCCGCACGCCGCGAGCGGGCTGTCTCGTTGCTCTCGGAGTGGATCCGGGAGCGAATTCCCGCACTGAGCACACCGGGTGACGGCGCACTCGCGAATCGACTGGCGGAGGAACTCGGGGATCCCGCGCTGACGCGCGTCGACCAGCTTCCGGATCGTCTGCACGTCTCGGTCCGCACCCTGCAGCGCGTCGCCGATCGCTTCTTCGGCCTCTCGCTGCACTCGATGATCCGGCGGCGGCGCATCCAGGAGGGCGCTGAGCGCCTGCGAGAGCAGCCCGAACTCACCATCGCCGCACTCGCGAACGAACTCGGCTACGCGGATCACGCGCACTTCACAACCGATTTCAGGCGCTTGCTCGGTGTCACCCCGAGCGAGTACCGCGCGAGAGCGGGAACGCGACCGTGAAGCCGCCTCCGATCACTCAGACCGTGAAATCGGTCGCGGCGCGCGCCGAGGTCACCGTCTTCATGTAGTCGACGACCGGCAGATGCTCGGGGTGCTGCGCGTACGCGGCCAGGCCTTCGGCGTCGTCGAAGTCGGCGATGAGGGTCAGGTCGTAGTTGGCGCCGTCGAACAGCTCATTCCGGTGCAGGGTGAGGGCGCGCACCGAGGCGACGCGCTCCCGCAGCGGTTCGATGAGGTCGACGGCTCGGGCTGCCTGGGCGTCGCGCTCGTCACGGGTCTCGCCGGCGAACTTCCAGCTCACGATGTGGCGCAGGGTCATGGGGTTCCTTCGGGTTGAACGGGCTGGCCGGGGAGTCGACTGAGATCCTGCGACTGCACGCAGGACGCCGGGTGCGCGCGGGATGACGAGAACACTGCGCGGCGCTGCGTCCTGCTCACTTACGCGAGAACAGCCGCGGTCGACGCAAAGCCTTCTCCACTGCGGCGCTGAACCGGTCGGGATCGACGCGCCAGATCGCGTGGCGGCGGCCGTTGATCAACACCACCGGGATGTTCTCGGAGTGGAGCCTGGCGAGCTGCTGGTCCTGCAAGATGTCGAGCTCCCGGAGGGAGGTGGCGATCCCGCGCTCCGCCAGCTCACCGCGTACAGCGGCGATCACCTCGCGAGCATCGTCGCAGAGGTGGCAACCGGGTTTGCCGATGAGGGTGAGCTCGACGTTCGTCACGATCGATCATTCTACGAGGCCGCGCACGCGGAACCGCGCGTCAGCGAAAAGACGGAAGGGCACCGGGCGCAGCCCGGTGCCCTCCGCACCTCGCGCTCCTGCGCGGCCAAGGGAACGGCAGCGCAGGGGGCGATTACTTCTTGTTGCGGCGCTGGTGGCGCGTCTTGCGAAGCAGCTTGCGGTGCTTCTTCTTGGACATGCGCTTGCGGCGCTTCTTGATTACTGAACCCACGGTTACCTCACAACGTCTCTCGGGCCGAAGGTATCGCGGCCCACAAAACACTTATATTACTCTGTCAGGCCGATGAGCGCGAAACGACCGGCGACCCCGTCGCCCGACAGCCCTACGAACGGAGCTTGAAGCGTGCCACCAGCTCCTTGACCCGATGCTCGGCTCGGGCCGCGGCGCGACCGATCCGCTCGGCCGCCGCGGCGGTCTCCTCCGAGAGCACCTCGCTCTCGTCGAGGGGGTCGCCGAACGGGTCGTCCCCGTCGGGCCCGGGCACCCGATCCCCGTCCTCGGAGAGGTACTCGACCGTCACCTCGGTGTCGAAACCGGCCGAGAGGAACGGGATCACGAAGTCCTCGACCATCTCGAGCGGCTCGGGGTCGAGCGCATAGAAGCGATGCTGTCCCTCCTCGCGCACGGTCACCAGCTCGGCCTCGCGCAGCACCTTCAGGTGCTTCGACACCGTCGGCTGACTGATCTCCAACTGGGCGACGATTTCGGAGACGCTCATCTCGGCGTCCTGCTGGTGTCGCTCGAGCAGCACACGAAGAATATCGCGCCGGGTCGCGTCGGCGATGACTCCGAAAATATCTGGCATAGCCTCAAGGTTAGTCGGCCAGGGCGTTTCTCGCCCGCCCGTGCCGAGCCGGAGCTCGTCTACCCCGTGCCGGAACGGCCCGGCGTGTGTAGCATGACTGCTATTGAAAGCGGTCCGGCGCATCGTCCGGCGCCGCGGGTCCCAGGGAACGAAGCAGGGAAAGAAGGAGTCGTGAGGGCACGCGCCTTGAGCCGTCGGGCTGCCGCCCCGCTCCCGCAGAAATCCTGGATCAACGCGATGATCCACTCCTCGCCCGCCCGCTTCGCGCTGATGGTCTTCACCAGCCTCATCCTGCTCTGGACGGCCCTGCTCTCGTTGCCGATCGCGAGCAACTCGCGCACGATGACCCCGCTCGCCGACGCGCTCTTCACCGCCGTCTCGGCGATCTGCGTCACGGGGCTCTCGACAGTCGACATGGCATCGCACTGGTCGCTGTTCGGCGAGTTGGTGATCCTCGCCGGCCTGCAGATCGGGGGCATCGGCGTGCTCACCCTCGCGAGCATCCTCGGCCTCACCGTCACCCGCCGCCTCGGCCTGCGACAGCGACTGCTCGCCGCAGGCGACACCAACCCGATGCGCATGGGCCGCGACGTATCCGAGAGCCAGGCCGTCGGTCTCGGCGAGATCGGCGGCCTGCTGGTCGCGGTGGCGGCGAGCCTCGTGGTGATCGAGGCCGCCCTCACCATACTCATCACACCGCGGCTGATGGTCGCCGGATACGACTTCTGGCACGCCCTCTGGAACGGCTTCTACCTCGCCGCATCCGCCTTCACCAATACCGGCTTCGTACCGCTGCCCGGGGGGCTCGCCCCCTTCGACACCGATGTCTACCTGCTGACCGTGCTCGCCATCGGCGTGTTCCTGGGCGCGATCGGCTTCCCCGTCATCTTCGCGCTCTACCGCTACGTGACGGGCGGCGGCTGGCGCGCGCACAAGCGCCTCGGCCTGCACGCCAAGCTCACCCTCACCACTACCCTCATCTTCGTGATCGTGGGCTGGGTCGCCATCGGCGGGCTCGAGTTCGCGAACCCCGACACGCTGGGCGGTCACGGGTTCTGGGAGACGCTGCTCAGCTCCGGCTATATGTCGGTGATGACGCGCTCGGGCGGCCTCGGCATCATCGACCCGGTCGATATGAACGGGTCGACGCTGCTGGCCATGGACATGCTGATGTTCGTGGGCGGGGGATCGGCGTCGACCGCCGGCGGCATCAAGGTCACCACGCTCGCCGTGCTGTTCCTCGCCGCTTACGCCGAGGCTCGCGGGTACCGCGACATCCAGGTCTTCGACCGCCGCATCCCCGACGAGGTGCTGCGCGTGTCGGTGTCGATCCTCATCTGGGGGGCGACGATCATCCTCGTTTCGACGGTCGCGCTGCTGCATCTCACCGGCCGCCCGCTCGACATCGTGCTCTTCGAGGTGATCTCGGCGTTCGGCACCTGCGGGCTATCGACCGGCTTGTCGAGCGAGATCTCGGATCCCGGCAAATACATTCTCGCGGCCACCATGTGGGCCGGCCGCGTGGGAACGGTGACGCTTGCCGCGGCCGTTGCGGCGTCGAGCCGTTCCCGACTGTTCAAACTCCCCGAGGAAAGGCCGATCGTTGGTTGATATTCGCAGTGACGCCCCGGTGATCGTGATCGGCCTCGGCCGGTTCGGCGCCGCGACCGCAGGACAGCTCGACCGTCAGGACCGCGAGGTGCTGGTCGTCGACACCGATCCCCAGCTCGTGCAGAAGTGGGCGGATCGTGTGACCCACGCCGTGCAGGCCGATGCCCGCTCCATGGAGGCGCTGCGCCAGATCGGCGCCGACGAGTTCCAGATCGCGGTCGTCGCCACCGGCGCATCGATCGAGGCGAGCGTGCTGATCGCCGCGAACCTCGTGGATCTCGGCATCCCCCAGATCTGGGCGAAGGCGATCTCGCTCTCGCACGGCAAGATCCTCGAGCGGATCGGCGTGAACCACGTCATCTATCCCGAGCGGGAGGCCGGCGAGCGCGTCGCACACCTGCTGAGCGGCAGCATGCTCGACTTCATCCAGTTCGACAACAACTACGTGATCGCGAAGATGTACCCGCCCCGCTCGATCCGCGGTCGCTCGCTCTCCGAGAGCGGGGTGCGCACCCGCTACCGCGTCACGGTGGTCGGTGTGAAGACCCCGGGTCAGCCGTTCACCCACGCGACTCAGGACACGGTGGTGTCGCCGCACGACCTCATCATCGTGAGCGGTACTGCCGCCGATGTGGAGCGCTTCGCGACGATCGGTTGAGGTTCGCATCCCGAATCGCTCGCTGCTTGAACGCGGAGTCTCAATCTGCCGCTTCACCGATGGGTGAGACAGCAGATTGAGACTCCGCGTTTCCGCCCGACGCCGGCCCGAGGGCCCCTCACGCGCGGGAGACAGCGGCGGCCGCCACCTCGGCGAAGACGCCCGCCGCCCAGTCGCGGGCCGCCTCCGCCGCGGGAATCGACCCCCCTGCGTCGTGCCGGCCGTACTCCCCCAGCCGCGAGGCTCCGCACGCCTGCAGCGCCTCGTCGACGAGTTCGCTGCCGCGCGAGTAGGTGCGCTCGTAGCTGCGGTCGCCCATGCCGAACACCGCATAGCGCACACCCGCGAGGTCGGGGCGCTCCTCGAGCAGTCGGCGCACGAACGGCTGGGCCGAGCTCGGCACCTCGCCGTCTCCGTAGGTCGAGCACACGATGAGGTGCATCCGCGCGGGATCGAGTTCGTCGGCGCGCACGTCTCCGAGGTCCCGCACCCGCACATCCGCCGCATCCCCGAAGAGGCGCGAGAGCTCGTCGGCCACGAGCTCCGCACCACCCGACTCGGTGCCGAAGAGGATCGTCGTCGCCACCTCCGCTCCGATCTCCGCGGCGCCGCCCGCGTCGAGCGGCGGCAGTTCGAGACTCGCGTCGCCCGCGGCCTCGAGCTGGGCTTCGCGACTCTGCAGCTTCGCCCGCTCGCGGCCGGGGGCAGCGGTGAGGCGCTCCCGCAGGTCGATGCGGCGCCAGCCGTCGAAGTCGGTCTCCCCGTCGATCGAGGGCAAACCGGGTGCGGAGGCCGTCACGGCGCCCGATTGCAGGTCCGCGGCAACGATGAGCGCGAGGTCCCGTGCGTCGGCCCGCTGATCCGGGATCGTGCCGCGGGGCCCGCGGCGCAGCCAACCCGCGGTGTAGAGGCCCGGTTTCACCCGGCCGTCGGGGTGGGCGCCCGGTTCGACGGGGGCGCCGGTGTCGGAGGCGAATCCGACGGCGGTGATCACATCGGAGGTGGGAATCCGCACCTCCCCCTCCGCGCCGCTGAACACCGCGGCCTCGACCCGCTCCATCCCTTCCAGCCGCTCGGGCGAGAGGCCGAACCACCACTCCAGGGTGACGCGCGAGTCGGTGACGGGATCCGCGAGGAGCGCCCGCACCGCGTCGATGCGCGCGTCGCGTCCGTCGTCGGGCAGTTCTCCCGCGCCGTGCACGACGTGCCGCACCCCGGGCAGCCCGGCCAGTTCGCGCACCATCACGGGGTCGAACTTCGCCGACGCGGGGGCGCTGCGGCCCACGAGATGCAGTGTGCGCACCCGCTCGGTGAAGCGCCGGTGGGCGGCATCGTCGATGTCGGACCCCTCGAAGCCCGCGGCGTCTCGAGCGACGAGGCGGGCGACGTCCATCGCCACGTTGCCGTGCCCGACCACGACCACGCTCTCCCCCAGCGGCTCCGGCGCCTGCTCGTCGGGGTGGGTGTTGAGGAACCGCGTGACCGCGCCCGCACCGCGCACACCGGGGAGCGAGGCACCGGGCACCGGCAGCTCGGCGTCGCGGTGCATACCGGTGGCGAGCACCACGACGTCGTAGGCCCGCTCGAGCTCCTCGAGGGCGAAGTCGACTCCCAGGCGGCAGTTGCCCCTGAACCGCACGCCCTCCTCTGTGAAGAGCCGATCGAACTGCCGGGCCACCGCCTTCGTGCCCTGGTGGTCGGCCGCCACGCCGTAGCGCACGAGCCCGTAGGGCGTGGGCAGTTCGTCGAACACCTCGATCGGCGCAGCGGGGAAGGTGCGCCGCAGAGCCTGCGCGGTGAAGCTGCCGGCGGGTCCGGATCCCACGATCGCCACGCGGGGCGCGAGGGCGTCGTCGGTGCGCGCCTCGGCGGCCCGGCTGTCGGAGACTCCGGATCCTGATCGACGCCCGCTCCACGTCACGGGCAGCTTCAGCATGCCGCGGAACACCCAGCCGCCGATCTCCGCCGGATCCCCGTCGATGAGCGACAGTCCCTCCAGCGACGAGAAGAGCAGCGGGAGCGCCACCTCGGCGACCTCGGCCCGCGCGGCCCAGGCTCCGAGGCAGACGTGCACCCCCTTGCCGAAGGCGAGGTGGGGCTTCGCCTCGCGACGGATATCGAAGGCCGCGGGATCGTTCCAGACTCGCTCGTCGCGGTTCGCGGAGAGGATGCAGATGCCCAGCCGGGCGCCGGCGGGAAGGCGCACACCCGCGAGCTCGGTGTCTCGCGTGACCTGGCGCGAGTACAGCCCGATCGGCGCGACCCAGCGGATCGTCTCGTCGAAGACGGCCTGCCAGAGCGAGGGTTCCCGCTCGACCGCGGCACGCTGCTCGGGGTGGGTGAGCAGCGCCCAGGCCGCCACGCCGAGCGCATCGCGCGGCTCGTTGAGACCGCCGCCGATCGTCATCTTCACGTTGGCCCTGATCCGCTCGATCGGCATCTTGTAGTCGGGGATCTGCAGCAGCTGCGACAGCAGCGACTCGTTCGGATTCGCGGCGTGCCACGCGAGCATCTCATCGAGCGCCGCATCGACCTCGTCGAACGATTGCTTGCCGAGCGCCCACACCTCCGGATCGTCGGCGTAGTTGCCGGTCGCGTCGATCATGGTCTGCGACCAGCGCTGCAGATCCTGCTGCGTGGCGTTGTGCAGGCCGATGAGCTCGCGCAGGCTCTCGGCGGCGAAGGGCGCCGAGAAATCCCAGATCAGATCTGCTCCCGGCCCCTTCGTGATGAGCTCTTCGAGGTAGCGCTCGGCGTTGCGCTGGAACTTCGCCTTCCAGATGCGCTGCACCGCGCCGGGCCGGAGCGCGGGCTGCCAGGCCTTCCGCTCGATGTAGTGCTCGGGATCGTCCCGGCGCAGCATCGAGTGGCCCATCGCCCGGATCTGCAGCGACCCCTGCTCATCGGCCGAGAAGATCTGCTGATCGAGCTCGGTCTCGTGCACCGCCTCGTAGGACGTGATCAGGTAACGGCCGACCTGCGGCACCCAGTGCACGCCGCCCTCGGCGCGGAGCCGCTCGTAGATCGGGAAGGGATCGCGGTAGAGGTCGGGAATGGTGACCCAGTCGGCGACCGGAGCCTCGTTGCTCGTCATTGCACACCTCGTTGTTCTGAACTGCAGTATGTCTTCGAGTATGCGCGCGGTGAATAACGAAACAAAAACGGAATTATCTGCATTGATTATTCGGATACGTGTGAGAATTGCCGCATGCCCGCGAACTCCTCCGCCCCGCTGCCGTCGTTCACCCTGCGGCAGCTCGCGTACTTCGTCGCGGCCGCCGACGAGGGCACCATCACGGGCGCGGCGGAGACGCTCCGGGTCTCACCCTCGGCCATGTCCGACGCCATCACGGAACTCGAATCGGCGATGCGCGAGCGGCTCTGCGTGCGTCGGCGCGCCCACGGCCTCACGCTCACCCCGGCCGGCCGCCGACTCGTGCAGCACGCCAGACGGATGCTGGCAGAGGCCGAGGAGCTGCATCGCTCCGTGGGAGGCGAGGGGCGGCTCTCGGGCCCCGTCGTGCTCGGCTGCTACCCCACCCTCGCCCCCACGATCCTTCCCCCGCTGCTGCAGGACTTCGCCGCGCTCCACCCCGGCATCGAGCTTTCGATCCGGGAGTCCACGCAGGACCGTCTGGCCCACGATCTCGCATCCGGTCGCATCGACGTGGCGGTCGTCTACGACATGCTCGTGCCGGTCGACACCGAACGCGCCAGACTGTACGAACTGCAGGCCCACGCACTGCTCGCCGCCGGTCACCCGCTGGCCGCGCGCGAGACGGTGCAACTGGAGGATCTGGCCGGCGACGACCTCATCCTGCTCGACGCGCCCCCATCCAGCGAGCACACCCTTTCGGTGTTCGCCGAGCGGGGCCTCCGCCCCCGCATCAGGCACCGCACCGCGAGCTACGAGGTGGTGCGCACACTCGTCGCACGCGGCCTGGGCTACGGCGTCCTCGTCTCCCGCGTGGCGAATCCGAACAGCTACGAGGGGTTGCCGCTGGTGGCGAAGACGATCGTGCCGCAGGTGCGACCCGTGGCGGTCGACATGGTCTGGGCGGTCGACAGACCGGTGCCCGCGCGAACCCGAGCGCTGATCGAGTTCGCTCGAGGGGTCGATTGGCCGTCGTGAGAAGAGCTCCAGCGAGCACCCTGTCGCCCGTCGGGGCCTCCGGGCAAGTAACATGCTCGGCAAGCGCGCTTCTCAGAGCCTGCCCTCGATCACGATAGACGAAGGAGTCGAATCGATATGAGTACGTCCGCAGAATCGAGTCTCACACCGACAGGAACGATCGCCACAGAGACCGACAGACGACGCGTCGTCTTCGCCACCGTGGTCGGCACGACCGTCGAGTGGTACGACTTCTTCATCTACGCGCAGGGAGCCGCCCTCGTCTTCGCGGCGCTCTTCTTCGAGCCGGCCGGGGCGGGGATGGCGCAGATCCTGTCGTTCTTCACCGTCGGCATCAGCTTCCTGTTCCGTCCGCTCGGGGCGTTCCTCGCCGGTCACTTCGGCGACAAGTACGGCCGGCGCGTCGTACTCATGTGGACTCTCATCCTGATGGGTGCGGCGACCACGCTGGTCGGCCTGCTGCCGACATACGCGACCATCGGAGCAGCCGCTCCCGTGCTGCTGATCCTGCTGCGCGTGCTGCAGGGCGTCTCGGCCGGCGGCGAGTGGGGCGGCGCCGTGCTGATGGCCGTGGAGCACGCGCCGAAGACCAAGCGCGGTCTCTACGGCTGCTCCCCGCAGATCGGCGTGCCTCTCGGCATGCTGCTCGCGTCGGGTGTCATGGCGCTCGTCGCACTTCCCGGGCAGGAGTTCTTCCTCTCCTGGGGCTGGCGCATCCCCTTCCTGTTCAGCTTCGTGCTGATCCTGATCGGCTTCTACATCCGGCGCCGCGTCGAGGAGAGCCCGGTCTTCACCGAGATCGCCGAGCGCGCGGAGGCGACGAAGAACCCGGTCGGCAAGCTCTTCCGCCGCTACACCCCGCTCGTCATCCTGGCCGCCCTCATCTTCGCCGGCAACAATGCGGTCGGCTACATGTCGACGGGCGGGTACATCCAGCGCTACGCGACCGACCCCGAGGGTCCGCTCGGCATGGAGCCCGCGCCGGTGCTACTGGCGGTCACCGGCTCCGCCGCCACCTGGCTGATCTTCACCTGGGTCGGCGGGTGGCTCTGCGACAAGATCGGCCGCCGCACCACCTACATCATCGGCTGGGTCGCGCTGCTGATCGGGATCGCGGCGCTGTTCCCGCTCGTGAACACCGGCAGCATCGGCATGCTGTTCCTGGGGCTGGCGCTCCTGACACTGGGCCTCGGTCTCACCTACGGTCCCCAGGCCGCCCTGTACTCGGAACTGTTCCCCGCCTCGGTCCGCTTCTCCGGCGTGTCGATCTCGTACGCGATCGGGGCGATCGTGGGCGGGGCGTTCGCGCCCATGATCGCCACCGCGCTCGTCCAGGCGACCGGTACCACGGTGTCGGTGCAGATCTACCTGTCGACGATCGTGGTGCTCGCGCTCATCTCGACGCTGCTGGTGAAGGATCGCATGGGCATCCCCCTCGGGCCCGACAACGAGGAGGAGCAGGCCAGGATGCCGATCTACGGCACCAAGGGCTGACCGAGCCCGCACCCGATGTCGAGATCGACGCTTTCAGCGAGATTGACTGTTTCAGGGGCCCTGAAACAGTCAATCTCGCTGAAATAGTCGGTCTCGGGGCAGGCTCCCGCGTCGGCGCTACTCGCCGCGCTCGAGCTCCTCGGAGCGGCGCACGTTCGCGGCGAGCGCCCGGTCGAACAGATCGCCCCAATCGGCCTCCTGCAGCACCGCGACCGCCTGCTCGGTCGTGCCCTTCGGGCTCGTCACATTGCGTCGCAGCTGCTCGGGCTCCTCGTCGCTGCGCACCATCAGCTCGGCGGCGCCGGCGATCGTCTGCTGCACCAGCAGCCGCGCCTGCTCCGCGTCGAACCCCATCCGCCGAGCAGCGGCGGTCATGTGCTCGGCGTAGAGGAAGACATAGGCCGGCCCCGATCCCGAGACCGCGGCGACGTCGTTGATCTGGTCCTCGCGCACCACGAGCACCGAGCCGACCGTCTCGAACAGGCGCCGCACCGTGTCGACCGCCTGATCGCTCGCCGACGAGCCTCCCGCGATTCCCGTCACGCCCCGCCCGATGTGCGACGGCGTGTTCGGCATCGCCCGCACCACCGAGACGCCCTCGGGCAGTTCCGCCTCGATCGCGCTGCTCGGCACCCCGGCCGCGACGCTGACCACGATCGCGCCCGGCTCGAGCGCGTCGGCGATCTCGCGCGCGGCGTCCGAGATCATCCACGGCTTCACCGCGAGGATCACGAGGCCCGCGCCGCGCACTGCGCGGCGGTTCGCCTCGGGATCGCTCTCTCCCGCGAAGGCGACCACGTCTTCGGCGTCGTCGAATGCCGCGGCGCTCGCCGCCGATCGGGTCGTCACCGCGATCGGCAGTTCGATGCTCACGTCGGGCGCTCGCAGGCCGGTGAGGATCGCGCCCCCCATCGAGCCGACTCCGATCATGGCGGTGCGGGGCAGGGTTTCGTTCGTCGTCTCGCGCATGGTTCAAGTCTACGAGCGAGGCTGCGCGGGGAGACGCCCGCCGGTGGGTGTCTCTCCGCGCGGCCCCGGTCGCTCAGACCGTGATGACCTTCGGCGCGGCGACGGCCTTGAGTCCGTGCGCTCCGAACTCGAGCCCGTACCCCGAGGCCTTCACCCCGCCGAACGGCACCATCGGGTTGAGGGTGCCGTGCTGGTTGATCCACACCGTACCCGCCTCGATCCGCTCCGCAACCCTGCGGGCCTCGTCGGGGTCGCCCCAAACCGAGGCGCCGAGGCCCTGCTCGGAGGCGTTGGCCCGAGCGATCGCATCCTCGAGATCGGTGTAGCGGATGATCGGGATCACCGGACCGAACTGCTCCTCGTCGACCAGCGCCGCACCGTCTTCGATGTCGGTCACGATCGTGGTGCGGTAGAACTGCGCCCCGAGTTCGGCGGCTGGTTCGCCTCCGGTCACGATCCGCGCACCCCGGGCACGCGCGTCGTCGACCAGGCGCCCCACGATCTCGAACTGCTGCGGCGTCGTCAGCGGGCCGAGCAGGTTCCCCTCTTCCGTGCCCGGCCCCATGGGCACCGCATCCGCGATCTCCGCGAGCGCGGCGACCACGTCGTCATGCACCGAGTCGTGCACGTACAGGCGCTTGAGGGCCGCGCAGGTCTGACCCGTGTTGATGAAGATGCCCCAGAACAGGCCCTCTGCGATCGCCCGCGCATCCGCGCCGGGCAGCACGATCCCCGGATCGTTGCCTCCGAGTTCGAGCGTCAGCCTCGCGAGGTTGTCGGCCGAACTGCGCACGATCTCACGGCCGGTCTCGGTCGAGCCGGTGAACATGACCTTGTCGATCCCGGGATGGCTCGCGATGCGCGCCCCGACCTCGCGGTTGCCCGACACGACGGTCAGCACTCCGGCCGGCAGATGACGGTTCATGAGCTCCACCACCGCGAGCACGCTCAGCGGCGTGTAGCTGCTCGGCTTCACCACCACGGCGTTTCCCATCCGCAGCGACGGCGCGATCTGCCAGATCCCGATCAGCGCCGGCCAGTTCCACGGGCCGATCGCGGCGACGACGCCGAGCGGCACGTAGTGCAGCTCCGACCGTGTCCCCTCAGCCTCGAACAGCACTTCGGGCTCGATCGCGGTGTCGGCCGCGTTGCGCACCCACACCGCGCACCCGCCCGCTTCGAACCGCGCGCCTGCGCCGTTCAGCGGTTTGCCCTGCTCTCGCGCGATGATCTGGGCGAGTTCCTCGGCGTGAGCCTCGATCTCGTCGGCGGCGACGCGCAGCAGCCGCGAGCGCTCGTCATGGCCCAGCGCGGCCCACCCCGTCTGCGCCTCCCGCGCGGTCTCCACCGCAGCGTCGAGATCGGCGACCGTGTGCACGGGCGCATACCCGATCGTCTCCCCCGAAGCGGCGTCGGGTATCGCGCGCCCGACCGTCTCCGCCACCGTGATCGCGTTCAGCAATGCGTTGTCCGTCATTCTCTGCTCCTCTTCTCGCTCTGTCGGCGCACCGGTCAGCGGTCCTCGAACGACGCCACGCAGGCCGCCGTCGCATCGTCATAGGCGACATCGTCGTAGGTCTCGAGGCCGTCGATGTACTCATCGAGCACGCCCTCGGCGTCGTCGAGACCCTGCTCCGTGGCGAGGTCGATCCACATCTCCTTGCCCGTGTCGCCCAGTGCGTCCTTCCATGCCTGCGTGTCCTGCTCCTCCCACGCGTTCAGGGACTTCACCGTCGGCGCATCCTTCATCTGCTGGCACTGACCCGCCGCGACCTCGTTGAAGGCCGCGATGCCCGCGCCTGTGTTGAGCTCGTCGGTCACCTGATCGAACTGCTCACGGAGGTCGTCCGGCAGGGAGGCGTAGGCATCGGCGTTGACCCACATGCCGAAGGTCGAGTACTGGCCGACGCCGGGATCGGTCCAGTCGGGCAACAGCTCCATGAGTCCGTAGTTCACGGGGAAGTCGATGGCGCCGCCGATCATCGATACGACACCCCGTTCGACCGCCTCGTAGGTCTCGGGAGCGGTGACCGCGACGATGTTCCCGCCCGCATCGCCGACGGCCTGCTGGATGATCGGGCCCGAGACTCTCACCTGGGCTCCCTGGAACTGGGAGACGTTCGTGATCGGTTCATGCCCGCCGAGCAGGAAGCGCCCCACCGGCCACGTGGCGACGTGGTGCAGGCCGTTGCGCTCCATGATCGCCTTCGCCGGATCGTAGTCCCGGTGCAGGTCGTAGATCGACTGCATCGCCGCCTGAGCGTTCTGGCTGAGGAACGGGATGCTCACCATGCTCGTGGACGGGAAGTACTGCGGCGTGTAGTCGGGCACGGTCACGCCGATCTGGGCCCGGCCGTCGCGTACGCAGTCGGCGACTTCGGGCGCTTTGCACAGCGCCTCGGTGGCGGTCCGCTCGAAGTTGATGCGACCCTCCGTGACCTCCTCGACGCGGTCGAGGAACCAGTTCTGCACCGCCGCGTTGGGGGTGTCGGCCTGAGCGCCCGTCACGAGCGTCCAGGTGACGGTCTCCCCGCCGCCATCGCCGCCGTCGCCGCCCGGCGACGCGTTGTTGATGCCCGAGCAGCCGGCGAGCACGAGGCCCGCGACCGCGATGAGGCCGATCGATCCGGCGGCTCGGACGAGCCTCCTGGGGTGCTGTCGAGTGGAGAACATCATCGTCCTTTCGTGGGTGTTCCGCCGCGTGGGGCGGGGTTGGCTTCATTGTTCAGCGGCCCGGCCGCGCTGTCGTTGGCGAACGGCGCAGCCGGGTGAGGCGTTCGCGCAAGCCTGATCAGCCGGCCCCCTGCGCGACGAGCGAGGGCAGGAACAGGGTGATCGCGGGCACGAAGAAGAGGATCGCCGAGACTACGAGATCCATCAGCATGAGCGGCAGCACGCCCTTGAACACGGTCTCCGTGCGCACCCCGGTGGCACCGGATACGACGAAGCAGGTCATGCCCACCGGCGGGGTCACCATCCCGATCGCCGTCAGCTTCACGATCATGAGCCCGAGCCAGATCCCGTCGAACCCCAGTTCCATCGCGATCGGGTAGATGATCGGGATGGTGATGATGAGCACTGAGATCTCATCGAGCGCTGTGCCGAGCGGCAGCAGGAGGAGCAGGAGCAGGCCGATCGTGAGGAGCGGCGGCACGTCGAGCCCCGCCACCCAGTTCGTGACCGTGTCAGGCACGTGGGCCGCGATCAGGAAGGTCGAGAACACGCTCGAGCCCACCAGGATCATGAAGACCATCGACGTCGTCTGAGCCGTGTCGAGCAGGGCGCCCTTCACCTTGTCCCACACGACGCTCCAGCCCTCGCGCCGGAATTCCCAGAGCAGGATCACGAGCGCCACGAATGCCGCGATGGCGGCTGATTCGGTCGAGGTGAATATCCCGGAGAACATGCCGCCGAGGATGATCAAGAAGATCACGCCCAGACGCACGAGGCCTCGCCACGGCAGATCTCTCAGCGTGCGCCCGTAGACCTGTCGCACGGCCTCGGTGTCGGGGGTCCCCGGGGGCAGCTGGGAGATGCTCGCGGCCGGCTCGGCGGCTCCGGGTCGCGCTCCGCGCTGCGCCGCCGCATCCGCGTGCGCGACCGCGACAGCCTCGGTGAGCGTCGCCTCGGGGCGCACGATCTGCCGGTGCCCCACCACCAGGATGTACACGATGTAGCCGAGCGCGGAGAGCACGCCGGGAATGATGCCGGCCGCGAGGATCTGCGCGACCGATTCGCCCGTCATGATCGCGTACAGCACCAGGAATGTGCTGGGCGGGATGACGACGCCGAGCGTGCCCGCGATCGCGACGATGCCCGTCGCGAGCGCAGCCGGGTAGCCGTAGGCTCGCATCTGCCCGACCGACAGCTTCGACATGGTCGCGGCCGTGCCGATACTCGAACCGGAAACCGCCGAGAACCCCGCGCACGCCATCACCGTGGCGACGCCGAGACCCCCGGGGAAACGGCTGACCATGTGGTTGGCGACCGCGAACACGTGCTCCGCGATCCGCGCCCGCATGGCGAACATGCCCATGAGGATGAACATGGGGATGATGGTCAGCGAGAAGCTCGCCGTCGCGCTGAACGGTACCGAGCCGAGCACATTGGTGGTGTAGTCGGTGCCCTGCAGGATCCCGAGGCCCAGCGCCCCCGTCAGCGCGAGCGAGAGCGCGACCGGCATGCGCAGCATGAGCAGCACGAGCAGCAGGGCGACCACCGCGAGCACGATCATCGTGACGAGCATGACTGGCCTCCCATCAGCGGGAGGGTGCGGGTGCGATCCCTACGCATCGAGCACCACCTCCGTCTCTTCTCCGTAAGCGGTGCGCCCCCGGATCACGCGCACCAGGTTGACGATCGCGACGACCGTCCAGAACAGCACGCCGACGGCGATGATCCAGCGCAGGGGCCAGATCGGCCACTGCACGAGGCCGAACCGGGTCTCGCTCATGCTCGTGGACTGCGCGGCGCGCAGGAACAGGGCGGCGGTCGTCCAAGCGAGAATGCCCGTGTTGAGCACCCAGACGAGCATCGAGACGACGCGAGCCGGCACCGGCTTCAAACGATCGGTGACGACGGTGACAGCGACGTGACCGCCCTGAATCGAGGTCCATGCCAGACCGAGGAACACGGAGGCGACCAGCGCGGTCTCCGCGATCTCCATCATCCCCGGCAAGCTCGCCCGCGTGATGCTGCGCACGAGCACATCGATCACGGTCGCGAGCATGAGCACGACGAGCGCGCTCGCCGCGACGACGCCCAGCGCGGCGCTGCACCGCTGCAACAGGCGGTCGAAAGCCGATCCGCCGGGTTCCGCAGAGGTTCCCATACCGAGCCCTACCGATCCCGCCAGAACTCGAAGGCGCGGGTGTGGTCAACGTCGCCGAGCGCCTCGAGCGCCTCACCCATGGCGCCCGTCACCGCGTCGCAGACGGGAGCCTCGCGACCGGCGGCCCGCTGCACGCGCTGGGCGATCCGCACATCCTTCGTGAACAGCGGCAGGGCGAACCCGCTGGCAAAGCGGCCATCGACGACGTGCTCGGGCAGCACGTGGGTGGTCACGAAGCTCTGACCCGTGGACGCGTTGAACACGTCGACCATCACCGAGGGATCGAGGCCGAAACGGCTTCCCGCTATCAACGCCTCTGAGGAGGCCGTGAACGCCGCAGCGGCGACGAAGTTGTTGAGCGCCTTCATCGCGTGCCCGGTGCCCAGCCTGCCCGTTCGGAAGATGCGGGAGCTCATGGTCTCGATCACCGGGATCGCACGCTCGGCTGCGGCGTCGTCGTCGGCCCCGAGCATGATCGAGAGCGTGCCGTCGACCGCGCGCTCCCGCGCACCGGAGACCGGCGCGTCGACCATCGCATACCCCGCCCTCTCCAGCGCCTCGCCGGTCTCGACCGTCTCCGTCGGATCCGAGGAGCTCATATCGACGAACACGGTTCCGGGCCGAGCGGGAATCCTCGGCGCTCCGTCGTCATCGAGGAGCGCCCGGCGCACGATCGCGCTCGTCGGCAGCATCATCACGATGACCTCGCGATCGGAGAGGTCGGAGACGCTCGACACCGCCGTCGCACCGATGCGGGCGGCGAGCTTCCGCGCCCGATCCTGATCCACGTCGAAGAGGGCGAGGTCGAACGCGCCCGATGCCGAGATGTTGCTCGACATCGGATCCCCCATCGTGCCCAGGCCGATGAAGCCGACCCGCGTGATCTGATTGTTCATATCGTCGTTCCTTTCAGCTCTCATGCCCGCCGCCCGTCAGGGGCGGGCCGCCTCGCCGTCGAACTCCGGCACGATCCCCCGCTCGGCGAGGATCTCCTCGACCGCGCGCAGACCCTCGACCGCCGCGGGGATGCCGCAGTAGAGGATCGAGTGGATGACCACCTCGCGCAGTTCGAGCGGGGTGACCCCGTTCTCGAGCGCGCCTCGGGCGTGCACTCTGAGCTCGTGGGATTTGCCTTGCGCGATGAGCATCGCGAATGTGACCCGGCTGCGCTCCGCATACGTCAGCCCCTCTCGCTGCCAGATATCGCCGAAGCAGTACCGGGTGACGAAATCCTGGAGCTTGTCGTTGAGGTCCGTGGTGTGCTCGACCTGCCCCTCGGCCCCCTCCGGGCCGAACATCGTGCGCCGCTGGTTCAGACCGACCTCGTACAGCTCGTCTTGGATCACAATCCGCTCCTTTGAAGATTCCTCCGCGACCGCGTCGCCGCGTGCATCTCACAGTGTGGCGGAGCGACGGCGCCCTGAAGTTGTCCAACGCCGCACGCAAACTGGCAGTTCGCGCAGCCGCCGCAGGGTTGCCCCCGTCACGTATGGATGACTCGCCCGGATGCGCCTACTCTTAAGGCGGACGAGGATGTTCATCTGACAGGGAGGCAAGCCGATGTCGGCGCACGATCCGCAATACTCGATGGAGTCTCACGACTCGGTGGGCTTCGATGATTGGGTACGACTCGTCGGCAATCGGTTCGTTCCCCTCGCGCTCTCGACGAAGTCGCCGGAGACCTTCTCGGGCACGATCCGCACCCGCACGATCGGCGGGATCTGCATCACCGATATCGCAGCCTCTCCGCACAGCGTTCACCGCCTCTCGAACGCGATCCGCCGGGATAAGAACGACCACCTCAAGCTGAGCATGCAGCTCGAGGGGACGGGGCTCGTCATGCAGGACGGGCGCAGCGCTCACCTGAGCCCGGGGGACGCGGCGATCTACGACACCTCCCGCCCCTACACGCTGGAGTACGACGGTCCGATGCGCTCGCTCGTCATGCTCTTCCCCCACTCCATGCTCGGGCTGTCGGCGAGCATGGTGCACACGGTGACCGCGGCGCGACTGGCGGGCGACAGCGGGATCGGCAGGGTGATCTGCCCGTTCATGCAGCACATGGCCGAGAACCTCGATCACCTCGAGGGGGTGAACGGCTCGCGCATCATGCACAGCGCCTTCGAGCTGATCACAGCGCTCCTCTCCGCCGAGATCCAATCGAGAGCATCCGAAGACGAGCACGGAGTGGCCTTCGAATCGGTGCGCAGGTACATCGACGCGCACCTCACCGATCCCGGCCTCACCATCGATGCGATCGCCAAGAGTCACTTCATCTCCACCCGCCAGCTGCAGTACCTGTTCCAGGAAGAGGGCCTCACCGTCTCCGGCTACATCCGATCCCGGCGTCTCGAACGCTGCCGGATCGATCTCGAGGACTCCGCCCTGCGGGAACGCACAGTGCTGCAGATCGCGCAGGCCGCGGGCTTCATCGACCTCAGTCACTTCAGCAAGCTCTTCAAGTCGACCTACGGTCGCACGCCGCGCGAGCACCGACTCGCGCATCTCCGCGCAGTCCCGCTTCTATGACCCGATCCGGACGCCTCCCCCGTAGAATGTGGGCAAGCGACGAAGGGATCGAGATGACCGCGAGTAGCGAGCACCGGGCACACATCGAAGAGGCGCTGCTGGACGGCGCGAGGATCTCCCGGGTGATCAGCCTCGACCTCGGAGAGGTCGACGGCGAACTCATGGTCGCGGCGAAGGTGGACCTCGATCCCGATCTCACGATGCGCGAGGTCTCGTTCGTGCTGCACCAGGCCAAGCGCCGGGTGCAGGCCGCGGTCGCCGAGGTCGCCGTGATCTACCTCGAGCCCGACGTCTACCTCGACCCGAACGCGGCGACGCCGTCGACCAGCTCCATCGTCACGCTGTCGTACGACTGACCCGTCGGGCACCGAGAGTTCACCGGCGCGTCACGCGCCGAGCCCCAGGAGGACATCCGCGCTCCCTAGCGTGGTGTCGGATCGGCACCGCCCCGGGCGGTGCCGCGAGCGCCGGCCCGGCGATCCGCACCCACGTCACGAAAGGGAATCCACGTGAATTCTCGCGCACTCCTGCGCTCCGCAGCTCTGGTCACCACCGCCCTCCTGCTGGGCGGCACCCTCGCGGCCTGCTCCTCGAACGGCGACGGCGACGACACCGCTTCTGGGAGCGTCGTCGATGCCTCGACCGCCACCAGCGCCGCCGATCTCGGCGGCTTCGACGCGCTCGTCGAGGCCGCTCAAGCCGAGGGCGAGCTCAACGTGATCGCGCTGCCCGAGGACTGGGCCAACTACGGCGCGATCATCGCCGGCTTCGAGGAGGAGTACGGCATCGCGGTCAACTCCGCGTCGCCCGACGCGTCGAGCGCCGAGGAAATCCAGGCCGCCGAGAATCTCAAGGGCCAGGACACCGCCCCCGACGTCTTCGACCTCGGCGCGGCCGTCGCGCTCGAGAACACCGACAAGTTCGCGCCTTACAAGGTCGAGACCTGGGATGACATCCCCGACGAGAACAAGCACCCCGAAGGGCTCTGGGTGAACAACTACTCGGGCGTCATGTCGATCGGCTACGACAGCGACAAGCTGCCCGAGCCCACCTCGCTCGACGATCTGCTGAGCGACGACTACCGCGGTGCGGTCGCGCTGAACGGCGACCCGACGCAGGCCGGTGCGGCGTTCGCCGCGGTGGGCTGGATCGCGGCGCTGAACGGCGGCGGCGTCGACGACTTCGGCCCCGGCATCGACTTCGTGGGTCAGCTGCGCGGAGCGGGCAACTTCCTCACCCTCGACCCCACGCCCGCGACCATCGCGTCGGGCGAGACCCCGGCCGTGTTCGACTGGTCGTTCAACAACGTCGCCGCCGCGGCCGACAAGCCGAGCTGGAAGACCACGGTCATCCCCGGCGCCGCGTACGTCAGCTTCTACAACGAGGCCATCAATGCCGACGCCCCGCACCCGGCGGCCGCCCGCCTCTGGCAGGAGTGGATCTTCTCGGACGAGGCGCAGGCCCTGTTCCTCGAGGGGAACGCCGTGCCCGTGCGCGTCGACGCCCTGAAGGCCTCGGGCGCCGCCGATGAGGGTGTCATCGAGGCAGCGACGTTCGGAACGGAGGGCGACGACTGGATCTCGCCCGACCAGGCGCAGACCGAGGCCGCGAACGAGGTGCTCGCCGAGCGCTGGGCCGCGACGATCAAGTGACGGCTCGCGGCGCCTCGCGCCTCCCGGTCGAGCCGGGTCGCGCGGGGCGCCGCTCCGCTTCCCTCATGAAGTCGCGCATCCTCCCGGCACTCGGGCTCGCCCCGTTTGCGGCCTACGTGCTGCTGTTCCTCGCCGTGCCCACGCTGCTCGCCATCGGCAGCGGGTTCTTCGACGACGAGGGGTTCACCCTCGACAACCTGGGCGCGCTGCTCGCCCCCGCCACGCTCGAGGCGTTCGGCGCCAGCGTCTGGGTGAGCGCCCTCACCGCCGCCATCGGCGCGGTGGTGGGAGCGGTGCTCTGCTGGGCCCTCGCGGCTCTGCCCGAGACGGGGCCGCTGCGCCGGGTCGTCGACTCGGCCAGCTCCGTGCTGGCGCAGTTCGGCGGTGTCATGCTCGCCTTCGCGTTCATCGCGACCATCGGCATCCAAGGCATCGTCACGGTGGTGCTGCGCGAGCGGGGCGGGGTCGACATCTATTCGGGCGGCGTCTGGCTCTACGAGCTGCCCGGCCTCATCCTGCCCTATCTCTACTTCCAGGTGCCCCTCATGGTCATCACCTTCCTGCCCGCCGTCAGCGCGCTGCGGCCGGGCTGGGCAGAGGCGGTCGCCACGCTGGGCGGGTCGAGCGGCGCGTACTGGCTGCGGGTCGGCCTGCCGATGCTCGCGCCCGCGTTCCTCGGCTCGCTGCTGCTGCTGTTCGCCAACGCGTTCTCGTCGTACGCGACCGCGGCGGCGCTCATCAGCCAGGGCTCGCAGATCGTGCCGCTGCAGATCCGCGCCGCCCTCATCGGCGAGACCGGCGGCAGCAGCGCGAGCACGGCGGGCGCCCTCGCGCTCGGCATGATCGTCGTGATGACCGCGGTGATGCTCGTCTACGGGCGGCTCATGGCGCGCGCCGCGAGGTGGCAGCGATGAGCGCGCGAGTGACCGGGCGCCCCTCGCCCGTCGCCGCCCGCATCGTCGTCGCGGTCGTCGGCGGCCTCTTCCTGATCCCGCTGGTCGCCATGCTCGAGTTCACACTGCGGCAGACCGCCGGCGGCTACGGCCTCGAGCACTGGGCGGCGCTGTTCGATCCCGAGAACGCGCGCAGGTACCGCACGCTGTTCCAGGGCATCGGCAACTCCTTCGCGCTCGCGGCCATCGCACTCGCGATCGTGCTCGTGCTGTTCTTCCCCACGATCGTGCTGGTGCACCTGCGCTTCCCGCGCCTCGAGCGCGGGCTCGACCTGCTCACCGTGCTGCCGATCGCGATCCCCGCGATCGTGCTCGTGGTGGGCTTCGCACCCGTCTACCGGGTGATCGGGCAGCTGTTCGGGTCGGGGGCCTGGACGCTCGGACTCGCCTACGGCGTGCTCGTGCTGCCGTTCGCGTACCGCGCCATCGTGGCCGATCTGCAGGGCATGGACGCCCGCACCCGCGCCGAGGCCGCCCGGTCGCTCGGCGCGGGCTGGGGCACCGTGCTCGTGCGGGTCATCGCGCCGGGCGTGCGGCGAGGCCTGCTCGCCGCCTCGCTGCTTACCATCGCGATCGTGCTCGGCGAGTTCACCGTCTCGTCGCTGCTCAACCGCACGACCCTGCAGGTCGCGCTGCTGCAGGTGTCGAAGTCCGACCCGTTCGCGGCCGTCATCGTCTCGCTGCTCTCGCTCATCGGCGCCTTCGCCGTGCTGCTCGCGGTGAGCAGCACCGGATCGGCGAAGCGGCGAGGCGCGCGACGCGTCGGCGGCCCCGTCGCGGGCGCGCTCGCCGCACCCGGCGCCCCGGCCGCGCCCGCCCCCGTTTCCGCCACCGCCAAGGAGTCCTGACGTGTCCACCGATCCCTCGACCACCGGTTCCTCGGTCCGCCTGGAGCGGGTCGCCAAGTCCTACGGCTCCACCACGGTGCTGCACGGCGTCGACCTCGAGCTCGCCCCCGGAGAGCTGATCTGCCTGCTCGGCCCCTCGGGCTGCGGCAAGACGACCGCGCTGCGCTGCATCGCCGGGCTCGAGCCCGTCTCGGGCGGCCGCGTGCTCATCGGCGGCGACGACGTCACGGGGGTGCCAGTGAACCGCCGCGACATCGGCATGGTCTTCCAGCAGTACTCGCTCTTCCCCCACCTCACGGTGGCGCGCAACGTCGAGTTCGGCCTCGAGATGCGGCGCGTGCCGAGGGCCGAGCGGGCGGCGCGCAGCGCCGACATGCTCGACATCGTGGGCCTCTCGCACCTCGCCGAGCGCTTTCCGCACGAGCTGTCGGGCGGCCAGCAGCAGCGCGTGGCGCTCGCCCGCGCCCTCGTCACCCGGCCGCGAGCCCTGCTGCTCGACGAGCCGCTCTCGGCGCTCGACGCCAAGGTGCGCGTACGGCTGCGCGAGCAGATCCGGCTCATCCAGACCGAGCTCGGCATCACGACCGTGTTCGTCACCCACGATCAGGAGGAGGCGCTCGCCGTCTCGGACCGGGTCGCCGTGATGGAGGGCGGCCGGATCGCGCAGCTCGGCACGCCCGAAGAGCTCTACCGCCGCCCCGCGTCGCCCTTCGTGGCCGACTTCGTGGGGCTCTCGAACCGGGTCGACGGCCGACTCGAGGGCGATCGGGTAATCGTGCGCGGCGCCGAACTCCCCGTCGTGGCGCCGCCCGCGACCGGCGGCGCCGAGGTTCGGGTCTACGTGCGCCCGGAGCACGTGCGGCTCGGGGCCGGCTCCCAGCGGGGCGCGGGGCAGCTCGACGCAGTGGTGGTGTCGAGCGGATTCCTCGGGCCGATCCGACGCACCATCGTGCAGTTCGCAGACGGCGACACGCTCGCGGTGCAGCACAGCGCCGAGGCGGCCTACGGGGCGGGCGACCGCGTGCGGGTGTCGTTCGCCGCGGAGCCCGTGACGGTGGCGCCGCGGAGCTGATCGACGCGCCGCGCGCCCGCGGTGAGGGATCCGGCTCCGGTGCGGCCTCGGAACGCCGCGGTCGCACCGGAGTCGGAGCCCTCACCGACGCTGCTCGAAGAACTCTCGCAGCAGCGCGGTGCTCTGCTCGGCGCGCACCCCGGACACCACCTCGGGCACCGGGTGCGGCAGGCGGCCGTCGCGCAGCAGGTCGTAGACGCTGCCCGCGGCCCCGGCCTTCTCGTCCCACGCGCCGAACACGACCCGCGGCAGGCGCGCGGCGAGGATCGCCCCCGCGCACATCGCGCACGGCTCCAGGGTGACCACGAGCGTGCAGTCGTCGAGCACCCGGTCGCCGAGGGCCCGCGCCGCCTCGCGGATGGCGATGACCTCGGCGTGGCCCGTCGGATCCGGATCGCCCTCGCGCGCGTTGCGGCCCGTGCCGAGCAGCGAGCCCTGCGGCCCCAGCAGCACCGCGCCCACGGGGATCTCCCCCTCACCAGCGGCGCGGCGCGCCTCCGCGAGCGCGAGGTCCATCGCGGCGAGGTCGCCTGGCGATGGAGGGAAGGGGGGCACGGCAATAGGATAGGCGCATGCGAGTCTTCGTTGCGGATCATCCGCTGATCACCCACAAGCTGACGGTGCTGCGCGACGAGAACACGCCGCAGCCCACGTTCCGGCTGCTCATCGAGGAGCTCATGACGCTGCTCGCCTACGAGGCCACCCGCGAGGTGCGCGTCGAGCCGCACGGGATCGTCACGCCCGTCTCCCCCACCACCGGGGTGCGCCTCAGCGAGCCGCTGCCGCTCATCGTGCCGATCCTGCGGGCCGGTCTCGGCATGCTCGAGGGCATGGTGAAGCTCGTGCCCACCGCCGAGGTGGGTTTCCTCGGCATGGTGCGCGACGAGCAGACGCTCGAGCCCACCACCTACGCCGAGCGTCTGCCCGACTCGCTCGCGGGTCGCCAGTGCTTCGTGCTCGACCCCATGCTCGCGACCGGCGGGTCGCTCGCCGCGGCCATCGAGTTCCTGTTCGCGCGAGGCGCTGACGACGTCACCGCGATCTGCGTGCTCGGCACACCCGAGGGCGTCGAGGTGATCCGCAAGGCGGCCGGCGATCGCAAGGTGACGCTCGTGCTGGGCGCACTCGACGACGGGCTCACCGACGAGGCGTTCATCACGCCCGGCCTGGGCGACGCGGGCGACCGCCTGTACGGCACCGTCGACCGCTGACGCGGCCGATCCGCCGCTTGACACGGCCCGCAATGCTTTGCTTAACTGTGCGTTATGCATGAGACCATTCGCACCCAGTCCGCCTTCGAGGTGAACTTTGGGCAGACCGGCATGATGATGGCCGGTCACGGTGTCATGCGCTGTCGAATGTGCATGTGAACGACTTCTGAACCTCGTTCGCCCCGTCGAGTCTGCAGACTCGGCACCCGCGTGAATCGCTGAGCGCCGCCGATCCCGGATCCGCAGCTCGATTCGCACCCCGCGAGCACCGTGCCCTTCTCGCCCGGCTCGCAGCATCGCACCCGCGGCTCTGCCCGCACCCGCCGCAGTACCCGCCGAACTCAGGCACGCGGCACGACAGCTTCGAAGGACATCACCATGAACGCCACCACCGCACAGGCCCCCCGCTCCGCCCAGACCCTCCGCTCGGTCCGCCCCGACCTCGCCGCCGATCTGCCCGCGCAGGCGGCCCCCGAGCGCAACGTGCCCGAGGGCACCGAGGTGCGAGGCTTCGCCCTCTACGTCGGACTCGCCGACGACAAGATCGCCGACGGCGACCCCCGACTCGGCGAGATCGTCACCCGCATCAAGCAGCTCGTCGCCCAGCTGTCACCCGCTGCCGAGACATACGCTGCTGTGGCGCTCGCCCCCGAGGGCACCGGCGGCCGCGACGTCGACGTGGTGCGCCTCGCCCTCGGCGATCCCGCCGCGCACGCGCGCCAGAAGCAGCACGAGGCCGAAACCGAGGATCGCGTCGCCGGCGGCGTCGTGCTCGATCTCTCCCGCAAGCGCGTGCTGCTCGACAATGTTGCGGCGGCGCTCACGTTCCGGGAGTTCGAGCTGCTGCAGTACCTCGTACTGCGCGAGGGCCGCACCATCAGCCGCGAGGAGCTCATCACCGGCCTGTGGGGCGATGCGCCCGCCGACGAGGTGCCGAGCGAGCGCACCATCGACGTGCACGTGCGGCGCCTGCGCGTGAAACTCGCCCAGTACCAGGACATCGTGCGCACCGTGCGCGGCACGGGCTACCGCTTCGACCGGCACGCCGACGTCTCGATCCTGCACACCGCGGCCCCGAGCCCCGATGTATTCTGAGAGTCACCTGCGCACCGAGCAGATCGACGACGAGCGGATCGGTAAACCGAGACGTCCGTAGCTTCCGGCGGGTCCCGGCCTGCGGTAACGTCGTTTTCACACGAAGTTTCGAAGGAGACACCGATATGTCAACGCTTCCTCCCGAAGGCCAGGGCGAACGGCCGACCGGCGGCCAGCCCACCAGCATCCCGCCGACCGGCGCTCCGAACGAGCCGCCCGCAGCCCCCACGGCTCCTGAGAATCCTGATCCCCAGACTCCGCCCGCGCAGCCTCAGTACGACGCCCCGCAGCCCCCGCCTCAGTACGCTCCTCCGGTGGCCCCCGATTACCAGGCGCCTCCGCAGCAGCCGGGTTACCAGCCTCCGGCGGGCGGCCAGGTGCCTCCGGGGGGCTATCAGCAGGCCGGGTACCAGCAGCCCGTCGCCGATCCCGTGAGCAACATCACGCTGAACTACTGGCTGTCGGTGTTCTTCGTCTGGGTGCCCGCGCTGATCTTCTACCTCATCGAGAAGGACAAGGGCAATCCGCAGTCGTACGCCTTCCACCGCGACAACCTCAACTTCTCGCTGGTGCGGACGGGCCTCTACGTGATCATCGTCATCGCCGGTTTCATTCCCTACCTGAACCTGATCCTGGTGCCGCTCATCTGGATCGCCCAGATCGTCACCTTCATCTTCCACATCATCGCTGCGGCGAAGGCCCCCGAGGCGTACCGCCGCGGCGAGCAGCCCGGATTCATCTTCAACATCCCGTTCGTCAAGTAAGCGGTGACGCCCCGGAGGGCGGTTCGTCGGATTCGCCGGCTTCGGCCTTGCGAGCCCGACGGGCCGCCCTCCACATGTTCCAGCGCTCCCAGAATCGGGCGAGCACCTTCCGCAGCCACCCGAGCAGGCGGCGCGCCCAGTGGTACTCGGTGCCCAGGATCGTGAGCCCGATGAAGACGATGAGCCAGCCCGGACCGGGTAGGGGAACGAGGATCAGCCCGACGATCACCACGAGCACGCCCAGCACGGTGACGACGACCTTGTAGGTCGTGTTCAGCCAGGGGCGTCGACGGATCGCGGCGCGCCAGCGCTCCATGAAGCGTCCGAAGCGCTTGCTCAGTCGATGGACGCGCTCCGCATCGCCGGCGTAGGGGTCGGACATACGGAGAGAATACGGGTTCGGGCTGGCATTCGGCTTGAGAGGTCGCGTCTCGCACCTCCGAATCCGCCGCGAGTCGCCCCGAGTGACCCCGTCCACCAGCGGCGCGGCGGTACTGTCGGAGCATGAACTGCCCCAGTGACGGAACCACCCTGCTCATGAGCGAGCGCCAGGGCATCGAGATCGACTACTGCCCGCAGTGCCGGGGAGTCTGGCTCGACCGCGGTGAGCTCGACAAGATCCTCGAACGCGCACATGCCGAGGCTGACGCGATCCCATCATCGCAGGCACCGCCCTCGGTTGCCCCTCCCACGGAGGCGCCGCAGCAGCCGTCCTATCCGCAGCCTTCGCAGCCCCCGGCCTACCCGCAGGCCGCGCCCAGGTACGACGAGCCGCGGTACGAGGATCGCCGCCATGACGGCCCGCGCGATCCCTACTACGGCGACCGCGGCTACGACAACCGCGGCTACAACCGCCGCCGCGATCCCCGAGCGCGCAAGAAGAGGCCCTTCGACTTCCTCGACGATCTCTTCGACTGAGCGCGGGCTCGCGCCGCCGCCCAGGGAGGAGATCGCGTTTCGGGCGGGTGGGTTCCAGGGCGGATCCACCGCCTGAAACGCGATCTCCTCCCTGGGCGGCGGGCCCAGATGGGACTGCAAGGCCGGAGCAGGCAGGCAGGCAGGGCTAGCAGAGCAAGCAGGACTAGCAGGGCTAGCAGAGCAAGACTGCTACTCCCCGGCGAGCGCCCCCTGCGCGAGGCGGCGCACCACGCCGGTCAGGTGGTCGACGCCCGCCACGAGGTCCTCGTCGCGGGTGAACTCCTTGAGGTTGTGCGAGATGCCGTCGACGCTCGGCACGAAGAGCATCACGGTGGGCACCGTGTCCTTCATATTGGTGGAGTCGTGGCCGGCCACCGTCATCACCCGGTCGCTGGTGAGGCCCAGTTCCTCGGCGACCTCGCGGGCCAGCTCCAGGCCGTGCTCGGGGTAGGGGTTCTGATCCCAGCTGTGCTCGGCCACGATCTCGATCTCCACGCGATCCTCGCGCTTCACCCGCTCCACGGTCTCCATGACCCTCGCGTAGGCGGCGCTCAGCACCTCGCTGCTCGGCGAGCGCAGGTCGAACAGCAGCTGCACCTCGCTCGCCACCACGACGGGCGAGTTCGGGTAGACGTTGATCTCGCCGCAGGCCGTGTGCAGCGCTCCCGGTTCGAACTCGTCGACGAGCTCGCGCGCAGCGACGATGAGTCGCGCGGCGCCGAGCAGGGCGTCTCGACGGTCGGACATGAGCGTCGATCCGCTGTGCGCCTGCTCGCCCGTGATCTTGAACTCGAACTTGCGCGCTCCCCAGGTGGCGTTCACGAGGCCGATGGTCACGCCGTCCTCCTCCATGCTGCGCCCCTGCTGCACGTGGATCTCGGCGTACGACGCCACATCGGGCCCCTCGAATCCGCCGCGCTCGCCGATCGCGTCGAGCGCGTCCTTGACGGTAGTTCCACGAGGGTCAGGCGTCGCGAGCGCGTCCATGAGCGGCATCTTGCCCGTGAACACCGAGCTGCCCATCATGGAGGGCTTGAAGCGGGATCCCTCCTCGTTGAACCAGTTCACCACTGCGAGGTTGAAGCGCGCCTTCGAGGGGTGGGCCCGCAGCTCCTCGGCGACGCGGAAGCACGCGTGCGCCGCAGCCATGACGCCGTAGGCCCCGTCGAAGCGCCCGGCGGTCGGCTGCGAATCCATGTGCGAGCCGGTGAGCACGTAGGGCGCGCCGGGCACGAGCTCGAGCAGCCCGAACTGGTTGCCGATCGCGTCGCGCTGCACCGTGAAGCCGTGCGATTCGAGCAGCCTCGCGAACCACTTCCGCTGCTGCCCGTCGGCCTCGCTCGCGGCCTGCCGCTCGACGCCGTTCGTGCCCTCGACCGCGCCGAAGCGCGAGTGCACGGCCCAGTCGGCGAGAAACGCCTCCGCCTGCGGGGAGTTCTGCTCGGTCATGTTTCGTCCTCTCGGTGCGGGATGGGGATCAGGATCGCGAGTCGTAGCTGAGCTCGCCGCCGAGCACGGTGGCGACCACCTCGAGCTCGGCGATGCTCGGTGCGGTGAGCGGCGAGGCCGAGAACACGGTGAAGTCGGCGAGCTTGCCGCGCTCGAGCGTACCCTTGTCGGCTATCTGGCCGGTGGCGCGGGCGGCCCACTCGGTGTGGGTGCGCAGTGCCTCCTCGGGCGTCAGCGCCTCGGAGGCTCCGAGCACCGCACCGCCGTCGGTGCGGCGGTCGACGGCCGACTGCATGCCGCGGCGCAGGTTGTTGTCGGCGACGGGCAGGTCGGAGGATCCGGCGAGCAGAACCCCGGCGTCGACCACCGAGCGGCCGCGGTAGAGCCAGTCAGCGCGCTCGGGGCCGACGCGATCCGCCATCTGGTCGCCGATGGGGCCGATGAAGCCGGCCTGGGGCGTCACCGCGATCCGGAGCCTCCCGGCGCGCTCGAGCTGGTCGGAGCGCGCGATGCCGAAGTGCTCGATGCGGCACGGTGCGGCGAGGCGGCCGTAGCGATCCTGCGCCTCCTCGATGAGGTCGAGGGCGAGATCGATCGCCGCGTCTCCGATGGCGTGCATCGCGAGCGGCCAGCCGGCGCGGTAGGCGCCGAGCGCGCGCTCGCGGTAGGTCTCGGGTTCGTCGAGCAGGTAGCCGCGGCTGTGGTCGTGGCCGCAGAAATCCTCGGTGACGGCGGCCGTGGCGCCGAGCAGGGAGCCGTCGAGGAATACCTTGACGTGCCCGAATCGCACGGCGTCGTCGCCGAAGCCGTAGCGGATGCCCAGGTCGAGCCCGCGGCCGCGACCCTCGCCGTGGAAGTCGGCGGCGTGCCCCTCGAGGGGGCGCAGCGCGTCGATGGCGGGCATGAGCTGCGCTCGGGCGTGCAGGCGCCCCCGCTCGGCCGCGGCCTGGTAAGCGGCGACCTCGACGGGGCTGTGGCCGATCCATCCCCCGCCCACACCCGCCTCGGTGAAGCTCGTGATCCCCTCTGCGGCGTAGCGCGAGGTGGCCGCCTCGAGCGCCTCGACGAGCCGCTCGGTCGAGTAGGGCAGCAGCAGCGCCTGCACGAGCCCCTGTGCCGCCTCCTCGACGAGTCCGTTCGGCGTGCCGTCGGCGTCGCGCACCACGACCCCGCCGACGGGATTCTCGAAGCCGGGATCCATGGCGCCGACGAGCCGCAGCGTGGCGGTGTTGGTGATCGAGGCATGACCCGAGGTGTGGCGCAGGTAGAGCGGGCGCTCGCCCGTGATCTCGTCGAGTCTGGCGATGTCGGGGAAGGCGCCGCCGTGGTGCGCCTGGTTGAAGCCGGTGCCGTGCACCCAGGCGTCGGGATCACCGGCCGCGTCGAGGCGGACGACCTCGGCCTCGACCAGCGCGTAGAGCTCATCGAGGCCGCGGGCACGGCTGAGGTCGATCGAGGCGAGACCGAGCCCCCACCAGGCGGTGTGGCAGTGGGCGTCGATGAGACCGGGCGTGACGACGGCGTCACCGAAGTCGAGCGTGCGATCCACCTCGAGCCCGGCGATCTGCTCGTCGAAGCCGACGATGCGGCCGCCGATCACGCCGACGGTGCGCGCGGTGGGGCGTGCCGGATCCATCGTGAGGATCTCACCCGCGGTGAGGATCAGGTCGAGCTTCATGGTGCTGCTCCTTCTCGGTCGTGGTCGCGGATCGCTCAGGCGGCGATCTCGTCGGGGGCGGGCGGCATGACCTCGCTGCTGATGAGCACGTGGATCAGCGCCGGGCCGTCCACGGCGAGCGCCCGGTCGAGGGCGGGGGCGAACTCCTCGGTGGTCTCGACCCGCTCGCCGTGTCCGCCGAACGATTCCATCCACGCCTTGAAGTCGGGGTTCGCCATGCGGGTACCGGAAGGGCGGCCGGGGTAGTGCTTCTGCTGGTGCTGCACGATCGTGCCGTAGATGCCGTTGTCGACGACGATCACGAGCGGCTTCGACCCGTGCGCGAAGGCTGTGGCGACCTCCTGGCCGTTCATGAGGAAGTCGCCGTCGCCGCACACCGCGACCGCGCGCCGGTCGGGGAACGCGAGCGAGGCGGCGACGGCCGCCGGTACCGCGAGACCCATCGCGCCATTGCGGGCACCCACGAGGCTCGCCGGCGCAAGGTGCCGCACAAAGCGATGCGCCCAGATCGTAGCGTTGCCCGCACCGAAGGTGAGGATCGCCTCGCCCCGCAGGCGGTCGTCGAGTGCGGCGAACGCGACGCCGAGGTCGACACCGGCATCGGCGAGGGCTCCGGGCACCGAGGCGTCGGATCGATGCGTCGCGAAACGAGTCTGGGCGGCTGCGCGCTCCCCGCGCCAGGAGTCGTCGCGATCCCCGCGCGCCAGATCGGGATCGACGGCGGCGAGCGCGCTCACGAACGCCCGCGGTGTTGCGACGATCTGCTGATCGATCCGGCCCGCGTGAGCCTTGCCCTCGGCATCGGCGGTGACGAGCACGGTCTCGGCCTCGAATCCGAGCGTGTAGCCGTCGCTGAGCACGTCGGTTCGGGCGCAGCCGACGAACACGAGCAGGTCGGCCCGCGCGTACCCCGCGGCCACCGCGTCGGCCCGCCCATACCCGAGCCAGCCGGCCCACGCGCCGCTGTCGTGCGGCACCGCGTCGTACGCGCGCCAATCGGCGAACACGGGCACTCCCGCCGCCTCGGCGAAGGCCGCGAGCTCCGCCCCGCAGCCTGAATGCCAGCCGTCGCCGCCGACCACGATCGCGGGGCGCTCAGCACGCGCGATCCGCTCCACCAGCGCGGAGATCTCGTCCGAGTTCAGCGCGAGCACGGGCGCAGCGGTGGGGCCCGTCACGCAAGCATCGGTGACCTCGACCAGGAGATCCTCGGGCAGCCCGACGACGACGGGACCCGGCCGACCGGCGGCGGCGATCCGCATCGCCTCATCGGTCAGCTCGCCGGCACGGGCCGGGTCGTCGATCGTGATGACCCGCTTCGCGGTCGATCCGAACCATCCCGCGAGGTCGAACTCCTGGAACGACTCGCGCTCACGATCCGCCACGGGGATGAGCCCCACGAACAGCACGAGGGCCGTCGCATCCTGCCACGCAGTGTGGATCGAGATCATGGCGTTCGCCGCTCCGGGCCCGCGGGTGACCATCGCGATTCCCGGTCGGCCCGTGAGCCGACCCTCTGCGAGCGCCATGAAACCGGCGCCGCCCTCGTGCCGGCATACGACGGTCTCGATGGAGGAGTCGTGCAGCCCGTCGAGCACGTCGAGGTAGCTCTCGCCGGGCACGGCGTAGACGCGCTCCACGCCGTGCGCCTCGAGCGTGCGGACGATCAGGTGGCCGGCGGACTGTGACATGGGTCGATCCTTTCGGATGGATGCGGGGAGAAGGAGTGGAGGGACCGCGCCGGGAGCTTCGCGGCGCGACCCTCTAGTGCTTGAAACCGGGCAGGTTCACGCTCAGGCGCGGCGCGAGGGCACCGGCGACGGCGGTGAACAACGACAGGAAGGCGAGCATCGCGGCAGCGGGCCACCAGTGATCGCCGGCCGAGGCGACGAAGCCGGTCGCGAGCAGCGGGATGAAGCCCGAGAGCATGCCCGCGGCGTTCTGCGCGAGCCCCACGCCGGTGTAACGGGTCTTCGCGGGGAAGAGGCCCGTGAGCACCGTGCCCGAGGCGGCGTAGGGCAGCGAGAGCGCGGAGACGGCGAGCGTCATCGCGAGCACCACGAGCACGGCGTTGCCCGACGAGAGCATGAGGAAGGCGGGCACCGCGACGACGGCGGAGAGGATGCCGCCCCACAGGATCACGCGGCTCGCACCGTACTTCGCCCCCAGGATGCCGCCCCAGAGCAGTACGAAGATCTCGACCGCTGCCGCGACCATGCTGCCGAGCAGCATGAGGGAGGAGTCATAGCCCAATACGTTCACGCCGTACCAGACGCAGAAGGCGGTCACGAGGTAGAAGCCGCCCACGCCGAGCAGGGCCGCGGCCATACCCACGATGATCTGCTTCCAGCTGTCGCGGAAGGTGGTGAGCACCGGGCTCTTGACGACCTCCCCCGACTCCTCGAGCTGACGGAACACCGGAGACTCCTCCAGCTTCGACCGGATGTAGACCGCCACGAGCAGCAGCGGCAGCGCGATGAGGAACGGGATGCGCCAGCCCCAAGCGTCGAAGTTCTGCTGCGAGAAGAGTAGCGTCATGATGAAGAAGCCGCCCGACGACAGGATCGTGCCGATGGGCGAGCCGATCTGCGGGATCGCCGCGTAGCGGGCGCGGAGGTGCAGCGGCGCGTTCTCGACCACGATGGTCATGGCCCCCGACCACTCGCCGCCGACGAAGAGGCCCTGCAGCACACGCAGCAGCACAAGCAGCACCGGCGCGGCGATGCCGATCGCGGCGTAGGTCGGCAGCATGCCGATCAGGCCGGTCACGAGGCCGATGCCGACGATCGTGATCATGAGCACCTTGCGGCGACCGATGCGGTCGCCCATGCGACCGAAGATGATGCCGCCGATGGGGCGGGCCGCGAGGCCGACGCCGAAAGTGGCGAAGGATGCGAGCGCGGCCGCCGTCGCATTCTCGCTCGTGAAGTACTGGACGTTGAAGACCAGCGCCGCCGCGGCGCTGAAGAGGAAGAAGTCGTACCACTCGAGCGCGGTGCCGATCAGCGCACCGAGGGCGACCTTGTTCGCGTCTTTGACGCTCAGTTCTTGGGTGGCGTCGTATTCGATCGCCGCTGTGTTCGTTGTCTGGCTCATGCTCTCTCTCCGTCGAGGATGCGGATGTGGGTGCGGGGTGTGCCATCGCGGCTGCAGTGACACCGTTTCCCAGAATCCCAGGTATTTCGCCCTGTTGTCGGCACGTATCGCCACTGAAATCACGTTACGAATTATGCATATGCACATACCATACGTGTATGGCCCCGATCCATCCACTGAGCGACACCCCAGACCCCGGCGACCGAACGCGCTGGCTCGAACTGCTCGACCGGCTCGACCCGAAGGCGCTCACAGACACCTTCCTCTCGCTGGTCGCGGCCGTCCCGGGCTACGATCCAGCGCCGATCCCGGGCGCCGAGCTGCGACGCACCGCTCTCCTCTCCTTCCTCACCCTCATCGAGGGTCTGCGAGCGGGCGGCTTCGACGGCCCGATCGGCATCGCCACCGACGTCGGAGTCTCACGCGCACGGGCCGGGGTCCCCCTCCCCTCGCTCATGACCGCGATCCGGCACGACTTCACCGTGCTGTGGGAAGCGCTGACCCGCGTGGCCGAGACGGACGACGCCGAACTCATCGTGCGCCACACCGGCATCGTGCTGCGCACCGTGGACGAGTACGTAGGCCAGACCCAGCGGGCCTACGTCGCCGAGCGCGAGCGCATGCGCGAGGAGCAGGCCTCGGTGCGGCAGGGGCTCATCGCCTCGCTCTTCCAGGAGCCGCAGCCCGCGGAACGGCACATCCGCACCGTCGCGACGGAACTCGGCCTCCCCTACGGCGCCCCGCTCGTCGTCCTCGCCGCGGCCACCGACGACATCGCGCCGATGCGGGTGGCGGTCTCAGAGCTGGAGCGCGCCGGCACACGGGTGCACACCCATCACCTGGGCGACGCGCTCATCGCGTTCACCCGCCAGGTCGAGCTCCCCGGCTCGCGCATAGAGACGCTGGTGGAGCGCCTGCTCGAACTGCGCATCGGCGTGGTGGTGGCGGTCTCGGGGATCGCCGAACTGCGCCGGTCGGCCGCCACGGCCAGGGAGCTGGCCCACCTCTTCGAGCCGGGCGAGGAGGGGGCGATGACCTGGGGGCGCGGCTGGGCCAGACTCGCAGCGCGGAGCCTGCACGCCGCCGGCCGCCCCGTGCTCGCCGACGTGCAGAGCGCGCTCGCGCAGAGCGGAGCGGCGGAGCGCACGCGTCTCGAGGAGGCCGCCCGCAGCTACCTGCGCACGGGCAGCATCGGCGCCTCCGCGGCCGAGCTGTTCTGCCACCGCAACACCCTCGCGAATCGGCTGCGTCGCTTCGCGGAGCTGACGGGCGTGGATCCCACGATCCCTGAGCAGGCCGCGCGCCTCGTCGTCGGGTGGGCGTGAGGACAGTCCGTGCGGAGCTGCGCGCAGTTGCGCCTGACACGGCCCGCCCTCAGGGAGGAGATCGTGTTTCAGGCGGGTGGTTCTCCGGGGCCTGCACCCGCCTGAAACGTGATCTCCTCCCTGGGGGCGGGAGCAGGAGTGAGGGCGGGAGCAGGAGTGAGGGCGGGCGCAGGAATAGGCGCGGGAGCAGGAGTAGGGGCGGGCGCAGGAATGAGGAAGAAGCGCAGCGCTAGCGGATCCTGTCCGCCACGATGCTCCGCAGCGCCGCCATCGACAGCTCGATCGACTCGACGTCGATGCGCTCGTCGTTGCCGTGCACGCCCTCCCGGTAGCGCTCGTAGCTCCAGTCGGGGGCGAGCAGCCCGAAGCCGTAGGCGGGGATCCCGAGCTCGCGCAGCACCCGGGCATCCGATCCCCCCGCCGCCATGATCGGCACCGTCGGGGCGTCGGCGACCTCGGCGATCGCGCGCTTGATGGCCGCGAAGAGCGGGGTGTCGGATCGCGATCCCGTCGCCGCCCATCCCCGCAGGTGCCGGATCTCAACCTCATCCACGAGCGGACCCAGCACGGCGGCGAGCAGCTCGTCGACCTCTTCATCGGTGGTGCCCGGCAGGGTGCGGATGTCGAGGTCGATCGAGGCCGACCCGGGAATGACGTTGTGCACGGCCCCGGCGCGCACCACCGTCGGGGAGATCGTGATCCGCGAGACCGCGTGCGCGTACCCCGCGATGCCCCCGAGGTGCGGCAGCGCGGAATCGAGGCGCACCGGATCGCGCAGCCGCTCGGCGAGAACCGGATCCTCGATACGGGCGTCGACGAACGCGTTCCACAGCTCCCCGAGCTGCGCGGCGGGCATCACGTCCTGCAGCCGCTGCAGCACCTCCCCCATGCGGTAGGCGGCGCTCGTCGCACCATAGGGGATCGAGGCGTGCCCGGGTTTGCCCTGCACCACGAGGCGCCGACCGGCCGAGCCCTTCTCGGCCACCTCGATCGCGACGTGCTGCCCCATGCGCATACCGCCCGACTCGGAGATCGCCTCGGTGACGCGCACCGCCTCGGGGTGCTCGCGCACGAGCCAGTGCATGCCCAGCTCGCTGCCGGCCTCCTCGTCGGCGACGGCCATCAGCACCAGATCGCCGCGCGGAGGCACCGGGGCGAGCGCGACCTCGCGCAGCACGCACGCGAAGGCCGCGGTGAGGTAGAGCATGTCGACGGCGCCGCGCCCCCACACCTCGCCGTCGATGAGCTCGCCGCCGAACGGATTGCGGGTCCAGCCGTCGGGGTCCACCGGCACCACGTCGAGGTGGCCGAGCAGACCGAGCGCGGGAGCCTCGGGATCGGTGCCGTGCACGCGGGCCACGAGCGAGGCGCGACCGGGCGCGGACTCGAAGACGTGGGTCTCGACGCGGCCCAGGGCGATCGCCTCGGCGAGGAAGCGCTGCAGCACCCGTACGCTGCGGATCTCCTGGCCGGAGGAGGGCGTGCCGTCGTTGACGCACCCCTCCCGGATCAGCTCGCGCAGCAGCTCGATGGCCTCTTCGGCCCCGCCGTCGACCCGCTCCTCCGACACCGTCGCACCTCCGCTCGCGTCGAGGGTCCGGCCTCGACCCCTCCTAGCCTATCCCCGGGGTGCTGCGGGTTGATGCGGATCAGGAGTCCGGCCCGCCGCGAGCTCGACGGCGTCGAGGATCGCGGCGATGCCGGCACGGAAGACGGTCATGCCGTCCATCGCGAGCAGCGCATCGCGGTGCCGGTTCACGAGCGGGTACTCGGAGAGGTTGATGGATCCGAATGTGCTGATCCAGGGCTCTGATCCGTCGCGCGCCGCCTCGGGATTGCGCAGCACGTCGTGCGCGAGCGCGGCGCTCTGAGAGAGCGTGAAGCCCGAGACCGCCGCGTAGGCCTGCAGCAGAGCCTCGTCGCGCAGGCCGCTCTCCGCGAGCATCTCGAGCATGAACTCGACCGCGGAGGTGTCGCCCGGGCCGACGGGGTCGATCACCGCGCCCTCGGCGCCGATGGAGGGGTACTCGAGCGCGAGCTCGGCGGTGCGCATGAGGTGCGCCTCGAGCCGCTCGCGCCAGGTGCCCGAACTCTCCCGCCCGGTGTCGGTCGCCCAGCCGGTGATGCGGTCGAGCGCGGCGCGCGTGAGCTCGTCCTTGTTGCGGAAATGGCGGTACATCGCCGTCGCGTCGACGCCCAGTGCCTCTCCGAGGCGCTTGAAGGTGATCCTCGTGTGCGGCTCATCTCGCGCGAGCTGCAGCATCGCATCGACGATCGTGCGCTGATCGAGCCGCACGCGTCGCGCGCCGGCCTGCTCCGTCGCGGCCTCCACCATCTGAACTCCCGTCGTTCCGACTTCCTCACCCCAGTGTAGGCGTCGGCGACACTCCGTTCACACTTTGTCAATTAGATTGTCAATATAGTTGACATACCCATTGCGCACTGCCTAGTGTTGCACCACGGATCGATGGCGATACCCAGGAGGCACCGGTGACCGACACCCCGCACGCAGACATCGTTTTTGAGAACGGCTGGCTCTACACCGGCACGGAGGCCGCGCCCCGACGCGGAGGCCTCGCCGTCGCCGCCGGCCGGATCCTCAGCACCGACGCGGAGACGGTCGCCCAGCTCGCCGAGACCGCGGCCGAGCGCGTCGATCTCGACGGCCGCCTGCTCATCCCAGGTTTCCAAGACGCTCACGTGCACCCCGTCATGGCCGGCATGGAACTGCTGAGCTGCGACCTCTCGGCCTGCGAGACCGCCGAGGAGACGCTCGCCGCGATCACGGCCTACGCCGAGGCGCACCCCGAACTCGACTGGATCCTCGGCGCGGGCTGGTCGATGGACGCCTTCCCCGGCGGCACGCCCACCCGCCGGGCGCTCGACGCCGTCGTGCCCGATCGCCCCGTCTTCCTCGAGAACCGCGACCACCACGGCGCCTGGTTCAACACCCGCGCTGCCGAACTCGCCGGCATCCACGCCGGCACCGCCGATCCCGCAGACGGCCGCCTCGAGCGCGAGCCGGACGGCACCCCCGCGGGCACCGCGCACGAGGGCGCGATGGGCCTGTTCGACGCGGTGCGCCCGCGGGCCACGCAGGATCAGGCGTACGCGGGCCTCCTCGCCGCGCAGGATCACCTCGTCTCGTTCGGCATCACGGCCTGGCAGGACGCCGCCGTCGGGAAGTTCATGGGCAGCCCGGACACGGTGCAGACCTATCTGCGCGCCGCCCGGGAGGGCACTCTCAGAGTGCGCGTGCGCGGAGCGCAGTGGTGGAACCGCGAGGACGGCGACGCGCAGCTCGCACCGATCCTGGCCCACCGCGACTCCGTCGCCGCCGAGTGCGATGCGGATCGCCTCTCGCTCGCCTCGGTGAAGGTGATGGTCGACGGCGTGGCCGAGAACTTCACCGCGGCCATGCACGACTGCTACCACGACCACCACGGCAACGCCACGGAGAACCACGGCATCTCCTTCTTCGATCCCGCCGACATGGCACGCTTCGTCGCGGCCCTCGACCGCGAGGGCGTGCAGGTGCACTTCCACGCGCTCGGCGACCGCGCGGTCACGGACGCGCTCGACGCGCTCGAGCACGCGCTCACCGAGAACGGCGCCTCCGACAACCGTCACCACCTCGCCCACCTGCAGGTGGTGCGCGCGGAAGACGTGCCCCGCTTCGCGCAGCTGGGCGCGACGGCCAACATCCAGGCGCTGTGGGCATGCCACGAGGATCAGCTCGACGAGCTCACGCTCCCCTTCATGCGGGAGGACGCCGAGCAGGATCACTACCCCTTCGGAGCCCTCGCTGCTGCGGGTGCGTCGCTCGCCGCGGGCAGCGACTGGTCGGTGTCGAGCCCCGATCCGATCCAGGCCATCCACGTCGCTGTGAACCGGGTCGCCCCGGGCGAGCAGCGACCGCCGCTCGGGCCCGAGCACCAGAAGCTCACGCTCCCCCAGGCGCTCGACGCCTACACGCAAGGCACGGCGCGCATCAACCACCTCGACCATGCGACCGGGCGGCTGGTACCCGGCTACTACGCCGACCTCGCGATCCTCGATCGCAACCTCTTCGATCTGGAGCCCGAGGCGATCCACACCGCGGTCGTCGACGAGACGTGGATCGGCGGCGAGCGCGTCTACGCTCGCGCGGAGGGCGCGGCGTGAGCGCGCGACGGATCGCGGCTTCCGGCGCCGCGATCCTGCTCGTCGGCGCGCTCACGGGCTCCCTCACCGGTTGCGGACAGAGCGCGGTCGGCCGCGACGCCGGCACCTTCGAGTTGACCGCGCACACGCCGACACCCGCGGGAGATATCGACTCGTTCACCTGGGCGCTCTCGACCGAGCCGTACTCGCTCGACCCCGCCTACGCCTTCGACTACGCCGATAACACGGTGCTCTCGAACATGTGCGAGTCGCTGCTGCGCTGGAACTCCGACCTGTCGCAGTCACCCGGACTCGCCACGGCCGTCGACCACCCCGACCCGTTGAGCTGGGTGTACACGATCCGCGAGGGAGTGAAGTTCCACGACGGCACGACGATGACCCCGAACGACGTCGTGGTGTCGCTGAGCCGGCACCTCGATCCCGAGGTGGCCTCGTTCTGGTATGACACCTTCAAGAACGTCGATACGATCGAGCAGACCGGCGAGCACGAGGTGACGGTGCGCACGGTCGTGCCCGACTCGCAGTTCAATCAGCTCATGTCGGCGGCACCCGGCGTGATCCAGTCTGCCGCTGCGACCGAGGCCGCCGGCTCCGACTACGGCAATCAGTCCGCCGGCGTCAACTGCACCGGCCCCTTCAGCTTCGGCGAGTGGCGCGCCGGCGAGTCGATCACGCTCGAGCGCTTCGACGACTACTGGGATCCCGAGCTGCGGGCCAGGGCCGAGCAGATGACCTTCGTGATCCTGAACGATCCGAACGCCCGGGTGAACGCCCTGCAGACGGGTGAGATCGACGGGGCCTGGACGATCCCGAGCAACGCCATCGACGTGCTGCGCGCGAGCGACACCGGCTCCGTCTACTTCGGCACCAACGCGACCGTGCAGAGTCTCGTGGTCTCGAACATGGAGGGGCCGCTGGGCGACCCGCGCGTGCGACGGGCGCTCACGATGGCGCTGGACCGCGAGGCGCTCGTGCGGGCAGCGGTGCAGGGATACGGAAGCCCGACCGACGCCCTGACCTCGGAGTCGGTGTGGGTCAACGGGGATCCCGAGGCCACCAGAGAGGCCTTCGAGGGTCTGCCCGACCACGACTACGACCTCGAGGAGGCGAAGCGGCTCGTCGAGGAGGCCGGTGCCGAGGGGACGAAGATCACCTACGTGACCGCGCCGCTCGACTCGTCGTTCGACGTGATCTCGCAGGCGGTGGCGTCGGCGGGCCGCGAGATCGGTCTCGACATCGAGATCGAGACCCGCACGCCGAACGCCTATACGCTGCTCTTCTCGGACCCCTCGGCGATCGAGGGCGTCGACCTGTTCGCCACCACCTGGTACCTGTCGAGCACCGATCCGCTCGAACAGTACGCGGTGCTGCGCACCGGCGAGTTCTCCAACTACGGGCAGTGGTCGAACCCCGAGTTCGACGACGTGGTGAACCGCGCTCTGCAGACCGACGACGCGGGCGAGCGGTCCTTCCTGTCGGCCGAGGCGCAGCGGATCGCGAGCGAGGAGCTGCCCTGGATCCCGCTCATCGACCTGCCCGCGACGCTGTGGATGGGCGAGCGGATCACGGGCGTCGATCCCTCCATCTACTACATGTACTACCCCTGGGCCGCGACGATCGGGAGGGCCGAGTGATGAGCGACACCGCAATGGGACCCGGTGCAGAGACGCAGACGCGCGCCGTGCGCCTGCGCGAGAGCGGGAGTTCCGGGAGCGAAGGCGGATCGCGCCGCGGCGCCCGCACCGCGCGTTTCATCGCGGGGCGCCTCGCGGGGCTCGTGGCGACCCTGTTCGCCGCCTCGCTCGTGGTGTTCTTCTCGCGCTTCGTGGTGCCGGGGGATCCGGCGCGCTTCCTGCTGCGCGGCCGCAGTCCGAGCCCCGAGGCGATCGCCGAGGTGACCAGGCAGTACGGCCTCGACCGGTCGCCGATCGAGCAGTACCTGAGCTGGATCGGCGGCGTGCTGCGCGGCGACTTCGGCCGCTCCCTGCAGTACCGCGACGACGTCTCGAACGTGCTCATGCAGCGCCTGCCCGTCACCCTCGAGCTCGTGGCGATGGCCGCGGTGCTCATCACCGTGCTCGGTCTCGCGGCCGGCATCTTCGCGAGCCTGCGCCGCGGAAGGTTCGCGGATCGCGCGATCCTCATCACCTCGACCGCCCTCGGCGCGATCCCGTCGTTCGTCATCGCGATCCTGCTCATCGCGGTGTTCTCGGTGCAGCTCGGCTGGTTCCCGTCGTTCGGCAGCGGTGACGAGGGGATCGACCGCTTCGTGCACCTTGTACTGCCGGCGCTCGCACTCGGGCTCGCCTTCGTCGCACTCGTGGCGCGCGTCACACGATCGTCGATGAACGAGCAGTTCGTGCGCGAGCACGTGGAGGTCGCGACCAGCCGAGGGCTTACGAAGTCGTCGGTGGTGCTGCGGCACGTGCTGCGCAACTCCATCAGCCCGATCCTGCTGGTGAGCGGCGTGCTCGTCGCCGGACTGCTCGTGTCGAGCGCGATCGTCGAGCAGACCTTCGGGCTGGCGGGCATCGGCTCGCTGCTCGTGCAGTCGGTCGACCGCCTCGACTTCCCCGTCGTGCAGGCGATCGTGCTGGTCGTGGTGGTCGCCTTCGTCACCGTCAACACCGTTGTCGACCTCATCCAACCGCTGATCGATCCGCGCGTCGCCGCGGGAACGGAGACCCGATGAGCACCGCAGCCAGCCCCTCGCGCGCCGCGACGCCCGCTCCCCCCGAGGGCACCCGCGCCCTCACCGTACCCGTGAAGCCGAAGCGCCGCGGTCTCTTCACCGTCACCGGCCGGATCGCCGTCGTGTTCGTCGCGGCCGTCGTGCTCGCGGCCGCGTTCGCCCCCTTGATCGCGCCCTACGACCCCGACCACGTCGACCTGCAGAACGTGCTCGCCGGCCCCACGTGGGCGCACTGGCTCGGCACCGACGCGCTCGGCCGCGACCTGCTCACGCGTCTCATGTTCGGGGCGCGCACCTCGCTCATCGGCCCGCTCATCGTGGTGCTCGGGTCGACCGCGCTCGGCCTCGTGCTGGGACTCGTCGCGGCGTGGCGCGGCGGCTGGCTCGACGCGGTGCTGTCGCGGGTGTTCGACTTCCTGTTCTCGTTCCCGGCGATGCTGCTCGCCATGCTCGGCGTCGCGCTCTTCGGCAAGGGACTGTTCGCGCCCGTGCTCGCCATGACGATCGCGTACATCCCCTACGTCGCGCGGCTCACCCGCGGACTCATCATCGCCGAGCGCTCGCGCCCCTACGTGCAGGCCTACCGGGTGCTCGGCTTCCGCAGTTCGTGGATCGCGTTCAGCCGGGTGCTGCCGAACGTCGTGCCCACCGTCGGCGCGCAGTCGACGCTCAACTTCGGCTACGTGCTCGCCGACCTCGCCGCGCTGTCGTTCATCGGCCTCGGCGTGCAGGCGCCCACCGCCGACTGGGGCTCGATGATCAACGAGAGCCGCGGCGCGCTCATGAGCGGCGCGCTGCTGCCCACCTTCGTGCCGGCGGCTGTGGTGGTGCTCGTGGTGGTCGCCATCAATGTGATCGGCGAAGAACTGTCCGACCGGATCGGAGGCAACTTCTCATGACCGAACTGCTGCAGATCGACGACCTCACCCTGCGCGTCCCCAGCCGCGGGCCGCTGCTCCACGGCGTCTCGCTCTCGGTCGCGGTCGGCGAATCAGTCGCGCTCGTGGGCGAATCGGGATCGGGCAAATCGCTCACCACCCGCGCCGCCCTCGGCCTGTTCCCCGAGCACGCATCGCTCACGGGCTCGGTGCGGGTCGCGGGCGTCGACACCGTCACCGCGACCCCCGTCGAGCTGCGTGCGATCCGCCGCACCCGCGCGTCGATGATCTTCCAGGATCCGCGATCCGGCATCAACCCCGTCCGCACCCTCGGCGACTTCCTCACCGAGACGCTCGTGCGCTGGCACGGCCTCAGCCGCGCCGATGCCGCCGCACGCGCCGTCGCCCAGCTCGAACAGGTCGGGCTGCCGCGCGCCGAGGCGCTGCTCGAGCAGTACCCGCACCAGCTCTCCGGGGGAATGCTGCAGCGCGTCATGATCGCGGCGGCCCTGCTCGACGAGCCCGAGCTGCTGCTCTGCGACGAGCCGACGACCGCGCTCGACGTCACCACGCAGGCCGGCATCGTCGAGCTGCTGCGCGAGCAGCAGCAGGCCCGCGGCATGGGCATGCTGTTCATCACGCACGACCTGGGGCTCGCGGCGTCGCTCTGCGAGCGGGTGGTGGTGCTGCGGGGCGGGCTCGTCGTGGAGGAGGGCGCCACCGCTGATGTGTTCCGCGCCCCGCGCGAGGAGTACACGCGCGAACTGCTGGCGGCGACGCCGCGGATCGAGCTGGGCCGATTCGGCGACACTTCGGGCGCGGCGGCAGCGCAGACGGGAGCCGATCGGATCGAGTTCTCGACCTCCGCGTTGCCCATCACCGCCGATTCCGCGCTCACCCTGTCGGCATCGCCGCCTTCGCCTGCGATCCGCGCCGAGGGCGTCTCGAAGCACTACCGCGTACCGGGTCGTGAAGACGTGCACGCCCTGTCCGAGGTCGGCTTCGAACTGGCGCAGGGCGGCTCACTCGGCATCGTGGGCGAATCGGGATCGGGCAAGTCGACGTTGGCCCGCATCATCGTCGGCCTCGAGGAGCCGAGCGCGGGAGTGCTCTCGGTCGACGGCGTCGAGCGGCAGCAGCGGCCGCTGAACGCCTCGGAGCGGCGGGCACTCGCCGCGCACACGCAGATGGTGTTCCAGGATCCCTATCTCTCGCTCGACCCCCGGATCCCCGTCGGACGCGCGGTCGCCGACGTCGTGCGGCTGCACCGCGGTGCCTCGCGAGCCGAAGCCGAGCGCGAGGCCGGTGCGCTGCTCGAACGCGTCGGGATCCGGCCCGAGCACCTGGCCTCGCGCCCGCGGGCGCTGTCGGGCGGGCAGCGGCAGCGCGTGGCCCTGGCGAAGGCGCTCGCCGCGCAGCCGAGCATGCTCGTGCTCGACGAGGCGACGAGCGCCCTCGACGTGTCGGTGCAGGCGCAGGTGCTCGAGCTGGTCGAGGAGGTACGCGAGCAGTTCGGCCTCACGATCGTGTTCGTGAGCCACGACCTCGCCGTGGTGTCGCGGATCTGCGAGGAGACCCTCGTCATGCAGCGCGGTCGCGTCGTGGAGCACGGGCGCACCGCGCAGATTCTCGGCGCGCCCCGTGAGGAGTACACGCGCCGTCTGCTCGCGTCCCGCCCCGAGCCGCTCTGGCAGCGAGCCGCGTAGGGAACGTCCCGCGCGAACCCGAGCCCTTCCCTCGGGCACGGGCCGTTCAGCCCCGATAGTCCGCTCAGATTCGAAGAAAGGGCTCGGGTTCAGCGCTCAATCGAAGGGATTGAACACCCGCACCGGCAGCCCCTCCATATGCTTCACGTTTCTCGTGACGAACGTCATACCGTTGACGATCGCGGTGGCCGCGAGAAGCGCGTCGATGTCCGGCCTGGGCGCTCCAGCGGTGATCTCGCCCCAACACTCGGTGATTTCGTCATCGACCTCGATGATCCGCCATCCGAAGCCCTGCTTCACCCGGATGTACCACTCTTCGAGCTCGCGGCCCCGCTCCGGATCGCGGGCCTCGAGCCGGCGGATCCCGCGCGTGATCTCACCCAGGGTGAGCGTCGAGATGTGCAGATCGCTCTCCGCTACGCCCGACCACCACTGTTCGAAGCCCGGGTTGCGCTTGGGCCTGCGCGCCTCTGAGAGCACATTGGTATCGACCAGCAGTTTGGGCATCAGCTCTCAAGCCCCGTCGCTCGCTCCAACCAGGTCGGACGCTCCGAGAACTCGAAGTCATCGGGAAACGGGGCCGCCTCCAGCAGCTCCTTCAAGCCCCCATGCGCTTCGAGGGATCTCTGATAACCCGCGTACTCGATCACAACGGCGACCTCTCTCCCGTGCTTGGTGATGACCTGCGGCTCGCCGGCCTCAGCGGCGCGCACCACCTCGCTGAAGCGCTGCTTCGCATCCTGCAGTTGCCAGGTCGTCGTCATGCATCAAGGCTACGCAATCCCGGGCATGCTATCCAGACTGGACATAATGCCCGGGATTGCTCGGGAGGACGGCGATCAGCCGGGCGGATCCGCCGTCGGCGAGGAGGGTCTAGTCGGCGTTCTTCCACCCGAGGAACTCCCCGGTGTAGGGGCACATGTAGGCAACCGTGTCGGTGACCCGCACCGTGAAGTCGGTGCCGCCGGGAACCTCGAACTGCTCGCCTTCGCCGTAGGTCTTCCACTCGCCCTGTCCCGCGGGCTGCTGCACATCCCAGCTGCCGTTGATGAGGCGCATCCATTCCTTGCACGGTGCCTCGAAGGTCCACTCGCCGGGCTCCATGACGCCGACGGTGAAGTTCCCCTTCTTGTTCATGAACTCCAGGCTGCGCACCTGGCCCTCGTAATACTCGTTCTGGCCGATCATGCGGTCGCTCCTTCCAGCGGTCGAACTTCGCTGCCCGCAACGCACGGGCCCCGCCCTCAGCGTAGGGAAACGGGCACCTGCCCAATATCGCCCTGGAGTACATTTCGGTCACGCGAGTTTCGCCCCCGATTCCACTCCGCAGCTTCGGCGCCGAGTAGAGTCGCAGCATAAATCCCGACACCCCCTCCTCCGCGGCTCTGCAGCGCGCACTCGAGATCCAGATGGAACTCACCGCGGTCGTGACACGCGGCGGAGGAGCGGATCGACTGCTCGCGGGGTGGCAGCAGCGCACCGGAGAGGCGGTCGCCGTCTTCAACCGGCTCGGGCGCCCTCTCGGCCGCAGCGCGTCGTTCTCGCCCGAGGTGCGGCGCCTGCAGTCGGGCCGTCATGGTGCCGGGGAGCGAGAGGAAACGACCGGCATCCTCGAGCTCACCGCGTTCGCGGGCAACAGCACGGTGCGCGGCTATCTCGCCCGCGTCCCCGCCGAAGACGAGAGCGCCGAACTCGCCTCGCCGGCTCTGCGCTCGCTGCTGGCGCTCGAGTACGAGCGCCACTGGCTCCTCGACGAGCCCGCCCGGCGTCGACGGGCCGCTCAGCTGAAGCGGGTGCTCGAACTCGGCGACGCCGGCGGCGTCCGCGCCTACCTCCGCGGCATCGGCTCCGGCACCGACGAACTGCGCGGGCTCGTCATCGAGGCGCGCGACGAGACCCATGCCGAGGTGCTCGTCGACGACCTCGCGGTGATCCTCGCCACCGCACTCATCCGCCACCGCGGGCGCATCGTGGAGTGCCTCGTCCCCATCGACCCCCGCCAGCCGCTCGTCGATTACGGCCTCGAGGTCCCGATCGGCATCGGCACACCGGTGCCGCCCGAGCACGTCTCCTGCAGCATGCGTCAGGCCGTCTCCGCGCTGGAGACCAGTCGTCGCCTCGGTACGCCGATCGAGTACCTCGATGGCGCAGCGCACGAGTTCCTGATCCGCGTCGCCTCCCCCTCCTACCTCGAGGCGTTCGCATCAGCCGCCCTCGACCCGATCACCCGTTCGCGCGGGGGTGAGGACCTGCTGCGCACACTCCACCTGTGGTTCGTCGAGCGGCGCTCGATCGAGGCGACGGCGGAGCGGATGGGCATCCATCGGCACACCGTGCGCAACCGGATTCAGCGCATCGCGCAGCTCATCGGCCATGATCTCGACAGCATCGACACCCAGACGGAGCTCTGGCTGGCCTTGAAGGCCAGTGGGCACGGGGACCACTCGTCCGGATTGGCCTGAACGTACAACCTCGGATGCTCGCACCTGACGCCACGGCGATTCTCCCGGAGTCGCGCGGATGCCATCATGTGCTAGGTCACCCCGACCTCGCGGCAGCACAGCCACCGCGATCCGGTACTCGATGAGGAGCCTCCGCATGTCCACCACCGCCTCCCCCGCAGACGCAGAGAACCGGTCAGTCCTGCGCCGCGTGCTCATCGCCAGCGGCCTCGGGACCCTGCTGGAGTACTTCGACTACGCCAGCTACAGCTACCTGGCGACGACGATCGCGGTCGTGTTCTTCCCCTCCGAAGACCGCACGGTCGCACTGCTGAGCACCTTCGCGGTGTTCGCGCTCTCCTTCCTCGTGCGCCCGATCGGCGCCTTCGTCTGGGGAAGCCTCGGCGACCGGATCGGGCGCAAGAGCATCCTCGCCACCACGATCATCATCATGTCGGGAGCCACCTTCCTAATCGGCTGCCTCCCGGGATATGCGGTGATCGGCGTGGCTGCGCCTCTGCTGCTGCTCCTGCTGCGCATGACCCAGAGCTTCTCAGCCTCCGGCGAGTACGCGGGCGCAGGCACCTTCGTCGCCGAGTACGCGCCGCCGAGGCTGCGCGGCCTGCTCACCAGCGTGGTGCCGATGGCCGCGGCGGCCGGCTTCCTGCTGGCCTCGCTCATGGCCACGGTTCTCTACGCCTCTTCTCTCCCGAGTTCATGCAGGAGTGGGGCTGGAGGATCCCGTTCTTCATCGCCGGTCCGCTCGGCCTGATCGGTCTCTGGCTGCGGTCGCGGCTCGAGGACACCCCGCAGTTCCGTCGCGTGCAGGAGATCGAACGCCGCGAGCAGGAGATCGCGCGGCAGCAGCGCGACGCCGTCGGCCGCGCCGGTCACTGGTCCGAGGTGCGCGCGAGCCTGCCCGCGATGCTGAAGGTGCTGCTCGTGATGTCACTCAACGCCGGCGGTTACTACCTGCTGCTCAGCTACACGCCGACCTTCCTCATCGAGGAGGCGGGCATGAGCGAGGCGAGTTCGACCCTCGTCGTCACGATCGGCCTCGTCGCACAGCTGATCCTCATCCCCGTCATGGCGCGCTTCTCCGATCGATTCGGACGCAAGCGCACTCTCATGATCGCGAGCATCGCGTTCATCGTGCTCAGCTACCCGATCATGACACTGTTCTCGCTCGGCGGCGTGCTGCTCGCGACGATCGTGCTGATCGTCTCGCTCGTGTTCTTCTCGATGAACGACGCCGTGTTCCCGTCCTTCTTCACCGAGATGTTCGGCACGCGCTCGCGCTACCTGGGCTTCGCGCTGCCCTTCAACGTGGGCGCCATGCTCTTCGGCGGCGTGGCGCCCCTCATCGGCACCTGGCTGATCGCGACCACGGGCAACCCCAGCGCACCCGCGTTCTTCCTGATCTTCATCGGAGCCCTGTCGCTGGTGGGCCTCCTCCTCACGCCGGAGACCGCGCGCACCGACCTCGTCGACGTGCAGGGCGAGGTGGGCACCGCTCCGATTCAGACCGTGTAGCGACGCGGGCTGGGGACGTGATGGAATGAGCGCATGACGCGCATTTCAGCCACAGCCGAGGAACGCACGACCCCGCGCCCGGGGCTGCTCCTCGAGGGAGCATGCTCTTTGCGGGTTCTCGTGCTGGGATTCCGGATCGCGGCGCTCGTGATCATCACGACCGGCATCGTGAGGATCACAGGGATCCTCACGCCCGACCCGAGCTGGAACGCCCTGCTCTTCTACACCGTACTCAGCAACGTGCTCTGCCTGGGGTGGGTGGTCCTGCTCGTGGTGCGCACGCTGCGGGATCTGCGCCGCTCGGGCACTCGCGGCCTCTCGACGCCGTCGGCGCGGTGGAGCGGCGCCGTGATGATGGCGATCACCGTGACGATGCTGGTGTACCTCGTGGTGCTCGTGCCCTCGGCGTTCGTGCAGGGCGGCGACTACCGGCCGTTTTCGCTCACCGACAACCTGATCCACATCGTCACCCCCTGCCTGCTCATCGCGGACTGGCTGCTGTTCGTGCCGAAGGGCCGACTGCGGTGGACCGACCCGCTGCTGTGGGCGCTGATCCCCTACGCCTACCTCGCGTTCGCGCTGGTCTACGGCGGTCTCGGCGGGGAGTTCCTGCCGGGCCGAACCTACCCCTATCCGTTCCTCGACGTCGCGACGCACGGCGTCGGCGGCGTCGTGATCCGTGTGCTCGTGCTCTCCGTCGTACTCGTGGGGGTCGGCTACGTGTACGTCGCGATCGACCGGCTGCTGGGGCGGATGGCGGCGCGCTGATCCTCGATCCCCACGATTACCCCTTGGGAATCGGCGGGCCGAGCCAGAGCAGCACCGAGAACACCACGGTGACACCGGCGAGGAGGATCACGACCGACCACCGGGGGTGACGCAGCACCCACGCCTGCACCTGCTCGACGAAGCCGTGGGGCTCATCCCCGCCGGGCGCCAAGCGCCAGCTGCGCCCCAGCCGGCCCCGCCGATCCATGACCAGCTCGAACGGCAGCGTCGCGAACGGCACGACCGCGGTGACGAGCCCCAGCACGCCCGCACCGAACGGCCAGCGGTCGTTCACCCAGACGAAAACGGTGATGACGCAGTACGCGAGGAACACGAAGCCGTGCACTCCGCCCGCCGGCGTGACCATCGCGTCGGTGACTCCCGTGCCGCGCAGGATGAGCGCGGTGATCAGCCCCGCCCAGGTGACGAGTTCGGCGAACGCGAAGGTGCGGAAGAGCAGGCGGGGCGACATGGTTCAACCGTATCCGGTGCGACCTGACGATTCGCGGTTCGCCTCGGGGGCGGCCTCAGGGGTAGGTCAGTGCGCGGACATTCGGCGAATCTCAGCGGCGTAGTCGTCGAGCACGCCGATAATGCCGCGATGCTGCCAGATTCGTCCACGAGTTCGGCCCGTGGTCTCGGCGAGCACACCGCGCTCGGTGAGGGTACCCAGCGCGCGAAGCGCAGCCATTTCACCGATACCGAGCTCGCTCATCAAGTACCTCGTATTCACTGCAGGCTGCCCCACGAGCACCGGGAGCACCTTCCACGCCGCAGCATCCGAGCGAAGACCCCTCAACTTTGCCCGAGAGTCATCGAGCTGCGCAACGAGATCGTCGACGAGCCTGGTGCCCGTCGTGGCGGCAATCCGGCTTGCCTTCGCAAACTCCCGAACGATCGGTGCGGCATCGCCGCTGCGAAACGAACCCAGCGCCGCAAAATAGCGGTCGACTTCAACGAGGAGCCCTGCCGACACCGGCACTGCGGTCGAGCCGACCAGTCCCTTATTGCGAAGGATCGACTGTGCAAGGGCCCGTCCCGTGCGGCCATTCCCATCGGGAAACGGATGGATCGTCTCGAACTGCGCATGCGCAACGGCGACCTGAACGAGCACCGGGACATCCTCTCGTCTCGCGAAGCGCACAAGATCCGCGATCGCCTCTGGAATACGCTCATGATGAGGCGCGACGAAGTCGGCGACCCTCGGGCCTGCTTCACCTGGCCCAATCCATACCTGCTCCTCGCGGAAGCGCCCGGCGTCAGCCGGATCGAAACCGCGCTGGTGAAGCATCAGCGCTCTGTGCATCGCGAGGATAGAGCCCTCGCTGATGTCACCCGCGAGCCGGAGCGCCGCTTCCATAGCGCGTACGTTGCCGATGACGGTGAGCGCGTTGGCCTTGTCGCCCTCGTCGATCTCAGCGAGGGCGAGCTGCTTCGCCGACGTCGTCAGTCGCTCGATCTGAGAGCTAGATGCCGATTCCGTGCGGAGCAGGATCGCCGTCATCGGTCCGAGCGCGGGGTTATCGGAACCAAGCCGGCGCTGCGCATGACGGTCGAACTCGACTAGCCGCCGCGTCGCATCCTCAATGTCGGCCAAGTCCTCTGAGACGACACGAGGCGACCAGTCTGCGATCGCTGCCGCCACAGCTGCCCGGTACGGTCCGGTTTGGCGCTCCACCTCCGCACGCGAGTGCATTTCAGGCGCGCGTGGCCTCCAATCGAAAGTCTCAAACGAAACCGGATCGATCGGAATTCGAGAGCGAACAGGAGGCGTGGGCACATCTTCATGTTACCAACACTTATTCAATTAAGTGTTAGTAATTGATCCGGCTCCTCGCAGATGCGGCCTACATTGGGTGTGTCACGATCCCCGTGACCCTCGCGCCTACCGGACGTAACCTGATCCTGCACCTCAGCAATCTGCACTCCGAAGCGGGACTCATGCCCGACGCGGTCAACCGGCTGCTACTGTTGCCCTTTCCGGCCTGATGAAGTCCGCCCGCCGACACGATCTGAAGAACCCCCGACCCACCGAGAAAGGTCCGCCGACGTTAGCGCACCGATTGATCCGCTGACGGCTCCCTAAACGAGAGCTTCGGAAGCCCGTTGTTGGGGTAGCTGTCCCGGGGGAATGCAAAGATATTCTCGTCGCTGAATCCGTGCGCCCAATCAAAAAGCAGTACACCTAGAAGCGTCGGCTTGAATGACACTCTCCACTCGTCGCCTTCGTCATCGGTAACTGCTACAGCGTGTATAAGCCCCTCTGCTTCGAGCGTGATAATCGCAGGCATGTAATCAGATTCCGGTGAGCCCTCAGGTTGGAGCAGGCGGAGATTAGCTCTGAGTTCTTCGACGCTGATCGATATGAACTTGAAGTGCCCTTCGGGTGCCTGAGCGCCGAGCCAAGCTGCGGCGGAGTATAGAACGTGAAAGCACCTAAGCTGGGCGGCACTGAGTCCGTCCATGACGGTGAGATAGTAGACGGGGCGGTCATCGCTACCGTCTGCGTTTCTGGAACCCGTAATCATGCCAGCCACATAGGTCTGCATGAGGTCATCATCGTACAGCGAGGCATCGTTGAGCACCTTTATCGCCGTTCTGAGGTGAGGTACCCACACCGCTTCACTTTCGGGAACCTTGGTCAAGGTATTCCACAGGTTGATAGCTTGTTTCTCGCCGACTTGAGCGAGCCATTCTCCGGCCTTGTCAAGTGAAGGACCGAATAGCTTCTTGCCGACGTAGAGAGCCGTTGCGCCGCCGGCCACCCATGGTCCTTGCGCTCCGATCAATTCGCCGATGCTCTCGATTTCGCTCATATGATCCGACATCCCCACCCCGGGGATTTCCCTGTCCTCTCATGCGTTTACAGGTTGGCTGAGTATTTGAAAGGCGCGAGTGCGGGTGCGAACTCAAAAGTGGTGTAGCGAATGCCCGCGCGAGCACCGCAAGGACGATGGACGTGTACGCCGACCTGTTTTGACAACACCTTGACGACGTAGCCGCGAATCTCAGCGCTCGCGCTGCTGCACTGGCCGGACGAAAGTGTGGGCAAAATGTGGGCACGAACAAAAAATGCCCGACTCCCACGACTCTAGAGCGGAGCGCAGGGGCCGGGCATAATTCGTTATTCCTACAGGGGTTTCAGAAGTCCCAGTCCTCGTCTTCGGTGGCGACGGCCTTGCCGATCACGTAGCTCGATCCCGAGCCCGAGAAGAAGTCGTGGTTCTCGTCGGCGTTGGGCGACAGCGACGACAGGATCGCCGGGTTGACGTCGGTCATCTCCTTGGGGAACATCGGCTCGTAGCCGAGGTTCATGAGCGCCTTGTTCGCGTTGTAGTGCAGGAACTTCTTGACGTCCTCGGTCAGCCCGACGGGGTCGTAGAGGTCGGCGGTGTACTTGACCTCGTTCTCGTAGAGGTCGTAGAGCAGCGAGAACGTGTAGTCCTTGAGCTCCTGGCGGCGCTCCTCGGTCTCGTTCTCGAGACCCTTCTGGAACTTGTAGCCGATGTAGTAACCGTGCACGGCCTCGTCGCGGATGATGAGGCGGATCAGGTCTGCCGTGTTGGTCAGCTTCGCGTGCGAGGACCAGTACATCGGCAGGTAGAAGCCCGAGTAGAACAGGAACGACTCGAGCAGCGTCGAGGCCACCTTGCGCTTCAGGGGATCGTCGCCCTCGTAGTAATCGACGATGATCTGAGCCTTCTTCTGCAGGTTCGGGTTCTCGACCGACCAGCGGAAGGCGTCGTCGATCTCCTTCGTCGAGCACAGCGTCGAGAAGATCGACGAGTAGCTCTTCGCGTGCACCGACTCCATGAAGGCGATGTTGGTGTAGACCGCTTCTTCGTGCGGGGTGATCGCATCGGGGATCAGCGAGACCGCGCCCACGGTGCCCTGGATGGTGTCGAGCAGCGTGAGGCCGGTGAACACGCGCATGGTGAGCAGCTTCTCGGCGTCGGTGAGCGTCGCCCATGACTGCACGTCGTTCGACAGCGGTACTTTCTCGGGCAGCCAGAAGTTGTTCACGAGACGGTTCCAGACCTCGAGGTCCTTGTCGTCCTCGATCCGGTTCCAGTTGATCGCCTGCACCACGTGGCCCAGCTTGAAGTTCATCGGGTTCTTTCCTACTCCGGTGGATTCAGTAAAAATCGGCTCTGATCAGAGTGTCACAGCATGCAGCTGACGCACTCGGACATGTCGGTGCCCTCGAGCGCGAGCTGACGCAGGCGGATGTAGTAGATCGTCTTGATGCCCTTGCGCCATGCGTAGATCTGCGCCTTGTTGATGTCGCGAGTCGTCGCGGTGTCCTTGAAGAACAGCGTCAGCGACAGCCCCTGGTCGACGTGCTGGGTCGCAGCGGCGTACGTGTCGATGATCTTCTCGGGGCCGATCTCGTAGGCGTCCTCGTAGTACTCGAGGTTGTCGTTCGTGAGGAACGGCGCCGGGTAGTACACCCGCCCCAGCTTGCCCTCCTTGCGGATCTCGATCTTCGAGGCGATCGGGTGGATCGACGAGGTCGAATTGTTGATGTACGAGATCGAGCCGGTGGGCGGCACGGCCTGGAGGTTCTGGTTGTACAGACCGTGCTCCATGACCTTCGCCTTGAGCTCGCGCCAGTCCTGCTGCGTGGGGATCGCGATGTTCGCGTTCGCGAACAGCTCGCGCACCCGCTCGGTCTCGGGCTCCCACACCTGCTCGGTGTACTTGTCGAAGAACTCGCCCGAGGCGTACTTCGAGTCGGCGAAGCCGTCGAAGCTCGTGCCGCGCTCGCGCGCGATCGTGTTCGACGCCTGCAGGGCGTGGAAGAGGATCGTGTAGAAGTAGATGTTCGTGAAGTCGATGCCCTCTTCACTGCCGTAGTGCACGCGCTCGCGCGCCAGGTAGCCGTGCAGGTTCATCTGGCCGAGGCCGATGGCGTGGGACTTCTCGTTGCCGTCCTCGACCGAGCGCACCGACGAGATGTGGCTCATATCGCTCACCGCGGTGAGCGCGCGGATCGACAGTTCGACGCTCTTGCCGAAGTGCTCGCCGTCCATCATCATGGCGATGTTCATCGAGCCCAGGTTGCAGCTGATGTCCTTGCCGATCGCGTCGTAGCTGAGATCTTCGTTGTAGGTGGTCGGGGTGTTGACCTGCAGGATCTCGGAGCAGAGGTTCGACATATTGATGCGGCCCTTGATCGGGTTCGCCCGGTTCACCGTGTCCTCGAACACGATGTAGGGGTACCCCGACTCGAACTGCAGCTCGGCGATGGTCTGGAAGAAGTGACGGGCGCTGATCTTGGTCTTCTTGATGCGGGCATCGTCGACCATCTCGTAGTACTTCTCGGAGAGCGCGATGTCACCGAAGGGCACGCCGTAGATGCGCTCGACGTCGTAGGGCGAGAACAGGTACATGTCCTCGTTCTTCTTGGCGAGCTCGAAGGTGATGTCGGGCACGACCACACCCAGCGAGAGCGTCTTGATGCGGATCTTCTCGTCGGCGTTCTCGCGCTTGGTGTCGAGGAACTTCATGATGTCGGGGTGGTGGGCCGACAGGTAGACGGCGCCGGCGCCCTGGCGCGCGCCGAGCTGATTCGCGTAGCTGAAGCTGTCTTCGAGCAGCTTCATCACGGGGATGATGCCCGAAGACTGGTTCTCGATCTTCTTGATCGGAGCACCGGCCTCGCGGATGTTCGACAGGGAGAGCGCGACGCCGCCGCCGCGCTTCGAGAGCTGCAGCGAGGAGTTGATGCCGCGGGAGATCGACTCCATGTTGTCTTCGATGCGCAGCAGGAAGCACGACACCAGCTCGCCGCGCTGCGCCTTGCCCAGGTTCAGGAAGGTGGGCGTCGCCGGCTGGAAACGACCGGAGATGATCTCGCGCACGTACCCTCGGGCGAGCTCCTCGTCGCCCTGGGCGAGGCCGAGCGCGACCATCACCACACGGTCCTCGAAGCGCTCGAGGTAGCGCTTGCCGTCGAACGTCTTGAGGGCGTAGGAGGTGAAGAACTTGAAAGCGCCGAGGAACGTCGGGAAGCGGAACTTCATGGCGAACGCCTCGTCGCGCAGCTTCTCGATGAAGTCGAACGAGTACTGCTCGATGAGCTCACGCTCGTAGTAGTCGTTGTCGAGCAGGTAGCGCATGCGCTCTTCGAAGTTGTGGAAGAACACCATGTTCTGGTTGACGTGCTGCAGGAAGTACTGGCGCGCGGCCTCGCGATCCTTGTCGAACTGGATCTTGCCGTCGGCGTCGTACAGGTTGAGCATCGCGTTCAGCGAGTGGTAATCCATGTCGCTGATCTTCGACGACTCGTGGCCGGCCTCGATCACGGCGCTCGCTGCGTCAGCGGTTGTTACTGCAGAGCCCAAAACTGTTCCAATCCTTCTTGGACGGCTGTGACGTCGTCCGGGGTTCCAAAGAGTTCGAATCGATAGAGGAAGGGCACCTGGCACTTCCGGGCGATGATGTCGCCCGCGATCCCGTAGGCCTCACCGAAGTTGGTGTTGCCGGCCGCCATCACACCGCGCAGCAGCTTGCGATTGCGCTCGTCGTTCAGAAAGCGGATCACCTGCTTGGGCACGGCCCGTGTCTCGGGCCCGCCGCCGTAAGTGGGAACGAGCAGCACATACGGCTCGGAGACCACGAGCGGCTCCTCGCGCGGGTACAGGGGAATGCGCAGAGCCGGGCGATCGAGCTTCTGGACGAAACGATGCGTGTTGCCCGAGACGCTGGAGAAGTACACCAGGTCGGTCATGTTCTCCACCTCCGAGCGATCCCCCGGGCCCCTCGGCCCCTCGCTGCTGAACCGCTGCGGCGGGCCGAGCCCTCGGGCTCCACCCGCCGCAGCGGTTCGAAATGATGACAGTGTGTCGGGCGCACGATGAACGCATCACCAGGCCCGATCCCGAGTCGCTTACGCGAGGCGCCCGGCGAGCTCCGAGATCTTGTCGGGGCGGAAGCCCGACCAGTGCTCGTCGTCGGTCACCACCACGGGAGCCTGGAGGTAGCCGAGCTCCTTCACCGTTTCCAGCGCCGCCTCGTCCTGCGAGAGGTCGAGCACGTCGTACTCGATCCCCTTGCTGTCGAGCGCCCGATAGGTCGCCGTGCACTGTACGCACGACGGCTTGGTGTACACCGTGATGGCCATTTCACGCCCCTCTTCCAAAAGTCACGCGCCCCGTCCGGGGCACTACATATAGTGAACCACACCTGCACCGACCACAAGATGCAGTAGTTACAACGCTGTAGTTTTCCACTTTATTTCCACCGCCGCCGGGCGCCGCTTGGGGAGAACTTTCGGCGGAGTTCCGCGTCTCTCACGGGGTTATCCACAGGCCGATCGGCCCGAAAAATTTTTCCCCCACACCCGCTCCCCGGCGTGTCGCCAGCACCACCCCGTCAGCACCTCCAAGGCAGCACGAAACACCCTCGATACTCACCCGGCGGGCCCCGGTTCAGAGTGCGATCGGCCACAGCAGCTCCCTCCCGTCGGGCTGGAACCAGCGCAGCACGAGCATCGCGTCGGACGCCTCCGAGGCCCGCGTTCCGCCTCGCCCGCGCACCACCACCCGCAGTCGCTCCTCCGGATACACCGTGCGCGGCAGCGACAGCCCCAGCATGCCGTCGCCCGCGAGCGCGAATCGCACCGAGTGCAGCGGCCCCTCACCGCAGTGCTCGACCTCGATCACCCCCGCAGCCGACCTGCCCACCACGCGCCAGGGCACCGGCACGGGGCCACCGCCCTCGTGCCGGGCCGGCTGCGCCTCCTCCGCACGCCGGCTTGGCAGGAGACGCCCGCGAGGGGGCGATTGCAGCCGGGTGGTGAGACGGAAGGGGTTCATGCCCTCACGCTAAACCGCACCACTGACATTGTGAGTGGCCTGACCGAGGGCCGAGTCCACCCGTCCAGCACCACGCACCGACGCGCAACCGGCCCGTCTACACGTGGTGATACGGCCGTCCGGCCGAGATCTCCTGCGCCCGGTACAGCTGCTCGGCGAGGATCAGACGCACGAGCTGGTGCGGGAATACCAGCTTCGACAGGCTCCACACGAAGTCGGCGCGCTCGCGCACGCGATCCGCCACCCCGTACGCGCCCCCGATGACCACCGTCACCGCCCGACCCGCATCGAATGCTCCCTGCAGCTTCGAGGCGAGCACCGGCGACTCCACATTGCGCCCGCGCTCGTCGAGCAGCACCAGGTAGGCGTCGCGATCCACCTTCGCGAGAATGCGCTCAGATTCCTCCGCGCGAGCGGCATCCCCCTCGCGGGAGGAGTGCGGCAGCAGCTGCCATCTCGCGTCGAACGGCTTGCGCAGACGCTTCTCGTAGCGGTCGATACCCTCGGCGACCCACGACTCGTGGCGTTTTCCGACGGCGAGGATCCTGATCGTCACCCCGCCCGCCTCGTCTCGAGATACTCCGCGATGCGCCCGATCGCCTCGGTCAGCACCGGCACCGACGGCAGCGTCACGAATCGCAGATGATCCGTCGTGGGCAGGTTGAAGCCTCGCCCGTTCGTCACGAGCACCCGAGTCGCGCGCAGCAGATCGATCACGAACGCCTGGTCGTCGTCGATCCGGTAGACCTCGGGATCGAGCCTCGGAAACAGGTACATCGCTCCCCCGGGCCGCTCGCAGGTCACCCCGGGGATCTCCGCGAGCAGCCGATGCGCCGTATCGCGCTGCTCCCGCAATCGCCCGCCGGGGGCGCACAGCTCCGTGATGCCCGACCAGTTCGACTCGGCCGCGAGCGCCACCGGGATCGCGTACTGCGCGGGCACGCTCGCGCACATCCGCATGTTGGCGAGCAGGGTGAGACCCTCGAGGAAGTCCCGCGCGAGCGAGCGATCCCCCGACACGGCCATCCACCCCGAGCGGTAACCGGCCACCCGCTGCGCCTTCGACAGCCCGCTGAACGTGAGGCAGAGCGTCTCTCGGACGTGCAGCGCCGCATGCTCGTGCACCGCGCCGTCGTAGAGGATGCGCTCGTAGATCTCGTCGGCCATGAGCACGAGGCCGTGGCGCTCGGCGAGTTGCGCGAACCCCCGCACTAGCCCCACCGAATAGACGGCGCCGGTCGGGTTGTTGGGATTGATGAGCACGATGCCTTTGGTGCGCGGCGTGATGAGCCGCTCGATCGCCTCGAGATCGGGCATCCACCCGTTCGACTCGTCACAGGGGTAGTGCACGGCGAGGCCGCCCGAGAGGGTGACCTGGGCTGTCCAGAGCGGGTAATCCGGCGCGGGGACGAGGATCTCGTCGCCGTCGTCGACCAGCGCCTGCAGCACCAGGGAGATCATCTCGCTCACGCCGTTGCCGATGAACACGTCATCCGGCCCGACGCCGGCGACGCCCTCCTCGGTGTAGTAGCGGGCGACGGCCTCGCGGGCGGCCGGGATGCCCCGCGAGTCGCTGTACCCCTGGGCGGAGGGCAGGATCCGGCGCAGCTCGTCGACGATCTCGGCGGGAGCCTCGAAACCGAACGGGGCGGGATTGCCGATGTTGAGCTTGAGGATCCGATGCCCCTCTCGCTCGAGGCGTTCCGCCTCCTGCAGGATCGGGCCGCGCACGTCGTAACGCACACCAGTGAGCTTGCTGGACTGGGTGATGAGGCGCACCCGGCCATTATCCCACCCGAACAGTGTGCGATTTCACAGGTCCCCTAGCTCGCAAAACAGCAGAAAGCGACACGCCGTGCGCCGAGGTCCGCAGATTCTGCGATTCGCAAGCGAGCGCCCCCTCGGCGCACGTCGCAACGAAGATTGTACGTTAATTCGCATTAACGTACTATTGCCGCATGAGTGATGATCTGGGAGCACTCCGAGAGGAACTCAGGAAGCTGACGGACCGAGTGGTCGCTCTCGAGAGCCACCCACATCCACCGGAGAATGCCGAAGCAGCCGGCGAAGACACGTTCTGGGCGTTGAACGGGTTGAAGTCGCGCATCGACGCCGAACCGACGATGTCCGATGGCGCGGTGATGATCGTCGGGTCGCTGACCCTCCCTACGGGCACTCCCGTGTCCTGGCAGCAGGGCGCGGACACCGCGGACCTGCTCGACACGGAATGGACGGATCGGGCCGGCGTCTTCTCGGCACTGGGCCACCCCGTGCGACTCGAGCTCCTGCGGCATATCCTTTCGGGGGTGCAGGCGACCTCGGACCTCGCAGCGATCGATTCCCTCGGCACGACCGGGCAGCTGCACCACCACCTGCGGCAACTCGTCGCGGCCGGCTGGGTTCGGCAACGCGGTCGCGGCAGCTACGAGGTTCCGGCTGCGCGCGTCGTACCGTTGCTCACCTCTCTGCTTGGGGCCGAACGATGAAGCGATTCGCTCTCACCGCGTACCGGCTGCGCGGTCCGATCTACTATTCGGCAGTCGCGCTGCTGGTCGCGGTGGGGATCTCCAGCTTCCTCACCCTCGGAGATGAGGCTCGGCAGTTCAGAGCCGTTCTCGCGATCGCGGCCACCGGTGCGCTGGCCCTGAGCGCCGTACTCGTGTTCGCGGGGCCTCGCCTCCTCACCGAGCACTCGACAGCGGTGGTCTCGTCTCCCGTGCACGGGCGATGGTTGGGCCTGAACAGCCCGGTTTCAAAGGTGCCGAGCCACGGCGTCCGCATGTACGGACAGGCCTACGCCATCGACCTCGTATTCGAACCCGAGCATGCGACTCGGCCGGCTTTCGGCGGCAAGGCGATGAGAGCGGCCGACCAGTACCCCGCGTTCGACGCACCGGTGTTCGCCATGATCGACGGAACCGTCGTGCGGGCATCCGACCGGCTCCGTGATCATCGGGCGCGATCGGGATGGTTCACCATCGTCTATATGATGCTCGAGGGGGTGGTCCGGGAGATCGGCGGACCGGCGTTCATCCTCGGCAATCACGTCACCATTCGCGGCTCAGACGGGGTCTATGCGACGGTCGCACACCTGCGGCAGGGGTCAGTGACGGTGCGGGCGGGCGAGCCGGTACGGGCGGGGCAGCAGGTCGGACGATGCGGCAACTCCGGCAACAGCAGCGAACCCCACGTCCATGCCCAGCTCATGGATCGGGCTTCCCCCTGGACAGGGCAGGGTCTCCCGTTCGTTTTCTCCGCCGTCTCTCTCGACGACGACCTCCGGCTCGCCGACGCCTTACCCTCTAACGGACAGCACATGACCGCAAGCGTTTCAGAAGGAGGCGAGGGCCCCCTCGCGCCGGCCGCTCCGTTCATCCTCGAGACGGCGTCGCCGCAGGATGTGCCGCAGATCGTCGCACTCGTGCGGGCCGCTTACACGCCCTACATCTCGCGCATCGGGCGGGAACCCGCCCCGATGACCGCGGACTACACCACCGCGGTCGACGAGGGCAGAGTGCTGGTGGCCCGGATCGACGGAGGGATCGCGGGGGTGCTCGTGACGGAGGCTCACTCCGACCACCTGCTCATCGAGAACGTCGCCGTCGCCCCGCAGGCTCAGGGGCTCGGGATCGGAGCCGCACTCCTGGATCGCGCCGACGACGAGGCCCGCTCCCTGAAGCTCCCGGAGACCCAGCTCTACACGAACGCGAAGATGACGGAGAATCTCGAGTACTACCCGCGGCGCGGCTACCGCGAGACCGGCAGACGCAGGGAGAACGGATTCGACCGGGTCTACTTCGTGCGCCCCGTGTAGGGTCGGCGCCCCGGTGCTCGCCTCAGCTCTGCTGCGCGTAGAGCTCCGCGTAGGGCCCGCCGCGCGCGAGCAGTTCACGGTGCGTGCCCTGCTCGAGAATGCGGCCGCCACCCACCACATAGATGCGATCGGCGTCGACGACGGTCGAGAGGCGGTGCGCGATAGCGATGGTGGTGCGGCCGCTGCGCGCGCCCTCCAGAGCACGCTGCACGATGCGCTCGTTCACGGTGTCGAGCGCACTCGTGGCCTCGTCGAGCACGAGCACGCGCGGGTTCTTGAGCAGCACGCGGGCGATCGCGATCCGCTGCTTCTCACCGCCCGACAATCGATAGCCCCGCTCCCCCACCACCGTCTCGTAGCCGTCGGAGAAGGTCGTGATGGTGTCGTGGATGTTGGCGAGCCTCGCCGCGGCCTCCAGCTCCTGCTGCGAGGCGTCGGGCTTCGCGTAGCGGAGGTTCGCCGCGATCGATGCGTGGAACAGATACGGCTCCTGCGTCACCACGCCGATGCGGTCGACCAGCGCTTCGTGGCGCAGCTCTCTCACGTCGTCTCCGGCGTAGCGCACGGTGCCGGAGGTCGCGTCGTAGAGGCGCGGGATCAATGAGCCGATCGTCGTCTTGCCCGATCCCGATGCCCCGACGAACGCCACGAATTCACCGGGCCGAACCTCGAACGACACCCGGTCGAGCGTCGGGCGTTCCTGTCCGCCCGCGTCGGGGTAGCGGAACGAGACACTCTCGAACTCCACCCGGCCCGCCATACCGGGCGCCTCGGAGGGCTCCCGCGCGTCGGGAGCATCGGTGATCGCCGGCTCGAGATCGAGGTACTCGAAGATGCGGGCGAAGAGCGCACGCGAGGTCTGCAGATCGAGAGCGATGCGCAGCAGCGCCATGAGCGGGAAGAGCAGCCGCGACTGCACTGTGGTGAACGCGACGATGGTGCCCGCGGTAATACCGGGGTCGAAGCCCTCTCCCTGGCCCCTCGCGATGATCCACCCGGAGACCAGGTACACGATCGCGGGCACCGCCGAGAGGAACACCTGCACGAGCGCGAAGAACACCTGCCCGCTCATCGTCTGCCGCACCTGCAGACCGATCTGCCTGCTGTTCTCGGCGGCGTAGCGCTCGGTCTCGGCTCGCTGCCGCGAGTAGGTCTTGGCGAGCAGCACGCCCGACACCGAGAGCGCTTCCTGGGTGATCGCCGTCATCTCGGACAGGGATTCCTGGGTGCGGCCCGCGATCCGTGCCCGCACCTGCCCCACCCGACGCTGCGCAATGACCAGGACCGGCATCAGCACGACCGCGATGAGGGTGAGCTGCCAGCTGAGCAGCAGCATGGCAACCGCGGCCGCGACTACGGTGACCGTGTTGCCGATGATGTTGCCCACCGTGTTGGTGAGCACGTTCGCCACGCCGCCGACGTCGTTCTGCAGGCGGGACTGGATCACGCCGGTCTTGGTACGGGTGAAGAAGCCGAGCTCCATCGATTGCAGGTGCGCGAACAGCCGCACCCGCAGGTCACCCATCACCCGATTGCCGACCCGCGCCGTGAAGAGGGTCTGCACGATGCCGAGGCCCGACGACAGCACGAACGCCGCCACCATACCCGCGACGAGCCACGAGAGCACCCCCAGGTTCGGCTCACCGTTCGGCGGGAACAGTCCCTCGTCGAAGACGCGCTGCGTGAGGAGGGGCGGCAGGATCCCGAGCGCGGCCGAGATCAGCACGAGCGAGACGATCACCGACAGCTGCCAGCGATACGGCCTGAAGAGTGCCGCGATGCGCGGGCCGAGGTTCGGGATCGCGGGGGCGGCCTCGTTGAGTTCGCGCTGGCGCGCGGCGTCGCCTGACGAGACGCGCGATCCGCGCGCTACCGGTCCACCGCTCATGCTCATGGTTCGGAGATTACCCGGACCCGCCGACATTCATGCGACGCGTCCGCTCACGGCGCAGTCTCCGGATGCCCGGCCGGCATGCGGGCGGTTCGCACTCGAGCCGGTCCGTACGCCCATCAAGAACTTTGCGCACTAGATGTTCTCACCCTGTGCGAGCAAGCTCTGGTGCACGACGCATGAGACGAGCACGCTGGATCGGTGCCAACTATCCACTCGGAAGCCGCTCTCAAGATCGGTCGCCGCATCCGCGAGATCCGCCAGCGTCTCGGCATCTCGCTCGAGGATCTCGGCGAGCTCTCCGAGATCAGCTGGACCAGCATCGGCAAGATCGAACGCGGCGTCTCCAGCCCCACGGCCGAGACCCTCGTGCGCCTCGCCACCGCCCTCGAAGTCGACCCGGGCACCTTCCTCTCCGGCATCACCGCGGACGACTACGGCCGCCGCTCGCACCAGCTCTCGGCCCGCGACCTCATCCGCGCCAGAACCGAGCAGGGGGCGCGCCGCCGCAAGGCCTGACGCCGGCGCACGCCCTGAGCCTGGCGCAAGGCCTGACGCCAGCGCTGCACGCCGACACCGCCACATCAGTCCGACGCCGCAGGCTCCCGATACCGCGACAGGCTTACGCCCGCGCGATCAGGCGCCCTCGATCGCGCGCTCCAGGCGCTCGAGCTTCCCGTCGAGCTCGCCCTCGAAGCCGGGGCGGATGTCGGCCTTGATGACCAGCGAGACGCGCGAGCCGAAGGGCAGCACCGCCTCCGTGGCGCGTTTGACGACGTCGAAGACCTCGTCCCAATCGCCCTCGATCTCGGTGAACATGCTGCTCGTGCGGTGCGGGAGCCCCGACGCTCGCACCACCTTCACGGCCTCGGCTACGGCATCGGACACCGAGGCGTCGGCCTTGCCGGTGCCGCTCGGTGCGACGGAGAATGCGACGATCATGCGTGATCCTTCCTTTCTGATTCAACGGAGCGAGCCGGGCGCCGCGCCAACAGCAGGGCGATGAGCGCGCCTACCAGGATGACACCCATGGGCATGAGGATCGACTCGGCCATCGCTGCGGAGAAGCCCTCGTGCAGCGCCTCCGGGAGCGCGCCCGATCCGCCGCCTTCGGCCCCGGCCCCGCCGGCGGCATCGGCGACCTCCGAGCCCAGCTGGGCCGCGATCCGCGACCCCATGAACGCGGCCATCGCCGCGGAGCCGAGCACCGCGCCCACCTGGCGGCTCGTGTTGTAGACACCCGATCCCGCTCCTGCGAGATGGCGTGCGAGACCGAACGTGGTGATCGACGCGAGCGGCCCCCACATGAAGGCGTTGCCGAAGCCGAGCACGGCACTCGGGATCAGCAGCAGCCCGAGCGGCACGTCGGGCCGCGACATGAAGTAGTAGCACACGAGCCCCGCGGCCACGAGCAGCAGACCGAGCACCGGCAGACGGCGCGGATCGCGGTTGTCGATCAGCAGCCCGACCGGGCGCGCGAGCAGGATCGACAGCACGGCCATCGGCACCATCATGAGCGCCGACTGCGTGGGTGTGAGCCCGCGCACGAGCTGCAGATAGAACATGAGCGGGAGCGACATGCCGGTGACCGCGAAACCCACGGTCACGATCACGGCCGACCCGACCGAGAAGTTCCGGTCGCGGAAGATCTGCAGCGGAATCAGCGGCTCGCCCTTCTGCACCCGCTGCCACACCACGAACAGCGCCAGCACGACCGCGCCCGCGATGATGAGGCTCCAGACCGTGATCGGGCCCCAGATCGTGCCCCATTCGAAGCTCTCGCCCTCCTGGATGCCGAACACCAGCAGGAACATGCCCACGGCGCTGAGCAGCACGCCCAGCCAGTCGAAGCGGTGCGCGTTCGTCGGCAGCACCGGCACGAAGCGCAGCGCGCACACGAAGGCGATCACGCCGACCGGCACATTGATGAAGAAGATCCACTCCCAGCCCCAGGCGTCGACGAGGAAACCGCCGAGGATCGGACCCACCAGCGTGGCCACACCCGCGGTGACGCCCCAGACCGCCATCGCCGAGCCGCGCTCCCGCGGCGGGAAGATGCGCGTGATCACCGACATGGTCTGCGGAGTCATGAGCGACGCCCCGAGCCCCTGGAAGACCCGGGCCGCGATGAGGGTCTCGACTCCGGAGGCGAGGCCGCAGGCCAGCGACGAGAGCGTGAAGATCGAGAGGCCGACGAGGTAGACGCGGCGCGGGCCGAAGCGGTCGCCGAGGCGGCCGGTGATGAGCAGGGGCACCGCGTAGGCCAGCAGATAGGCGCTCGTCGCCCACAGCGTCGCCACCATCGTGGTGTCGAGACCGCGCATGATGGACGGGTTCGCGACCGACACGATCGTCGTGTCGACGAGGATCATGAAGAAGCCGATGACCATCGACCAGAGGGCCGGCCACGGCCTGATATCGGGTTGCCGCGAGGGCTGATCGGTGCTCACCAGGCAAGCCTACTCCGGGCCCCCGACACTCGCCCCTGGGCACGGCGACCGACCTTCGATAGCGTCGAGGCATGACTGCTGCAGGCGCACCCCTTCCCGCTTCCCCGATCCCGATCGCTCCCGGCGTGGAGATGCCCCAGCTCGGCTACGGACTCTACAAGGTGCCCGCCGAGGATGCCGAGCATCTCGTCGGGCTCGCTCTCGCAGCAGGCTACCGGCACCTCGACGGCGCAGCGTTCTACGGTAATGAGACGGGGGTGGGGCGCGGGATCCGCACCGCACTCGAGTCCGGCCTCTCCCGCGAGGATCTGTTCGTCACCAGCAAGGTGTGGAACACCGAGCAGGGCTACGACCGGACGCTGCGCGCGTTCGATCGCACCCTCGACGATCTCGGGCTCGAACAGCTCGATCTCTTCCTCATCCACTGGCCGTGCGCGGAGCGCGGACTGTTCATCGAGACCTATCGCGCGCTGGAGCGCCTGCACTCAGAGGGCCGGGTCCGGGCGATCGGCGTGAGCAACTTCCAGATCCCGCACCTGGAGCGACTGCTCGACAGCACGGAGACCGTGCCGGCGGTCAACCAGGTCGAGCTGCACCCGTGGCTGCAGCAGAGAGACCTGCGCGAGTTCCACGCCGAGCACGGCATCACCACCGAAGCCTGGTCGCCGCTCGCCCGCGGGCGACTGCTCGACGATCCCGCGCTCCTCGGCCTCGCGCGGGATCGCGGCGTCTCGATGGCGCAGCTCGTGATCCGCTGGCACCTCCAGATCGGCAACGCGGTGATCCCGAAGGCGAGCAGCGCGGCACGCATCGCCGAGAACGGGGACGTGTTCTCGTTCGAGCTCGACGCCGCGAGCATGGACACGCTTGCGGCCATGGATCGCGGCTTCCGCAGCGGCTCGCACCCCGACGAGGTGAACTGAGAGCCGGCGACCTACCCCTTGATCGCCTCGCTCAGCTTCACCTTCGCCCCGGTGCGCAGGATCGAATTGCTGTAGATGCGGGCGCCGATCCAGAGCACGATCGCGATCGAGACGAGCAGCACGCCGACCGAGAGCAGCGGCTCCCACCACTCGGCGGTGCCGAGGTACAGGCGCATCGGCATGCCGATCGGAGCCGAGAACGGAACGTAGCTCATGATCGCGAGCGCCTGCGGGTTGTCGTTGAAGAAGATGATCGCGAAGTAGGGCAGCATCACCAGCCACATGACCGGGCTCACAGCCGAGGCCACGTCCTCCTGCCGCGACACGAGGGTGGCGAGCGCCGCATACATCGTCGCGAGCAGCACGAAGCCGAACGCGAAGAGCACGCCGAACCAGATGAGGGAGGTGCCGAGCTCGCCGAGCAGCAGGTCCTGCCCCGTCGCCAGCATGCCGACCGAGGCCACCGCGACGATGGCGACCACCTGCGCGAGCGCGAGGATGCTGTTGCCGAGGATCTTGCCGGCGAGCATGGTGCGCGCCGAGACCGTGGCGAGCAGGATCTCCACGATGCGGGTCTGCTTCTCCTCGACCACGCTCTGCGCGATCGTCGTGCCGAAGGTGATCGCGCTCATCATGAACACCACACCGAAGGCGACGGCGATGATGTAGGCGAGCCCCGGATTGTCGGTCGTGGGGGCGAGCAGTTCGACCGAGGGCGCCGCCGAGAGGGCGGTGAGCACGTCGCTCGGCGCGCTGTCCTTCGCGAGTACCGTGAGGTCGACCGCGGTGTCCCCACCCGGCACCACGGCCGCGTCGACATCGCCGTCGAGCACCATCTGCTCGGCTGCGGCGCGGTCGGGCGCCTGCGTCACCTCGAAGGTCTCGCCGTCGAGCGGTTGCAGCACCGAGCTCGCCTCGCCGACGGCCGCGACCTTGGTCGGGCCGCCGAAACCGCCCGAGTTCGCCATGAAACCGCTGAACAGCACCCCGCCGAGCACGAAGAGCAGCAGCACGATGCTCGAGACGACGAATGCCTTGCTGCGCAGTTTGGTGGTGATCTCGCGCTCGGCGACGAGCCAGGCGCCCTGTGCACCGCTCACCTGACGCGCTTCGCTGCGGGACTGGATCTGCGTGGTCATTGCACGACCTCCTTGAAGATCTGGGCCAGCGTCGGGGTGACGGGGCCGAAACGACGGACGACGGACGATGCCGGGTCTTGGCCGACGGCGCGCGTGAGGATCGCCTGGGCCGCGGCGTCGCTGTCGGCGTCGAAGCGGGCGAAGCCGCCGTCGAGGTGGGTGACGGAGACGCCCGGCTGATCCCGAACCCATCCGGCATCCGCCCCGGGGCCCGCGAGCTCGATCTCGAACTCTCGCCCCGAGTGCTCGGCCCGCAGCGACTCCCGCGATCCGGAGGCGAGGATCTTGCCGCCGCCGATCACGACCACGTCGTCGCAGAGCCGCTCGACGATGTCGAGCTGATGAGACGAGAACAGCACGGGAGCCCCCTGCGCGGCGTAGTCGCGCAGCACGCCGAGCACCACCTCGACCGCGATCGGGTCGAGCCCGGAGAACGGCTCGTCGAGCACCAGCGCGATGGGCTCGTGCACGAGCGCGGCCGCGATCTGCGCCCGCTGCTGGTTGCCGAGCGAGAGGTTCTCGAGGGTGTCGTCGGCGCGCTCGCCCAGACCGAGCCGCTCGACGAGACCGCTCGCCGAGGCCTTGGCCGCGTGCGCGCTCATGCCGTGCAGCCGCCCGAGATACACGAGCTGCTCGAGCACCTTCATCTTGGGGTAGAGGCCCCGCTCCTCCGGCATGTAACCGAAGCGCGCCCGGTCCGCCGCGGTGATCAGCTCGCCGTCGAGCGCCACCGTGCCGCTGTCAGCGGACAGCACGCCCAGGATGATGCGCATCGTGGTGGTCTTGCCCGCGCCGTTACCGCCGACGAAACCGGTCATGCGGCCGCTCTCGACGCCGAAGCTCACGTCGCTGAGCACTCTGCGATCGCCGAAGCTGCGGGAGACGCCTGTGATCTCGATCATCTCGTCTCGCTCCTTTCCTCGTTGACTCCACGCTAGAGGCGACCTCTGACATCGCGCGTCCCCCGCGAGGCGGAAACCGCTCCTCCGGGAGGAGGACGCGCAATGTCGGAGGGTCCCCCTACGCTGGATGGCATGACAGATCTCAGAGGCGCAGAGTGGGTGCGCCCGAAGCCGAGCCCCCGCAGCATGCGGGGCGACCTCGGCCTCGCGGTGCTGCTCGCCTTCGCGGCTCTCACCACCTCGCTGCTCTACCAGCGCACGGGCCTCATCGCCGAGCCCGCCGAGCCGTGGGTGTGGGCGCTCGGCCTCGGCCTCGCCACGCTGCCGCTCGCGCTGCGGCGCCGATATCCCGTCCCCGTCGCCGTGATCGTGTCGGTGGGCTTCTTCATCTGCGGCCAGTTCGCCGTGCCCGAGATCCTCATCGTGAACATCTGCCTCTTCATCGGGCTGTACACCGTCGGCGCTTGGGAGGAACGGCGGGCCCTCGCGGTGTGGGCGAGGATCGCGATCGGCGGAGCGCTCATCCTCTGGCTCGTGCTGTCGCTGATCATCTCCTCCTCAGACACCGACGCCTTCCCGGGTCTGTCTCGCTCGGGCCTGTTCTCGGCCTACGCGACGTTCGCGGTGATCCAGCTCATCACCAACCTCATGTACTTCGGCGGCGCCTACTACTTCGGCGAGCGCTCATGGCGCGCGGCGCGTGCTCAGGCGCGTCTCGAGGCGCAGGGGCGCGAGCTCGAACTCGAGCGTCAGACGAGCGCCGCGCAGGCCGTCGCCCTCGATCGGATCGCGATCGCCCGCGAATTGCACGACGTCGTGGCGCATCACGTCTCGGTGATGGGCATTCAAGCGGCCGCTGCGAGGCGCAGCATCGAACGGGACCCCGTACGTTCGGCCGCCGCGCTCGAGGTGGTCGAGGAGAGCGCCCACACGGCGGTCGAGGAGCTGCGACGCCTCGTGCACACGCTGCGCACCCCCGAAGCGGAGACCGGATCGAGCACCGTGGGTATCGCGCAGCTGGCAACGCTCATCGCCGAGTCGCAGAGCGCGGGCGTGCCCACCACGCTCATCGTCGCCGGCGATCCCCGTCCGCTGCCCATGCTGGTCGACGTCGCGCTGTACCGGGTGGTGCAGGAGGCGCTCACCAATGTGCGCAAGCACGCCGGCCGCGGAGCCACCGCCGACGTGCGGCTGCGTTTCACGGCCGGCACCGTCGAGGTGGAGGTGAGCGACGACGGCGTGCGGCAGCGCGCCGACGAGCACTCGGAGGGCGCGGGCCTGGGCATCCGAGGCATGCGTGAACGCATCGGCGCCGTCGGCGGCACGGTTCAGGCCGGGCGTCGAGAACCCGCGCTCGGAGCGGGTACGGGCGGCTTCCTCGTGCGGGCGTCAGTGCCCGCTCCCGCCCCAGCCCCCACCCCCGTGTATGCGAACAGTGCGCACCCGGCAGAATCAGAAGTAGAAGGGATCGACGTATGATCCGCGTACTGCTCGTCGACGACCAGGCGCTCGTGCGATCAGGTTTTCGGATCATCCTCGAGACAGAGCCGGATATCGAGGTGGTCGGCGAAGCCGCGAACGGGCTCGAGGCGGTCGAGCTCTCGAGGTCGCTCACGCCCGACGTGATCTGCATGGACGTCGAGATGCCCGAGATGAACGGCATCGAGGCGTCCCGACGAATCCTCGGAGACCCGGGCGCCGCCGGCCCGGCCGTACTGATCCTCACCACCTTCGGCCACGAGACCTACCTCTTCGATGCCCTCGCGGCGGGAGTCAGCGGCTTCCTGCTCAAGACCTCGCGCGCCGAGCAGCTCATCGACGCCGTGCGCACGCTGGCTTCGGGTCAGGCGCTGCTCGGACCGGACGTCACCCGAGCCGTGATCGAGCGGATCTCGCAGGGCTCGGCCCAGAGCGGTGAAAGCGCGGAGACGTCTGCGCGAAGCGAGGCGGCGGCCCCGGAGAACAGTCAGAGCGGCGGATCACCGTCGGCCCTCGACCGCGCGGGTCTCACCGAGCGGGAGCGCGAGGTGCTGGCGCTCATGGCGGAGGGACGTTCGAACGCGGAGATCGCCGCGGCGCTCTTCCTCGGCGAAGCCACGGTCAAGACCCACGTCTCGAACGTGCTGCAGAAGCTGGAGGTGCGCGACCGCATCCAGGCCGTCGTGTGGGCGCACACTCTCGGGGGCGTGCAGGCCCACCGACCCCGGTAGTCGACGTCGGGTTCCGGTCCAGCCGGTGATTCGCAGGGGAGCGGGCGTCGAAGGCCGATGGCTGCCGGTCTCGTGTGAATCACCGGAGTTCTCACGGTCCGAGCCGGTCCAGCCAAGGACCGAGACCGCGCCGAATCGCGTTACTGCGATAATCGATGACGATGAAAGCGCACGAGGTGGTCATGGAGTGGGTGACCGAGGAGCTGCGGAGCGGGCGGCTCCACATCGGCGACCATCTCCCCGGCGAACGGGCCCTCGCAGAGACGCTGCAGGTCTCCCGCAGTTCGCTGCGCGAGGCCCTGCGCGTGCTCGAGGCGCTGGGCACGATCCGCACGGCCACGGGTTCCGGCCCGCGATCCGGCACCGTCATCACGGCCGTCCCCGAGCAGGCCCTCACGCTCGCCCTCAACCTCCAGCTCGCGACCAGTCAGGTCGAGCATCACCACGTCTACGAGATGCGCCTCCTGCTGGAGTGCTGGGCAGCCGAGCACTCCGATCCCGCCCGCGGCGACTGGGAGCGCGCGGCCCGGCTGCTCGAACTGATGGACGATCCGGATCTACCGGTCGAGGAGTTTCTGCCCCTCGACGCAGAGTTTCACGTGCTCCTGTCGCGCGCGGCCGACAACCCGCTCATCAGCACGCTGATGGACGCCCTGCGCATCTCGATCGCCGACCACACCCTGCAGCGCGCCCAGGGGCTGCCCGACTGGGCGCGCACCGCGGAACGCCTGCGCGCCGAGCACCGCGGCATCCTCGAGAGCCTGCGCGGGGGCGACCGCGACGCGGCCGTCGAGCGGATCCGCTCGCACATCCGCGGTTACTACTTCGAGACCGCCCGCTGAGCCGAGCCCGCGGTCGGCCGCACCCCGCCCGCACCCGCACCCTGCCCCCCTGTCCCGCTTACCCCTGTCGAGAGACGGAAAGCGCAGCCTCGGCTCGCGCAGAACACGCGAAATCCGTACCTCGGCGCCTCTGCCCACACCCGCGCCCTGCCCCTGCCCCTCCCCGCTCCCCCCTGTCACGCCCGCACCATCCGAGAGGACGAAAACGGCTGCGATCCTGGGGATTCAGAGCCCTTCTCGACCTCTCGGCGGGGTAGGGGCCGGCGGTGGCAACGGCCGACGCGGATCCGACGCGGATCCGACACGGATCCGACACGGGCTCCGATCGTCGAGACCGCCTGTCGCCGTCAACGCAAGAGGCGGTCTCGGCGGCAAAAGGCAGCCTCAGCCGCAGCAGGCGGTCTCACCCGCAGCAAGCAGTCTCGACACCGAGACCCCCTCCCCGCGAATTGACGGATCGCGACACCCGACCTACACTACTTGTGGTAATACCACATGGTCAGACCACAAGTATTTCGAGGACGTGACATCCTCACGACAGAGATCTCAAGGGAGAGACGACATGACGAGCACCGCAGCCCGGGCCGACACGGTGCCGGGGATCAACTACCGTGTACTCCTCGGCAGCCTCAGCGGCAGCGTGATCGAGTGGTTCGATTTCCTGGTCTACGGCACGGTCGCCGCGCTGGTCTTCAACAAGCTCTACTTCCCGAGCGACAACGAGTTCGTCTCCACGATGCTCGCCTTCGTGTCGTTCTCGCTGACCTTCTTCTTCCGCCCGCTCGGCGGCATCATCTTCTCCCACATCGGCGATCGCATCGGCCGCAAGAAGACCCTCTTCATCACCCTGACCCTGATGGGCGGCGGCACGGTCGCGATCGGCCTGCTGCCCGACTACGCCGCGATCGGGATCGCGGCCCCGATCCTGCTCATCTGCTTCCGCATCCTGCAGGGCCTCGGCATCGGCGGCGAGTGGGGCGGCGCCCTGCTGCTCGCCTACGAGTACGCCCCCAAGAACCGCCGCGGCCTGTACGGCGCGGTGCCCCAGATGGGCATCAGCCTCGGCATGCTGCTCGCCGCCGGCGTCGTCGCGCTGCTCACCCAGCTGCCCGACGGCCAGTTCATGACCTGGGGCTGGCGCGTGCCGTTCGTCGCCAGCATCGTGCTCGTGTTCGTCGGCCTGTGGATCCGCAACGGCCTCGACGAGACCCCCGAGTTCAAGCGCGTGCAGGAGACCGGGGCGCGGCTCAAGCTGCCGATCAAGGAGGTCATCACGAAGCACTGGGGCGCCGTGCTCGTCTCGATCGGTGCCAAGGCCGCCGAGACCGGCCCGTTCTACATCTTCGGCACCTACGTCGTGGCCTACGCCACCGACATCCTCGGCGCGCGCGACAACGTCGTGCTGCTCGCCGTCGCCGCGGCCGCCCTCGTCGCGACGATCTGGATGCCGATCTTCGGCAGCATCTCCGACCGCGTCTCCCGCGCGGCCCTCTACCGCTGGTCGGCCTGCACCACCATCGTGCTCGTGGTGCCCTACTACCTGATCCTCAACACGGGCGAGACCTGGGCGCTGTTCGTCGCGACGATCCTCGGCTTCGGCTTCCTGTGGGGCAGCGTGAACGCGATCCTCGGCACCCTCATCGCCGAGAACTTCGCCCCCGAGGTGCGCTACACCGGCGCGTCCCTCGGCTACCAGCTCGGCGCGGCGATCTTCGGCGGCACGGCTCCCCTCATCGGCGCCTGGCTGCTCGAGATCAGCGGGGGCGAGTGGTGGCCGATCGCGATCTACGTCGCCGTCTGCGCCGGTATCTCGATCGTGGCCTCGTTCTTCATCAAGCGTGTCGCGCACGTCGAGGACGAGCAGGCGAAGGATCCGATCGCGCGCTCCGCGCAGATCGCGTAGAGTCCCCGGAGCATCCCGGCTCCGACCGCCCCCCAGCACCCCAGTCCCCGAGTCGAAAGGGTCACCCAGATGAAGCGGCAGTTCCCCAACCCGGCCGAGCTCCTCGAACTCATGCAGTTCAAGAAGCCCGACCTCAACGGCAAGCGGCGGCGACTCGAGTCGGCACTCACCATCGCCGATCTGCAGCGCATCGCGAAGCGCCGCACCCCGAAGGCCGCCTTCGACTACACCGACGGGGCCGCCGAGGGCGAGCTGTCGCTGGCGCGAGCCCGGCAGGCGTTCGAGGACATCGAGTTCCACCCCGACATCCTCAAGCCCGCCGAGCACGTCGACACCTCGACCGAGATTCTCGGCGGCCGCTCGGCACTGCCCTTCGGCATCGCCCCGACCGGCTTCACCCGCCTCATGCAGACGGAGGGCGAGATCGCGGGCGCGGGCGCGGCGGGCGCGGCAGGCATCCCGTTCACGCTCTCGACCCTGGGCACCACCTCGATCGAGGACGTGCGAGCCGCGAATCCCCACGGCCGCAACTGGTTCCAGCTCTACGTGATGCGCGACCGCGAGATCTCGTACGGCCTCGTCGAACGCGCCGCCGCGGCCGGTTTCGACACGCTCATGTTCACTGTCGACACCCCGATCGCGGGAGCCCGCCTGCGCGATAAGCGCAACGGGTTCTCCATCCCGCCGCAGCTCTCGCTGAACACGGTCGTCAACGCGATCCCGCGGCCGTGGTGGTGGATCGACTTCCTCACCACCCCCAAGCTCGAGTTCGCCTCGCTCTCGACGACGGGCGGCACGGTGGGCGACCTGCTCAACGCGGCGATGGATCCCACCATCTCCTACGAGGACCTCGCGGTGATCCGCGAGATGTGGCCGGGCAGGATCGTGATCAAGGGCGTGCAGAACGTGCCCGACGCGGTGAAGCTCATCGACCTCGGCGTCGACGGCATCGTGCTCTCGAATCACGGCGGGCGCCAGCTCGACCGCGCCCCCGTGCCGTTCCATCTGCTGCCGAAGGTGGTGCGCGAGGTCGGCCGCGACGCGACCGTGATGATCGACACCGGGATCATGAACGGCGCCGACATCGTCGCCTCGGTCGCGCTCGGCGCCAAGTTCACGCTCGTGGGCCGCGCCTACCTCTACGGCCTCATGGCCGGTGGCCGCGCGGGCGTCGACCGGATGATCGCCATCCTGCGCAGCGAGATCGAGCGCACCATGGCCCTGCTCGGGGTGTCGTCGCTCGAGGAGCTCGAACCCCGGCACGTAACGCAGCTCAGCCGGCTGACCCCAGTCCCGCAGGCCGCGAGCGAGGGGATCGAGCAGGCCGGGTAGGGCCGGGAGGATCCGGGACGGTGCCGGCCTCAGCCGAGCCGCGGCGAGGCCGGATCCCCGGGGAGATGCCCGGCGACCCGGTGCTCGAGCCCGAGGCGCACACCCGGCCACTCCGGCCGGGTGATCGAGAACACCACCGTGTCGCGCACGTAGCCGGCCTCGGGCTTGAGGTGGGCACGCAGGATCCCGTCCTGCTTCGCCCCGAGCCGCGCGATGGCCGCGCGCGACTGGTGATTGTGGAAGTCGGTGCGGAACTCGACGGCCGTGCATCCCCACGCGTCGAAGGCGTGGCCGAGCAGCAGCAGCTTCGACTCGGGGTTGGTGCCCGTGCCCTGAGAACTCGCGGCATTCCACGTGGAACCGATCTCGACCCGCGGCGTCGCCGCATCGATGTTCATGAAGGTCGTCATGCCGATCGCGCGCCCGGTGTCGTTGCAGCGGGCGGTGAAGGGCAGCATGCTGCCCTGATCCTGCAGCGCGAGTCGGCGGCGGATCTCGGCATCCATGCGCTCGGGCTCCGGGATCCGCGTGTACCACAGGCGCCACAGCTCCCCGTCGCGCACGGCGTCGGCCAGTTCGTCGCGGTGATCGAGCGAAAGCGGTTCGAGGGTGACGAGGCGGCCGCGGAGGGTGCCCGGGTGTTCGAGTGCCATACGCCCATTCTGCACGCATCGAGGGCGGCGTCCCGGTCGGCCCGCGATGATTCCGCTCAGGGCCGCTGCGCTCCCGGCATGCACTCCCGCACCTCGACCCAGGTATCGAGCTCGCCCGCCAGCTGCCCGGCGAGCTCGTGCGCCCGGGCGCGATCCGGCACCCGCACCACCCAGAGCCGACGCAGCGGCTTGCCCGCTTCGTTGTACCAGCCGTCGCGGCGCTCCCCGCCCGGCCCCACGACCTCGGCCCGCGCATCGCTGTCGAGCGTCTCGGTCCACTCGAGCTCCGAGCGGCTGAGCAGCTCGTCCTCGAACCGCGCGAGGAACTCGACGACCTCCTCGATCCACTCCGGAGCGCGCTGCAGCAGCTCGGATTCTCGGCGGTGCAGCAGAAGCATGAAACGCATGATGCCCTCCTCCCCCCGGGGCTACCGCAGCAAGCGCGCGCCCGGTCCCCGGTGCTCACATCGTGACACGAACCGGGCGCCGCGTCGAGATCGGCGGCTACTCGCCGTCCGGAACGAGGATCAACCGCAGCTCCGCGACGAAGCGGTCGATGCTCTGCTGCGCGTCGATCCGCGCTTGCGCCGACTCGTCCGGGCGGTTGAGGTATCCGTGCACCGTCGCCGGCTGCACCGCCTCGACGACGGGAACCCCCGCCGCGCGCAGCTGATCCGCGAACTGCTCGCTCGACGCCCGCAGATCGTCGGCATCCGCGTTCACGATGATCACCGGGGGCAGCACCGCCAGCCGCTCGGGCGGCAGCTCGCCCGCGATCACGGCGCCCGCCGCAGTCGCCTCACCCGGGTCGCCCAGGTAGAAGTCGTACATGCCCGCGATGCGCTCAGCGCCGAAGCGGCGCTGCTCGGGGAGGACGGCCGTTACCGCGTCGAGCTCGGGGTCGAAGCGCTGCGTCCGGTGCAGGGTGGGGTATTCCAGCAGCAGCGCTGCGATCGGACGCCCGCCCGCGGCGTCGGCTTCGGAGAGTGCCGCGAGCACGGCCAGGTGCGCGCCCGCGCTCGCCCCGCCCACGACGAGGGGGTGCACGCCGTCCTCCGCCCCTGCCCAGCGCACCACTGCGGAGACGTCGGCGACGGGTGCCGGCGCCTTCACGGTTTCGCTCGCGAGCGCATAGTCGACGGAGTGCACGCGGATCCCAGCCTCGGCGAAGCGGCGCGCCGCCCAGTCAGCCTCTGGCCAGTCGAGGTTGCCGCGAGAGAACGAGCCGCCGTGCGCCCACACGAGCGTCGCCCACGCCTCACCATCGGGTTCGTAGGTGCGCACCGGCACGGCGGAGGAGCCGACCCGGTTCGGCAGGCCCGGATCGCGCCCGGCAGCGGGGCCCTCGATCTCGGTGTCGGTGATCCGCATCTCCCCGCCCCTCTCGCCCGCCGCCTGCTCGACGACCAGCGGCTGCTCGACCACCGCCGCGTGCGGCGGCTCGACCGGCTCGCTGCGCGGCAGCCACACCGCACCCGCTGCGGCGAGCGCGAGCGCGCACGCAGCCACCAGCTGGAGGGCCCTGCCCTCTCGGACGGAGCCTCGACGCACAGGCACAGTCTAGGCCGCCCCGGGCCTGGGCGCATGCCCCGGGCCTGGTGCGGGCGCACGCGCCAGGCAGGAGATCGCGATCCGAGCGGGTGAAAACGCGGGATCCCGACCGCACAGGCCGCGATCTCCTACCTGGGGAGCGCACTCCGACGTGTGGAGCGCGCCCTGTCTCGAGCGCGCCTCCAGAGTCCGCGCGACCTGCCTGAACTGCGGACACTGCGGAACCCGCCCGCCGGGGCTAGCATCGAATATGAACGGTCTTCATTTTGCGAGGCCTCGAGCGGCACGAAAGCGAGCACCCATGAGCACGAACACCACGATCTACCGCAACGCCACGGTCTTCACCGGAGACGCCGCCGTCGCTCCCCGCGAGAGCTTCGCGGTGCGCGACGGCCGGATCCTCGCCGCCGGAGACCTCGATGCCGTGCGCCTCGCAGCGGGCGAGGCCGAGGAGGTCGACCTGGACGGCGCGCTCGTCACCCCCGGCGTGATCGAGGGCCACTCCCACATGCTCATGCTCGGCGAGGCGCTGTCGAAGGTGCAGCTGCGCGACGCGAAGACGGTCGCCGAGGTTCAGGAGCGCCTGGCCGCCGCCCGGGCGGCGAACCCGGAGGCGACCCGGATCCTCGGCGTCAGCTGGCTCTTCGACATCTTCGAGGAGGGCGAGCGCCCCACCGCCGCCATGCTCGATGCGGCCGTGCCCGACGTGCCCGTCATCCTCGACGCCAACGACCTGCACTCGGCCTGGGTGAACTCCGCCGCGCTCGAGGCGATGGGCATCACCCGCGACACCCCCGATCCGGTCGGCGGCGAGATCGTGCGCGACGAGCACGGCGACGCCACCGGCTTCCTCATCGAGACCGCCGCCGTGAAGTACGCGTGGGGCTACCTCGACGAGGTGACGACCGACGCGGATCGCGATCGCTACCTCGCGGCCGCCTTCGACGCGTACCTCGAGACGGGCGTCACGGGCGCCACCGAGATGTCGTTCGGGCGCCCCGACCTCGAGGCCTACCGCCGTATCCTCGACCGCGACGGGCGGCTCCCCTTCCCGGTGAACGCGCACTGGATGCTCACTGCGACGGGCGACCTCGAGAGCGATCTGGCGCAGATCGGCGAGGTGGTGCGCGTCCGCGACGAGGTCGCGGCGCAGTACGGCGACGAGTGGCTGCGGATCGCGGGCGTGAAGTTCATCCTCGACGGCGTGATCGACGCCTGCACCGCGGCGATGCGGGCGCCCTACGCGAACGGCGAGATGCCCGGCCCGATCTGGGAGCGCGAGTTCGCACTGCCCACCGCGGTCGCGGCCGACGCGGCCGGGCTGCAGCTCGCGCTGCACGCGATCGGCGACGAGGCGAGCACGATCGCACTCGACATGGTGCAGGAGTGCATCAGGGTGAACGGTCCCCGCGCGGATCGCCGGCCCCGAGTCGAGCACCTCGAGTCGGTGGCCGACGACACGATCGCGCGCATGGCGGCCCTCGGTGTGACGGCGTCGATGCAGCCCGTGCACTGCGACCCGGCGATCATCGACAACTGGATGGCGCAGCTCGGCGACGAGCGGGCGCACACGGGCTTCCCGTGGCACAAGTTCCGCGATGCGGGGGTGCCGCTCGCTCTCGGCACCGACGCGCCGACCGCGCCGCACGAGGCCCCGAACAACCTCTTCATCGCCCTCACCGCGAAGTCGGTGCTCGACCGGGCCCGCGAGCCGTACCAGCCCGAGCGCATCTTCACACCCGCCGACGCGCTCGAGGCGCTCACCCTCGGCACCGCGTACGCGACGCGGCGCGACGATGAGGCGGGGCGGATCGCGGCCGGATACCGGGCCACCGTCGTGGTCTGGTCGGCCAACGCGCTGACAGACTCGCCCGAGAAACTGCTCGACACGGAGGCCGCGATCACCATGGTCGACGGCGAGATCGTGCACCGCGGCGGGGAGTAGTCGGACGCACCCTGGCGCTGTTCAGCCCCGCACACCAGAATGAGGGGATGACCGAAGCGAACGGGTACACCGAGTTCAGCTACACCGATGAGTACGGCGTGGAGATCGCGGCGTACGAGTGGGCCGCCGCCGAGCCGGTGGGGATCGTGCAGATCTCGCACGGCGTCGGCGATCACGCGAAGCGCTACGACGCGTTCGCCCGCGCGCTGACCGGCGCCGGCTTCACCGTCTACGCCGACGACCACCGCGGTCACGGCGAGACGGGGCGGGCGCAGCACAAGGGCGACCTGTCGAAGCTCGGTCGCCTCGGCCCCGGCGGGCTGCGCGCTGCGGAGGCGGCGATCCTGCAGCTCACCGGGATCGCCCGCGAGCGGCACCCGGGCCTGCCCGTCGTCATGTTCGCCCATTCGTGGGGCTCGCTCATGGCGCAGCGCATCCTCGGCGAGCACCCGGGGGCCTGGGACGCCCTGGTGCTCTCGGGGTCGGCTCTCCGCACCTTCAAGCATATGGAGAGCGGCGACCTCAACGCGAAGTGGAAGAGCGACGACGCCAACGGATTCGAGTGGCTGAGCCGCGACCCGAGGACCGCCGAGGCCTTCATCGCCGACGAGCTCTGCTTCGCGGCCGATATCGCGAAGCTCTTCGGCGTGGCCGATTCGCTGAGGCTGTTCGGCAAGCCGGGGCCGGGGATCCCGAGCGACCTGCCGATCCTCATCGTCTCCGGCGGCGACGATCCGCTCACCCGCGGCGACGGCCTGCGGCAGCTCGCCGACGCCTACCGCAGGCGCGGCGTGCGCGACGTCACGATGAAGATCTATCCGGGGGCGCGGCACGAGACGCTGAACGAGACCAATCGCGACGAGGTGTTCGCCGATCTCATCACGTGGATCGTGGATCGCGTCGGCGCCGAGTAATCCGCGATACCGGTTCGCACGGCTTGAGCCGTCGCCTGCTCCCCTCCCGGGCCCGAGAGGCGTACGCTGAGATCATGAGCATGCACGGTGAGTACAAGGTCCCCGGCGGCAAGCTGGTGGTCGTCGACTTCGACGTGGTCGACGGGCGCATCAGCGGATTCAATCTCTCGGGCGATTTCTTCCTCGAACCCGACGACGCGCTCGCCACGATCAACGGCGCCGTCGAGGGGTTGAATCCGTCGAGCACCATCGAGGAGGTGGGCAACGCGATCCGCAAGGCCCTCCCCGCCGAGGTGCACCTGCTCGGATTCACGCCCGATTCGGTGGGCGTCGCGATCCGCCGCGCCGTGACCGGTGCCGCGCACTGGCGCGACTACGACTGGCAGATCCTCCACGAGCCGCCGGTCGCCCCCGTGCTGAACGCCGCACTCGACGAGGTGCTCACGGCCGCGGTGGGCGAGGGCCTACGCGGCCCGACGCTGCGCATCTGGGAGTGGAACGCGCCCGCCGTGTTCATCGGCAGCTTCCAGTCCGTGAAGAACGAGGTCGACGAGGAGCAGGCCGCGGCGCACGGAGCTCAGATCGTGCGGCGCATCTCCGGCGGCGGCGCGATGTACATGGCGCCCGAGGCGTGCATCACCTACGCGCTGTACGTTCCGGGCGAGCTGGTGCGCGGCATGAGCTTCGCCGATTCGTACGCGTACCTCGACGAGTGGGTGCTCGAGGCGCTGCAGGCGCTCGGCATCGACGCCCACTACAAGCCGCTCAACGACATCACGAGCCCGCAGGGCAAGATCGGCGGCGCGGCTCAGAAGCGCCTCGGATCGGGCGCCGTGCTGCATCACGTCACGATGGCCTACGACATGGATCCCGCGGCGATGACCCAGGTGCTGCGCATCGGGCGCGAGAAGCTGTCGGACAAGGGCACCACGAGCGCGCAGAAGCGGGTCGATCCCCTGCGCAGCCAGACCGGCCTCACGCGCGAGGCGATCATCGAGAAGATGATCGCGGTGTTCAAGCAGCGGCACGGCGGCACCGACGGCGAGGTCACCGAGGGCGAGTGGGACGCGGCTGAGCGGCTGGTCGAGAAGAAGTTCCTCACGGAGGCGTGGATCCGCCGCGTGCCGTAGACGGTTCGGCAGACCCGCATTCGACCTGGTGGCCGGCAGCACGCGGCTCGATCCGGTCGAGACCGAGAGCTGGCCCGGCACCGGCCCGCTGCCGGATGCGGCAGAGCACCTCACCGAACACGACTGAGGCGGTGCCCTACACGCACTCGGCCGAGAGCTCCTCGACGAAACGCAGCACGGCGACCGATCCGGGATCCCGCTGCCCCACCGAGCGCTCCTGCTGCCACGCCGCCCTCCCGCGTCGCGACTGCCACTGCGCTGTCTCCTCGACGGCCGCCTCCGCCACACCGGCGAGCTCCGATGCCGGAACGCCCGACGCGAGCGCGGAGGCCACCGGTCCGAGCACGTCGAGCAGCGTCTTGTCTCCGACCCGCGCACCTCCGCGTTCCGCGATGCGCTCAGCGAGTACGCCGAGCAGCGGGGCGAGCCCGTCAGCCCCGAGATGCTCGCCTGATTCGAGAGTGTCCGCCGCGCTGATGAGGCCGCTGCCCACGAGCGCCGCGAACGTAGAGGGGTTCGCCGAGGAGAAGGCAAGACCCGCCGCACGCAGCACACTGCGCGCATCGGCGTCCTCCGGGAGCGCTCGCAGTGCCTCGGCCGCGGCTCGACTGCCCGCCGACACCGTGATCCCGAGGTCTCCGTCGCCGAGGACCGCGTCGAGCTCGCGCAGCTCGTCGGCGTGAGCCTCCATGCGCGGGAGTGCACCGACGAGCACGCTTCGCAGTGCGCTCGGGCTGCCCGCGGACACCACCTCGGCGCCAGCCGACTGACCGACGGGGACGGCGTTCAGCACCCCTCGGGCGGAGACGGGCACGGGAGCGTCTCCCTGTCGGAAGAACGGGGATCCCGCGGGCTCGTGCAGCAGCTCCTCGAGCTCCTCATCGAGCTGCATGATGGAGAGCGACGCCCCGGCCATCTCCAGACTCGTCACGTATTCCCCGACAAGGCGGTACGCGATCTCGACGCCGCGCTCGGCGAGCACCCGGTGCGCCCTGCGGTACACGACGTACAGCTCCTCGAGGGGCGTCGCTCCGAGGCCGTTCACGAGCACCGCGACGCGCGCGCCCGCGGTGAGGTCGAGCTCCGTGCCGAGCTCTGAAAGGAAGCGGTCGGTGATCTCGTCGGCCCTCTCGAGCGGTCCGCGGTGGCTGCCGCGCTCGCCGTGGATGCCGACGCCGATCTCCATCTCCCCATCGTCCAGCGAGAACGTGGCCTCCCCGGCCGCGGGAAGGATGGTGGGAGACAGCCCTACGCCCATCGTGCGCGTCGCATCGGCGGCCTTCTGCGCCACCCGGGCGACCTCGTCGAGCGACGCGCCCCGGTCCGCGATCGCCCCGGCGGCCTTGTAGACGAGCACGAGCCCGGCGACCCCGCGCCGAGTCTCCGAGCGTTCGGCGGGCGCGGACTGGATATCATCGGCACCCAGCACCGTGCGTACCTCGATCCCCTGACCGCGGCAGAGATCGGCGGCGATGTCGAAGTTGTAGACGTCGCCCCCGTAGTTGCCGTAGAGATAGAGCAGCCCGGCGCCGCCGTCCACGGCGAGCGAGGCAGCGTGGATCTGCGCTGGGCTCGGCGATGAGAACACGTTACCCACGGCGACCGCCGAGCATAACCCCCGTCCCACGTACCCGAGGAAGAACGGCAGATGGCCGGATCCGCCGCCCGTCACGATGCCCACGCGTCCGGCGGCCGGGGCGTCGGCGCGCACGAGCGCTCGGCGATCCTCCGTCGCGGCGCGCAGTTCGTCGGAGTGGGCGAGCAGGATGCCCTCGAGCACCTCGTCGACGAACTCATCGGCGCTGTTGATGATCTTCCGCATGGCTCCCATCTCCCCTCACTCGCCGGCCAGCACCGGCGCGTAGTCCTCGCCGTCGATCAGCGCCTCGCCGTCGACCTCCAGGCGGCCCGACGGCCGCAGGTCCTTCACGATGTCCCAGTGGATCGCGGACTCGTTACGGCCTCCGCACTGGGGGTATGAGCGCCCCAGTGCGATGTGCACCGTGCCGAGGATCTTCTCGTCGAGCAGCAGGTCGCCCGTCATCGTGCGCATGCTCGGGTTGGTGCCGATCCCGAGCTCCCCGACCACCCGCGCCCCGGGCGCCGCGAGCACGCGATCCACGAAGTCGCCGCCCTCGGCGGCCGCGGCGGCCACCACGCTGCCGCCCGCAAACTCGAGTCGCAGATCAGTGATGCGCGCCCCTCCGAACCAGAAGCTGCCGGGGAACGAGATGTGTCCGTCCACCCCGTCCTCGCGGGGCGCCGTGGCCACCTCGCCGTCCGGCAGATTGGCCTCGCCGGCGAACGGCACCCAGGTGCGTCCGCTGCAGTCGAGCCGCAGGTCGGTGTCGGTGTCGACGATGCGCATCACCCGGGCGTCGTCCAGCCGCGCGCAGAGGCGGTCGAGGTGGGCGCGGTGCGCCTCCCAGTCGGCCAGCGTCCCCGCGAAGAACTCCCGCTCGAGCTGATCCACCGGCACACCGATGAGCTCGGCCCACGCGGCGCTCGGGATCCGGACCAGCGTCCACCGTGTGCCCTGCCACCTGGCCGTCGAGATCACGCCCTTGGCCTCGCGCTGCAGGCTGAGCCGCGCGCCGTCGATCTCCTCGGCCGGAGGCTCCATCCCGCGGAACGAGACGTGCACGTCGGCCCACTCCATCGACGCGAGCTCGAGCGGCGCGGGAGTCCGCAGCGTCTCCTCGTCGGCGTGCGCGAGCGCGAAGCGGTCGTAGCGCTCCTCCGTCAGCAGCACCTGCGGCACGCCGCCCAACCGGTACACCTCCTCGACGAAGGCCGCCACCGCGTCGAGTACGCCGACGGTGGTCGCGAAGACGCCGACCCGGGTTCCCGGTCCGACCTCGTTCACGCGCGCGAGGTGCGCCGCCAGTTCGGGCCACCGGCTCATGGGGTCTCTCCTTCCTTGGCCGCGCGGAGCGCCCAGTAGGTACGCTGGAAGCGTTCGTTGGCGGCGCGGATCGTCGCCACCGCGGGATCCGATTCGTCGCCTGCCGTCACCGGCGGCAGGAACCCCGGCCAAGCCGATCCCTCCTCCTCCGTGATGGTGCCCACTCCGATACCCGCGAGGATCGCGTCGCCGTACGAGGCGCCGAGCGTCTGCGCAAGCGCGAGGTCGCGGCCCGTCACGTCGCAGATCGTGCGGGTGATGATGGGGTTCTTCACGCCTCCGCCCACGGCGACGATGCGGGTTTCGCCGCGTCCCGCCGAAACGAGGGCCTCGAGCGCGAGCGCGATCGAGTGACCGACACCCTCCGACACCGCCCGGGCGAGCTCGGCGCGCCCCGTGCCGAGGCCGATGCCGACGAAGGCGGCTCGGGCATCCGGATCGTGGAAGGGAGTGCGCTCCCCGCTGAAGTGCGGCAGGTGCAGCACGCCGCCCGCGCCGACCGGCGCCGCCTCCGCGAGCTCCATGAGGCGGCCGAAGAGCGCTGCGTCGCCGTCACCGCGATCGAGATCGAGCTGGTCGGCGATCCAGCGCGTGGCCGTGCCGCCGGTGGAGGTTCCCGCCGCCAGCACGAAGCGGCCGGGCAGCACCCAGGGCGCGGCCCAGAGCACGTCGCTCGTCGTCGGGCGGTCTTCGATCCGGATGAGGTAGCCGGTGGAGCCGAGCTGCAGCATCAGGTCGCCCGGCACCAGGACCGAGGCCCCGACCGCCTCCGCCGGAGAGTCCGTGGTCCCTACGACGACCGGGAGCCCCTCGGGCAGGCCCGTCGCCACGGCCGCCGCGGCGGTCACTCCGCCCGCGAGCTCGGAGGACCACGCGGTCTCGGGAAGCTTCTCGGACGGCACGGTGCCCTCCAGCCCGTCGCAGTTGTAGCGCAGCTCGGCGAGCTCGTAGAAGGGGTGGGTGTAGCCGGCCGTCGCGTGATCCACGACCACCCGTCCGGTCAGCCGGGCGACGAGGAAGCTCTGGCTCGTGAGGTACCAGCGGGTGCGAGCCGCCACCTCGGGCTCGTTCCGCTCGATCCACAGCATCTTGGGCCCGGCCGACTGGCTCGTCAGCGCGTTGCCCGAGCGCCGGAAGATCTCCTCGCGCCCGAGCCGCTCCTCGAGCTCGGCGATCTCCGCGGCGGCTCGCGTGTCCACCCCGTAGAGGATCGCGGGCCGCAGCGGGCGCAGCTCCTCGTCGACGGGCAGCACGCAGGGGCCGATCGCGCTGCAACCCAGGCCGATGAGTTCGTCGTCCTCCGCCACGCGCGCCATGAGGTTCCGGGCCACCTCGACGAGGTCGGTCCACCACACGGCCTCGGCGTCGTGCTCGACCCACCCGGGCCGCGGCGTGCTGATGCCGTGCCGCGTTCGCGCCTCGGCTCGCACGGTTCCGTCTGTGTCGACCAGCACGCCCTTGGTCTCATACGTACCGATGTCGATCCCCATGAGCAGCCGGGTCATAGCTTCCTCCGTCCCGCGGTCATTTCTCAGCCGGTCCGCCGGCCGCGACTGCCGCCATGATGCTCGTCTGCGTGCCGGGAGCGCGACGTCGGCGCCGGCGCAGCTGCACCTGATCTACCACCATGACCGCGATCAGGATCACGCCCTGCGCGATGGCGTACTCGTAGGACGACAGGCGCAGAGCCGTGAACCCCGACTGGACGACCTGCAGCACGAGCGTCGCGAGCACCACGCCGGTCACCGTCGCATAGCCGCCCATCGGGTTCGTGCCGCCGAGTACCGCGATGACGATGACGAGCAGCACGTACGAGCTGCCGTAGTCGGCGCTCGCGGTCGGGTTGCGCGCCAGAAAGACGAGCCCCGCGCAGCCTCCGAGGAGGCCGGTCAAAAGGTAGGTGCCGTAGAGCACGCTCGAGCTGCGGATCCCCGAGTAGCGCGCCGCGACGCCGTTGGCCCCCTGCAGCATCGTGCGGCGCCCGAAGGGGGTGCGCGAGAGCAGCACCCCAATGAGCAGCGCGAGCACGAGGAAGATGAGGAACAGCACCGGGATGCCCGCGACCGTCGACTTTCCGATCGCGGCGAGGGCCTCCGGGGCGCCGTAGAGCGTCTTCCCCCCGGTCCAGACGATCGCGATGCCGTTGAAGATCTGCATCGTCGCGAGCGTGGCGAGGATCGGTGCGATGCCGACCGTCGAGATGAGGAAACCGTTGACGAGGCCGCCGAGGAGCCCGACGGCGATCCCGAGCAGCAGGATGAGAGGCGCGAGGCCCTCGGCCCTCGCCGGGTCGCCCGCGGCGACAGCGGAGTAGACGGTGCTCACGGTCACCGCGGTGAAGTTCGCGATCGCGACGAGGGAAAGGTCGATACCGCCGGTCATCATCGCGAACGCCATCGCGACGGCGAGGATCCCGATCTCGGGCGACGCGACCATCAGGTTCTGCAGATTCAGCGGATTCAGGAAGATCCCGGGCTTGAGCACCGCGAAGAACGCGAACGCGATGACGAGCAGCACCACCATGCGGCCGATACCGCGCTCGACGTGGATCCGACCGAGCAGAGACCGCGTCGCACGATCGACATCCGCGTTCAACCGGGCGACGCCCCCGGTGCCCCGTTCAGTCGACATGGGTCGCCTCCTTCTTCGAGGTGCCGGGATCCGCCTCGCCGGACGGGGTGGTATCGAGCACGAACGTGCGCTTCGCCGCCCGCTTGGCCATGACGGCCTGCACGCCGACGCCGAGGGCGAGCAGCACGCCGACGGCGGCGCGCTGCCACGCTGTGGGAACCCCCATGAGGATCAGGCTGTTGTTGATGATCTGCACGAGCAGTACGCCGAGCACCGTGCCCACGACGCTGCCGCGGCCGCCGAAGATCGATGCGCCGCCGAGCACGACGGCCGCGATGACGTCCAGCTCGGTTCCGACGAGATCCTGCGGGTTGGCGTTCTGCCCGAGCACCACGTGGATGAGGCCGCCGACCGCCGCGATCCCGCCGGCGAGCACGTAGAGCAGCACCTGGTACCGCACCACGGGGAAACCCGCGCGGCGCGCACCCTCGATGTCGCCGCCGATGGCGTACAGGCCGCGGCCGAACATCGTCTTGCCGAGCAGCAGGGCGACCGCGACGACCAGGATGACCACGGGGAGCGTCGCCAGCGGGAGATAGGATCGGGTGCTCTCGATCGCGATGAGGCTCGACGTCGACAGCCGGGAGAGGCTCTCCGGCAGCTCCGCGATGTAGCGCGAACCGATGTAGGCGAGCAGCACCCCCTTGAAGATGCCCTGGGTCGCGAGTGTGACGATGAGCGTCGGCAGCCTGAACCTCGCGATGACCGCGCCGTTCACGAGGCCGAGCAGGGCGCCGAGCGCGATCGCGATCGCGAGGACGCCGAAGAGACCGGGATCGAACTGCCCCTGCTGGGCGAGGAACACGGTCGTATACGCCGCGAAGATCGCGATGGCGGGGAACGAGACGTCGATCCCGCCCGAGATAATGACGAGCAGGACGCCGAGCGCGAGCACCATCGGCACGAGCGCCGAGCGGAGGATCGAGAAGAGCGTGTGGACGGTGAAGAACGTCGGGTTCACGAGGCTCATCACGACGACGAGCAGCAGGATGATGCCGACGAGCACGAGCTCGCTCGAGAGCTTCGAGGTGCGCAGCCTGGCGCGGCCGGTTCGCGATGAGGCGCTCACGCCGCCATCACCTCCTGGATCCGATGGGTGTCGATGCGGTCGTCGGTGAACTCGCCGACGATCTCCCCGCGGCGCACGATGAGCACGCGGTGGCAGATGGAGACGAGTTCCGGGACGTCGTCCGAGATCATGATGATGCCCATGCCCCCGGCGGCCGCCTCCCGCAGGATCTGGAGGATCTCCTCCTTGGAACCGACGTCGACGCCGACGGTGGGGCCGTTCAGGATCAGCACCCGGGGGTGGGTCGCCAGCCACTTGGCGAGCACGACGCGCTGAGCGTTGCCGCCCGAGAGCGAGCGCACGGGCGCGGCCACGCTCGGAGCCTTGATGCGCAGCCGCTCGAACAGACGCGCGATGGTCGCCGCGGTGCGCTTGCCGCTCAGGAAGACCTTTCCACGCGCATGCTCGCCGAGGGAACTCGCGATGATATTGTCCGAGATCGGCTTGTCGAGGAACAGCCCCTGCGTCAGCCGGTCCTCGGGCACGTACCCGAAGCCCGCGGCGATGGACGACTGAATGCTGCCGGGACGCACACGCGCCCCCGCGAGCTCGACGGTACCCGACTCGGGCTTCAGGACGCCGAAGAGCGCCTCGGCGATCTCGCCGCGGCCGGAGCCGAGGAGGCCGGTGAGCCCCAGCACCTCGCCCGGACGGAGATCGAAGGTGACGTCGGCGAAGGCTCCGGGGAGGGTCAGGCCGTCGACGCGCAGCAGCGGTTCGGCGTCGGGATCGACCTCGACGACGGCGCGCGAGTCGTCGACCTGGCGGCCGGTCATGGCCTCGGTCAGCGAGCGCACGTCGAACTCGTCGACGGTGCCATGCGCGACGAGACGACCGCTCCGCAGCACCGTCACCTCCTGCGAGACCGACAGCACCTCCTCGAGCTTGTGGCTCACGAAGACGAGCGCGACCCCGCGGCTCTGCAGCCGGCGTACCAGGGCGAAGAGCCGCTGCACCTCTGAGTGCGTGAGCGCCGTCGTCGGCTCGTCCATGAAGATGACGCGCGCGTCCTGCACGAGCGCTCGGCAGATCGCGGTGAGCTGGCGGTCGGCGACCGAGAGCCGCCCCACCTCCTCGTCGAGGTCGAGGGTCAGGCCGAGCTCCCCCACGATGCGGTCGGCCTCCGGTCGCAAGCGCTTCGCGCGGTAGAGCTTGCTGCGCGTCGCGATGGCCGCGGGCAGCACGATGTTCTCGGCGACCGTGAGGTTCGGGAACAGCGAGAAGTCCTGGTAGATCACCTGGATGCCGGCGCGGATGGCCAGCGTCGGCGTCATCCGGGGCACCGGTTCGCCGTCGATCAGGATCTCACCGACGTCGGAGGACTCCACGCCGCTGATGATCTTGATGAGCGTCGACTTGCCGCAGCCGTTCTCGCCCGCGAGGCAGTGGACGACGCCGGGGCGGAGGGCGATCCCCACCCCGTCGAGCGCCACCACGCCGCCGAACGTCTTCCTGACGCCGCGCACCTCGAGCACGGGAGGGACCCCGGCGGGGTCTCGATCAGTGGTCATCGGATCTCCTCGGTCGGGGGCCGGGCCTCCGCCCGGCCCCGCGCGTCACTCTGCAGTTGACGGGCCGACTCAGAAGTCGTACTCGTCGACGTTCTCCGCGTCCACGATGACAGCCGCGTCACCGACGAACACGTTGTCGAATCCCTCGAGGGGCTGCAGGGACTCGTAGCCCTCGATACCGAGGTCCGTGCCCGCTTCGATCTTCTCGCCGCTCACCAGCATCTCCGCGATCTTGAGCTGGGCCTTGCCCGCCATCGCGGGATCCCAGAAGAAGATCTTGTCGATCGAGCCGTCCGAGAGGTACTTCTTCGCAACCGACGGGATGCTCGTGCCCATCACGCAGACCTGGTCTGCGAGGCCGGCCTCCTGGACGGCGCGCGCCGCGCCGGCGACGTCGGTGCCGGCAGACCCCTGGATGCCCTTGAGGTCCGGGTACTTCGCGAGCAGCTCCTTGGTGCGCTGGTAGGCGACGTTCTCGTCCTCCTTGCTCTCCACCGGATCCTCGACCCGCTGCATGTCGGGGAAATCAGCCTGCTGCTGCTCGTAGGCGCCGCCGACCCAGTCCATGTGGGTCTTCGCGGTGAGACCGCCGACGAACTGGACGTACTCGCCCTCGCCGGACATGCACTCGCCGAGGTTATCCATGATCTGCGCGCCGTACGACTTGTTGTCGAAGGCCTCGATGTCGATGTCGGCGTTCTTGATGCCCGCCGCCTCGTGGGCCACGACGACGATGCCCTGATCGCGCGCCTGGCCGAGCACGTTCTCGAGCGCCTCGGGCGAGTTGGGCACGACGGTGATCGCGGCGGGCGCCTGGGGGATCAGATCCTGGATGATCTGGATCTGCTTCTCCGGGCTCGCGTCGTCCGCGCCCTCCTGGCGAGCGTCGTTCCCGCTCTCCTCCGCGTACTCGTCGACGCCGACCTCCATACGGTCGAACCATCCGACCCCCGAGACCTTCACGACCGTGACCATCGTCAGGGGGCCGTCCTTCTGCGACCCGCCGTCGCCCGACCCCTCGGCGGAGCCGCCGCCGACCTGACCGCAGCCCGTCAATGCGAGCGCCGCGATCGCTCCGATACTGATTCCTGCTGCCCATCTGCGCCGCATCTGACACCCCTTTGTGTGAGTTTCCATCAGGATTCCGTAAAACTGGTACAAAATCTCATTGCCTGGGAAGAGTAAAGCTCGCACCTCGACGTTGTCAACACGAGTCCCGGCGGTTCTTCCATTCGCACCCGTGTCAGCGGCGTCCCGCTCGGCACCGCAACGGGCCACCTCCGCCGCGAAGACGGCACGATGCATCCGGCCCCCGCACGCGCAGAGGCTCTCAGCTCCTCAGCCGGTGACGCACTCCACCGTCACGCCGGCAGCGCGCAGTCCGGCGAGGGCCGGATGATCCGCCGGACCGTCGGTGATCAGCAGGTCGATCTCCCCCGGTTGCGCCACGTTGGTGAGATGGACCCGACCCAGCTTGGAGGCGTCCGCGACCACGATGACGCGCTCAGCGGCGCGCAAGGCCGCGCGCTTCACCGCGGCCTCCTCGTTGCTGTAGTCGGAGAGCCCGCGCTTCCCGTCGACCCCGGAGACACCCATGATGTAGACATCGCAGTTGTAGCGCTCGAACGCCGCGACCGACTCCGCCCCGATGAGACTCAGCTCTCCGGGCCTCACGGTGCCGCCCGTCACGAGGATCGTCGTATTGGGCTCATTGTGGAGCTCGGCAGCCACGAGAATGCTCGGAGTGACCACCGTGAGGCCGAGGCCGCGGCCGACGATGGTGCGCGCCACCGCCAGGGCCGTGCTGCCGCTGTCGAGGACGACGGTCTCCCCCGGGATGAGATGCTCCACGGCGGCGATCGAGATCCCCACCTTTTCCCGGGCGCTCACGAGCGCCCGGGCGTCGAACCCCGGCTCGACCGCGGTGCCGTGCACGGCGATCGCGCCGCCCATGATGCGGCGCACGCTGCCCGACTGCTCGAGCAGTTCAAGATCGCGGCGCACCGTCATCTCGGAGACGCCGAATTCCTGCGAAAGAGTCTTGAAGTTCGCCTCTCCGTCCGACAGGATGCGTCGCTCGATCAGATCCCGCCGCTCCTGCGCTTCCATGCCAGGCCTCCCGTTAGTCCTCTCCAAGGATATGGCAGCGGATTGTGTTATTGAGTCACTTGTGATTGTATTCACGTGAATTATTCACACTTCTCTTCACGTTTGTCCACTTACTGAAACGAGGAACAATGACCGACTGGCTCCCCGACGTCTTCGGCACTCGCAAACCCGTCATCTCGATGCTGCACCTCGCAGCGCTGCCGGGAGATCCGGGCTTCGACTCCGCTGCCGGCGTCTCGGCGATCGTCGACCGCGCGAAGCGCGAACTCGGCAGACTGCAGGAGGGCGGAGTGGACGGCGTCCTGATCTCCAACGAGTTCAGCCTGCCGTACCTGACGAAGACCGAACCCATCACGGCCCTGACCATGGCCCGGGTCATCGGCGAGCTGCAGAACGAACTCGCGGTGCCCTACGGCGTCAACGTGCTCTGGGACGGACGGGCCTCCGTCGATCTCGCGACGGCGACCGACGCGAAGTTCGTGCGCGAGATCTTCACCGGGGTCTACGCGAGCGACTTCGGGCTCTGGAACACCAACGTCGGCGAGGTCGCTCGCCACCGTCACCGCATCGGAGCGGCGGGCGTCAAGCTCCTCTTCAATATCGTGCCCGAATCTGCGAAGTACCTGGCTGACCGCGACCTCGCCTCGATCGCGCGATCGACCGTATTCGCATGCAAGCCCGACGCGCTCTGCGTCTCGGGCCTCACCGCAGGGGCGCCGACCGACACCCAGTCCCTCTCGGTCGTGAAGGAGAACGCCGGCGACACGCCCGTCTTCGTGAATACGGGCGTGCGCGCCGATAACGTCGCCGAGCAGCTCGCCGTGGCTGACGGCGCCGTGATCGGCACATTCTTCAAGCGCGACGGCGTCTTCGAGAACGAGGCCGATCTTTCACGCGTGCAGGAACTGATGGGCGAGGCGCGCCGCTTCCGCGAGGCGCTGTAAGGCCTCCGTGTGCGGGCGCGCCGGCCTCGCTCACGGCTCGAGGATCACCTTGCCGGTCGTGGCGCGCGACTCGAGCGCCGTGTGCGCATCGGCCGCCTCCGCGAGCGGGAAGCGGGCGCCGATGCGCACGTCGAGCTGGCCGGCCGCGATCGCATCGAAGAGTTCGCCGTAGCGCCACGCCCGCTCCTCGGGGGTCCGCAGGAAGTGGCCGAGCGAGGGGCGGGTGACCGAGAGGGATCCGCCGGAGTTGAGCCGTTGCAGATCGAACGGCGGCACCGGGCCGCTCGCCGCGCCGAACAGCACGAGCTCGCCTCGCACGCGCAGTGCGCGCAGCGAGTCGTCGAACGTGCTCTTGCCCACCCCGTCGTACACGACGGCGACGCCCTCGTCGTCGGTGAGCTCGCGTGCCCGGTCGGCGAAGCCCTCGTAGTCGAGCACGGTGCTCGCCCCCGCGGCGTGGCTGAGGTCGCGCTTCTCTGGTGTGGAGGCCGTGGTGATCACGCGCACCCCGCGAGCCGTGAGCAGCTGGGTGAGCAGCAGGCCGACGCCGCCGGCTCCCGCGTGCACGAGCACCGTCTCGCCTTCCCGCGGATTCGCGGCGGAGGTCGCGAGGTAGTGCGCGGTGAGGCCCTGCAGCGGGAGAGCCGCGGCGGTCTCAGCCGAGACCGAGTCGGGTACGCCGACAGCAGCGTCCGCCGAGACCACGAAGCGCTCGGCGTAGGTCGCCCGAGCCTCGGCTGTGGTGATCAGGTCGCCGGGGGCGAACCCCTCGACGCCCTCGCCCACCTCGAGCACCCTGCCGCTGGCCTCCGCGCCCGGCGTGAACGGGAACTCCACCCGGTACAGGCCGGAGCGCTGGTAGGTCTCGATGAAGTTGACGCCCGTGGCCGCGGTCTCGACGAGCAGCTCACCGGCCGCCGGCCGGGGATCCGGCTCCTCCGTGATCCTCAGCACCTCGGGCCCGCCGCTCTGCTCCGCAGTGATCGCTCGCATAGTCATACCCCGACCCTACGCCCGCCCGCTGACATGCGCACCCGGAGCTCGGACCCACCTGAAGTCGTGTCCCGCCTCACCCAGCCTCCATCCCCCTCGAGGTACGGATTTCGCAGCGCCACCCGCGGGCAGGCATGCGAGATCCGTATCTCGAGCGGTGGCGCCCAGGCGCGGGGCCGTTTAGAACACGAAGCGGGCCGTGGGCCGCAATCGCCACTGGAACCGCGGGCCGCAGCCCGGGGCCCTCGCCCGCTCAGGCGCGACGCCGATCCCGCGCGACCGCGAGCACGGTGAGCACCAGCCCGCCCAGCGCCCACAGCGCGAGCACCACCGCCGCGATCCCTGCCCCCGAGGCGCCCGTCGCGATCGCCTGGAAGCCCTCGAGCACCGCCCCGATCGGACTCGCGTCGCCGGCCGCGGCGAGCGGGCCCGGCACGGTCGACACGATGCCCACCGCGAACGCCACCACGAGCAGCACGAACGCCACGAACCGGCCGAAGCCGCCCAGCAGCGCGGATAGCCCCTGCACCACGAGCGCGAACGCGACCCCCGCCAGCAGCGCGAGCCCGAAGAAGGCCGCGCCGCGCCCCAGCTCGTAGCCGAGCGCGAGCGGCAGCACGATCCCCGCGATGGAACCCTGCACCGCGCCGAGCGCGACGGCGGGCGCGGCGCTGCGCAGCGTGATCCACCCGACTCCGCGGGCTGCCTCGCGCGTGCGGTGCCACAGCGGCGCGAACACGAGGAATGCGGCGAGCGCCCCGGCCCACAGCGCGATCCCCGCGAACAGCGGCACGCCCGAGGCGTTGAACAGCTCGTCACTGACGCCGCGCGCCTCCACCGGCGCGACCGCGGTCTCGGCGAGACGGTCGCGCTGGGCCTCGGTGTAGTTCGGGATCCCGTTCACGGCCTCGTCGAGACCGCTGGCGAGGTCGCCCGCGCCACTGGCCGACCGCTCGGTCCCCTCGGCGAGCTGCGATGCCCCCTCCGCGAGCTGGGGGGCGTTGGCCGCGAGCTCGGAGGTGCCCGAGGCGAGCTGCGAGGCCCCCGAGGCGAGGCCCGAGGCTCCCTCCGAGAGCTGCGCGGTGCCCGATGAGAGCTCGGCGGAGCCGTCCGCCAGCTGCGACGCGCCCGCCGAGAGGTCGGCGCCCTGCGCGGCGAAGGACTCGAGGCCGCGGCCGAACTCGCCGGTGCCGGCGATGAGCTGGTCGAGTTGCGCGGTCGGATCGCCGCCGCCGGGCTGCCCGCCCCCGACGGAGCCCTGCAGCGTCGTCATGGCGCTTCCGAGGCCCTCGGCCCCTGTCTGAGCGGTGGAGAGCCCAGCTCCGATCTCGCCGGCGCGCGTCTGCAGCGTCGCGAGCATGCTGTCGCAGAACTCCTGCGTCGCACCCGACGCGAGGCACTGCGGATAGAGGGTGCCGAGATCCTCGCCCAGCCCTGCCGCAGCCGCACCCGCCGCCGTCATCCCGCTCTCGAGCTGGGACTGAGGCTCCGCGGCGTCGACCTGCAGCCGGCCGAGTGCCGAGACGAGGGTCTTCAGCTGCGTCGCCGCGGCGACCGTACCCTGCTCGAGGGGGGCGTAGGACTGCGCGAGCGTCGAGGCTCCGTCGACGTACCGGCCGACCCCGTCGGCGAGGCCCGCGGCTCCGGTCGCGAGTTCGCCGGCGCCGCCCGACAGCGCTCCCACGCCGGCCGACAGCTGGCCGGCGCCCGATGCCAGCTCGCCGGCGCCCGCGGAAAGCTGCTGCGTGCCCTCGGAGAGCTGGGCGGCGCCCTCTGCGAGCGATCCCGCGCCATCGGCGAGCTGCGCACCGCCGTCCGCGAGTTGCGCCGCCCCGTCGGCCGCCTCGCCGATGCCGCCGTGCAGCTCGTTCATGCCGACGAACACGCCGCCCACGAACTGCGAGCCGAGCTGCTGGTTGAGCACGCTCGTCGCGGTCTGCGTGACGATGCCGCTCAGGGCGGTGTCGATGAGCCGCCCGCGGTCGCTCTCCGCGATGTCGATGTGCGCCTGCTCGGCGTCGTCGGGCCCGCTCGAGAGCGAGGTCGCGGCGGCCGAGAAGTTCTCGGGGATCGTGACGACGGTCGAGTACCGGCCGTCGTCGAGCCCCTGCCGGGCGTCGTCCTCGTCGGTCAGCACCCAGGTGAAGTTCGCGGGTTCGTCGGTGTCGGAACCCGAGCCGCTCTCTCCGGGAGGATCGGAGGGCGAGGCGGATCCGATCAGCTCGCCCGCCAACACGCGCCCGAGCGGCACGAGCTGCCCGTCGACCTCGGCCGGCTCGTCGTGGTTGACGACGGCGGCGGTGACCGTGTCGAGGCGCTCCGTGGGGTTCCACAGACCCCACAGCAGCAGGCCCGCGACGGTGAGCGGCACGAGCAGCAGCCCGAGCACGGTGGTCCAGTGAACGGGCTTGCGGCCCCGGAGGGGCGTGAGCGGCAGGCTCATCGTGCGGTTCCTTCCAGAGTCGTGGTGTCGGCGGCGGGCCGGGCCGGGCTCGGCGAGGCAGGATCGTCGCCTGCGGCATCGCCCGCGGCGGGAGCGGCGGTCGCGACTGCACCCGCCGCGACCGGCTCGACGAGCACCGTGCCTGCGGGCAGCAGCCGCTCGGCGAGCTCGCGCGGGCCGAGCACGATGACCGTGGGAGGCGGCGCCGATCCGCGACTCCCCTCGATATGCGCCGCCGCGAGCGCGGAGTGCGCGCTCTCGACGAGCGGGAGCGGCATCGGGCGCGCAGCCCCCGCACGCAGATCGAGCAGCAGTACCGTGGGCCGATCCCGCAGCGCCTCGCGCAGCGACTCGGGATCCGCCCAGGCCGAGCGGGCGCGCAACGACGCGGCGCGTTCGGGCAGCAGCAGCCCGTCGACCTTCACGGTGCCGGTCACGATGGGTCCGCGCCCCGTGAGCGTCTCGGCGAGCGGCAGCGACAGCGGATCGCGCGGCGAGAGCAGCAGCGCCTCGCCGGGAGCCACCCGCAGCGTCGGCAGCGCCGGCGCGCCGCGCAGTCCCAGCCGCTCGGCCGCGATGACGGCGTGCGGCATATCGGCCGGCCACTCCCGGTGCTCGATCTCCCGCGCGAGGCCCTCGCCCTCGACGTCGAACGCCGGCAGCACCCGCGACAGCCCGCGCGGCATCCACCAGGCGCGGTCGCCCAGCAGCGCCATGACCGCCGGCACGAGCGTCATGCGCACGATGAACGCGTCGACGAACACGCCCACCGCGAGCCCGAGCGCGATGACCTTGATCGACGGGTCGCCCTCGGGCACGAACGCGGCGAACACCGCGAACATGATGAGCGCCGCCGCGGTGACCACCTTGGCGCTCCCCACGAAGCCCCGGCTGATCGCGTCGCGGGCGGAGGCCCCGTGCACGTACTCCTCGCGGATGCGCGAGACGAGGAACACCTCGTAGTCCATGGCCAGGCCGAAGAGCACGCCCATGAGGATGATCGGCATGAAGCTCAGCACCGGCCCGGTCGAGCTGACGTGCAGCGCATCGGCGAGCCAGCCCCACTGGAACACCGCGACGACCGCGCCGAACGCCGCCCCCACCGAGAGCAGGTAACCGAGCGTCGCCTTGACGGGCACCCACACCGATCGGAAGACCATGGCGAGCAGGATCAGCGAGAGCCCGACCACGAGCACGCCGAACGGCAGCAGCGCGTGCATCAGCATCTCGGAGACGTCGATGCCGACCGCGGTGAACCCGGTGACGGAGAGGCTGACGCCGTACTCGTGCAGCCACTCGTCGTGGTGCTCGCGCAGGGTGTGCACCAGATCGGCGGTGCTCTCGGAGTGCGGCCCCGCCTCGGGCACCACCTGGATGATGGCGGTGTCGGCCCCCTGATTCGGGGTCGCGAGCGGCACATCGGCCACGCCCGGCACTCGCTCGACCTCGCGCTTGAGGTCGTCCATGAGGCCGAGCGGATCCTCGCTCGTGATGATCGAACCCGTCAGCAGCAGCGGGCCGTTGTGGCCCTCGCCGAAGTGCTCCCCCGTCAGCTCGTAGGTGACGCGGGCCGGATCGTCGGCGGGCAGCGAGGTCGCGTTCGGCAGGGCCAACCGCAGGTCGAGCGCGGGCACGGCCGCGAGGCCGAGCGCGGCGAGCACCGCGACGATCGTGAGGATCGGCCGCCGCGTCACCGCGCGCACCCACCCGGCGAAGAACCGGTCGGCGCGGGAGGGGGTGTGGGAGATCGCGTCATCCTGCGCGAGCTCGCGGGCCTGCTCGGCAGCGGAGGCGAGCGCGCGCCGTTGCTTCTTCGGCAGGATCCGCATGCCCACCATCGCCATGATCGCGGGCGTCAGCGTCACCGAGATGAGCACTGCCACCGCGACCGCCGCGGCCGCGGCGACGCCGAGGGCGGTGAGGAACGGGATCCCCGCGACCGCGAGGCCCACGAGGGCGATGATGACGGTGAGGCCGGCGAACACCACGGCCGATCCGCTGGTCGCGGTGGCGCGGGCGATCGATTCCTCGACCTGGGCGCCGGCCCGCAGCTGCTCCTGGTGCCGGCTCACGATGAAGAGCGTGTAGTCGATGCCCACGGCGAGGCCGAGCATGAGGGCGAGCATCGGGGTGGTCGAGGTGAGGTCGGCGAACGCGGTGACCAGGAAGAGGCCCGCAATCGAGACCCCGACGCCGATGATCGCGATGAGCAGCGGCATACCGGCAGCGATGAGCGAGCCGAGGGTGAGGATCAGCACCACGAACGCGATCACCACGCCGACGGCCTCGGTCGGGCTGATGCCCGGCACGGCCGCGGAGAACATCTCGCCGCCGTAGGAGGTCTCAGCGCCGGAGGGCAGACGATCCCGAAGTTCGTCGGTGGCCCGCTCGATCCCCTCCACGGTCGCGTCGGGCACCGTGGACATATCTCCCTCGACCTGCACCGTGATCAGCGCGGCGCTGCCGTCGTCCGCGAGGCCGCCGCTCGCCTGGTCGCTGAAGGGCGTCTGCACGGCGGTCACGCTCGGCACGTCCTCGAGTGCCGAGGCGGCGTCGTCGATGATGCGCTCGTAGACCGAATCGTCGACCCGCTCCCCGTCTGCCGCGACCACGATGATCGTGGCGCTCGTGCCGCTCACCTCGGGGAAGGTGCGGCCGAGTTCGTCGAGCGCCTGCTGCGACTCCGTGCCGGGGATCGTGATCGGTGCGTTCGCGCCCTGGCCGAAGAGCGCGGCGCCCGTGCCGAGCAACGCGAGCAGGGCGATCCAGAGCACGAGCACGAGCACTCGGGCGCGGGCCGCCCAGCGTCCGAGGGCGTAGAGCAGTGTGGACATGCGGGCCTTCCGGTGGCGCGAGCGGGCTGACGCGGTTCGATACACGGATGCATCGAAACGATACACCAGTGTATCCGACTGGATACACCGATGTATCGGCGCGTTCTCAGCTTCGGCTTCGCGTGAGACAATGACAGGCATGTTCTCCGCCGCTCCCGATTCCGCAGCGCCCGGATCCGGGTCGGATCCGGCTCCGAGCGCTCGCCGCCGGGAGACCCGCAATCGGCTCCTCGATGCCGCCGCCGAGGTCTTCACCGAAGCCGGCCTGCAGGGCGCCACCGTCGAGCAGGTCTGCAGCCGCGCCGGATTCAGCCGCGGCGCGTTCTACTCGAACTTCTCGAGCAAGGAGGAGCTGTTCCTCGCCGCACTGCAGCACCAGTACGAGCTGCGCGCGGCGCAGCTCACCCGGCGAGCCGAGCAACTCATCCCGCACCTGCAGGAGTGCAACGAGCCCCTGCAGCCCGCCGAGGTCGCCGAGTACGTGCAGGAGTTCCTCGCGCCGGTCGACGTCGAATCGGCGTGGTTCGCACTCGAGACGGAGTTCATGCTGCTCGCCATGCGGGATCCCGAGATCGCCCCTCCGGGCTTCGCGGGCTTCCTCGACGCGCTCAAGAGCGAGCTCGCCGAGGTGGTCGAGAAACTCGTCGACGCCGCGGGCCGCCGCTTCACCCTGCCCGTCGAGCGGGCCCTCGCCGTCTTCGACGGGCTCTACGACCGCGCGGCTCGACTCGCCGCGCTCTCGGGCGGCGCCGTCTCGGAGGGGTCGGAGGAGCTCGGAGGCCGGATCACCGAACTGCTCTTCGTGATCACCGAAGAGGTGGAGTGAGGCGCGCGCCCCGCCGCCGCCCGCTCCACCCGTCGCCCCCGCACGCAACCCACCGCACCCCCCGCACGCACCCCGCACTCCCGCACGCAACTGCACCGATCTGCCGTAGAACACACGATTTCGGCCGATTTCGGTGCTTCAGGGCAGATCGGTGCGGTTACGACGGGGCACACCCGCAGCACATCACCATGTCGGTCGGGCTGCCCGCCGACGCGCGCTGCGCGATCGAGTTCGTCGCAGCGAAGTCCTAGAGGCGCCTCCGAGCTGCCGAGTCCCCGCGCGGTGGCCCGCCCGCGAGGACTCGGCATTGTCATGCCCGGCGGGCCACCCTGCGCGCCGCTGAACCCGAGCCCGACTCAGGCGCCTCGTCGAGCGCGCAGCACGAGCACGCCCGCGCCGAGCACGAGCAGCGCGCCCGCGGCGACGCTCATCAGGAGCGGCGCATCGCCTCCGGTGCTCGCCAGGTCGCTGCCCGGGTGCTCGGCGGTGCGCCCGTCCGATCCCGCGCCATCAACGCCCGCACCATCAACCTCCGCGCCATCGGCACCGCTGCCACCAGCACCATCGCTATCGGCACCGGATCCGGCGGCGTCACCCTCGCTGTCGGTCCCATCGCCGTCGGCACCACTCCCGCTATCCGCGTTGCCGTCGTTGTCGACGTCACCCTCGGGATCGCCGCCGCCCGGCCCGTCGCTCAGCACCGCCCTGCCGAGCGGAGCCGGGTCGACGACCTCGTGCGCCTCGAAGTAGGCGATCGAGGCCGCCAGGTCCGCCTGGCCGGTATCGGTGCGATCCGTCCCCTCCGCGAAGGTGAGGAAGTTGTCGCCTCCGCCTGCCAGGAACGAGTTGGTCGCGACCGTGTACGTCGCCGCCGGGTCGATCGCCTCTCCGTGCAGCGCCATGGAGACGATGCGCTCCCCGCGAGCCGCATCGGGGTCGTACTCGTAGCTGAAGCCCTCCGAGACTCCGAGGTGCAGCTTCGGCCGCGACGCCCCGTCGGGCTGCCACTGCTCCTCGAGCACCGCCTTCAGCTGCGCCCCGGTCAGCAAGACCGTCACGATCGTATTCGCGAACGGCTGCACGTTCGCGACATCGCGGTAGGTCACCGTGCCGTCGTCGCCGAAGCGCAGATCGTCTCGGAGCCCGCCGGGATTCATGAGGCCGATCGAGGCGGGTGCTCCCGCGTACCCCTCGTTCGAGGTCGACCACAGGTACATGTCGGCGACGAGGTTGCCGATCGACGACTCCACTCCGCGGTCGCTCCCCGACGGCTCGCCGCCGCGCACGATGTCGGCGCTGATGCGGCCGACGGGCACGGATCCCCGCTCCTCGGCATTCTCCACGGCTGCGTTCACGATACCTTCGACCTCCGGATCCGGCTCGAACGCCGCAGCGCCGTCGACGACGAGCGGCACGAGCCCGCCCTCGATCGAGACGAGCTGCTTGCTCGCCCGGTCCACGCGGATGTCGAGCTTGCCGACAGTCGTGCCGTACTGGTGCGCCTGGATGACCGGGCGCCCGTCGATCACGCAGTCGTACTTCTGATGGGTATGCGCCGAGACGATCGCGTCGACCGCGTCATCTGCGCCGCGGACGAGCTCGCCGAACTTCGTGGCGTCGGCCTCGACGGCCGCGCAGTCGCTCGTCTCGGATCCCTCGTGCGTGAGCAGCACCGTCACGTCCGCGAGGTCCCCCGCCTCGATCTCTGCCGAGACCCGGTTGACGGCCTCGAGCTGGTCTCCGAACTCGATGTCGGCGATGCCGGTCGGGCTGACCATCGCGGCGGTCTGCTCGGTCACCGTGCCGATGAATGCGACGCGCACCCCGTCGACCTCTTGCACGACGTACTCGCGCAGCGCGGGCGTCTTCGTGCCCTTCCGGTACACATTCGCTCCGAGCGCGAACTGGTCTCCTCCGAAGCCGGGGATCACACGCTCCACGAGGTCGGCGAAACCGCGATCGAACTCGTGGTTGCCCACGACGCTCACGTCGAGCCCCGCCTGCGCGAGTGACTCGATGGTCGGCGAGTCGTCGTCGATGAACGAGGTGAAAGTCGACGCGCCGATGTTGTCGCCCGCGGAGGCGAACAGGGTGTTCGGATTCTCGGCCCGATAGCTCTGCACCGCGCCGGCGAGCACGGCCGCACCCGCTTCCCCGCTCTCGGCGTTCGCCTCGATCCGGCCGTGGAAGTCGTTGATCGTGAGCACCTGCACGTCGACGGGGGCCAGCAGATCCTCGATCGAGAACACGGTCGTCGTGCCCGAGACCTCGTTGCCCGCCACGAGCAGAGGAGTGCCGGTGGGCGAATCCGTCGCGTCGACGAAGGAGAGGCCCTCGGGGCCGAGATCACCGGCGGCGGCGAGGTCGCCGCCCTCCTCGACCGACTGGGAGAAGTCGCGGTTGTTGACGTAGGTCACGAACGAGGGCGAGCCCGGGTTCGTGATGTCGTAGGTTGCGATGCCGCCCACGCGCTCGAAGCCGACGAACGCGTAGCTGCGGTCACCGACCTGCCCGACGACGACCGACTCCGGTTCGGGACCCTTGTCGTCGCTGCGCCCCTCGAGGTTCGATTCGCCGTGGTTCGAGTTGAAGTACTCGGGGTTCGCGGCGAGGGTGACCTCCTCGAACGATGATCCCGAATCCCAGACCAGCTCTCCCGAGGTGCTCCAGATCGAGAACGACCGTCCGCCGAAGACGTACAGCTCCGAGTAGCAGCCGCGGGCCTCGTCGAAGCCGAGCTCCTTCGTGACGTTCAGGCGCCCCAGCTCGTCGTCGCCGAGCTTGTCCGCGAGCGCGCTGTCCGTGCAGACCGGGCCGTACCCGTCTCGGGGCGCCCCGCTCTCGTCGGTCAGATCCTTCACCCGCGACGGCTCTGCGTAGTCGCCCCACTCGCGGGCATCGCCCTCGTTCGCCGTGACGAGGTAGCTCGCGCCGTCGCCGGCGGTGTACGCGTCGATCGCGTCGGGCATGTACACGCCCTTGAGCCCCTGGTAGCTGCGCAGCTCGGCCCTGCCGTCCTTGTCGCTCGGATCGAGCGCGTTCTGCGCGAGCCCGTGATCCTTGAACCCGAGCGGTCTGATCGCGCTGACCGTCGCCGAGGCCAGGTCGACCTCTGCGACGGCGTTCGCCTCCTGCAGGGCCACGTATGCGGTGCCGCCGTCGACCGCGACGTACTCGGGTTCGAGGTTGCGGCTGACGGGCAGATCGTCGCCGTGCGGCGTCGGACCGAACACGCGCACGCCCTCCGGCAGCGCGTCGCCCTCGAACGCGTGGAAGTCCGCGATGCGCACCGCGTCCTGCGCGGGGGCGGCGAGCTCTCCGGGCAGCGCGACCACGGAGATCGACCCCTCCGGGTCCACCGAGAAGTCGTCGGCGGGCTCACCCTCGTTCGCGACGACGGCGTATGCGCCGTCTCCTGAGATCGTGACCATGTCGGGCAGCGCTCCCACGGCGACGGTGCCGAGAACCGCGGATGCCGCGTCGCTCGCGTTCGCGTCGAAGAACAGCAGGTGGCCGGGATCGGTCTTCACGCTCGCCTCGAAGGCGACGACCCCGAGCCCGTCGGGTCGGATCGCCACCGAGTTCGCCACCCCCTCGGAGCCGATGGCGAACAGCTCGGTCATCGCGGCCGGGTTCGAGTAGTCGAGCACGCTCACGGATCCCGCCTGCGCGTTCACCACGAACAGGCGATCGCCGTGCGCCTGCACGATCTCGGCGGCCGACTCGTCGAACACGCCGGTCTCGAACGAGCCGATCGGGGTCAGCGCGAGCGTGGCGTCACTCGCCGAATAGGCGATCGGCGCGTCGACGACGGCGGCGGTCGCCGTCGTCGAGGCCAGCGGCGCTGCGACGAGCGCGCAACTCACGACGGCGGCCGCGGCGCTCTTCAGCCACAGCCTCGATTTCGGGGCCTTCATAGTTCTCCTCCTGGTAGGTGCCCATGCACCTCATCCAGGTTTCAGCACCCGGTCGACGGGCAGATGAACCGCTGCATAACGGCAGGCGAACTCGCGGCGCTGTTTCGCGCGGACGCACATCGAGGAAGACCCGCCCCTTCGACAGGCTCAAACCCCCTGAGGGTGGGGTTCTGAAGCGGCTCCTGCGGATCAAAGCCTCCGCCGCCTCTCGGGGTCATCGAGGCCAGAGGCGTCGATCTGCGCGACGGCTTGGTTGTGGGACGCAGACCCCCTCTTACATCCGCTGAGAGGCGCCAAGAACGCACCTCACTCCGAGATGGGGCTGGCACTATGCCCCCGGTCCCGGTGCATCAGGGTCGTGTGGGCCGTGGTCGTCGCCGGCGCAGGACGTCGCGTCCGACTGCACGAGGTCGATCCGGCACCCTGAGCCGGCGCTGCGGGGCGGCGCCGCACTTCCCCTCGCCACCGACTCCCGCTTCGGGATGCGGTTCGGGGGCGGGCGGGAAACGGGCGCGGAGCGGGGTGTCCCCTTCGAGCTCAGGTGACGACGAGCTCAGGGACGAGGTCAGGCCCGCGCCGGCTCTCCGATCGTGCGGGCGAGAATTCGGGCCTCCGCCACCGCGCGGGCGAGCTCCTCCGCCGCTAGAGCGGTGTCCAGCTCGGGGATCGCCTCGGCCAGCGTCCGGCTGGTACAGACCGTATGCACCTCCATGCCGAGCCCCGCTCCCAGCGCCAGCCGCAACGGCGCGAAGAGATGCTCGAACGCACCGTCGTCGTCGAGACCTCCTCGCGCGCTCATGACCACCGCCGGGCGCGCCGCGAGCGGCTGGACCGGCCGATCGAAAGGCGCGGTGACACCCGGCATGTGGACGAAGTCGAGCCACGATTTCAGCGTCGAGGGGAAGGCGTAGTTGTACATCGGCGCACCGATCACCACCGCGTCGGCGGCGAGCAGCTCCGTGAGCAGCTCCTCCTGCAGCGACGACGTCGCCGCGTCCAGCTCTGCTCCGCCTCGGAGCCGCTCAGGCCAGTGCTGCGCGGTGTCGACGAGGTGCGGAGGGGGCGACGTGTGAACATCACGGGAGATGACGGAGAACTCATCACCGAGCGACGACCATTCGCGGCTGAACGCCTCGGTCAGGGCACGGGTGCGGGAGGCCTCGCCGCCGGCAGAGGAATCGATACGGAGCAGTACAGGCATCGTCAGAACCTCAGATCAGCAGACTCATCGGCTGCTCGATGCGCTTCTTGAACGCGGCGAGCCACTCGGCGGCGAGCGCACCGTCGAGCACACGATGGTCGGCGGAGAGCGTGACCGTCATGAGTGTGGCCACGCCCAGCGTGCCGTCCGGTTCGACCACGGGCCGCTGCTCGGCGGCACCGACGGCCAGAATGCCGGCCTGCGGCGGGTTCAGGATCGCCGAGAACTCGCTCGTGCCGTACATGCCGAGGTTGGAGACCGAGAAGGATCCACCCTCCAGCTCGTGCTGCCTGAGCTTGCCGGCACGCGCCCGCTCCGCGTAGTCGCGGATCTCGCGGCTGAGCGCCCCGAGCGAGAGCTTCTCGACGCCGCGCACCACCGGGGTGAACAGCCCGTCGGGCACAGAGACGGCGACCGAGATGTCGACGCTCTCGAAGCGCCGCGTCGCCTCGTCCGTCCAGATCGCGTTGGCTCCCGGCACGTCCTGCAGGGCAGCCGCGACGGCCTTCACCACGAAGTCGTTGACCGAGACCCGGGTGCTCTCCAGCTCGTTGATCTGCTTGCGCAGGGCGAGCAGCGCATCCATGCGGCAGTCGGCGACGAGGTAGAAGTGCGGCACCGTGCTCTTGCTCTCGGTGAGCCGTCGCGCGATCGCCCGGCGCATGCCGGTGTGGGGCACGTCGGTGTATGGGGTTGCGTCCGGAGTAGCTCTCGCGCTGCTCCCTTCGACAGCCTCAGGGAGCGGGGCAGCAGTCGATACGGCGTCTCTGTCCCCTGAGCTTGTCGAGGGGGCGGATCCCGCGATGACTCCCCGACCGGCCTCGAGCCGTTCGAGATCGCGACGCACGATGCGGCCGTTCGGTCCGGTGCCGCTCACACGCGAGAGGTCGAGGCCGCGCTCCCGGGCGAGCTTGCGCACGAGCGGACTCGCGAAGAGACGCTCGCCCGCAGGGGCCTGGGTGGGGGTATCCCCTTCGACAGGCCGAGGAGATGATGCGGACTCAGGGGACAGGACGTCTGCTACCCCGTTCCCTGAGCTTGCCGAAGGGATCGGGTCGGATCCCGGGGCGTCCCCTTCGACAAGCTCAGGGGACGCGGTCGGCTCAGGGGACGATACAGGCTCAGTCGACGCCCCGACGCCCGACCCCACGCCGGCCTCCGCGAGTGCCTCCTCCGCCGACTGGCCGCCGGTCGCGAGCACCGCGATCGGCGTGCCGACCTCGACGGTGGCGCCGGCCTCGGCCAGCATCCCGGCGAGCACGCCCGCGGCCTCGGCCTCGTACTCGACGGTGGCCTTCTCGGTCTCGATCTCGACGAGCGCCTGACCCTCCGCCACCTCGTCGCCCTCGGCGACGAGCCAGCCGGCGATCGCGGCCTCCGCCGAACCGGTGACGAGCTCGGGCATGCGCACGATCGCGGCCATCAGTTCTCGCCTCCCATCGCGGCGCGCACCCGTTCGAGGCCGGCGACCACTTCCTCGGTGCGCGCGATCGCCGCGCGCTCGAGCACCTTCGAGATGCTGGGGCTCGCCTCGCCGCCGGTGACGCGCTCGACGGGCTGATCGAGCCAGTCGAAGTAGCGGCGCTGGATCTCGTCGGCGAGCCAACCGCCGTACGACGGCCCGCTCGCGCCCTGCTCCACGATCAGCACGGCGTTGGTCTTCTTGATGCTCTCGCCGATGGTGTCCCAGTCGAGCGAGGCGCGGTCGAGCCAGCGCAGGTCGATCAGCTCGGCGTCGACGCCGGTCTGCTCGATCGCCTCGAGCGAGTGATCGACCATCGTCAGGTAGCTGAGCACGGTGACGTCCGATCCCGCGCGCCGCACCGCGGCCGATCCCGGCGGGATGATGTAGTCGAGGTCGCCCTCGGGGAGCCGGTCGGCCTTGCCGTAGAGATCGACGTGCTCGATCACGAGCACCGGATCCTCGAGCGCGAGCGCCGCGTTCATGAGGCCCACGTAGTCGGCGGCGTTCGACGCCGCGACGATCCGCCATCCCGCCTGCGTCGCGAAGATGCCCGCGGGGTCCATGAGGTGCTGCGAGCCGTAGCCCACGCCCATCGCGACCTTGGTGCGCAGCACCAGGGGCACGTCGTTGTTGTCGCCGAACATGTGGCGCGCCTTGCCCGCCTGGTTGAAGACCTGGTCGGCGGCCACCCACATGAAGTCGGGGTACATGAACTCGACGATGGGGCGGATGCGCCCGTCGAGCGCGGCACCGGTGGCGAAGCCGAAAAAGGCGTTCTCGCTGATGGGCGTGCCGACGACGCGCTCGGGGCCGTACTTCTTGGCGAGGCCCTTCGTGGCGCCGTTCGTGCCGCCGCCGAGCCGATGCACGTCCTCACCGAGCACGACGATACGATCGTCGACCTCCATGCGGCGATCCATGGTCTGCGCGACCGCATCGACGTACTTGACGTCGCGCCACTCGCCGCGGATCTCCGAGGGCTCCTTCACCTCGAGCGGTTCGAGCTCGCTCGCGTCGCTGCGGATCCCGGTGTCGACGACCGCGGGATCCGGCCACAGCTCGGGCTTGATCCGCCGCTTGCCCTCCCGCTCCGGGTCGTCCTCGATGAGCTGCCCGACGGCGTCGGTCATGGCCTGCTTGGCCTGATCCCGAACCGCGGCCACCTCGGCCTCGGTGGCGTACCCCAGCTCCTGCATCTGCGCCGCTACGCGCGTCAGCGGGTCGCGCGCCCGCCACTCCTTCTCCTCGTCCTTCGTGCGGTAGCCGAAGGCGCTGCCGGGGAAGGGGCCGTTCTGGTGGAAGAAGCGGTAGACCTCGGCCTCGATGATCGCGGGGCCCTCCCCGGCTCGCATGCGCTCGAGCGCCTCCTGGGTGGCGAGGTGCACGGCGAGCGGGTCCATGCCGTCGACGCGCCAGGACGGGATCGAGAAGCCCTGCCCCCGCACCGAGAAGCGGGTGTCGGCACTGGCCTCGCTCGCGTGCGTCGAGACGGCGTAGAGATTGTTCTCGATGAAGAACATGACCGGGGTCTTCCAGGTCGCGGCGAGGTTCATCGATTCGAGCACCGAGCCGATCTGACTCGACCCGTCGCCGAAGTAGTTGATCGAGATGTCGTCGGTGCCCGCGAACTTCTGCGCCCACGCGTTGCCGCCCGCGAGGGGCGCTCCGCCGCCCACGATCGCGTTGGTGCCGAGCGCGCCGGCCTCGAGCCACTGCAGGTGCATCGACCCGCCGCGCCCGCCCGAGAAGCCCTGGGCGAGCCCGAGGATCTCGGCCAGGGTGCGCTGCAGCATCGCCTGCATGTCGGCGTCGACCAGGGAGCCGAGATCGAGCCTGCCGCCCGAGACATGGGTGATCGCCTTCGCGAGGAACTGGTGGTGTCCGCGGTGCGAGCCGTTCACCCCGTCGCTCGAGCGGAGGGTGAGGATCGAGCCGACCGCGCCGCCCTCCTGGCCGATGCTCGAGTGCGCGGGGCCGTGCACGAGTCCGGCGCCCGCGAGCTCGAGCACCGTCTCCTCGAAGGAGCGGATGAGCTGGATCTGACCGAGCATCGTCGCGAGCAGCTCGGGATCCGCCTTCTTCCAGTCGGTGGCGGTGGTCGAGAGTTCGACCCAGGGCACTCCGGTATCGAGTTTGCGGCGTCTGGGCATGTGGTTCTCCGTTGAAACGAGTCCTGAAATGTTAAGAGCGACTGTACGCGAAATTGGATTCAATGACAAAAAGCGATCGAGGTTCCATCGAGATAATCGCCCCATATTGCACAGCTTTGGATACAATCATCAAGAAACGTCGCAAGGAGGAGACATGGCCATACCCGGTTTGAGAGGCACGGATCACATCGGATTCACGGTGCCCGACCTCGAAGAGGCGCACCGCTTCCTCGTCGACATCCTCGGCTGCGAGCAGATCTACACCCTCGGCTCGAAGCAGTCCGACGGCGACTGGATGAACACCCACCTCGGGGTCCACCCCCGCACCGTGATCACCGAGATCCGCTTCTACCGCCTCGGCAACGGCTCGAACTTCGAGGTCTTCCTCTACGACTCCGCCGACGGGCAGAACCCTCAGCCGCGCAACAGCGACATCGGCGGATACCACCTGGCCTTCTACGTCGACGACCTCGATGCCGCGGTCGCCTACCTCCGAGAGCAGGGCGTCGAGGTCATGGGCGAGCCGACCGCCAGCAAGCAGTCCGCCGAAGGCCAGCGCTGGATCTACTTCAGGGCCCCCTGGGGCCTGCAGTTCGAACTCGTGAGCTTCCCGGAGGGGAAGGCGTACGAGCGCGGAGCCTCGACCCTGCTCTGGCACCCGGCGCACCCGCAGGACTGAGCCGACGGGATACAGTTCCTGCGGAGACGAGGGAGGACTCACGGTGGAAGCAGTCGAGGAAACACGCACTCGCGGCGGCGATGCCGGGGCGAGGATCGCGTCAAGCTTGCGGGACGACATCCTGCGCGGCGAACTCGCGCCCGGCACCCGCATTCGCCAGGAGCATCTGGCCGCCCGCTTCGGCGCGAGCCGCGTGCCCGTGCGCGAAGCGCTGAGCCTGCTCGTGCACGAGGGCCTGGTCACCACGGTCGCGAACTCGGGCTCCTGGGTGTCGCGCCTCACCCTCGCCGAGTGCGAGGAGATCTACCAGATGCGCGAGCGGCTCGAGCCGTTGCTGCTGCGGTACAGCGCGCCGCGTCTCGCCGAGCCCGATTTCCTGCATCTCGAGGATCTCGCGTCGCAGATCGATTCCGCTTCCAGTGCGGGCAACATCGATGAATTCCTGCGCCTCGACCGAGAGTTCCACCTCGCGAGCTATGCCCGCGCCGAGACCCAGCAGCTCGGCGACCTCATCTCGAAACTGTGGAACAGCACGGCGCCGTATCGCAGGGCGTACGTCGCGACCTGGTCGCCCGAGCTGCGGCGCATCGCGAACGACGAGCACAACATCCTCATCGCCGCGCTGCGCGACGGGGACTTCGACGAGGCCGAACGCGTGCTCGCCGGCCACATCCGCCGTACACGGCGGCAGCTGGCGAAGCACCCGGAGATCTTCGGCGCGTAGATCCCGCCGTCATCACGGCACCGAACCACCGAACCAAAGGAGCATCATGACCATCGCCACCGTCAACCCCGCGACCGGTGAACTCGTGGAGGAGTTCACCGCGCACACCGACGACGAGGTCGACGCGAGGATCGCTGAGGCGCACGCAGCGTTCATCGCGCTGAAGCGGACGGACTTCGCCACCCGGGCAGCCTGGATGCATCGGGCCGCCGACATCCTCGAGGAGGACCTGGAGGATGCCGCCGCCATGCTCGTGCTGGAGATGGGCAAGACCATCGGTCAGGCGCGCGGCGAGGTGCTCAAATGCGCGAAGGGCATGCGCTTCTACGCGGACAAGGCAGAGGAGTTCCTCACGGGCCGCGAGCTCGAAGACCCCAGCGCGGTCGGCGCCAGCTACGCCGCCTCCCGGTACCAGCCGCTCGGCGTGGTGCTCGCGGTGATGCCCTGGAATTACCCGCTGTGGCAGGTGATCCGGTTCGCGGCACCCGCGCTCATGGCGGGCAACACCGGCGTGCTCAAGCACGCGTCGAACGTGCCGCAGGCCGCGCTCTACCTCGATACGCTGTTCGACCGCGCTGGCTTCCCGTCCGGCAGCTTCCGCTCGCTGCTCATCCCGGCCTCGGGCGTCGAGCGTGTGATCCGCAACCGCCGCGTGGTCGCCACCACCCTCACCGGCTCGGAACCGGCGGGCCGATCGGTCGCGAGCATCGCGGGCTCCGAAGTCAAACACACCGTGCTCGAGCTCGGCGGCTCGGATCCGTTCATCGTGATGCCCACGGCCGATCTCGACGCGGCCGTGGCCACCGCGGTCGCTTCTCGCACCACGAACAACGGTCAGGCCTGCATCAACGCCAAGCGCGTGATTGTGCACGCGGCGATCTACGACGAGTTCGTCGAGAAGTTCACCGCCGCGATGAAGGCCCTCGTGGTCGGAGACCCGATGGACGAGGCGACCGAGCTCGGGCCGGTGGCCACCGAGTCGGGCCTGCGCGACCTCGACGAACTCGTGACCGACGCCCGCGACAAGGGCGCCACCATCACCGCGGGCGGCGCCCCGCTCGAGCGGCCCGGCTGGTTCTACCCGGCCACCGTGATCACGGACGTCACCCGCGAGATGCGCCTCTACGCCGAGGAGGCATTCGGACCCGCGGCAACCGTCTTCAAAGCCTCAGACCGCGACGAGGCGCTGCAGCTCGCGAACGACACGACCTTCGGTCTGAGCTCGGCGGTGTGGACCCGCGACTCCGAGGAGGAGGAATTCTTCGTCAACGGACTCGATGCCGGGGCGGTCTTCGTGAACGGCATGTCCGTGTCGTATCCCGAGCTTCCGTTCGGCGGTGTGAAGGACTCCGGCATCGGTCGAGAGCTCTCCGCCGAGGGTATCCGCGAGTTCTGTAACCTCAAGTCGGTCTGGCGCGGCTGAGCGGCGCAGCGGGTGCGCGGAGGGCGGGGATCCGAGGGTCCCCGCCCTCCGCGCCTCTCACCCGCAGACGGGACGGAGCACTCCGGCGCCAAGATCACATGTTCATGATGACTGAGCTAAATGTTTAGTTTTAATGTACACTTGAGGGGCGAACACCCATCCGCCGTCGAAGCCCGACGGCCCCTCTCCTCACGCCCAGGGAGGCACCCATGGAAGCACAGACGCAGCGTCCCCGAGCACTCGTGGTCGGCGCGAGCGGCATCTCCGGCCAGGCTGTCTGCCGCAGACTCGTAGCCGACGGCTGGGACGTCACCGGCCTCAACCGCTCAGCCCTGCATCTTGAGGGTGTGACTTCATTCCAAGCCGACCTCCTGCGCCCCGAAACCCTCACCGGTGTCGCAGACCTGCGCCCCGAGGCCGTCTTCATCACCACCTGGATGCGCATGGACACCGAGGCGGAGAACATCAGGGTCAATCGAACGGCGATGGAGCACCTCCTCACCGCTCTCGAGTCCGCCGACTCCGTGAAACACGTCTCGCTCATGACCGGGCTCAAGCACTATCTCGGACCGTTCGAGGCGTATGCGCAGGGGGCTTCGGCCGATACCCCCTTCCACGAGGAAGAACCCCGGATCGAGATCCCGAACTTCTACTACGCGCAGGAAGACGCTCTCTTCGCAGCGGCGGAGCGGCAGGGGTTCACCTGGAGCACCCACCGCTCGCACACGGTGATCGGCTTCGCCACCGGCAACGCGATGAACATGGCGCTCACACTGGGCGCCTATGCCGAACTCTGTCTGGCGAACGGCGTGCCGTTCATCTTCCCCGGCTCCGAGGCCCAGTGGAACGGCGTGACGGACGTCACCGATGCCGACCTGCTCGCGGAGCAGATGGTGTGGGCCGCAGAAACACCGGCCGCAGCGAACACGGCGTTCAATATCAGCAACGGAGACGTCTTCCGCTGGCGCTGGATGTGGCCGCGCATCGCCGAGCACTTCGGGGTGCCGTGGGAGGGACACGACGGCTCGGATCGTCCGCTCCAGGGACGTGTCGAAGAGCTCGAGGGCGCGTGGCCCCGCATCGTCGAAGAGCACGGCCTGGTCGAGCCCGACCTCACCCGAGTCGCATCGTGGTGGCACACCGACAGCGATCTCCTCCGCCCCATCGAGTGCTTCGCCGACATGCGCCGGAGCCGAGAGCGCGGCTTCGACGCCAACCGCGTCAGCGTCGAGAGCTTCCTGAGCGCGTTCGAGCGCTATCGGGAGGCCGGCGTGCTCCCGCGCCGCTAGTTACCGAGACCCGCTGCGAAGAAGAATGAAGGCGACACCCATGATCGACACGTCGACGAAGCCGCGTCCCCTCCTCACCCCGGGGCAGATGGGGGTCGACTACGAGACCCGGGTCGATTTCGACCGACTCCGCGATTACCGTCTGGCGCGGGCGCAGGCGGCGCTGGAGGCGAGCGAGTGCGGGGCTTTCCTGCTGTTCGATTTCTACAACATCCGGTACACCACCCAGTCCTGGGTCGGGGGCGCACTGGGCGACAAGATGATCCGGTACGCGCTGCTGACGCGCGGCGGAGAGCCCCACCTGTGGGACTTCGGGTCCGCGGTCAAGCATCATCAGCTCTACGCGCCCTGGCTGAAGCACGACCACAACCACCCCGGGTTCCTCGGTTTCCGCGGCGCGGTGGCGCCGTCAGCAGGGCTCATGGTCGACGCGGTGACCCAGATCAAAGGCATCCTCACCGATCTCGGCCTGGAACGCTCCCCCGTCGGCATCGACATCGTGGAGCCGCCGTTCCTCTTCGAGATGCAGCGGCAGGGATTCACCGTGGTCGATGCGCAGCAGCACATGCTCGACGCCCGCGAGATCAAGAGCCAGGACGAGATCATGCTCATGAATCAGGCGGCGGCCATGGTCGACGGCGTCTACACCGACATCGTCGACGCGCTCAAACCCGGCGTCCGCGAGAGCGAGATCGTCGCGCTGGCCGCCAAGAAGCTCTACGAGTACGGCTCCGACCAGGTCGAGGCGATCAACGCGATCTCGGGCGAGCGCTGCAATCCGCACCCCCACAACTTCACCGATCGCATCATCCGCCCCGGCGACCAGGCCTTCTTCGACATCATCCACTCCTTCAACGGGTACCGCACCTGTTACTACCGCACCTTCAACGTGGGCAGCGCGACCGGCGCGCAGCGCTCGGCCTACAACCGGGCCCGCGAGTGGATGGACAACGCCATCTCGGCAATCAAGCCGGGCGTGGGTTCCGACGAGATCGCGTCGCTGTTCCCCACCGCCGAATCCCTCGGCTTCGACGACGAGCTGTCAGCCTTCGGCCTGCAGTTCTGCCACGGCCTCGGCCTCGGCCTGCATGAACGCCCGATCATCTCCCGCCTCAACAGCTACCGCGAACCCGTAGAGATCAAGACCGGCATGGTGTTCGCGGTCGAGACTTACTGCCCCGCCTCCGACGGCTACTCCGCCGCGCGCATCGAAGAAGAGGTCGTCATCACCGATGACGGCCCCGTCGTCATCACCAAGTACCCCGCGACCGACCTCATCGTCGCGAACCCCTTCTGATCCACCCACTCAGCCCGAAGGAGCGTCGAAGTTGACCTCACCAGCAGCCCCCGCCTCTCAGACCATGCAGGCCGCAGTCATGCACGGCAAGCAGGACATCCGCATCGAGGAGGTTCCCGTACCGAGCGCGCTGCCCGGCGAACTCCTGCTCGAGGTGACCGCCGTCGGAGTGTGCGGCACCGACGCCGCCGAGTGGGCGCACGGCCCCAAGCTCTTCCCCGTCGAGCACCCTCACCACGTCACCGGCCACGTCGGCCCCATGACCGTCGGGCACGAGTTCGCGGGGCGCGTCGTCGCTGTCGGCGACGACGTGGATCCCTCGTGGGAGGGCAAGCTCGTCGCATCCTGCGGATCCATGCCCTGCGGCAACTGCCGCGAGTGCCTGGGCGGCCGCTCCAACCTCTGCCGCAAATACGCCTCCGTCGGGCTGCACCGCGACGGCGCACTCGCACGATACGTATCCACCCCGGTCGCCAGCTGCGTCGACGCCGGCGCCCTCGGCCTCGACGAGACCGAAGCCGCCCTCGCACAGCCCATGGCCATCGCCGTCCACTCCATGAAGCGTTCAGGGGTGCAACCCGGAGACGTCGCGATCGTGCAGGGCGTCGGGGGCATCGGCGCGTTCCTCATCCACGCCCTCGTCCAGAGCGGGGCCCGCGTGGTCGCGGTCGACCTCGCACAGGAACGGCTCGACATCGCGACGGAGCTGGGAGCCCAGGTCACGATCCTCGCCGGCACCCCCGAATCGACCGCGCTGATCGAGGCCGAATTCGCGGACTCCATCCCGGTGTACTTCGAAGTGAGCGGATCCGAACCAGGCCTGCAACTGGCGCTGGAGATCGTACCGATGGGCACGAACATCGTCGCGGTGGGCATTCAGAAGCTCCCCCGCACCATCGACCTCGGCCGCCTCACCGTCCGAGAGCTCAGCCTCATCGGCACCAACGCCCTCGTGCGCGAGACCGACTTCCCCGAAGCCGCGAAGCTCATCTCCCAACGTCGCGGACGGTGGGGGTCCATCGCCCCCGCACCCCTCCCGCTCACCGACCTCGTCGACGGCGCTCTCAAGCCGATGTCCGCGGGAACACCGCCCGCCATCAAAACCCTCATCGCACCCTGACGCTCCGCCCTCGCGGGCGCCCGGTCACGCACCTCGCACTCAGTAAAGGAGAATCACGTGTCTCAAGTTGGTTTCATCGGCCTCGGCACCATGGGCGCCGCCATGGCGCACCGCCTCGTCGATGCCGGTCACGACGTTCTGGTCTGGAACCGTTCGCAGGCCGCCGTCGAACCGCTCGTCGAGGCCGGCGCCCGCGCGGTCGGTTCACCCGAGGAGGCGCTCGCGACCGGCATCGCTTTCTCGATGCTGTCGAACGACCGAGCCCTCGATGCGGTGTTCAGCTCGGAGATGCTCGCGAGCGCAGCGGGATCCGTGCACGTCAACATGGCGACGGTGAGTCTCGATGCCGCCCGCGAACTCGACGCTCGCCACACGGAGGCCGGCGTCTCGTACGCGGCGGCTCCGGTCCTGGGCCGGCCCCATCTGGCCGCCTCCGGACAGCTCAACATCGTCGCGGCGGGTGCGGCGGAACCGCTCGATCGGGCAGACGAGTTCTTCCCGGCGCTGAGCAAGCGCGTCTGGCGGGTCGGGGCAGATCCGGCACTGGCCAATCTCGTTAAGATCGGCGTGAATTACAATCTCATCCACACCATGCAGGCGCTCGCCGAATCGCTCAATCTGATGGAGCGCAGCGGCGTCGACGGTCGCACCTTCGTCGAGATCCTGACCGATGCGGCTTACACCGGGACGGCCTACCAGGGCTACGGACCCATCATCGCCTCCCGCGACTACACCCCGCCCGCATTCAGCGTGGATCTCGGCCTGAAGGACCTGACGCTCGTGCAGAGCGCGGCCGCGGCCGTGTCAGCGGCCCTGCCCACTGCAGGCGTCCTCCAGCAGATCTTCGAGGAGACACTGGCCGACCCCGAGCTCTCGCAGCTCGACTGGTCGGCGATGGCCGAGATCACGCGTCGCGCCTCATCGTGAACCCGCGAAGGCCGGCGAACCGTGACGGTTCGCCGGCCTTCGCCGTATCCGGGTTCAGAGTCTCGCGTCGAGTTCTACGTGGACCTTCAGGTTGCGGGCGCTATCGCGAGATGCTGCCAGCGCCTCGACCGCATTATCCACGCCGAAGCGCTCTGTGACCAGCGGCGAAAGATCGATGCCGGTCCGCTCGAGAAAGCGGATCGCCTCGGGCCACACGAAGGGAGAACCGATGGTGCCGACGATCCTCAGGCCCTTCGACTGGATCAGACCGAGGGGAACGGAGGCCTCGTTCCCCACGTCGATGCCGATGAAGCCCAGACGCGCTCCGTGACCGGCGAGTCTGATAGCGTTCGCCATCACCTCGGGCCGGCCGCTGGCCTCCATGACCACGCTCGGCCCGCGGCCGTCGGTGATCGAGGCGAGCAGGGCCTCCGCCCCCTCGGGATCGACCGCGTGGTCGGCCCCGAGGCCGAGAGCAGCCTGCCGACGCGCCTCAGACGGATCGACGGTGACGACCACGGCGCCCAGGTGATGGGCGGCCGCTGTGGTCACCAGACCGACCGGACCGGCGCCGAGCACGACGAGGGTGTCGCTCGCGTTGATGTTGCCGACCTCCATCAGCGCGTTGTACCCCACGGTGAAGGTCTCGATGAGCGCACCGCTCGAGTAATCGATGCTCTCGGGAATGCGGTGCAACCATTCGGGGCGCGCCACGAAGAACTCCGCGAGGGCGCCGCTGATCGAGAATCCGAAGTGGTCCTCCCCGATGACGCACTCGCCCACCACTCGGTCGCCGACGGAGAAGTCCGTCACGCGGTCCCCGACCGCCACGATCTCGCCGGCCCACTCGTGGCCCGGGATGATGGGGTAGGAGAACGGGATGATGTACCTTCCCTCGAGCAACTCGATGTCCGAGTGGCAGATGCCCACGGAACGAGCGGCGACGAGCACCTCGTCGGCCGCGATCTCCGGGATCTCGAGCTCCGACACCTCGGGCCGGTTCTCCGCGAGGAACTGCAGTGCTTTCATGTGTGACTCCCTGTCTTGAAATGGATCTGTCTGCCGAGCACCGCGCCTACCGCGCGGTGTAGCCGCCGTCGATCACGAACTCGGCGCCGGTGATGAACCTGGCCTCGTCCGAGGCGAGGAAGACCATCGCGTAGGCGACGTCGTCCGGCTCACCGAGGAATCCGAGCGGGTGGATCGACTGCATATGCTCAAGGTAGCCCGGCGTCCGCTCGGCCTTCTCGTAGTTGAGGGGTGTCAGGATGGTGCCGGGCATCACCGCGTTCACGCGGATGCTCTCGGGAGCGTATGCAATGGCGTCGGCCTTCACCATGCTGCGCACGGCACCCTTGGTCGAGTGATAGATCGGCACCTCGTCGCTGCCGATGAGAGCGTAGATCGACGAGGTGTTGACGATGCTCTTCTGGCCCCGGGTCTTCCGCATGTGAGGGATCGCGTGCTTCGTGCAGAGGAACGGGCCTGCCACGTTGACCTTGAAGACCTTCTCCCAGTCGGCCAACGCGACCTCGTCGAGGGGCTCGGTGGGGCCGGTGATGCCGGCGTTGTTGATGAGCACGTTCAGCGCGCCGAACTTCTCGAACACCTCGCCGAACACCTGCGAGACGCGATCCTCGTCGGTGGTGTTCATCTCCCAGAATTCAGCCGAGGCGCCGGTGCGGCGGATATCCTCGGCAACCTCCTCGCCGCGCGGGGAGATGTCGGTGAGGGCGACGGCGGCACCCTCTCGGGCGAACATGCGAGCGATCGCCTCGCCCATGCCGTTGCCCGCGCCGGTGATCAGCGCCACCTTTCCGTCCAAGCGTCCAGTCATACGGTCTGTGCTCCTTTGCTCTGAGTTGTTGTGAGAGTCTGCGGCGCCCTGAGCGATGGGGGCGCCGCGGGTCGGCCTCCGCCGTCGGCCGTCTCAGTCGGTCACGGAGGGGCGCGGAGGCAGACCCGCCATCTCGTACGCCCGGTCGATGACGCGCATGTTCTCGAGTGCGGCCGCAGTGGTCGTCGGGTAGTCGGATCCCAACCGGATCGCATCGCGGAACGCTCGCATCTGGTAGGTGAAGCTGCGCGTCAAACCGAGATGCTCGACCCGTGTTCCGGCCGCGGTCGTCACGATGAGCCGGTCGTCGGTGTGCACGTAGGAGAGGTTGGCCTGGTGGATGGACCCCTTGGAACCGACCGCGGTGAGAGTGAAGTCGCGGGGACCGACGAGATTGGCCTCCGCGACCGCGTGCGCTCCGTTCGGCAGCTCGAAGGTCATCTCGGCCCAGGCGTCGACCCGGGGATCGGTGCCCTCCAGGTGACCTGTCCTCGCGGAGGCGAGCTTCGCCTCACCGCCGAGCTCGCGGGCGACGTGGCCGATGGCGTCGATCACGTAGCAGCCCACGTCCATGAGGGCGCCGCCGGCCAGCGGCCACGACCAACGAATGTCCTGCAGGTCGGGTACGTCGATGGTCATGACTGCGCGCACCCACTGGATCTCGCCGATCTCGCCGCTGCGCAGCACCTCGAGAAAGCGCTGGAAGACGGGGTGATAGCTGTAGTGGAACCCGTTGAAGACAACCAGCTCGGGCTTGGCCTGCGCGGCCTCGTGCACCCGCAGCGCCTCGACCGCGTTGCTGGCGAAGGGCTTCTCGGCGAGCAGATGCTTACCCGACTCGATCACAGCCAGGTTCCAGGGCGTGTGGAGGCCGTTCGGCAGCGGGTTGTAGACCGCCTCGACCTCGGGGTCGGCGACGAGGGCCTCGTAGCTGTCCAGCGCGCGCTCGATGCCGTGCTCCTCCGCATACGCCCGGGCCTTGTCTACGTCGCGGGCGGCAACAGCGACGACCCGCCCCCCGATGTCCTCGACGGGTGGGAACAGCGTGTCCTGGCTGATGCGCGCCGCTCCGAGCACACCGATTCGCAGAGGTTCCGTCATAGCTTCACTCCTGTAAACGTCATTGTCGAACGTACCGGCGTCGCGGAGGGCGAGGTCATCCCGTCTGCATTCTGCGCAACCGCCCGGCCGCGCAGAATGCAGCACATTCGCACCAGTGTCGCGTCCAACTATACGCGTTCAATAAGATTGCACACAACCTTCCCACGTCGATACTACGCGGCCATGCTCGGTTCAGACCAGGCCAGCGGTGCCGGCTCAGAGAGTGAATCCGCCATCCGCTATGACAGTCTGGCCCGTGATGGCGCTGGCCTCCTCCGACGCCAGGAAACAGACCACTGCCGCGATCTCACGTGGTTCGATCAGACGTCCATACGGAGTCTGCGAGCGCCACGTATCCACCATCTCCGGCGCGGTCTCTGCAAGCCCCTGCAGGATCAGCGTGTCGGTATAGCCGGGACCGACCGCGTTGACCCGGATCCCATCGCTCGCCCACTCGTGAGCGAGCACCCTGGTCATGTGAGCGACACCTGCTTTTGCCACGTCGTAACCGACGTGCTTCTCAGGGCTGACCGCCTTGAAGGCCGCGATCGACGAAATGTTCACGATCACCCCGCTTCGGCCTGCTTCAAGAAGACGCCGCGCCGCCTCGCGAGCGCCGAAGAATGCGCCGGTGAGATTCACGTCGAGTTCACGCTGCCAGACCTCGTTGGGAAGATCGATCGTCGGATTGTCGCTGGTGACACCGGCGTTGTTCACCACGATATCGGGAACCCCGTGCTCGGCTACGATGTCGTCGAAAAGCATGCGGATCGAACCGCTGTCCGCGACGTTCACCCGATACCCCGCCGAACCGTTGCCGAGTTCATCGGCCAGCGCACGAGCTCCTTCCTCATTCAGGTCGGCGATGAGGACCTTGGCGCCCTCGGATGCGAACCTTCTCGAGATTGCCTCGCCGATCCCCTGAGCTCCGCCTGTAACCACACAGGTCTTGCCATCGAAACCCATCGACATGAACTTATCCTCTTTCTTCCCAACGATTTACAGACAAAGGTCGATCACATCGGCGGATACGATTCAGACCATCGCGGCGACGAGGTCCACCTCGGTAGGAGGGTCCTCGGGATCGACGACGTACTCGCCCTTGATCTTCCCGTCCTTCATGACGAGGATCCGATCCGACATCGTGATCAGTTCCGGCAGATCGTCGCTGATCAGGAGCACCGAAACCCCCGTCGCGGTGATCTGATCCAGGATTCCGTAGATCTCACCCTTGGCGCCCACGTCGACGCCGTTGGTCGGGTTGTCCAGCACCAGCAGCTTGGAGCCGAGCGTGAGCCAGCGTGCGAGGATCACCTTCTGCTGGTTGCCGCCGCTCAGGTTCCTGATCAGCGTGTTCGGGCTCGGCGTCCTGATGTTCAGCTGCTCGATGGCCGCTGCGGCGTCCTCGCGCTCCTTCTTGCCGTCGATCACGGGGGACTTCGCGATCGCCGCTCCGACGTAGGGCAGGGAGTGATTCTGGGCGACGGACATGCCGAGCACGAGGCCCTCCCGGTGGCGCTCGGTCGGCACGTAACCGATCGACTGCCGGATGCCGGCTCGGGGGCCGGTCTGCTTCGGGTCCTTCCCCTGGATCCGGATCGCTCCTGTGCACCCCGCTCCGAGCTCGAAGATCGAACGGCCGAGGCCGGCTTTACCCGAGCCCACGACGCCGGCGATACCGACGATCTCACCGGCCGAGACGGTGAGCGTGACGTCGCTGAAGCTGTCACTCGAGAAGCCCTCGAGTTCCAGTACGGGCTGCCTGCTGTCCCTCGCCTCGTCATCGATCACACGCTCGCGCTTGTGCATGGCGATGCTGCGCCCGACCATCATGTTGTGGATCTCGCCCTCGCTCAACTCCCGAGGCCGGTCGTTCTCTGCCACCTTTTCGCCGTCCTTGAGCACGACGAGACGGTCGCAGAGCGACACGATCTCCTCCAGGCGGTGAGACACGAAGACCTGAGCCGCATGCTCCTTGATACGGTTCACGAACTCGAAGAAGAAGTCGATCTGACCGCGAGTCAGGGCACTCGTCGGCTCGTCCAGCAGGATCACCGGGTGCTCGACGCCGAGCAGCCGCGCCTGTGCCAAGCAGCGCACGATCTCCACGACCTGTCTCTCGGCGAAGCTCAGGCGGCTGAGCACCGAGGAGGGGTTGAGGGTGACATCGAACTCGTCGAAGATCTCGCGAGTCCTGCGGACCATCTCCCGCTGGCTCAGCACGCCGAGGCGCGAGAACTCCGCCTCCTGCGCCATGAATACGTTCTCGGCCACGGTGATGTTCGGCACCAGCGCCTGGTGCTGGTACACCCGGAAGACACCCTTCAGCGTCGATTGATGGTATGTCGAGAACTTCACCGGTTCGCCGTTCAGCTCGAGGGTGCCGGAATCGGCCTGCAGCGTGCCGCTCAGCATCGAGAGCAGTGTCGACTTACCGGCGCCGTTCTCGCCGACCAGCCCCAGCACTTCCCCGACACGGATATCGAGATCGACGGACTTGTTGGCGTGCACCGGCCCGAAGCGCTTGTCGAGCCCGCGAGCAACCATAATCGGAGTCTTTGCCATGATCGCTTCCTCCGGGACTACTTGATGATGGTGAGCTTCGTACGGTCCAGGGTGAGCGCCACGGCAGCGACGACCACCAGGCCCTGAATGATCAGTTGCAGGTACGGCTGCACCCCCAGGGAGTTCAGGCCGACCGTCAGCGTTGTGATGACGAGGACGCCGAGCACGGTGCGCTGCACGCCGCCCACACCACCGGTGATGGCGGTGCCGCCGATGACGACGGCCGCGATCGAGTTCAGCGTCAGAGCATCACCCATCGCGGGCGTGGCCGATCCGATGCGCGACGTCAGCAGGATGCCTGCGACCGCCGCGCAGAGGCCCGCGATGGTCAGCGACCAGAGCTTGATGCGACGGTTGGGGATGCCGGCGAGGGCGGTGACCGCCTCGGCGCCGCCGATGGCGAAGGCGTAGCGTCCGAATCGCGTCTTCATACCGATGAAGGTGAAGAGGAGCCAGACGATGACCGCCCAGAGCACGAGGTTCGGCAGGACGACGAGCAGGTCGCCCTGAGCGATCCAGCGCAGGCCCTGGTTGGAGACTTGCACCGGACGCCCTTCGACCAGCCACGTACCGACGCCTCCGACGGCCATCGACATACCCAGGGTGACCAGGAAGCTCGGCACCTTGCCGTAGGCGAAGATGACGCCGTTGACCAGCCCGACGATGAGGCCGACGGCGAGGGCCCCGAGGATGGCGAGGAAGACGTTGCCGGTCTCCTTCGTGACGGACGCGGCGACCAGACCGGCAAGGGTGACGGTCGCGCCGACGGAGAGATCGATGCTGCCCTGGATGATGACCAGCGTCATCCCGACCGCGACCACCAGGAGGACCGATGACTCGCGCAGAATCGTCAGGAACGTGCTGGCCTGGAGGAAGTTGGGGCTGATGATCGAGAACAGGATGAGGAGGAAGACGATGGCGACCAGAGGCAGACCGATGGACTTCAACGCCTCCCTTCTCTCCGCGCGCCCGATGCTGATGGCTTGTGTGGCGGTCATCGAAAGGTCTCCTTTATATCGTCAGAAGAAATGGAAGGAAGGCGGGGAGAGCGGCGGCAGCCGGTTCGGTATATCTCGCGCCGAACCGGCTGCCGGTGAGACGGAGGAGAGCCGGTGACTTCCTCGCCTCCTCGCAGAAGCTGGTCAGTCCCGGCGTAGGAGCTTCCAGTGCTCATCCCACTCGGCATTGACCGCGTCCTTGTCGCCGATGGCATCCGCGTAGGGCTGAGGCAGTTCGAAGTCGGCGGGCTTCTCCTCCTCGGCCCACGACCACATCTCCTCCATGTCGATCACCTGGACCTGATTCTGGGGATCCCAGTCATCCGGGTGCGCCACGCGACTCATCTTCACCCAGTCGAACGGGTCCTGTTCGATGTACGTCTCGATGTACTCGTCGACGTTGTCGGCCGTGACCAGGACCCCACCGGTCCAGAGCTGACGATTCAGCGGCTCGGGCGCCTCGCCGCTCAGGCATGCATCCAGCGCCTGGACGAACGAGAAGCCGGCCTGCCACTGCGGGATCGAGGAGACGACGCCGAACATCTCGCCCGACTGGATCAGCTCCATGGTGCCCTGGTTGCCGTCCATGCCGGTGACCGGTACGTCCTCGACACCGGCCTCGGTCAGCGCGTTCATCGCGCCGATGCCGACGTCGTCGTTCTGGCCGAACACACCGTCGATGTCGGTACCGTGACGGTTGATGATGCCCGCCATTGCGTTGCGAGAACTATCGCGATCCCACTCGCCCGGCTGCCGATCGAGCAGCTTGATATCCGGGTACTCCTCGAGCGCACGATCGACGCCGAGCGTGCGCTGGAAGTCGGCCGTCGCCCCGGGGTGCCCGGTCACATGCACGAAGTTGCCTTCGCCGCCCATCTCCTCGAACAGTGCCACCGCCAGCTGGTAAGCGAGTTCCTCAGTGTATGGCGAGAAATAGGCGGTGTAGTTGTCACCGTACTCGAACGGAGAATCCCACGGATCCGATTCCCAGGTATTGGCGAAGCAGACGTCGTTCTCGTTCGCGATCCGCGCCATCTCCGGCACGCTCGAGGGATCGGGGGCGGTCACGAAGATCATCCGCACACCGGCATCGACCTGCTGCTGGAACTGCGCGATCTGCGTCGCGGGGTCGCCCTCGTTGGCCATCGCGACGTACTCGCCATTGAAGGCGTTCACAGCGCGCTCGGCCCCCTCGTTCCAGCTCGAGTAGTAGTCGTTGTTCATGCTGGTGAACAGCGAGACGACGGTCTCCCCCTTGAGGTCCACCGATTCGGGGAGATCAGCAGCAGGGCCGTCGTCTCCCCCGCCCCCGCCGTTGCCGCTGCAGGCGGTCGTCAGCAGGAGACCTGCGACGAGGATGCCCGCTCCGATGAGGCGCTTCTTCTTCGGCATCTGCACTCCTTTGTGTTTGGGTATGCCAGCGCGAAATACGATCGACACAAGACCGTTTTCGTTAAGTAAGAATACACACTATTCACGCTGAATGATCAGTCAAGTGTAACGTCTGAGTAAACATTGCCGACTCTCGCAAGCGCCGGCCGACCTTCGGTGCGCAGGAGGGCGACGACCCCGGCCAGTCCGACCGGGATCGTCGTGACCGCGCGACTCCAGGGCTCAGTCCCAGTAGCGCGTCGAGACGAAATGGGGCTCTCCGCCGTCTACCGGGTAAGCCGTGAAGCCCACCTCGTCCTCAGGCATGTAACTGATCGCGAAGCAGAAGCACTTGATGTCGCCGCCCTGATCCGCCGCGAGGGAGTGGATCTGATTCGGACGTATCCGCACGAGCTCGCCCTTGCCAAAGTGGGCGCTCTCACCGTCGATCGTCATCGTGCCGCTGCCCTCGAGCACGAAGTAGAACTCGTCGCTGTTGTGCGAGTGCGGCTCGATCGCGGCCCCCTCCTTCACGACGAACTCGTTGGCGAACTCGAGGTACCCGCCGGAGACCTCCTCGCGCAGTTCCTCCATCTTGAAGAAGAACATGCTGTGCACGGTGTCGTTGTGCTCGGAGATGTACTCCGAACTGCGGCGCTGAATGTTATCCATGAAACTGCTCCCTCCCCATCAGAACAGGGCTCGAATGCTGCCGCCGTCGACGCCGAGCGTCGCGCCGGTGGTAAACGACGAGGCATCCGAGGCGAGGAACACGACCGCGTTGGCGACCTCCTCGGGTGTGCCTATCCGCCCCATGGGGATCCCGCGTTCATCGATGAGGGCCTGGATGGCATCCATCCCCTCCTTGCCGTAGGCCCGTTCGACGGTCTTCACCCAGCCGTAGTTCTCATCGGACCAGAAGGGGGTGTAGATGGGGCCGGGAGCGACGCAGTTCAGCCGGACCGACGGCGCGTAGAGCCGCGAGAGCGACTTGGACACCGAGGCGACGGCGGCCTTCGACGCCGCATAGTCTGTGATCGAATCCTCGGGCTGCCGGGAAAGGTCGGAGGTGACACTCACCACGGCCCCTCCGCCGTTCGCCTGCATCTCGGGCACCAATATCTTGGAGAGGCGGACCATCGCGAAGAAGTTCAACTCCATCGTGCGATGGAACTGTTCATCAGAGGTCTCCTCCAGCGTTCGGAGCGTTCCCGATCCGACATTGTTCACGAGGATGTCGGGAGCACCTCCGAAGAACTCCTTCGCCTGAGTCACGGCGGCCTCGATGCCCTCCAGCGTCGAGAGGTCCGCGACGATCGTTCCGGACTCGAGCCCTCGCGCGGTCAGTTCCTCGCGCTGACTCGCGAGCTTCGCCTCGTTGATGTCCACCGCGACGGGGATCGCCCCCTCGTCCGCGAAGGTGCGCACCACGGCATCGCCGATGCCCGACGCCCCACCGGTGACGAGCACCCTTCTGCCCGCAAGTTTCAGATCCATGTTCTACAATCTCCAGTCTTCATTCGTGTGTTCGGTCGGAGCGGAGGCCCTGACGGTTACGCGGTGCACCCGCGGCTCAGGTCATCACCACCCCGCCGTTGACGTCGAGCGTGGCCCCCGTGATGTAGCCCGCGTGCTCCGTCGACAGGAAGTAGATGCCGTCGGCGATCGAGCGCGGCGGCCCCGCCGCCTTGAGGGGGATCTTCGCCCACTCGATGTCACGCATCTCCTCGAAGCTGATACCGCGAGCGGCCGCCTCATCGGTGAGGGCCTTCTGGTGCATGCGCGTGTTGATGTTGCCCGGCGCGACCGCATTGACCCGGATGCCCTCATCGGCGAGTTCACGGGCGAGCCCCTGGACGAAGCTGATCACCCCCGCCTTCGACGTGCAGTAGGAGGCGTAGAACGGGTGCGCCTCTCGCCCCCAGTACGAGGCGACCGCCGTGATGGAACCCGTGCCGTCGCGGGCGATCAGCGGGATGAAGTGCTTCGATGCCAGAAAGACGCCGCGCAGATTGGTGTGGTGCACGCGGTCCCACTCCTCGACCGGAAGGTCCACCACAGGGAGCCCCTCGGCCTGTACGGTTCCGGCCACGAGCGCGAGCGAGGTCAGCGAGCCCCCGGCCCACTCGTGCACCTGTCCGACGGCCGCACGGAGAGAATCCTCCGATCCCTGATCGAGCACGAGGGGGAGTACATCGGCATCGGCGAACCGACCGCCCAGCTCCTCGGCGAACGCGTCCACCGCTTCCCGGTTCAGATCGGCCACGGCGACCCGCGCCCCTTCCTCGGCGAAGCGGACCGCTGTCTCCCGTCCGATCCCGCCGGTCGCCCCGGTGATCAGAACGGATGGTGCTGAGTTGGTCATGTTGCTCCTTCGCATCAGGGGACTGCTGTCAGTGAACAACTATGTTCACCTTCACTTAAATCTTGCAAGTCCACTGGCCCTTGTCAAGTGCTCATTAACACGACACCCCGCGAGCCCGCCGACTGCGGCCGGAGCCCTCCCCCGTCACGCGAACGGATCGAACAGCACTTTGCCCTCGAGCCCACCCGATACCAGCCGGTCCAACTGGGCCGGCAGCTCTTCGAGAGGGCGCACCGAGTCGAGGAGTTCGCCGGCCAGATCGGTCGTCCGCAGGATCTCCACAGCCACGGGCAGGTCTTCACCGCAGACGTGGGCGAGGGTCGTGCGGATATCGATCTCATGGAAGACGAGTCTGTGGATATCGACTTCCTGGTCCATAGCCGGAGCCCCCACCTGCAGCACCCTGCCCCCGTCGCGGGTCAACGCGATCGCTCGATTCAGCTGCCCATTTGCACCGCTCGCCTCGATCACGAGGTCGACGGCACCCTCCGACTCGGCTATCCGGCGCTCGAAGTCGGCACCGTCCGCGGCGATTACCTCGTCCGCTCCCACGCGCAACGCGCGTTCGAGGCGGCTTCCCGCGAAGTCGATGACGGTCACCTCCACGTCGACCAGGTGCTTGAGCGCAGCGAGCACGAAGGTGCCGATAGCGCCGGCTCCGATGAGCACGACCCGATCGCCGGCCACCGCCCCCGCACGACGCGCGGCGTGCAGGCCGACCGCAAGGGGCTGGGCCAGGCCGGCGACGTCATCGGAGAGGTCCGTCGGGAGATGGACCAGGGTCCGGGCGTCGACCGCGGCGTACTGCGCCATGCCTCCCGACATGTTCAAGCCGTACGTGCGGTACTCGGCGCACAGATTGCTCCGTCCCTCCCGGCATCGCTCGCAGCCTCCGCACGACACGCCTGCCCCGGAGGCCACACGGTCGCCTACGTCGAAACCGGCGGCGTCTGATTCGACGACCTCGCCGACGAACTCGTGCCCGAGAATCAGGGGGCCGAGATGCCCGCTGTGCGGGTGCCGCTTCTCCACGGGGAAGACGCGCGGTCCCGCCTTCCATTCGGAACCGTCGGTGCCGCACATGCCCGTGCGGGTGATGCGGAGCAGCACCTCGCCGGGACGGATGACGGGTCTCGCAACCTCTTCCAGGCGGACATCGCCCGCACCGTAGTAGACAGCGGCTTTCATCGTCTTCGACATACCAGCCTCACGCCTCCCCGCGCCCCCACGCGGTATTCAGATGGGACTGCGAATCGCGCAGCGTGGGGAGATCCGCTCCAACCGCATGGTACTTGGGGCCGGCGACCAGCAGTTCCTCCGCGGGGAACTTGGTGATGACCTCGCAGCCGTCCGCGGTCACGACGACCTCCTCCTCGATGCGGGCAGCGCCGATGCCATCCGCCGAGGGCCAGTAGGTCTCGAGCGCGAACACCATCCCTTCCTTGAGCTCCTCGGGGTGATCGAAGGAGACGAGGCGAGAGAAGATCGGCTTCTCCCAGATCGACAGTCCGACGCCGTGACCGTACTGCAGCGCGAACGCGGCTTCCTCATCAGGGAAGCCGAACTCCTCGGCCTTCGGCCACACGGCGACGATATCGGCGGTCGTAGCCCCCGGCCGCACGAGCGCGATCGCGCGGTCCATGTACTCGCGCGCGCGCTTGTACGCATCGACCTGAGCCCGGCTGGCCGATCCCACCGCGAAGGTGCGGTAGTAGCAGGTGCGGTATCCCTGATGACTATGCAGGATGTCGAAGAACGCCGGATCACCGGGGCGGATGAGGCGATCGCTGTACACGTGGGGATGCGGCGAGCAGCGCTCCCCCGAGATCGCGTTCACGCCCTCGACGTATTCCGAGCCGAGATCGTACAGCACCTTCGAGACCAGCCCGACGGTCTCGTTCTCTCGGACTCCCGGCCGCAGGAAGCGGTACAGTTCGTCGTAGGCGGCATCGACCATGGAGGCTGCCTGCGTCAGCAGCTCGATCTCCTCCTTCATCTTCACCGCGCGTGCATTCAAGAACACCTGCTGCCCGTCGACCACCGAGATTCCGGCCCGCTGCAGCGCCACGAGGATCGGCATCTCGACGATGTCCACACCCAGCGGTTCATTCAGCAGCCCGAACTTCTCCAGCTCGCGGCGCACCTTGCGAGCGACCTCGTCGGCGATGCCGGCGTCGGGGTGGAAGGCGCCGCGCAGGGTCGATATGCCCGCTCGCGCGCCGGACTCGGCGCGCGGGCGCACCGCTCCGTGGTGCGGCGCGTGAGGATCGGCGTCCATCTCCGTGGTGGTCGTGTGCAGCCAAGGGTTGTATAGGTCGTGGTGCTTTGCCGCCGAACCGAAATCCCACACGATCGGGTCGCTATTGCGGGTGATCAACGCGAACCGGATCGCCTTGTCCATCGCCCACGTTCCGATGTGTGTGGAGGACATGTAACGGATGTTCGAGAAGTCGAAGGCGAGCAGGGCGCCCAGATCACTGCGCTCGAGTTCCGCCCGCAGCTTCGCGACCCTGCCGCTGCGCAGCACATCGCGGTCGATCCGCTGCTCCCAGTCGACTGCATTCATACCGTAAGTAGGAATCGGCATCGCCACCACACCCTCGTCGTCGTTGATTGTCAGAGTAAAGGACACTAAACCCTATTGTTCAGCAAGACTAAACTTTTGTGAACGTCCTCGCAAGTCCGACCCCCGTCAGAGGGAGCGACGGCGAGCCCCCGGCTCGGTCCGCTCGCGAACGGGTACCGGTACGGGCTGCCGGAGACTCTGCCTCATCAGCACCGCATTGGCGACGCTCGGCTCGAGCTCCCCGATCTCGATCTTGCGCGCGATCTCGACGACGGCGCTATTCACCGGAGTCGGGACGCCGTACCGCTTCGCCAGACGCACGACCTCGCCGTTCAACTCGAACACCTCGCTGCGTCGACGCTTCATCCAGTCCTGCAGCACGGTCGCCCGCGAGTGGGGCAGGATGTAGTTCTGCACGAGCTCATCGAGGATCGTGGCGACGTAGGTATCGGGGTCCGCGGCCGCCCCGCCCTCCATTCCGAAGATGGGCCGGATCGTGAAGCCGTGCGCCTTCGCCACGGCGATCGCCTCGTTGCCCGCCTCCAGCATCACCTCACGCATGCCGTCGAATCGGGCGCAGTCCGAGATCGAGAGATCGAGATTGGCCGATGTCACCAGCTCGGCGGCGTTCAGCACGAGCTTCATCCATTTCGCAGACTGGATGTCATCGGTCTCCTCCACCACTCCGGCATGACGCATCAGCGCGGCCACGGAGGCGACATGATGCTCCGCCGACGGGTCGAGCGCCCCCACGGCGAACCAGGAGCGATCCCGCCCCGAGTGACGTTCCACGAGCCCCGGCTCGTACATCGCCGACGTCACCTCGATCACCGCCCCCAGCGTGCGCTCGACTCCGACGACATCGGCGATCTCGGTGGCGGTCATGCCGTTCTGCACCCCGACGACCACCGAGTTCCGATGCAGCAGCGGCTTGATCAGCTCGGTGGCCCAGCGGGTGTCGTAGGCTTTCACCAGCAGGAGCACCACATCGAACGGCTCGCGCATCTCCGCCACCTCGCACAGATGATGAGCGGATACCCGCGTGGTCACGATCTCACCCCCGTGGCCGTGCTGCACCCGCACCCCGCGCTCCCGGATCGCCTCGACATTGGCCGGCCACTGGTCGATGAATGTGACGTCCACCCCCGCGTTCACGAGGTCCGCCCCGATCGCCGACCCGTTCGCACCGGTGCCCAGTACGGCCACGCGAACGGACGTGTTCTGACTCTGACTCATGTGTACTTCTCCTCGAGATTCCGCCGGTGGGCAACCACCCCCGGTGTTAACAGATACTAAACGGATATGGCTGGTGAGACCTTCGGGGTTCGGAACGCTCCCCTGACGAGTTGGAGCCCGAGACCCAGCCCGTACAGCACGAGTGCGACGACCGCGACCGCCTGAGCTCCATAGGCCGCAAGCGCCACGCCTCCTGTCAGCGCACCGACGAAACTGCCGAGATTGATCGTTCCTGGAGCCAGGGAGGCCGCGAGCCGCGGTCTCCGGCGCGCCAACCGCACGTATACGACCTGGGCTCCCGGTGTCAGCGACCCGAGCCCCGCTCCCACGAGGAGCATTCCCCCGACCGCACCGACGCTTCCCGCGCCACCGGGCAGCAACAGCCCCGCACCGACGATTCCCGCCGTGCCGCTGAGCAGCAAGGTGCGGGGAGCGGAGCGATCCGCCAGCGCACCGCCGGCGAAGTTCCCGAGGTTCATTCCGATGCCGAAGACCAGCATGAGCACCGCCACCGGCACCACCGGTTGCGAGCCCTGCACATGGGTCGAGAGCGGAGCCACGAACGTGCTGACGGCGAAAGCCCCGCTCGCGAGGCTCGTGATCAGCACGATCGCGACCAAGAGCTTCCGAGCTTCGCCGAGGCCCCGGCTCGCACTCGCGTTCTCCCGTCCATCGCCGACGACGGGCGCGATCCGCACGAGGGCGAGAAGCGGTGCCGCGAACAGCACCGAGCAGCCCGCGAGCGCCGCCCGCCACCCGAACTCCGCACCGAAGGCGATCAGCACCGGCACTCCGAGCACGTTCGCCATGGTGAGACCGCCGACCACGATGGCCGTGCCCCTCCCGTGGTGCCGCGCGCCGAGGGCACGGGCGGCCATCAGAGACGCGAGCCCGACGTAGGTGGCGTGCGGAAGCGCCGCGAGGAAGCGCAGCGCCACCGCGAGGGGCAGGTTCGGAGCGAGCAGTGTGAGCACCGTCAGCACCAGCATCGCCGCGACGCAGACCGCCACGGTGGCTCGCTCGGAGAGGCGCCGCAGTGCGATCGGGGTCAGGATCATGCCGACGACCACGCCCGCAGCGTACCCCGAGGCCATGCCGCCGGCCGCCGCGACCGCAGCATCCGGATGATCGGCGAAGCGCTGCGGCGAGAGATCGGCGGCGATCTCGGGTAGCAATCCCATCACCAGGAATTCGCTCACGCCGATCCCGAAAGCCCCGCACACCAATGCCGCGATGAGCACGCGCTGCCTGATGCGATCGCGCGCGGCCTCACGCGGTCTGTCCGCCTTCGAGACGTCCATCAGTCCCGAACGAGTCGGCGATCCGCCTCCTCGAACACGCTCCGGGTCGCCCGCATGGCGGACTCGACCTCGTCCTGCAGGCTCTTCCGGCGATGCTCGGCGGAGAGGATCTCGACGCCCCAGGCACCCTCGAAGCCGAGCTCCCGGATCACGTTGATGAATCGGGCGACGTCCCAGTCTCCCTCCCCCGGCAGCCTGCGCCCGTTGATGGTGTCGTCCCAGAGCGCCTCGTGCGTCGTCCCCGGGGGAGGCTCGGCTGCATCGTTCAGCTCGACCGCGAAGAGGTGGTCCGGGTTCAGATCCGTCAGCAGATCGTCGGGAGTGTCGCCGGCGCGGTATACATGCCAGATATCGACGATGAGGCCGCCGTTGGGGTTGCCGACACGGGTCACGAATTCCGAGGCCTTCGCGGCGTTCGAGAAATTGGTGAACGGCAGGAACTCCATCGCGATCTTCGCGCCGACCTCCCGAGCCTCATCGGCGAGCCGATTGAACTCCTCGCCCATCACCTCCAGGTCGGCCTCCTCCGAGTACATCTTGCCTGCGACCTTGATGGTCTGCGCTCCGAGAATCTCGGCGGCTTCCAGCAGGTCGCGGCGACGCCCGTCCGACACCGCGCGCTCCTCGCCCGAGGTCCACCAGTTCCCGAGAAACTCGACCTCCACGAACTCGAGGCCCGCGGTCCGGATCTCGGCCGCGAGGCGTTCGAGTCCGACGGTGCTCTTCGCCTCGACCAGGTCGGCGTGCACCCATCCGACCCCGCTCCACCCAGCTTCGGCGACGGCGCGCACTCGATCGAGCACGTCGAAGGGCGAGCGTTCGTCGCCGCTCTCAGGAAAGGCGTCTCCGGCGTGGGTCCAGCACGAGGCGATGAGAGGCGGAACAGGCATGGTGGGGGCTCCTTATCAATTGCGGGAGACGACGCCGGGGTAGGACGATCGTCCGTGTCGGTCGGACGGCCTCAGGCGGCCGCGCGGTTCTTGACCCTCGCCCGGACGACGGAGTAGACGATGGCGGCGACGAGGATCATGATTCCCTGTAGGAAGTACTGCCAGGACTGGTCGAGTTTGAGGAAGAACATCGCGTTCAGCACCTGGACCAGCAGCAGCGAACCGAGCAGGCTGCCGACGAAGGTGCCCCGACCGCCGAAGAGGCTCGTTCCGCCGAGCACCACGGCCGTGATGCTGGTCAGGGTGTAGTTCACCCCCTGCGCGGCGTCCCCCACGCCGAGCTGCGCCATCAGCATGAGTGCGCCGAGGAGGGTGAGCAGGGAGGCGAAGATGTATGCGCTGATGACCGTGCGGTTGATCTTCACCCCCACGCGCCGCGCGTTGGCCTCGTCCGAGCCCGCGGCGCGCAGTCTCCACCCCCACGGGCACTTCTTGAGCGCGATCTCGAGCCCGGCCGCCATCACGAGGAGGACGATGAAGGCGACGGGCACGACGCCCATGATCTTGAACTGGATCACATCGGAGACGGCCCGGTCGATGTTGCCGCCCGGTGTGGGGCGCAGAATGAAGCTGAACCCCTGCAGGGCGAAGTACATCGCCAGGGTCGCCGCGATCGCCGTGAACCTCAGGTATCTGATGAGCAGACCGTTGACGAGCCCTGTGCCCACGGACACGAGGATCATGGCGGCGAGACCGAGCAGCATCGACCCCGCCGTCGCGCCCCCGGAGAAGTGGAACGAGGCTATGACGACGAGCAGCCCGGCCAGGGGCCCCACCGACATGTCGATGCCGGCCAGCAGCAGCGCCATCGTCTGTCCCAGGGCGATGAACCCCAGTGCAGCGGTCAGGGTCAGGATCGACGTCAGGTTGAAAGCGTTCAGATATTTGTCGTTCTGCGTGAGGATGTATCCGCCAAGACCGATGATGGCGACCCCCAGCAGGACCACGGGGGCGTAGTCGCCCTGGAGGAAGCGGGAAAGTCCGCTGGTTCCCGCCCGTTTCGCGGGGACGGCGCGCAGGCTCGCCGTTCTCGAGGTGACCGCGGTGTGCACCATCCGCTCCTCTTGGATCTCATCTCCGGTGAGTTCGGCCGCCGCCTGCCCCCGCGAGAGCACGATGACACGGTCGCAGAGCCCCTCGAGTTCCTTCGCGTCCGACGACGCGACGATCACCGGTGTCCCCTGTTCGGAGATCTCCCTGATGATGCGGTAGAGCTCGGCCCGGGCCCCGACATCGACGCCCTGCGTGGGTTCGTGCGCGAGCACGAGTTTCGGCTCGGAGAGCACCGTGCGGGCCATGACCACTTTCTGCTGATTGCCACCCGAGAGCGAGGACACCTCGGCGTCGAGCGACGGGGCCTTGACCGCCAGCGACCGCAGTTGCTCGGTGACGAGATCCAGTTCCTGCCGTTTACTCAGCAGAGGCCCTCTGCGGAACCGCTTGAGCGCGGAGACGGCCGCGTTCTCCCGCACGGTGAGCGGCATGATCAGCCCCTCGTGATGGCGGTCTGCCGGCATGTAGCCGGACGAGCTCAGAAGATCCTTCGAGCTGAACTCCCGGCCGTCGATCACGACCCTGCCGTGGTGGGGGACGAGCCCTGCGAGCGCGCGCATGAGCTCCTCCTGACCGTTGCCGACGACTCCGGCGATGCCGACGATCTCTCCAGGCCGCGCAGAGAAGGAGATGTCCTGGATCCCGTCGGCGCTGAAGTGCTCGACCACGAGATTGGGCTCGTCGGCACCACCGCGACACTTGGGAGGAAAGGCGGAGGACAGGCGCCGTCCGACGATCAGCGAGAGCAGGTCGTCATCGGTGACCTCGTCGATGCGCGCGTCGGCTCGCGCGACGTGCCCGTCGCGCAGCACCGTGACGCGCTGAGCGAGCTGACGCACCTCGGCCATCCGGTGGGTGATGTACACGATCGCGGTGCCTGCGGAAGTCCACTCGGCGACGAGGTCGAAGAGCATCTCCACCGATTCGCTGCCGAGCGGCGCCGTCGGCTCGTCGAGCACGAGAACCCTCGGGTGCACGGCGAGGGCCTTCGCGATCTCGAGCAGGTGCTTCTGAGCCACGCTGAGATTCTCGACGCGATCGGAGAGGTGCACTTCGAGACGCACTCGCTTGAGCAGTTCCTCCGCCACCTCTTTGGACGGCCGGCCCGCGAACACCGAGGACGGCAGCGCCACCCGCAGATTCTCCAGCACCGTCAGATCGGGCAGCACGGCGGGGTGCTGATGCACGATCGCGACGCCGAGAGCGGCGGCCTGGGTGGGAGTCAGCGACCGGTGCTCTTGACCATCGACCAAGATCACGCCGCTGTCCGGCACCAGTGAACCGGTCGCGACGTTCATCAGCGTCGACTTGCCCGCTCCGTTCTCTCCGAGCAAGGCATGGACCTCGCCCGAGTAGATGTTGAGAGACACGTCGGTGAGCGCGGGAACGCCCGCGAAGCTCTTGCCGATCCCGTGGAGGGACATGACCGGCGTCTGCGGAGTGGCGTCGCTCTGCTGCACGTTAGCTTCCTTCGAGTGAGATGAATTACTGAGAGAGCCGGTGGGGATGCCGTCCAACCCCACCGGCTCAGCCGCTATCAGCCGCCGATGAGCTCCGCCTGCTCCTCGCCGGTGAGAGCGGAGGAGGACAGGTAGGTGTCATCGGGAAGGTCGGGGTTGCACTGGACCGGCTTGTCCTCGGTCGTGGAGTCCTCGAAGACGCCGCCGACGTAGGCCTCGTCCGCGGGGACTTCGCCGCCCGTCGCGCGCGCCACGGCGTGCTGCACGGCAAGGGCGATGTTGTCGGTGCCCGTCTTGACGGTCATCATCTTGAAGTCCGGGCTGCTCTCCTGGTGGTCCTCCCAGAAGCACCCGAGCACATTGCCGTCGGAAGCCGCGAGTGCCGGGATCGAGCGTCCGCTCTTCTCGAATTCGGGCAGCGCTCCCACGAGAGACGGCCCATAGTCCGAGACGATGACGTCGATCTGCGGGTGCTTGGCGATCGCGGCCGTGAGCACCTGCTGCGTCTTCGAGGGATCCCAGTCGGTCACTTCGAACGGCTGCTCGCCGATGAATTCGTACTTGGGATCGCTCAGCACCTCGTCGAGGCCGGCCTTCTCGTCGAGGCCCTGCGTGGTTCCCGCGGGACCGCTCAGGAAGAGCACCTTGGCCCCGTCAGGAAACTGCTCCTTGATCCAATTGCCGAAGGTGCGCCCATCCTCGACGTAGTCGGCTCCGATCCAGATGTCGTAGTCTTCTCCGGCCTTCCCGCCGACGCCGTCGCGGTACGGCACCGTCACGACTCCGGCCTCGTACGCGGAGCGGAGCGCGGGGAGCACTGCCTCTCCGGATGCGGTGTGCACAACGATCGCGTCGGAACCGGTCGCAACGGCCCCGTTGATGTCGGAGATGGCCTTCTGCGTGTCGCCCTGACCGTCGATGGTCTCGAAGGAGGTGACGCTCGGGCACTTCTCTGCCTCGATGCGCGCGGTCTCTGCGGCGATCATGCGCCAGCCGTTGACGATGTAGCCGTCGAGGAACGTCAGGCTCGCCTCGTCCGGGCCGCACCACGCGGGCGCGTCGGCGTTACCGCTCCCGTTCGAGCCGCCGTCCGGGGCGTCATCGGCTCCGCCGGAGCAGGCGGTCAGCAGCAGCACGCTCGCCGAGAGTGCCGCAGCCCCCGCAAGCAGTCGTTGAGCACGTTTCATGATGTTTCCTTTCGTCTGAAAGCGTGGTTCTGGTGAAGAGACAGAGTCGGTTCAGGCCGGAACCGGTCGGGGTGCCTTCGTGCGTCCCGCGATCCAGCGCCGCACACGCCCCCAATCGATGGTGTAGATCGCCACGCCGATGACGAACGCCGCGGCCTGCATCAGCGTGCGCGCCGCATACGGTATGCCGAGGGCGAGCGAGAACTGCTCGAGCTGGGTCAGGAAGAAGGCCGCGACGATCGTCGCCACGGGAAACCCCCGGCCGCCTCGGAGCGACGTACCGGCGAGTACCACGACGGCGACCGAGGGAAGAAGATAGTTGTTGCCGAGGTAGGGGGTCGGTTGCGTCACGACGCCGGCCAGGATGAGGCCGGCGAAGGAGTAGAGGAGCTGAGCCCAGATATATGCGCTCACCTTGTGGGTGCGGACGCGCATGCCCATCGCCCGCGTCGCGTCAGGGCTCGCCCCCACGGCCTCGAAGCGGCGTCCGACGATCGTCTTCTTCAGCAGCAGCGATACGAGCAGCAGCGTGAGCAGCAGCAGGAGCAGCGTGTTCGGGATTCCCAGGACGTTACCGTTCGTGATGCTCTGGAGCAGCGAGGTCGTCGTACGCGGCACGCCCCCCGAGATGACCAGGATCGCGCCGAACATCAGTCCGTTGGTGCCGAGCGTCGTGATGACGGCGTTCAGGCCCATCACCCCGACGAGGAATCCGTTGACGAAGCCTCCGACCAGCGCGAAGGCGACGCAGTACAGCGCCGCGAGCCAGAGCTTCCCGGAGTCTCCATTGGTCACGTGTGTGGCGAGTACGACGGCGATGGAGACGGCCCCCGGCACCGAGAGGTCGATGCCCGCCTGCTGCACGACCAGCATCTGCCCGAGACCGGCGATCGCGAGCACCGAGGCGAACGGGATCACTCCGAGAAGCACATTGGGCGCCAGACTCGACGGTGCGATGAAGTATCCCAGGAGCAGAACCGCTGCAAGAGCGATCAGCATGGTGATGAGCCCCTGCGACACCTGGACCTTGGCGCCCGTAAGCACGCGCCCCCCGGAAGAACCTGACGTCATCGTTTCTCCTTCGAACAGGACTGCCGGGGCGCCATCGCCTGCCCGCATCAATCCCAAAAGTTAAGCCTTACTATACAAAGCTTGCAGACATGCACCACGAGTCCATTCAGGCTAAACATGCCTTTGATGCAGGATCGTTACCATCGGCACCCTCAAGACGCGGAGTATCAGGGAGGGCGCTGGTGCACACGCTCTTTACTCCCCCGTTGCGCCACCCGCATCGTTCCTCCGGCGTGAACAGGACGGGTGAAGTCCCGCGGCTCAGGAAGCCGTGGCCTGCATCAACAGCTTGACCTGGTCGCCTGCAGGGTCGAGCAGCGTTTCGAAGCCGTCCACCACGCGATCGATCGGCAGCTGAGCGCTGACCGCCTTCTCCACGGGCAATCGGCCTCGCCCGATGAGGTCGATGATGCGCGGCCAGTCCGTGGTGGGGAAACACCAGGTGCCTCCGAGCGTGATATCCCGCTCCGACAGCACCATCGGATCGATCGATGCGGGACCCGTGTGCAATCCGGTCTGGGAGATGTGGCCCGCTGCCCGCACCGCTGCGAGTGCCGTCTGCAGTGCCCGCTCATTGCCCGAGCACTCGATGACAGCGTCCGCTCCGACCCCGTCGGTGCGGTCGCGCACCTCGCCCACCACATCGGTCGCAGCGGCGTCGAACACCTCGCCGACGTCCAGAGACCTGCAGAGCTCGAGACGGTTCTGATTGACCTCCGATATGAGAACACGGGCGCCCAGCGCCGCAGCGTAGAGCGACGCGAGCACACCGATCGGGCCTGCGCCGGTGATCAGGACCGTGTCCCCCGGCGACACTCCGGCACGATCCACCCCGTAGGCGGCCACAGCGGTGGGTTCCACCAGGGCGCCCTGCAGATCGCTCATGCCCTCGGCGAGCGGCGTCACCTGAGCCGCTGCGACCACGCACTGCTCTGCGATGCCGCCCCATCGGTAGCTCAATCCGACGGCGGCCATGGTCGCGCAGAGGTGCCCTCGACCCCGCCTGCACTGGTAGCAATCGCCGCAGAAGATGAGCGGCATCACCGACACCTTCTGCCCCACCCGAACATTCGTGACCGAACTCCCGATCTCGAGCACCTCGGCCGAGAACTCGTGACCGAGGATCTGAGGAGCTCGCGCACCCGTGAGCGGGTGGGGCTCCTCGCTCGGGATGACGATCGGCCCCTGCGCGTACTCGTGCAGGTCGGTGCCGCAGATGCCGCACCATATCGGACGGAGACGGACCTGGTGAGCCTCCACCCGTTCGGGTTCGGGCACGTTCTCGACCCGGATGTCGCGAGCGCCGTAGAAGACCGCTGCCTTCATGAGAGGATTCCTTTCGCTGTTCGTTATCGGGCGGTCCCGACCGACTGCCGGAACCGCCTTCGGACCGTGGCGGCGTCCGCTGCTAGACCAGGATCATCCCGCCCTCGATCGGAATGATCTGGCCGGTGATGTAGTCGGAGTCCGGAGCCGCGAGGAAGACCGCGGTCGGTACGAGATCCTCGGGCGTGGCCGCGCGCCCGAGGAGAATGTCTCCAGCCATCGACGCGAAGCCGGAGTCGCCCTCGCCGATCGCCTCGAGATCAGCGTCGAGCTTCACCCACAGAGGCGTATCGACAACGCCTGGCGCCATGCCGTTCACCGTGATCCCTTGGTCTGCAAGGGCACGCGCTGCCGCCTGTGTCAGCGAGATGACCGCCGCCTTGGCGGAGCTGTAGGGGGCGAAGTTCGGGAATCCGGTTCGCCCCGCGATAGACGCGGTATTGATGATCTTGCCGGGTGTGCCCTGCGCGAGGTACTGCTTCGCCGCTTCCTGAGTACCGATCAGCACGCCGAGTGCGTTCACCCGCATGACGAGTTCGAAGTTCTGCTCCGTGACGTCGAGGAACTTCAGAGGGGCGTTCATTCCCGCATTGTTGAAGTAGGCATCGAGACGGCCGAACTCCTCGACCGCCGCGGCGATGGAGGCCCGCACGCTCTCCCGGTCGGTCACGTCCGCTTGTACGCCGATGGCCGCGCCGCCGGCATCGACGATCTCTCGCGCCACGGCATCCGCCGCGCCTCCGTCCAGATCCGAGATCACCAGCTTCGCGCCCTCCGCGGCCATGCCGCGGCTGATCCCCGCGCCGATGCCCGATCCCGCGCCGGTGACGATGATCGTGCGCCCCTCAAGCCGTTTCACCATGTTCGAACCCCTTCGTTCTCCGTGATTCGCCGCCCCGAATCGAGCGGCCCCGATGTTCAGCATAACTAAACTTTGCTCAGGAATGCGAGCCCCGTATCGCAACACCCTTCAACCCATCCCCCGGCACGCGGCCCTGATCTGCAAGGCATCCACTCGCAACTGGGCACCATTCACCATTGACCCCGCCACCGGAATACTGTTTAGTGGCAGTGTTGATCTGACACATGGCAAGCAAAGGAGCTCACATGCCATTCACCGTCGAAGGCCTCCATCACGTCGGCATCACCGTGCGAGACATGAAGCGCTCTTTCGAGTGGTACAGCACCATGTTCGGCCTGGACCACGGGCCCGTGAACCACAACGAGGGGCCCGCCCTCGAGGCCGGCGTCGAAGTGCCCGGAGCCGCACTCGACTACTCGATGATCGAGATCGGCTCCACCCGCATCGAGTTCCTCGAATACTCCGAGCCGGAGGGTGAGGACTTCGCGCTGCGCAACTGCGATGTCGGCGCAACGCACCTGTGCTTCCAGGTGAACGACATGGACGAGGCCTATCGCGTGCTCACCGAGCGAGGAGCCGCCTTCAACGCGCCTCCGGTCGCGCTCACCGAAGGCGCCCTGGCCGGCTCCAAGTGGGCTTATCTGCGCGACCCGGATGGCATTCAGCTCGAACTATGGCAGTGGCCCCGCTGACCCTCCGCCCGACTCGAGCCGCAGCCGCGAGAGCGGAACGACCGCGGCTGCGGCCACAAGCCTGAATGTTCATCAGCAATAAAATATCTGGCACATAACGAAACCGATACTGAACATCTATTGAGAACACGGCGCTTTCTGTTTACTTTCAAAGAACAGCACCGTGCTGATGTTGGAATCGCATTCAAAGGAGATATCCCCGACATGAAGAAGAAAACACTGTTCTCGGGAGTGATCGCGACCATCGCGATCACCGCGATGGCTGGGTGCTCCTCGAGCGCTCCCGCGGGCTCGGGCGGGAGTGGCGGCGACAGCGACCTGGAAGGCACGGTCACACTCCTGCTGCCCAACACGACGACAACGCGGTTCGTCGAGCACGACGGGCCGGCGTTCGAGGCCGCGATGGCGGAGCTCGCTCCCGACGTGACCGTGGAGGTCCTCAACGCGGAGGGCGATTCCGAGACTCAGATCCGTCAGGCCGAGACAGCGATCCTGAACGGCACGAAGGGCATCGTCCTCGTCTCCGCCGACCCGAACCTCTCGGCCTCCGTGCTGCAGAAGGCTGACGAGTCGGCGATCCCGGTGATCTCGTACGAGCACGAGGCGCTCGATGGCCCGCTGACCTACCAGGTCATCAATGACCCGCTCAAGGTCGGAGAAGCCCAGGGCTCGTACTTCGCCGAGCATCTTCCCGAGGCCGACGGCCCCGTGAAGGTCGCTCGTGTCTACGGAAACGCCGGCGATAACTACACGGTCAAGGTGAAGGAAGGGCAGGATCAGTACCTCGACGAACTCGTCGCCGACGGACAGGTCGAGGTCGTATGCGAGGACAACGCCGCCGGGTGGGACCCGGCCAACGCCCTCACCATCGTCGAGCAGTGCCTGACGAAGACCAGCAATCAAGTCGACGCGATCATCGCTTCGAACGACGGCACCGCCTCGGGTGCGATCGCCGCTCTCGAAGCTCAGGGCCTCGCAGGCCAGGTTCCCGTCTACGGCGGCCAGGACGCGAATCTCGAGGCCCTGAAATTCATCCTCCGCGGTCTGCAGGTCGACACGGTCTTCAAGGACTACGCGCGCGAGGGCAAGGTCGCGGCCGAACTGCTCGTATCCGTCCTCCGGGAAGAGGATCCTCCGTCCGGCCTCGTGAACGCCGAGTTCGACAACGGCTTCGCGGCGATCCCCGCCGCTTACCTCGATGTCACGAGCATCGATGCCAACAACATGCAGGTGGTGGTCGACGCGGGGCTCTACACCAAGGAAGAGATCTGCGAGGGCGTCGAAACCGATGCGGAATTCTGCAACAGCTGACCAGCATGTGGGGCGGGGCCGCGGCGGCGGTTCCGCCCCACGCCACGGATAAGGAGTGTGTTTTGACTGTTACAGAACCGGTCATCGCATTGAAGCTGAAATCCATCAGCAAGCATTTCGGAGGCCTCCACGCGCTCACCGACGTCGACCTCGAGCTGAGAGCCGGGGAGATCACCGCGCTGGTGGGGGACAACGGAGCCGGGAAGTCGACCCTGACGAAGGTAATCGCAGGGATCTACATCCCGGACGGAGGGGAGATCATCCGCTCCGGGAACCCGATCAAGCTGAACAGCCCCAAAGATGCCACCGACGCGGGAATCCAGACCGTGTACCAGGATCTCGCGCTGTGCGACAACCTCGATACCATCCAGAATCTGTTCCTCGGGCGAGAGCTCGGCGGCTCCATCGGGAGCGGCTTCCGCCTCTCCTACGAGGAAATGGAGGAGGAGGCCCACAAGGCGCTGGCAGGCCTCGGCGTCAAGATCAAGAACCTGCGAGTGCCGATCTCCTCGCTCTCCGGCGGGCAGCGACAGGGCATTGCGATCTGCAGGAGCATCCTGACCTTCCCCGACATCGTGCTCCTGGATGAGCCGACGGCGGCGCTGGGAGTCACTCAGAAGCAGCAGGTTCGAGAACTGCTGGAACGCCTCCGGGATCAGGGGCTGGCCGTCATGGTGATCTCCCATGACATGGCCGATGTCCAGCACCTCGCGGATCGTGTCGAGGTGCTGAGGCTCGGCAGAAAAGTAGCGACGCTGAACCGCGGAGAGTTCACCGCTTCCGATGTGGTTCATGCCATCACCGGCGCAGGCGAAGAGTAAGGATCGGCGATGATTCAGCCAAATCGATCGACGCAGGTGCTGCACACCGCGCAGCCACCCGGTTCCCCGTTGAAGGAGAGAGTGGCCGGGTTCTTCACACAGTTCCGGCTCGGCCCAGTGCTCATCGTGCTGGTGCTGGTGTGGGTGCTGTTCACCATCCAGAACCCGCGTTTCCTCTCGCCCGTCAACATCTCGAACCTCAGTCTTCAGATCACGGTGACCGCGACCCTGGCACTGGGGCTCGTGTTCGTCCTGCTCCTCGGAGAGATCGACCTCTCGATCGCCGCACTCAGCGGTGTCGTGGCAGCGGTCACCGCGAACCTCGCGGTCAATCTCGGGTGGGAGCCGGTCTTCGCGATCCTGGCCGGTATCGCCTTCGGCGTCGCCTGGTCCATGTTCCAGGGCCTCATCGTCCTGTTCGGGGCACCATCATTCATCGTGACGCTCGCGGGTTCGCTCTCGCTGGGAGGCATGCTGCTCGTCCTGCTGCCCGACCGAGGACAGATCTCTCTTTCGAGCAGCCCGCTCCGGGCGATAGCGGGGTCTTATCTGCCGCCGGCGCTGGGCTGGGGACTCGGCGCACTCGCCGCGCTCGTCATCGCATGGTTCTTCCTCAAGCGCTATCTCAACCGCCGCAAGCGTCGGCTCTCGACCTCGCTGAACACGCAGGTGCTGTTCCCGGTCATCGGGACGGTGCTCCTGGCCGGGATCATCGTCGGCGTGATGAATTCGCATCGGGGTGTCCCCGTGGTGTTCGCCGTGTTCATGATGATCATGCTCCTGCTCGCCTACGTGATGACGCAGACGAAACTCGGCACCCGCTTCTACGCGGTCGGCGGCAACAGGGAAGCCGCGCGGCGCGCCGGGATTCCCGTCGGGAAGACGATCATGACGGCGTTCGCCTTCGCAGGGGTATTCGCCGCCCTCGGCGGCATCTTCGCCGCCTCGCGTCTCCTCGGAGTGTCGAATCAGTCAGGAGGCGGCACGCTTCTGCTCGAAGCCATCGCAGCGGCCGTGATCGGCGGCACCAGCTTGTTCGGCGGGAAGGGCACGATCTGGTCCGCCCTTCTCGGGGCGCTGCTCATAGGAAGCATCAGCAACGGCATGGACCTGCTGGGGCTCTCCACCGAGACCAAGATGGTCGTGACAGGCGTGATCCTGGTCATCGCGACGATGGCCGACGTCGTGATCTCAAGAGGATCGTTCTCATGGAGGGGAAAGAAATGACCGAAGTCGTGGAAGCGCACACCCGGGGCGACGCCTCGGAGATCGTCGTGCGCACGGGCACCCCGCTGTCGCGGGAGGATCGGAACACACTGCTCATCGACGATCTGTACCGCATCGTCACCGCGCTCAATCAAGGCGTCGATGCGGGCTGCTCAAGGATCATCGTCGATGTCAGGGTGCCGGAGGATCTGCCGCCCCGGGCCCGAGCGAACGCGGAGGCGTTCATCGCCGCCATCCGAGGGATCATCCAGGCTCTGACGCTGGAGCTCTCTCCCGAGGCGCCGGCCGTCAACATCGTGATCAGCGAGGACGACCGGCCATCGGACAGGGACCGTACGAAGCGGTACCTTCTCTCGGACAACGGCGGCTACTCATGCGGAACCACATACGACCTGAGGAGGGCTGACGCATGATCGCACTGGTGACCGGAGCATCGGGAGGAATCGGATCGGCGATCGCCGCTGCGCTCGAGCACAGCGGGCACAGCGTGCATCGCCACGATGTCCGCGAGGGCGATGCAGCCCTCGATCTGGTGGGCGATCTTCTCGATGCCGAGCACATCGAGGAGCTTCTCGCGTACGCCGAGGAGCACGGTATCGACTGCGTATTCCTCGCCCACGGAATCGCAGCGGCGACGAGCCTGGCCAACACCTCGTATGAGTTCCTCGAACGGGCGATGAGGATCAACACCCTCTCGATGCTCGACATCTACGACGCTTTCGAGGATCTGTTGATCCGCCGAAACGGAACCTTCTGCGCGATCTCGAGCCAGGCGGGCCTGCTGGGCGAGGCCGCCAACGGCGCCTACTGCGCCTCCAAGTTCGCGGTGGTGGGCTGGGCTGAAGCGCTGAGGGGCGCCGAGAACGGACCGCGGATTCGTATCCTCTGCCCCGGCCCCATCGAGACCCCTCTGCTGATCGAGGCGTTCCAGGGAATGGCCGACAGCCAGGGCGTGGGCTTGCAGGACATCATCGATCAGCGGGTCGGCCGGATTCCCGCGGGTCGCATCGGCAGGACCGAGGATCTCGGCGCCGCCGCGACCTGGCTGTGCGAGCTGCAATCCCCTCGAGTGCTCATCGCACCGGTAACCGGGGGCGAAGTGCTCGTGTAACGTCGCTCCGGGCGTCTCGGACGGGACGAGACAGCAGACCGCCCCGCACCTCTCGAGGAGAGTGCGGGGCGGCTCTGCGTCGTCGCGAGGACCTTATACTCGCAGCACCACGTGGAGGAAGGACGCGGGCAGGGCGCTGCTCAGCGACATCTCGCCCCCCTGCGGAATCGCGAAGGCGCTTCCCCTCCGCAGGGTGAACACCTCGCCGGAGGCCGTCGTACCGGTGATCACCCCTCTGAGGACAAAACCCGCGTGCTCGCGATCGTCGGAGATGAGGGTGACCCCCTCCGAGCCGAGATTGTCGACGCTGATCTCCTCCCAGGGTCCCGCCATCACCTCCCGGATGCGCGACGGCTCCGAGAAGAGGTTGACGATGTTCTTGGCGGACTCGCTCATGCGTGTGCTCCTTCCGCAGCGGCACTCGGACTATAGGCGGGCAGCAGCTCGACGATCTCCGGCGGCAGCGCCTCCACCACCACGAACTCGAGCACCTCGTCTCCGATGTTCTCGATCGCGTGCCTGCCGCCGAGCGGGGTCATGATGAGATCGCCGGGCCCGACCTCGGAGGTCTCCCCGTTCAGGGTCATGAGCGCGCGACCGCTCACGATGAAGTAGATCTCCTCGGTCCGGGTGTGAACGTGCTCTCCGATGGCCGCGCCGGGATCGAGCTGGTTGTGCTCGAACGAATCCCAGTCGGCGTGGAGCATGAGCCCCGTGACGAAACGTTTCCAGCGGTTCGTCCCGCGCCCGCCGTGGAGCCCCATCATGATGCTGGGCGCGTCCGTGTTCGAGACGACGATAGGTGAGGTACTCATTATCTTCTGAACTCCGATGGTCGTTGGTCGGGTGGAAAGGCGGACGGTGCCGGGGTCCGATCAGGCGAGGCGGCGCGACCCGGCCCATCTCCGATTGATCTGGGTGCCGAGGAGGATCACGACGCCCAGGACGATCTGCTGGTCCCAGAACTGCAGTCCCATCGCGCTCAATCCTCGGTCGATGGCGATGATCACGAGCGCGCCGAACATGGTGCGGAGCGCTCCGCCGTGGCCGCCGGTGAGCGTGGTGCCCCCGATGATGACGGCCGTGATGACCTGGAGCAGCAGGGCGTCTCCGGCCGCCGGGCTGCCCGAACCGAGGCGGAACGCCAGGAGGACGCCCGCGACCCCGCTCAGCAGGCCGGCCGTGATGTAGACCAGCAGTTTGATCAGGGGGACGTTGATGCCGCTGAAGCGCGCGGCCTCCTCGTTCTGCCCGATCAGACGGATCTGCCGGCCGAAGCGGGTGCGCGCCAGCACGACGGCGACGATCGTGACGGCGATCGCCGCGACGTAGAAGACGTTCGGGAGCCCGAGGGTGACGCCGCGGCCGAAGACCGTCGCCTCGGGCAGCATGGGAGCCGCTCCGCGCCGTGCATCGCCCGCATCCGAACTCATCGCGACGGCCAGGTAGGCGACCGCGCTCACGATCAGCATCATCCCGAGCGTCAGGATGAACGGCACCAACCCCGCATACCCGATCAACAGGCCGTTGACGACACCGACCAGGATCCCGACCCCCGCACCGGCCAGCACCGCGACAGTGAGGCTTCCCGTGGCTTGAGACACCAGGGCCGCGGCGACCGCGGAGCCGGCGACCGTCGATCCCACCGAGAGGTCCAGCCCCGAGACCAGGAAGACGAGCATTCCCCCGAGCGCCGCGACGATGAGCACCGAGGCGTCGCGGAGCAGGTTCTGCGCGCTGAAGGCGCTCAGAAAGCCGTCCGTCGTGAAGCTGAAGAAGATCACCACGACGACGAGCACGGGAATCATGGGTGCGTTGCGCAGCGTGTCGAGCACGCCCGATTTGATGTGTTTCACGAGATCCTCACTCCGGGCGGATCGAGGACTCCGGAAGCGCCCTCGATCCGCCCGGATCCTGTCCGGCGGTCGATTACGACTCGCAGCCCCAGACTTTGTCCTCCTGCTCGGCGATGTTCTCGGGAGTCACCGGGATACCCGGGAGCAACTCGGTCTCGGCGACCGGATCACCCTTGATGCCGTTCAGCGTCTGCTCCAGCGCATTGTGCGTCATGGTCGGCACATCGGTCGCCAGCACCATGTCGACGAGACCGTCCTTGACAGCCTGGCAGCCGTTGGCGTCTCCGTCGATGGAGACGATGGTCATGTGCCCCTCCTCGCCGATCGGCTTGAGACGGTCGACCGCCTCGAGCGCGGAGAAAGCCGCCGGGAGCTGGCCGTCGGTCGGAATGTAGATGCCGTCGAGATCGGGATGCGTCTGCAACGCGTTCTCGATGCCCGCGAGCGCCGGCTCGGGGTACCAATCCGTCGGCACCTGGCCGATGATCTCGATGTTGTCGTGCCCCTCGAGACCGTCGTGAAGGCCCTCCGACCGCTGGATGCCGTTGTCGCTGTTGAGCGAGCCCTGCAGTTCGAGCAGCGTGAAGGGCTGACCGTCGGCGATGCGGACGAACTCCTCGGCCGCCGCGAGCCCGTCTGCGTGAGGATCTCCTCCGACGTGGTACGACACCCAGGAGGTGTCGGCCGGAGCCTGGTCCATACTCGTCACCACGACACCGGCTCCCTCGGCGGCCTCGATATCGGCGCGGATGGCTTCAAGGTCGAAGGGGATGAGAACGAGACCCTGCGCGCCCTGCGAGATGAGCGATTCGATCTGGCTCGACTGACGCTGAGCGTCGTCCTCGGCGTTCTGATGGATGAGTTCGACTCCGAGTTCTTCTGCCGCGCTCTTCAGGAACTTGAGCTCCCCCTCGCGGAACGTCTGCATCTTGTCGAAGGAGATGCCGATGGTGACGTCTCCGTCTCCTCCACCTCCACCGCCGCCGTCTCCGCTACTGCTGCACCCGGTGACGAAGAGCGTCATCGCGGCGAGCGAGGCCACGATGCCTCGGCCGATCGCCTGTTTTCTCATGTTTCCTCCTTGGTGTGATGGATTCTGACGAGCCGCTCGAGCGGCTCCCGATCGACGCCCTAACCCGCCAGCCGCGCCTTTGCGTGTCGGCGCCTCGCGCGGAGCCGCGACAGCCGGCCGCTGATGATCATGTCGAGCATCACAGCCGCCACGAGCACCACTCCGCGCACGACGTCGTAGATGTAGATCGAGGCGTCGATCCGGTTCAGCCCGTTGTCGATGAGCGACAGCAGCAGCGCGCCCAGAGCGGCGCCGATGACCGAGCCCTTGCCTCCGAACAGGCTCGTGCCCCCGACGATGACCGCGGTGATCACGGTGAACTCGTACCCGAAGCCCAGGGTGGCCTGCGCCGTTCCCACCCTGCCGACGATGATGAGCCCTGCAATACCCGCGCACAACGCGGAGATCGCGAATACCGCCAATCGCACGCGGTTGATCGGCAGGGCGCTCTCGCGGGCCGAGCGCTCCGAACCGCCGATCGCGACGATGTATCGACCCAGTGTCGTTCGACGCAGCAGCAGATCGGCCGCGATCACCACGATCACCGCCGTGATCACCGGCCCCGGGATCCCGAACACGTTCAGGCGGCCGAGCCACTGGATCGGGCCCTCTGCGGCCCAGCTCGCCGCGCCGGTGAAATGCAGTGCGATCCCGCGGAACAGGGTCAGCGTACCCAGTGTGACCAGCAGCGGATGAACTTTGAGCACCTGGATCAGTACCGCGTTGAGGAGGCCGGCCACGAGAGCCGTGCCGATCACGATGAAGTAGGTGGCCGGGCTGGAATCGCCGCTCGCCGCCGAGTTCACGCCGGCTGCGGCGAGCGCGAGCACCATCGACACATTGATGATGGAACCGACCGACAGATCGATCCAGCCGGCCGTGATCACCAGGGTCATGCCCGCCGCGGCGATCGCCGTGGCCGAAGCCTGCAGCAGAATGTTGCTGAGGTTGCCGGGGCTCAGGAATCCCGGGGAGAGCGTGGTGAAGATCACCACCGTCAGCACCACGACGCCTGCCAGAATGGCGATCTGCGGCGACAGCCGCCTGAGAACCCGATTCATCTACGCGGCCCTTCCGCTCGATGCCGCCCGCAGGATGGCAGCCGGATCGAATCGGTCGCGGCCGAACTCTGCCGCGATCGATCCGCTGTGCATCACGAGGATCCGATCGCTCACCTGGAAGAGCTCCGGCAGATCGGAGGACACGACGACTACGCCCACCCCCTGATCCGCGAGGTCGAAGACGGTGCGCTGCACCTGCGCCTTCGCACCCACGTCGATGCCTTTCGTCGGCTCGTCGAGCAGGCATACTCGGGGGTCCAGGCTGAGCCAACGCGCAAGTATGGCCTTCTGCTGGTTGCCTCCCGACATCGCCCCGAAGTCAGCCTCGCTGCCGGCGGTCTTCACTTTGAAGTCGGAGATCATCCTGTCGGTCAATGCGCGCTCCCGCTTGACGCGCATCCAGCCGAGCCGGCCGGAGACCCGGTACAGCGTCGGAGAGGTGACGTTCTCGCGGACCGTCCGTTCCAGGAAAGCCTGCTGCACGCGCCGGTCCTCCGATACCAGCACCATCCCCCGTCGCCGGCTGTTCACTACGGATCGGTCCCGGTAATCCTGCCCCAGCACCCTGACCTCGCCGTCCGCCTGCCGCAAGCCGATGACGGCCTCCATCAATTCGCTGCGGCCGGCGCCGGTCAGTCCCGCAACGCCGACGATCTCCCCGGCCTTCACTTCGAAACTGATGTCCTCGAGCAGGGTCTCGTCGCTCAGGCCGCGCACCTCGAGCACGGTCTCCCGCGAGATACCGGTCGCGCGCTGTTCTCGGCTCACAGCCGCGAGCTCCCGGCCCACCATGAACTGCTCGATCTCGTTCACAGTGATCTCGTCTCTGTGCCTCAGCGCCACGATCTCGCCGTCGCGCATCACCGCGACCCGGTCGCCGACCGCCTGCACCTCATCGAGGAAGTGCGTCACGTGGATCAGCGCGTAGCCCGATTCGCGCAGACGCCTCATCACAGTGAAGAGCTGTTGCCGTTCCTGGATGCTCAGCGAGGTGGTCGGTTCGTCGAGCACCAGCACGCTCGAAGCGTTGCGAACGGCCTTGACGATCTCGACGAGTTGACGCTGGCCCAGGGGCAACTCCTGGACGAGTTGCGAGGAGTCGAGTTCCATGTCGAGCAGGTCCCGGAACAACTCGTCGGTCTTCGCGACCAGCTCCTTCGGTGAGACGAGGAAGCCTCGTTCCGTCAGATCCTGGATGTGGACATTCTCGGCGACGGTCATGTTCGGGAACAGGCTGAGCTCCTGGTGGATCGCCGCCAGCCCGAGTTCCTTCGCGCGCGAGCTGGTCCACTCCGCTTCGGTCGTCCCGTCGAACACGATCTCTCCGCCATCCGACTTGATGAGTCCGCACAGGATGTTCTTCAGCGTGGACTTGCCGGCCCCGTTCTCGCCCAGGAGGATGAGCGTCTCGCCAGCGAACACCTCGAGGTCGAATTTCTTGAGCACGACGGTGCCGTCGAACGACTTCGAGATGCCCCGGAGCTGGAGGATCGGGGTCCCCTCCTCAATAGCATCGGCATCGACTCTCATGAGCGGGACTCCCCAGCTCCGCCCCCGTGGATCGTCGCGGGGCGACGGACCGTCGTCGCCGTAAGAGTCGGTGTCATCCTTAGCCTCACCTTGTTCAACATCGATGTTGCAGCAGTCAGAGAACGGACTGAATGTACAGATTAGCTAAACATCAATCCCGAGAGCAAGCAACCACCCAGCCGGAACAGTTTCCCGAGTTTGCGTGAGACTACAGCAAAATTCTCCCCGAAACGCGCAAGCACACCCACCCCGAAGCCCTCTTGGAGTTGACAGCAGCACTTAATTATGTGTGTACTAATGCTGCACATATTTCGATTCTCGATAACGGATGCACGGAGGTCGGCAATGAGGCTCGATGGAAAGATCGCCCTGGTCACGGGAGCGGCGGGCGGCATCGGCCGCGCCACCGCCGAGCGATTCGCAGAGGAGGGCGCGATCGTCTACGCCGCCGACGTCAAGACACCGGCCCCGTACGATTCCGAATCGATCACGTTCGTGCAGCTCGACGTCACCGATCTCTCGCAGTGGGAGAGCGTCACCGCCGGGATCGTCGCCGACCACGGGCGCATCGACGTGCTGTTCAACAACGCGGGCATCGTCAAGGCCTACGAACCGGTCTCCGAGATTCCGCTCGAAGACTGGAATCTCGTCGTCGACGTGAATCTCAACGGCGTCTTCTACGGCTGCCGCACAGTGGTGCCGATCATGGTCGCGGGCGGAGGCGGCTCCATCATCAACACCTCCTCCATCTGGGGCATCGCCGGCGCCGCGGGCGTCGCAGCTTACACCGCTTCCAAGGCCGCGGTGCGCTCCCTGAGCAAGAACGTCGCGCTCTCGTACATCTCGGAGGGAGTCCGCTGCAACTCGCTGCATCCTGGTCTCATCGATACGCCGCTCATCGACGCGCAGGACGCCGACGTCACCGCCGGAGTCCTGGCGATGGTGCCCCTCGGACGCCTGGGCTCGCCCAGGGAGATCGCCAACGGCGTGCTCTTCCTGGCGAGCGACGAATCGAGCTACATGACCGGAGCCGAGCTGGTGCTCGACGGCGGATACACTGCCCAATAGCACGAGCCGTGAAGAAGGGAAGCGATCACATGGACGGCCGGCGAATCGCAGTGCTCGGCACGGGTGCGAACGGCGCCTCGATCGGCGCCGACATGGCGCGCGCCGGTCTCGATGTCACCTTCATCGATCAGTGGCCGGAGCACATCGAGGCGATACGAGAGAACGGTCTCACGGTCGAGATGCCGGATCGGACCGAGACGACGCGCATCGACGCCTACCACCTCTGCCAGGTCGCCGAGATGCGGGACCCGTTCGACATCGTCTTCCTCTCGACCAAGACCTATGACACCCGCTGGTCCGTCGAGCTCATCAAGCCGCTTCTCCACGATCGGTCGGTGGTGGTCGGGCTGCAGAACGGGATGACGATCGACGCCGTCGCCGAGATCGTCGGACCGGAGCGCACCATCGGGGCGGTGCTGGGCATCGCCGCCAACGTCTTCGAGCCGGGTCTGGTCGTGCGGCAGTACGCCCCCGAGGACACCTGGTTCACGGTGGGCACGCTCGACGGCGAGCGGACGCCGCAGCTGGAGGCTGTCGTCGACTCCCTTCGCCACGCGGGCACCACTGAGGTCTCCGACGACATCCGCTCCTCGAAGTGGATGAAACTCATCGCCAACATCCCGGAGATGCTCCCCTCGGCGATCCTCGGAGTGCCGCTGCTGACGGCAGTAGCGCAGAAGGACATGCGCAGCGTGATGGACGCCGCCGCCCGCGAGGCCTACCAGCTCGCAGTCGACGCCGGCATCACGATGCTCCCCATCTTCGGCAAGACCGCCGACGAAGTGCCCGACTCGGATCAGTACGCGCTCGACCTGCTCGACGCGGTGCTGGAGTCGTTCTCCCGCCCGGACACCCGTGTCGCCGTGCTCCAGGACTGGCAGAAGGGACGTCGAGCCGAACTCGATGGATTCAACGGCTACATCGTCGAACTGCGCAAACGACTCGGCGGCGAGGCCCCGGTCAACGAGGCGATCCTGCGCATCGGCGAACGCATCGAGCGCGGTGAGCTCGTACCGAGCCTCGCCAATGTCGAGCTGATGCGCGCCATCATCCGCGAGCCCGTGCTCGTACCGGCCAGAAGCGCCCGACGCACCGCCGAGCGCAGAATGGAGCTCCCGTGATCCGCCACATCGTCACCTTCAAGTTCGCAGAGCGGGACACCGAGGGCCGCGCCCGCTCCGCAGCCGCGCTCAGGGAGGCTCTCGAACCTCTCATCCGCACCGTTCCCGGCGTGCAGTCGCTTGAGATCGGCATCGACGACGGCACCATCGGAGGGCACTGGGACGCTGTGCTCGTCTCCCATCACGACTCCTTCGAAGCGCTGGCCGCTTACCAGGTGCACCCGGACCACCTCGCGGCGCTGACCGTCGTCGGAGAACTCGTCTCCGACAAGTCGGTCGTGGATTACGAACTCGAGCGACCGTGAGCGGCCCCCGCATCGCGGTCTTCGGCGCGGGAGCGAACGGAGGAGCGATAGCCGAGGGCCTGCGGCACGCGGGTGCCGATGTCACCGTTTACGACCCCTGGCCCGCCCACGTCGAGGCCATGCGCCGCGACGGCCTCACCGTCGACCGGGCCGGAACGGTGCGCACCACGCGAGTGGCCGCGCGGCATCTCTGCCGACTCGCCGAGCCGACGGCTCCCTTCGAGATCATCGTGCTGGGGGTCAAGGCCTACGACACCCGCTGGGCCTGCGAGCTGCTCCGTCCGCACCTCGCCGACGACGGCTCCGTGGTCGCCGTTCAGAACGGCATCACCCTGGACACCGTCGCCGAAGTCTTCGGGCCGGATCGCAGTGTGGGAGCCGTGGTCGAGGTCGCCGCCAACATGTTCGTACCCGGCCGGATCATCCAGGAGGCCCCGCTCTGGCTGGCGCTGGGCGGCGAGACGCCGGCGGCGCAGGCCCGCGCGGAGGCGGTGGCCCCGATCCTGAGCAGCGCGGCGGAAGTGGTCACGACCGGTGACATCCGCTCGGCGAAGTGGATGAAGCTCGTCGCCAACGCTTGCGAGCTGGTGCCGTCCGCGATCCTCGACCTGCCGCTCGCCGAAGCGATCGCGCTTCCCGGAATGCACGAGATGATGCTCGCAACCGGTCAGGAGGCGCTGGACGCGGCGCTCGCAGACGGTCGACGCATCGTACCCATCTTCAACCGGGAGACGGACTCCGCCGCGCTCACCCAGGAGAACTACGTGAGGCATCTGCTCGGGGTCGTGCTCGACGCGTATACGTTCCCCTCCACGCTCACGACGGTGCTGCAGGACTGGCGCAAGGGGCGTCGCGCCGAGATCGACGATCTCAACGGCCGTGTCGTCGCAACCGCGGGGGGAGCAGATCGCGCCCCACTGAACAACCGGGTGCTGAGCGTCGCGCGCGCCATCGAACGGAGCGAGGTAGAGGCGGGAGTCCACAACGCGGAGCGCCTCCTCGGCGCGGCGGCGAGCCACCGACCCTGAGCACCGTCAGCATGTAGTTACACTTAATAGGCATACGTTAAGCGTCTCGACGCTGCACAGCATAGGAGAGCCTTCATGTCCGATTCCATCGGCGCACGTCTCAGGGAGGCCCGTGAAGCCCGGGGGATGAGCCTGCGCTCGCTCGCCTCCGCGATCGGCGTCTCCCCCAGCCTGCTCTCGCAGGTCGAGACCGGCAAGACGAAACCGTCCGTCAGCACACTCTACTCCCTGGTGTCCCAGCTGGACATCTCCACCGACGCGTTGCTCGGACGGGAGGAGCACTCGCTCCTCCGAGAGGCACCCGAGTCGCCGCAGGTGGTGCAGGTGCCCCACGTCGTCCCACGCCCCACCGTGCCTTACCATTTCCAGGCTTCCACCGAGAACCCCACTCTCGAGATGGACAACGGCGTGAAGTGGGAGCGGCTCTCGGTGCTCGACGGCACCGACGTCGAGGCGCTTCGGGTCACCTACCAGCCGGGCGCGTCGAGCTCGATCGAGGGCCAGCTGATGCGGCACTTCGGAGTGGAGCACGTCTACCTGCTGAGCGGCGAGCTCACGCTCAAACTCGAGTTCGACGAGCACATCATCCGCGCGGGCGACTCGATGGCGTTCGACTCCCAGCGGGCGCACCTCTTCGTGAACAACGGCGACGAACCGGTCATCGGTATCTGGTACGTGGTCGGTCGCGCGGCAGCCGCCCAGGCGACGGCCGAGGAGAAGCGGCCGCGCGACGGCGCTCCGGCGCATCTGAACTCCGCCGTGGACGTGCTCCGCGCCTTCCGCGACTGACCGGAGAAAGGGGTGGTGTCCGGACCGGAGCGCTTCGCGGTCATCGGCGGAGGCATCCTCGGTACCGCGGTCGCACGCGAGTTGACCACGCGGTTCCCCTCTGCAACGATCACCCTCTTCGAGAAGGAACCGTCGGTCGGACGACATCAGACCGGTCACAATTCAGGCGTGCTGCACGCGGGGCTCTACTACGAGCCGGGCAGCCTCAAGGCCGCGCTGTGCCGCAGGGGCGTGGGCCTGATGACCGAGTACGCGACAGAGAAACGCATCCCATACGAGCAGTGCGGCAAAGTCGTGGTCGCGTTGGAGGCCGAGGAGCGCCCTCGCCTGAGATCGATCTGCGAACGTGCGCGGGCGAACGGCGTCCCGGGAGTCGCCATGGTCGGTCCGAACGGGCTGCGCTCTCTCGAGCCGCACGTGACGGGTATCGAGGCTCTGCACTCGCCCCGCACCGGCATCATCGATTACCGGCGCGTCGCGGAGTGCCTGTCGGATGACATCCGGTCGGCCGGCGGTGCGGTGCACCTCGGCATCGAGATCCTGGACATCGCTTCGGAGCACGCGGGAGTAAGGCTCGTCACGAACGCGGGAGACTTCGTCTTCGATCACACGGTCGTGTGCGGGGGCCTTCAGTCGGACCGCCTCGCCGTCATGGCCGGCTCACGACGCACACCCGCCATCGTGCCGTTTTTCGGCCAGTACCTGTTGCTCGGACCGGAGTTCAGGACCATTACCAACGGCCTCGTCTACCCCGTCCCCGATCCGCGATACCCGTTCCTCGGCGTGCACCTCACCAAGCGGGTCGACGGTGCGATGACCATCGGCCCCAACGCCTTCCTGGCGCTGGACCGCGAACGGTACAGCGGCTTCGGGATCAGGCCCCGGGACCTGCGTGACATCCTGCGCGAACCTGGTTTCTGGCGCTTCGCAGGACACAATCTGCCGAGCGCGTTCCGCGAAGCGCGGGGAGTGCTCTCGCGACGGCGCCTCGTCAGCGAGGCCGCCCGCTACGTCCCCGAGGTGGCGGACGCCGTCACCGTGGCGCTCCCGCGTGGCGTGCGCGCGCAGGCCGTCACCCGCGAGGGTCGGCTCGTCGACGATTTCGTCATCGAGCATCGCGGCGCCCTCACTCTGCTGCGCAACGCGCCCTCACCGGGGGCGACCGCATCGCTCGCCATCGCCGAGTACCTCGTGCGGAGGATCCTCGACGAGCAGTACGGCATCCGCGGGGCATCGACGAACTGAGAACCCAACGGCGACGCCCCGCCCGCACCGTTAGAATCGTTCCCGTGCTGCTCTCCGATCACGACATCAACGCGGAACTCGAGTCCGGGCGCATCGGCCTGACGCCGACCGGCTCCGAGATGGTGCAGCCGTCGAGCGTCGATGTACGCCTCGACCGCTACTTCCGCCTCTTCGACAATCACAAGTACGCGGTCATCGACCCGGCGGAAGAGCAGCCGGAGCTGACCCGTCTCATCGAGGTCGATCCCGCAGAGGGGTTCATCCTGCACCCGGGCGAGTTCGTGCTCGGCTCGACCTTCGAGCGGGTGAGCCTGCCCGACGACATCGCCGCACGTCTCGAGGGCAAGAGCTCGCTCGGTCGCCTCGGGCTGCTCACCCACTCGACCGCGGGCTTCATCGACCCGGGCTTCGAGGGACACGTCACGCTCGAGCTGTCCAACGTGGCCACGCTGCCGATCCGTCTGTGGCCCGGCATGAAGATCGGGCAGCTCTGCTTCTTCAAGCTCTCGTCGCCCGCCGACCGCCCCTACGGCGCCGGCGCCACCTTCTCGCGCTACCTCGGACAGCGCGGCCCCACTGCCTCGCGCTCGCACCTCAACTTCCATCGCGCCGATGTCACCGTGACCGAGGAGGGCGCCCCGGGTGAGTAGCCCGAGGCGCCCGTAGCACCTCAGACAATGACGTTCGAGCAGGCCATCCTGGGCTTCTCCGTCATGGCCGTACTGCTCACGGTCGTGCCCGGCGTCGATACGGCCCTGGTGCTCAGGAGTTCGATCTCCCACTCCCGCGGCTACTCCTGGGCCACCGCGCTGGGCGTGCTCGCCGGGGTGGTCGCCTGGGGAATCGCCGCGGCCGTCGGAGCGAGCGCGCTCCTCGCCGCTTCAGAGACGGCCTACCGGATTCTCAGCGTCGCCGGGGCCGTCTACCTCGCCTGGATGGGACTGAGATTCATCGTCTCGAGCTTCCGCGGTGCCGCAACGCACGGCCAGGACCTCCCCGAGCTGCGGGGCAGCGCATGGCGCGGTTTCGCGACCGGGCTCGTCACCAACCTGCTCAACCCCAAGGTGGGAGTGTTCTACCTCGCAGCGATCCCGCAGTTCGTGCCGGAGGGCGTTTCGCCGATCCTCATGGGCACCCTGCTCGCGCTCGTGCACAACGCTTTCGGTCTCATCTGGTTCGCGGTGATCATCGTCGCCGGCGGGGCGCTCGGCGCGCGCCTCCGGTCACCCCGCTTCATGCGCTGGCTCGATCGCGTCACCGGCGGCGTACTGCTGATGTTCGGGATCCGCTTGGCGCTCGATCTCCGAACCGGGCCCTGACAGGGAGGAGATCCGCGCCCGCGCGGGCGGGATAGTCGACAGCTTCCCGCCCGGGCGACGATCTCCTCCCTGAGCGCGGCGCCCTCCGCCCCCGACCTCGACCCCGCTCAGCGGCGCGCGGCGCGCTCGTCGCGCGCCGCGGTCTTCGCCAGCATCGCGTTGTAGGCCTCGAGCTCGGCGTCCCCCGAGCGATCCGCGGCCCGATCCTTGCGCTTCTGCTCCTTCGCGTCGCTGCGCGACCACTGCACCGCGACCACGAGCGCGAGCGCGAGCGTCGGCAGCTCGCCGATCCCCCACGCGATCCCGCCTCCCGTGTTCTGGTCCTCGAGCGGTGTCGCACCCCAGGTGCGGCCCATCGCGCCGTACCAGTCCGCGAGCAGCAGCCCGTCACCAGTCATGAGCGTCACGCCGAAGAACGCGTGCGACGCCATCGTCGCGAACAGGGTCACCAGTCGCAGCGGGTACGGGAAGCGGTACGGCACCGGATCGACGCCGATCATCGACAGGCTGAACAGGTAGCCCGAGATGAGGAAGTGGATGATCATCCACTGGTGGCCGAGGTGCTCCTCGGCGGCCCAACGTGCGATCGGCGTGAAGTAGAAGACCCACAGGGACCCCGAGAACACGACCGCGGCCACGGCCGGGTGCGTGATGATCTTCGAGTAGGGCGTCGCGATCGCCCACATGATCCACTCGCGACCGCCCCACGAGCCGTCGGTGCGGCGCTCCACGGCCCGCAGCGCGAGCGTGATCGGCGCGCCGAGCACGAGCACGAGGGGAATGAGCATGGTCAGCATCATGTGCCCCAGCATGTGCACGCTGAACAGGTACTGCTCGTACGCGTTGAGCGCGCCGTTGGTCGTGTAGAAGAGCAGCAGCAGGCCGAGAATCCAGGCGACGGTGCGGCCGATGGGCCACCGGTCGCCGCGGCGGGCGAGGCGCAGCACTCCCGCCAGGTACAGCGCGACGCCGAAGACGCACACGAGCACCCACGCGAGGTCGAATTTCCACTCGGTGAGGTAGCTCCCGGCGGTCAGCTCGGGCGGCAGCGGATCGCCGGTGAGCCACTCGGCCGGGCTGATCCTGCCGCCCTGATCGCGAGCCGGCTCGAGCGCGACCGGCGTCGCGGTGCGCCCGAGCGCTCCCGCCACACCGCTCGCGATGCCCATGACGGCGAGCTCCGCGACGACGAACCAGGCGAAAGCCCGGGTCGCACCACTCGCGATACGCGGGATCAGGCGCGAGCGCTGCACCGCGCCGAACACGCCGAGGGCGAGAAGCGCCGCGGTCTTCAGCACCACGAGCTGCCCGTAACCGGTGCCGAACAGCGCGTCGACGGAGCCGATGCGCATCCATGCGCTCACCACACCCGAGGCGAGAACGCCGATGAACGCGAAGAGCGCCAGCGTGGAGTAGCGCGCGGTGAGCACCGCCAGCCGCTGCCGGTCGACGACCCTCGCCACGAAGACCAGGGTGAGCAGACCCCCCAGCCACACCGCCGCGCCGATGAGGTGCACCAGCAGCGCATTGACGGCTAGCCCGTGCCCTGACGCGCCTGCGGCGTGCCCCTGCTGCGCGAGGGGCAGCGTGGAGACCAGGGCGGCGAGCAGCACCAGCAGGGTGAGGCGGCGCCCCCGGATCGCGAAGGCCATCACCGTGGTGACCGCGGCGAGCAGCAACTCGAGCAGCCACAGCCGGCCCAGCTCGATCTCCGTGACGAACTGGGCGAGCCCCGCACCGAACTGCGCATCGGGCGAGAACGCGAGGCCGGATACGTCGACGTAGGTGAAGAGGATCGTCGCCGCGCTCGCGACGGTGAGCACGGCGGCCGACGCCGCGGCGAGATCCATTGCGGTCCGCGTCTCTGCGGGCGGCTCGCCTCCCCCGCGGGATGCGGGCGCGTGCGTGCGGGTCCCGCTTGCGTGCGAGGCCGGGTTGAGGCCCGCGAGCGCCCAGACGGCCATCACCACGGAGCCGATGAGCCCCGCCATCGACACGTTCACGAGCGTGCGCGAGACGGGAAGGCCGAAGCGCACGATCGCGCCGGGATCGGCCAGTGCGCGCTCATCGGCCGCGCCCCCGATCGAGAGCCCGATGATCAAGGCTACGAGGGTCGCCGCGAGCAGGGTGGCGGGCGCGAGCACGCGCAGGTATCGGGGCACCGAACCAGCCTAACCCGGCCGCCCGGGCGTCTCCTCTACACCGACACCGCGGCGCCCGCCCCTGAACGCAGAGAGCCCCGGCGGCGCCGAGGCGCGACCGGGGCTCTCTGAGGGTGAAGAAGTTACTTCACGGCAGCCTTGAGCTTCGAGCCGACCGAGACCTTCACACGCTTGCCGGCGGGGATCTCGATGGTCTCACCGGTGCGGGGGTTGCGGCCGGTGCGGGCAGCGGTGGTCGCGGTCTCGAAGGAGATCCAGCCCGGGATCGACACCTTGTCGCCACCGGCGACGGTCTCGGAAACCGCGGCGAAGAGGCCGTCGATAACGCTCGAAACGGCGGCCTGGCTCTGGCCGGTCTCGGCCGCGATCTTAGCGACGAGCTCAGTCTTGTTGAGTGCCATGTTGTGTCCTTCCAGGGCGAGACGCGCGGCGCCGGCCCCTGATCTTGTTCAGGTGTCCCCCACCCGTTGGGAGGGTCCGATCGGTTGATCGCGTACGAATCTACCCCAATTCGGCGGAATCTCGCGGATTTCGACCGATTTCAGAGGAGATTTCTCAGTCAGGGGCTCGTGCGGGCGCGACCGGAGCGCAGACCGAACTCACCTCCGGGCACCGAGCGGACGTATCCTGTGTGTACCCCATGCACGCACACCGCCCCGTGAGGGCGCTCGATCCCCCTTGAGTAGGACCATGCCGGAACTCGACGACATCTCACTGCACCGGGTCAGTACCGCGGAGGCAGTCTCCGACGCGCTCGTCGGTCTGATCGTCTCGGGCGCGCTCAAGGTCGGTGAGCCGCTGCGCGAGTCGAGCCTCGCCACGAAGCTCGGCGTCTCCCGCAATTCGCTGCGGGAGGCCATCCGCCTGCTCGAGCGCAGCCGCCTCGTCAAGTACGAAATCCACCGCGGCGCCGTCGTCAGCACCCCTACGGCGAGGGACCTCGAGGATCTCTACCGCACCCGCATCGAGCTCGAGCTCTCGGGGGCTCGGCAGGTGCCCGACGAGCAGCAGCTGCGGCGACTCGACGCGGCCTTCGAAGTGCTCGTGAGCGCGGCCGATCAGAACGCGCCCGAGCAGATCGTCGCGGCCGACCTTGACCTGCACCAGGCCATCGTCGACCTGCTCGGCAGCGAGCGGATCAGCGCCTTCTACCGCCTGATCTGCAAGGAGCTCGTGTTCTACTTCACCGTGCTGTCGTACACGGACGAGGAGTACGTGAATCCGCAGGTCTCGATCGTGAATCGCCACCGCGGCATCTACGACGCGATCCGCGAGGGCGACCGCGACGTGGCCGTCGAATTGCTGCGCGAGCACATCGAAGGCAACTACCGTCGACTGAGCGAGATCCTCGCGGGAGGCGAGACGCCCGCCGCGAGAATCTGACGCGGCTCAGAGCGCCGCGAACGCGTCATCGAGGATCGCGAGCGCCTCGTCGATGAGGGCGTCCGAGATGTTGAGCGCCGGCAGCAGCCGCAGCACGTGCCCGTCGCTGCCGCCGGCCATGACGAGCAGACCATGCTCGGCCGCGTGTCGGCTCACCGCGCGGAAGGCCGCGGGGTCGGGCGCGCCGTCCTCGTCGATCAGCTCGACGCCGTGCAGGGCGCCGAGCCCTCGCACGTCGCCGATCAGGGGGTAGCGCTCCTGTAGCGCGCGCAGCCCGCTCTGAAGACGCTCCCCGATCTCGCGCGTGCGCTCGAGGAAGCCGGGCTCGCGCAGCTGCCGCAGCACCTCGACCGCTGCGGCGCAGCCGACGGGGTTGCCGCTGAAGGTGCCGCTCAGGCCTCCGGCGGGGATCGCGTCCATGATCTCGGCGCGCCCGGTCACCGCCGAGACCGGGATGCCGGCGGCGAGCGCCTTCGCGGTCACGACGAGGTCGGGCACGAAGTCGAAGTGCTCGCTCGCGAAGAGCTCGCCGGTGCGGCCGAGGCCCGTCTGGATCTCGTCGGCGATGATCACGATGCCGTGCTCGTTGCACCAGGCCTGCAGCGTCTCGAGGTAGCCGGGCGCGGGCACGGTGACGCCGCCCTCGCCCTGGACGGGCTCGATGACGAGGCAAGCCAGGTTGTCGGCGCCGGAGATCTTCTCGAGGTGCGCGATGGCCCGCTTCGCCACGACGGCGCCGTCGAGACCGTCGCGATAGGGGTAGGAGTTCGGCACGCGGTAGATCTCGCCGGGGCGGGGGCCGACGCCGGCCGAGTACGGCTGCGCCTTGTAGTTCATGCCGAGCGTGAGATTGGTGCGGCCGTGGTAACCGTGGTCGACGACGGCGATGCCGTTGCGCCGGGTGTGGGCGCGCGCGAGCTTCACGGCGTTCTCGATGGCCTCGGCACCGGTGGAGCTGAGCGCAGACTTCTTCGGGAAGTCGCCCGGGGTGATCTCGCCAAGGAGGCGCGACACCTCGACGTAGAGCTCGTAGGGGGTCACGCCGAAGAGGGTGTGCGTGAAGCGGCGGGTCTGCTCGATCGCGGCCTCGATCGCGGCGGGGTTGCCGTGCCCGAGCGAGGTCACGCCGATGCCGCAGCCGAAGTCGATGAACTCGTTGCCGTCGATGTCGGTGAGTACCGATCCCTCGGCGCGATCGATGTAGATGGGCAGCAGCGGGCTCACGGAAGCCGAGACGTGCTGCTCCTTGAGCGCGTGCGCGGCGCGCGACTTCGGGCCCGGCACTTCGGTGCGGACGCGCTGCGGACGATCGGTGATGGTGGTGGTCATGCGGGTTCTCCTGGTCTCGGGTTCGCCCGGTCGTGCCGGGCGGGGTGGGTGAGGGGCGAGGCGATGGGTGAAGGGCGGGGCGGATCGGCCGAGTCCGGATCGACCGGGCTCAGGCGGTCTCGCGCCTCGAGATGTTGTAGAAGCGGATCTCTTGGTACTCCTCGAGGCCCTCGCCGGAGCCCTCGCGCCCGAGGCCCGACTGCTTGACGCCGCCGAACGGCGCGGCGGGCGTCGTCGGCACGCCGTTGTTGATGCCGACGAGGCCGGTCTCGAGGGCGTCCGCGACGTTGAGCGCCCGGTCGAGGCTCTCGGTGAAGACGTAGCCGGCGAGCCCGAAGGGGGTGTCGTTGGCGGCCGTCAGCACCTCCTCCTGAGTCGCGAAGCGGCTGATCGCGGCGACGGGGCCGAAGATCTCGGTGTTCGCGATGTCGGCGCCCGCGGGCACTCGGTCGAGCACGGTCGCCTCGAAGAAGTGCCCGGCTCCGTCGAGGGCCTTCCCGCCCGCCCGGAGGTCCGCGCCGCGCTCCACCGCGTCGTCGACGAGGCGGGCGAAGTTCGCGACGGCGCGGTCGTCGATCACGGGGCCGAGCGCCGCGCCCTCCGCGACGGCGTGGCCGAGCTGCACCTGAGACATGCGCTCGCTGAAGGCGGCGACGAAGTCGTCCGCGATACCGTCCTGCACGTAGATGCGGTTGGCCGCGACGCACGACTGGCCGCCGTTGCGCAGTTTGGCGGCGATCGTGCCCTCGACCGCACGCTCGAGGTCGGCGTCGTCGAAGACGATGAGCGGTGCGTTGCCCCCGAGCTCCATCGAGCTCTTCACCACGTGCTTCGCGGCCAGCCCCATGAGCTCGGAGCCCACGCCGGTGGATCCCGTGAACGAGATCTTGCGCACGCGCGGGTCGGCGAGCACAGCCTCGCTGAACGCCCCGGAATGCTTCGTGGTGACGACGCGCATGAGCTCGCGCGGCACGCCGGCCTCCGCCATGAGCTCGACGGTGAGCACCGTCGTGAGCGGGGTCAGGCTCGCAGGCTTGATGACCGATCCGCACCCTGCGGCGAGCGCGGGGGCGATCTTGCGGGTGATCATCGCCATGGGGAAGTTCCAGGGGGCGATGAGCAGCGCGAGGCCAACCGGTGCGCGGCGGGTGAGGATGGTGGATCCGCCCGCCGGGTTCTCGCGGAACCCTCCGGCGGGGCGCAACAGCTCGTCGGCGTACCACCGCACGTAGTCGGCCGCGTACTGCACCTCGCCGCTCGCCTCCGCGCGCGTCTTGCCCATCTCGCGGCTGATCACGTAGGCGAGGCGCTCGCGGTTCTCGATGAGCACGTCGTAGACGCGGTGGAGCACGTCGGAGCGGTGCCGCGGGGCCGTCTTGGCCCAGGCGCGCCCGGCCTCGTCGGCGATGCCGACCTGCTCGAGCGCGTAGTCGACGGAGCGGCTCGGCAGCGTCGCGATGCGCTGCTCTGTGGAGGGGTCGAGCACTGCGAACTCGTCGGCGCCGGGCTCGTGGTTCGAGAAGCCGGGCAGGCTCTCGAGCGCGCGTTCCGACGCGGCGAGCCGCTCGGGCGAAGGCAGCAGTACAGACATCGATGTCCTCTCTCAGAAAGAAGCTTGGCTTGTTAAATTGTAGCCTTGTCCTACAATTTTTGCCAACAGTATTGATCCGCGTTCCCCGCGGTCGCGAGAGGGGCGGATCCGCGTCGGCCGATCCTCGTCCGCCTACTTGGCGAGGTACCCGCCCTCGACCGGGATCGACACGCCGGTGAGGTACGCGGCCTCGTCGGAGGCGAGGAACTTCACGACCGCCGCGACGTCCTCGGGCTCGGCGATGCGGCCCATCGGGATCGCCTCGGCGACCCGCTCCGCCTCGGCCTCGGGGTCGGGCAGACCCTCGAGCCACTCCTGGTAGAGCGGGGTGCGGGTCATACCGGGGGCGACCGCGTTCACTCGGATGTCGAACGGCGCGAGGTCGATCGCGGCGGCCTTCGTGAAGGCGAGGATCGCACCCTTCGAGGCGCTGTAGACGCCCATCGTCGGCACCCCGATGCTCGCGAGACGGGAGGTGATGTTGATGATCGCGCCCCCGTGCCCCTGCTCCCGCATGCGCCTGGCGGCCGCGATGAGCAGGTTCATGGTGCCGAAGGTGTTCGTCTCGAAGGTCGCGCGGATCTCGTCCTCCCCGACCTCGAGCAGGTCATTGGTGTGATCGATCGCGGCGTTGTTCACGAGCACGTCGACGCGGCCGAACGCCTCGACGACCCGCCCGACGAGGTCGGCGGCGGCGCCAGGGGCGCTAAGGTCGGCGGCGAAGAAGCGGGCGCGCTCGCCGAGATCGGCGACCACGGCCTCCCCCCGCTCGACCGAGCGACCGACCACCGCCACGGCGAAGCCGCTGTCGATGAGCTGCTGCGCGATGACCACTCCGATGCCAGAGGTCGCCCCCGTGACGATCGCGGTCTTCGTCTGCGTCATGTTCTCTCCACTCCTATTCATGCCCGGTCCGCCGTCTCTGCTGTCCCTGCGATCTCCGCCGTCCCTGCGAGCTCCGCAGTTCCGCCGGGCTCCGCACGCACCGCGCTCCCCGCGGCGCCGGCTGCGAGCCGGAGCGCGATGAGCGTGTAGGCCCGCGCCGCGATGAGCAGGTGCTCGACGCGCACGCTCTCGTCGGGCTGGTGCGCTTGGTTGTTGATATCGCCCGGCCCGAGGATCACGGTGGGGGCGCCGTGGAAGGCCGCGATGAAACCGCCCTCGCAGGCCGCAGTCCACCCGGTGACCCGCCTCTCGCCGCCGAGTTCGGCGACGGCCCCGGAGGCGATCGTCACGAGCTCGGAATCGGGATCCGTGCGGAACCCGGGCATCTCCATGTCCACCTCTCCGCGCACCTCGACGCGGTCGGCGCCGGCCATGCCGCACGCGGCGATGTCGGTTCGTACACGGGCGAGGAGACCGGCGAGCACGACCCGGGGATCCTCGCCCGGCATCGTCCGGCGGTCGACCGTGAGGATCGTCTGCCGCGGCACCATCGAGGTGCCGCTGCCGCCGGCGATGGTGCCCACGTTCCAGGTCGGCCCGCCGAGCAGCGGATCCCGCTCCCCCTCCGCGGCCGCGAGGTGCTCCTCGCGCACGAGCTCGACCACGCGGCTCGCGGCGTAGATGGAGCTCGCGCCGTCCTCGGGTCGGCCCGCGTGAGCCGACGCTCCGAGGCACTCGACGACGAAGTTGCTCGCGCCGCGGCAGCCGATCACCGTGTCGAGGTCGGTGGGCTCCGCGACGATGCAGGCGAGGTAGCGGCGGGGCGATCCCTCGCTCAGCGCCTCGGCGGCTCCGAGCGCCGCGATCACTCCCTGGGCGCGATCCTCCTCGTCGCCCGTGCAGAGCAGCTCGAGCCGCAGCCCAGGCGCGACGGCGTGTACGGCCTCCATCGCGGCGAGCACCGCGGCGAGGCCGCCCTTCATGTCGGTCGCGCCGCGGCCGATGACGAGGCCGTCTCGCACCCGCGGCTCGAAGGGGTCGGCGCTCCAGCCCTCGCCGGCGGGCACGACGTCGCTGTGCCCGAGGAAGAGGATCGAGGGCCCGGAATCGGGGCCGAGCACGGCCCGCAGGTTCTCGCGTCCGGGCGCGAACTCCTGCGTGGAGACGGTCGCCCCGATCCGCTCGCACGCGGCGCGCAACCGGCGCACGGTCTCGGCCTCGGTGCCGCCGGGGTTCTCGCCCCGGCCGCGGATGAGCTCGCAGGTATCGTCGACGATGCGGTCGCGGTCGATCAGCTCGAGCGCGCGCTGCTCCAACCCGGGCTGCTCAGCCGCGGCGGATCCGGCGGCGCGATCCGCGGCGGTCACCGCGCGCCTCCGACGGTGCGGCGGATCGCCCGGGCCAGTCGCGCGACGCCCGCTTCGATGCGCTCGGGAGACGACGTGGCGAAGCAGAGGCGCAGCGCGCCCCGCATCGACTCGTCGACGGTGAACGCCGGCCCCGGGATGTAGGCGACGCCCTCAGCGAGCGCCGCGGGGAAGAGCTCCTCGGTGTCGACGCCGGCCAGCTCCCCCGCGAAGGTGACCCAGAGGAAGAACCCGCCCTCGGGATCGGTCGCCACCGCGGTATCGCCGAAGTGACGCGCGAGCGACGCCCGCATGGCCTCCTTGCGCTCGCGGTAGACGGGCAGCATGCGCGCGACGTGGCGTTCGAGATGCCCGGCCGCGAGGAGGCTCGCGGCCGCGCGCTGCACCGGCACGCTGCTGCAGGTGTCCATGGCCTGCTTCGCGTTGATCGCGAGTTCGCGCACGGCGGGGTCGACATCGATCCACCCCGTGCGCAGCCCGGGCGCGATGGTCTTCGAGAAGGTGCGCACCTGGAAGAGGAGCGGGTGCCCGGGGGCGATCTCGGCGAAGCTCGGCACGCTCTCCCCCTCGAAGCGGAGCATGCCGTAGGGGTCGTCGTCGATGATCATCGCGCCCCAGCGCTCGGCCAGCTCGATGAGCCGCTCGCGCCGCTCGCGGCTCATCGTCACGCCGGTGGGGTTCTGGAAGTTCGGGATCGTGTAGATCGCGTGCGGAGCCCGGCCCTTCGCCGCCACGAGCTCGGGCAGCGCCTCCACCACGAGGCCGGCGTCGTCGACCGGCGCCGGCAGCACCTCGGCGCCGTAGCTCAGGGCCGTGGCGTTGCCGTTGCTGTAGGTCGGGGCCTCGGCGATGACCAGGTCGCCCGGGTCGGTGAAGAGCTTGAACGCGATGTCGAGCCCCTGCATGCCGCCGCTCGTGACGAGCAGGCGCTCGTCGGAGGTCTGCACCCCGAGGCGGTCGCTGAGCGCCAGGATCTGCTCGCGCAGCACCGGCTCGCCCTGCGTCTCGGCGTAGTCGTAACGACCCTCTGCGGTGCGGGTGAACGCCTCGTCGATCTCGGCCATCGGCATGAGATCCTCGCTCGGCGCGCCCATCGCGAAGCGCACGATGTCGTGCTGCTGCTCGGCGAGCAGCGCCGTCGAGGCGTCGATCACCGAGCCGACGAGGAGGTCGGTCCGATCGGCGAACGGCGGGGTGAGTTGGGTGACGGCCATGCTCAGGCTCCCTTCACGATGAGCCGACGCGGAGCGTCGGTGAAGACCTCGGCGCCTCCCGGTGCGACGCGCACCGACTCCGACGCCTCGAAACCGTAGCCGGTCATCCACATGCCGGCGATCACGTGGAACGTCATGTTCTCCTGCAGCTCCGTCCTGTCGTCGGCCCGCAGGCTCACGGTGCGCTCGCCCCAGTCGGGCGGGAAGCCGACGCCGATCGAGTAGCCGAGGCGCGACTTCTTCTCGAGGCCGTATCGGCGCAGCACGCGGTCGAACGCGGCCTGCACATCGGCTGACGTGCTGCCCGGCCTCAGCGCCTCAAGCGCCGCGTTCAGCCCCTCGACCGTGACCCCCGCGAGACGGTCGAGTTCGGCGGTCGGGCGGCCGAGCGACACGGTGCGCGCGAGCGGTGCGTGATACCGGCGGTGCACGCCCGCGAGCTCGATCGACACCGCCTCGTTCGCGGCCATCCGCTCGGCGGTCCAGGTGAGGTGCGGGGTATCGGCGCCCTCGCCATGCATGAACATCGGCACGATGGCTGGGTAGTCGCCGTCGGCGCCCCCGTCGAGGTCGCCGCGCGCCTGCGCGGCCATGACCTCGGACGCGATCTCGTTGAGCGGCCGCCCCTCGGCGACGGCGTCGACCGCGCAGCGCATGGCCTCGCTAGCCACGAGCCCGGCCTTGCGCATCTGCGCGATCTCGAAGTCCGACTTCACGAGGCGCACCCAGTTCACGAGCTCGCGGCTCTCGACCAGCTCCCACTCGGGCAGGCCGTCGCGCAGGGCGAGGTACGAGCGCACGGCGAAGAAGTGCGCGTCGCCCTCGAACCCGATGCGCATCGATCCCGCGCCGCCACCGCTCGCGAAGCCGCGCTCGCGCAGCTGCTCGGCCACCCACGCCATCGGGTGGGTGTCGGGCCGGTGCACGAGCGCCTCGGGGTAGCCGAGCACGTCGACGCCGTACCGAAGCGCGGTGCGGTGCGCGCCGAGCGCGTCCATCTCGCGCATCGCGAGCACCGGTTCGCCCTCGACGGGCACGTAGAAGATCTGCGGGGTGTAGAACGACCACGCGTTGTACCCCGTGAGGTAGAAGATGTTCGCCGGGTCGGCGACGACGAGGCCGTCGAGGCCCAGCTCGCGCATCGCGTCTCGCACCGCGGCGAGCCGCCGATCCAACTCCGCCGTCTGCAGCACCTGTGCCGCCATCTGCTCCTCCTCGCCCGTCAGCTGCTCTGCTCCCTCCACCGTAGGGCACCTCCACCGTTCATTCTCGCCCACGAGTATCATTAGTACCGTTCATCTTCAATTCACGATGGAGGAGCGATGCTCGACGCCAACAAACTCGTGCTGCTGCGAGAGGTCGCGCTGCGCGGCAGCCTCACGGCCGCGGCCGCGTCGCTGCGGGTGAGCCCCTCGAACGTCTCCCAGCGCCTCGGTCGGCTCGAGCGGGAGTGCGGCGTGCCGCTGCTCGAGACCGAGGGCCGCGGCGTGCGGCTCACCGCCGCGGCCGAGCGCCTCGTAGCTCGCACGGAAGAGGTGCTTGCGGTGCTGGAGCGGGCCGAGAGCGAGCTCGCGGAGTCGCGCGACGCCCTGAGCGGCACCGTGCGGCTCGTCGCGTTCCACACCTTCGCGATCGGCATGCTCGCCGCGATCACCCGCCGCCTCGGCGGCATCGCCCCGGCTCTGACGCTCGAGTTCGTGCAGCTCGACCCCGAGGCCGCGGTCGACAGGCTGCTCGCCCGGCGCGCGGACGTCGCCGTGGCCGACGAGTACCCCGGCCACCCCCTTCCGCCGGCGCCCGGCCTGCTCGCCGCGCCCCTCGGCCGGGAGCCGATCCGCGCTTACCTCCCCTCGGGCGCGACCGACCCCGCCGAGACCGCCTGGGCGATGGAGCCGCGCTCCTCCGACTCCTTCCGCTGGAGTCTCGGCGTGTGCCGCAGCGCCGGATTCGAGCCGCGGGTGCGCTTCGAGTCGCCCGATCCGCACGTGCATCGCCGCCTGCTCGAACAGGGCGTGGCGGCCGCGTTCCTTCCGGCCTCGGCCGCGGAGGGGCTCCCCGACTCGGTGGTGCCGGTGCCCGGCTTCCCGACTGACATGCACCGCAGCCTCACCACCCTCGTCAGGCGCGGTACCGACCGCTCGCCGGCCGTCATCGCGTGCCGCACCGCCATCGAGGCCGCCTGGGCGTCGCGGTCACGGCCCGCCGACGGCGAGGAGGCTGAACCGCGCGACACGACACGGTGAGGCCGGATCTCGCGCGGCACAGTGAAACCGGATCTCGCGCACCCTCTCAACCAATCGTGTAGCCGCCGTCGACGGGCAGCACCGCACCCGTGATGTAGGCCGAGTCGGGAGCGGCGAGGAACACGACCGCCCCCGCGATGTCGCCCGGAGCCGCGAGACGCGCGAGCGGGATGCGACCCGTCACCTCGGCCTCGGCGGCGGCGGGATCGGGCTGCTCGCCCAGCCAGTTCTCGATGAGCGGCGTCTTGGTCATGCCCGGCGCGACCGCGTTCACGCGGATGCCCAGCGGGGCGAGCTCGACCGCGGCCGCGACCGTGAACGCGTTGATCGCCCCCTTGGTGGCGGCGTAGCCGCTCACGCCCGGCATCCCGACGCGCGCCAGGCGCGAGCTGATGTTCACCACTGCGCCGCCCGGCCCGCCTCCGCCCTCGTGCGCCGCGAGCAGCGGGGCGAGGCGTTGCGTGAGCAGCATGTGCGAGACGACGTTGAGCGACATGGTCTCGAGCAGGCTTTCGCGCTGCAGCTCGCCGATGCGGTCGTTGTGCCGGCGCCCCACGTTGTTCACGAGCGCCATGAGCGGTCCGAATCGGTCGTCGAGCTGTTCGGCGAGGCGATCGGGCGCGTCGGCTGCCGCGTGGTCGACCTCCACGAACCTCGTGCGCGCCGGGAGCGGATCGATCGGCGCCCGCCGCCCCGTGACGACGACGCCGAACCCCCGCTCCACGAGGCCGCGCGCGATCGCGAGGCCGATGCCCGAGGTGCCGCCCGTCACGACCGCGGTGCCGAGCGGCCGCGTCGAAGACTCGCCGGCCGCGCGATCCCCCGACGCCCGTCTCTCGCTGTGCAGCCCGTTTATCTCTGCGTGCGACTCCTCCGCGGTCATGCCTCCTCCGATCCGCCCCGCAGCACACCGCCGGGGTCGTGCGTCGCGGCCCCTCCGACGGCCGTGGCGATCACCTCGATGTCGCCGATGCGCGACGGGTCGACCCGCGTCGGATCGTCGCCGAGCAGCACGAAGTCGGCGAGAAACCCCGGGAGCAGACGGCCCTTCTCCGCGCCCCAGCCGGTCACCTCTGCCGAGCCCGCGGTGTAGGCCCGCAGCGCCTGCTCGGTGCTGAGCCGCTCATCGGGTCCGTACACCCACGAGCTCGCGGTCAGGCGCTCGACCGCGGCCTGCATCACGGCGAGTGGACGCCCGTCGGCCACCGGGCGGTCCGAGCTGCCCGCCACGGGCAGGCCGTGGCGCAGCAGACTGCCGAGCCGGAAGGACCGCTCGGAGCGCGCGTCCCCGATGTAGTCGCGGAAGCCGTCGCCGTAGACCCGCATGAAATAGGGCTGCGCGACGATCGACGTGCCGAGCTGCGCGAGGGCGGCGACCTGCGCCTCAGTGACCACACCGCCGTGCTCGATGCGGTGCGGCAGCGGCGGCCGCACCCCCTCGCCGCGCAGCTGCCGGAGGATGTCGATCGCGAGGCCCACCGCCTCGTCGCCGACCGCGTGCATCGCGAGCGCCCATCCGGCCCGGCCCGCGTCGAGGGCGCGCCGTCGCATCTCGTCGACGTCGCCCTGGAAGTAACCGTGGTTGCTCGGGCAGTTGTGGTACCCCTCCGACATGCGGGCGGTGTTACCGAGGATCGAACCGTCGAGGAAGATCTTCACCGGGCCGAGTTGCAGCCGGTCATCGCCGAGCCCGCTGCGCACTCCGCCCGGCAACCCCCGGAAGCTGCGGCCGTCGCTGCTGAGCGGCACCTCTCCGAGCACGTCCGATACGAGCATCGGCTGCATCCTCGTGCGCAGCGCGCCGGCCTCGAGCGCGGCCTGATAGGCGGCGAACTCCTGGGCGCTGTGCCCGATCCACCCGCCTCCGATGCCCGCGTCGGTGACGCTCGTGAGGCCCTCCGCCGCGTATCGGGCGGTGGCGGCGTCGAGCGCGGCGACGATCTGCTGCTGCGGGGCGGGCAGCATGCGATCCTGCACGAGCGACATCGCCGTCTCCTCGAGCAGCCCGGTGGGCCTCCCGTCGGCGTCGCGGACCACCGAACCGCCGTCGATGCGCTCCGAGCCCGTGATGCCGAGCTCCTCGAGCGCGCGCCGGTTCACGAAGCACGAGTGCCCCGAGGTGTGCTTGATCCACACGGGCCGCCCTCCGGCCGCGGCGTCGAGCCGATCCGCGTTGGGGTACCGCCCGCCGGTGTCCATCTGGTTGTACCCCGAGGCCACCAGCCACTCGCCCGCGGCGAGCCCGCCCGCCGCGCGCTCGACGCGGGCGTACAGGTCGTCGAGGCCGGTGCAGGCGGCGAGGTCGGTCTCGAGCAGCGTGTGCCCGAACCAGACCGAGTGCGCGTGCGCGTCGTTGAAGCCCGGCACCACAACCGCGCCGCCCGCGTCGATGCGCCGCCCCGCGCGCAGACCGTCGCAGTCCTCTCCGATCGCGACGATCCGCCCGCCGAGCAGGGCGATCGCGTCCGTCTCCGGCACCCGCTCGTGCTGGGTGAGCACCCGGGCGTTCTCGAGGATCGCGTCGACACGCATGCGGCTCAGCTCTCCCCCGGCGCCGGGATGCGGGTGCCCGGGGGAACGATGGCGACGGGCTGGGTGCGGATCGACACCCCGCTCGTCTCCTTCATCATCAGCGCGGCGACGAGACCGACGAGACAGGCCGCCATCATGTAGAGCGCCGGCATGAGCCGGAAGCCCGTTGACTCGATGAGCGCCTCGTTGGCCATGGGCGCAGTGCCGCCGAAGAGAGCGGTGGCGACGTTGTAGGTGATGGCGAATCCCGCGTACCGCACGTGGGTCGGGAAGAAGGCCGGGAAGGTCGCCGAGATGGTGGCCAGCTGCGGGATGTACAGCAGGCCGAGCACCAGGAACGCGACCAGCGCCCAGACGAAGCCCTGCGCCATGAGCATGTACATGGGCAGCGCCATCACGATGAGACCGATGAGGGAGAAGACCCACAGCGGCTTGCGGCCGACCCTGTCGGAGAGCTTGCCGAAGAACGGCACGAGCAGCATCATGCCGAGCTGGCCAAGCAGGAACACGGTCAGCGAGGTTTCGGCGGAGAGGTTGATGGTGTGCTCGAGGTAGGTCGGCATGTACGTCAGCAGCGTGTAGTTCACCACGTTCAGGGCGATGACGAGGCCGGTCATGATGAGCATGGCCTTGCGGTAGTGCGAGAACAGCTCGCGCCAGACGCCGCGCGTGTTCTCCTTCTCGGCCTTCGCGGCGGCCTCCTCCTGCTCCTGGAAGACGGGGGTGTCCTCGATCCGGCTGCGCAGGTAGAGGCCGATGAGGCCCATCGGCCCCGCGATGAGGAACGGGATGCGCCAGCCCCACTCGGCCATGGTGTCCTGGCCAAGCAGCAGCGTCGCCGCGAGCACGATCGCCGATCCGAGCACAAAACCGCCGAGCGTGCCGAACTCGAGGAAGCTGCCGTAGAAGCCGCGCTTCTTGTCGGGCGCGTACTCGGCCATGAACGTGGCGGCACCACCGTACTCGCCGCCGGTCGAGAAGCCCTGCACCATGCGCAGGAAGATGAGGAGGGCGGGCGCGAGAAAGCCGGCCTGCTCGAAGGTCGGCAGGATGCCGACCGCGAAGGTGGCGCCCGCCATGAGCAGGATCGTGAGCGCGAGCACCTTCTTGCGTCCGAGCTTGTCGCCGAGCGGCCCCCAGAACATGCCGCCCAGGGGGCGCACGAGGAAGGACAGGGCGAAGGTCGCGAGCGCCCAGACCGTGCCGGTGCCCGTGTCGGAGGGGAAGAAGTTGATGGTGATGTAGGTCACGGCGACCGCGTAGACGCCGTAGTCGAACCACTCGGTGGCATTGCCGATGGCCGAGGCGGCGATGGCTTTGCGCAGGGTGGCCTTGTCAGGTTCGATGCGTTTGTCGGGTGCTGTCGTACTCATGATGCGTTCGCTGCTCCTTTGCAACTGGTCGTGAATGGTTCGATTCCGAGACCGTGCCCCCTCACGGCCGAGGACGCCGACGGTCGGCGCGATCCCCCGGGCTTCCCGCCCCTATCTCCTCCAAGCTACTCAAACAGCCGCCCGAAGTCTTCGATGGGCGTCAGCACCCCCGCGAGGCGCAGCCCCTGCCACAGGGTGACCTGGTTCGCCGTGAGCACCGACTTGCCGAGCGTCTCCTCGAGCCGCGGAACGAGCCTGGCGGTGTGCATGGCCGTGTCTGGCAGGAGCACTGCTTCGGCCTCCTCGGGGTTGTTGCTGCGAGCGAGTTCGACCACGCCGTCGTCGTCGAGCTCTCCTGCGAGCGCCGCGGTTTCGATGTCGTGGCTCACCAGGGAGACGACGGTGACACCCGCGTCTTCGAGCAGCCTTCGGAAGTGCACGGAGACGTCCTCGGGGTAGGTCGCCGCGATCGCCACGCGGGTCGCACCGAGATGGCGGATCGCGTCGACGAACGCGAGGGAGGTCGACGACGCGGGGATCCTGAGTGCCTCGCCGACCTCCGCCGCCTGCCGCTCGGCCCCCTCGAGTCCGAACACGAAGCTGCCGGAGGTGCAGGCCCAGACGATCGAGTCGGGGGACTCGCTCCGCAGCGCCTCGGCCCCCTCGAGCAGCCGCTCGCTGCGGCCGAGGTCGAGCAGAGCGTCGACCTCGTGCGCGTCGACCCCGACCGAGGTGTGCACAAGCCGGAGCTCGACCCCCTCCGGCACAAGCGTCTGCATGTACGGGTAGTCGTCCTCAGCGCCGTAGCCGGGGTAGAGAAAGCCGATCGTCGTCATCGGAGTCCTTTCAACGGTGGTCTCGCGGCCGGACGCCTGCCCGTCGCCGCGAGCGGATCCTCTGCGACCCGCCATGGAACGCTACCCTATCGGACATTCCGATTGTTGACAATTTTCGTTCGACGACCATAATCTGGAGACGCACGGGCGAACACTCGCACCGTCGACCACGCGCACGGGCGCCCGGCGCCCGCCGACCACGAGGGAGTGCTCATGAGCCGCTACATCACCATCACCCTGCTCAAGCGCGGCGTCAGCTGCCGCGCACGGCTGCTCGACGACGAGGCACCGCGCACGGCGGGCGCCGTGTGGGACGCGCTGCCGCAGGAGGGCCAGGTCTACCACGGCAAGTACGCCCGCAACGAGATCTACAACCTCGTGCCCGCCTTCGCCCCCGAGGAGCCGGGGCCGGAGAACACGACCATCACGCCGATCCCCCGCGACGTCTGCTACTTCAGCTTCTCGGAGACCGAGCTCGGCAATCCCGGCTACGGCTACCGGGAGGGCGAGGGCGGCGACACCGGCAAGAGCATCGTCGACCTCGCGGTCTTCTACGGCCGCAACAACCTGCTCATCAACGGCGACAAGGGCTGGATTCCCGGCAACGTCTTCGCCACGATCGAGGAGGGCTTCGAGGAGTTCGCGGCCGCCTGCCAGGACCTGTGGATGAACGGGGCCGCGGGCGAGACGCTGCGGTACGAGCGGGCGTAGGCGCGGCGCAGAGGGAGGGGAGGATCTGAACTGCTCCCTGAAAGTTGGACTGATTAATTCAGTTCCGACGACCAGGGAGCAGTTTCATGCATCCACGTAGTTCGCTTTCTGATGACCACCGTGTAGCGGCGGTAGCGTTGTTCGAGGACGGGTGGGGGCCGGATGCGGTCGCCACTCTCCTTGAGTCCCGGTTGAACCCGATTCGTCGGCTCTATGACCGATGGCGGGTGCGTGGGAGTAGGACATTGCTGATGAAGCCGACGAAGGCGTCGTACTCGTTCGAGCTCAAACTCGAGATCGTCACCCGGTTTCTCGCCGGTGAGACCAAGGCGGAGCTGGCTCGCGAGTTCGCTCTGTCCTCGCCGAAGTTGGTCGAGACGTGGGCGCGGAAGTATCGGAATGAGGGCGAGGATGCGCTCGGTCCCAAACGCCCGGGCAGACCGCCCGGGCCGACCGTTGAGCCGAGCGAGGCGAATGAGATGGCGCGGTTGCGGCGGGAGAATGCGCGGCTTCAGGCGGAGGTCGCGTATCTGGGAAAACTGCGGGCCTTGATGGAGCAGCAACGACGGTCAAAGTGAACGCCGTCGTGACCCTCAAGGCAGACCACTCCCTCACCGACCTGCTCGCCGCCGCGGGCCTTGCCCGATCGACGTTCTTCTACCACCAGGCCCGCCTGGACGTCCCCGACCCGCACGCCGAGCTGAAGGCCGCCATCACCGACGTGTTCACCGTGAACAAGGCGCGTTACGGGTATCGGCGCGTGCACAGCGTGCTGGTGAGAACCGTGTGGCGGGTGAACCGCAAGACCGTGCTGAAGCTGATGCGCCAGCTCGGCCTGGCCTCCACATCCCGCCGCAAACGGCGATACGCGTCCTACCGGGGTGAGACCGGCCAGATCGCGGAGAACATCCTGGACCGCGACTTCACGGCGCAGTCGATGCACGAGAAGTGGGTCACGGATGTGACCGAGTTCCGTGTCGGCGACGACAAGCTCTATCTGTCCCCGGTGATGGATCTGTGCAACGGGGAGATCATCGCGTTCTCAACGAGCCGGTCACCGAACCTGGAACTGACGAACAGCTCCCTGTCCGCCGCGATCGAAACGCTCGAGACCGACCAGCATCCGCTGGTGCACTCCGATCAGGGGTTCCAGTATCAGCACAGGTCCTGGCGGGCGCTGCTGACTGAAGCCGGCGCGACGCAGTCGATGTCCCGCAAGGGCAACTGCTTCGACTGTCAGTCTGTTTGTACCCAGTCTCGCAAGGATTGGGGAGTCCCGGTCGGAGTGGTCTGGCTCGTGTTTTGATTGGCCCGCATGGTGCCTTTGCGTTGATCTGTCGGCCCTCCGTCCGGGCAGCGCAATAGAAGCGCTGCCACCGGACGAGGCGTGACCTAATAGGAGCCTGGAGCATACTTTCGATAGCGTCCCCGTGACAGTCCTGTCCCCTCGCCGGTGACAGCGTGAACCCCACGATAACCGGCAGAGGAGAGCACCGCTATGACCCAAGAAACACCCTCCCGTTCAGGGCACGTCGTGATCGGCGTCGACACGCATAAACATATCCACGTCGCTGCCGTGATGGACACGATCGGAGGGATCCTCGCGACACTTACGATCGCGACCGATACCGCTGGGTTCAAGCAGCTCCTCGCCTGGGCTGAGAGCTTCGGGAAGGTCATCTCCTTC